>NZ_JBVJLZ010000001.1:0-126725 GCF_055584465.1 Dyella sp. NPDC103356
CTCGCGTTCCAGGGCATGGGACACCTCGCTTCGACCTCGGCGAGGTGTAACCCATGTCCCCGAACACCTGTTACCTATGTCTCCGGTCCATACACGAAGCCAGGGGAGAGGGAGCAGGTTTCGCAAGTGAAGAAACGCAGAGGCGTCCTCAATCAGCCCCCTCTCCCCTGGCTTCGCCGGGGGAGAGGGTTGGGGTGAGGGGGCCGGGTGCTCGCCAAGACCTCTCCCACAGAAGACCGCAACGTTACTTCACATGCACCGTGATCTTCTTCGAAACGATCGCCGGGTCAAACGGGATATGGTTCTCGTCGGCCAGCTCCAGCTGCAGCGTATGCGTGCCGGGCGCCAGCTTGATCGTGGTTTCGGTCTGGCCGTTGCCGAAGTGCAGGTGCGTGTCGTCTTTGGGAATCGGCTGGCCGGCGGTCGGCAGCTCCTTCACGTCGACCAGCAGGTGGTGATGGCCGGTCCCTTCCTTCTTGACGCCCGCGGGTGCCACGCCCATGCCCTTGAGGCCAAAGACGACGGTCACCGACTGGCCGACGGTGGCACCGTCCTTGGGCGAGACAATATAGACCTCTGCACCGGCCGGCGCTTTGGTGACCGGAAGGCCAGGAGCATCAGCGGCAAAGGTCGTCGCGGTAAGCGTGGTCAGCGCCAGGGCAAGCAGGATGCGTTTCATCGAGGGACTCCAGATGATGTTGGGGGGAGACGCTATGGAGTGTAATGACCCTGCCATGGCAAAACCGGCCTATACGCCCGCTTATTTGTAACTGCCGTGACAGCCGTCACCGCTATGTAACCGGGACGCCATGCCTGCGCAATGCCCTGCGACGAATCTACGCCGGGCCAGCGACCGAAACTCACTATGCGCATCGGCATTGTCAGCGAGACTTATCCACCCGAAATCAACGGCGTTGCACTGACCGTGCATAGTCTCGCTGCCGGCCTTGCCGCGCACGGACACAGCGTCGACCTGATTCGTCCCCGCCAGTCGACGTCTTTCGACGACGAACCCGGCATCGATACGCTGGAAGTCCGCGGCGCGGCCCTGCCACGCTACCCGGGCCTGCGTTTTGGGCTACCAGCCGGCCGACATCTTCGCCAGCGCTGGAGTCGACAGCGTCCGGACGCGATCTATGTGGCCACCGAAGGCCCGCTTGGCTGGTCGGCCGTACGCGCCGCCAAGAGCATGGGCATTCCCGTCGCCACCGGCTTTCATACCCGCTTCGACACCTATGCCGATCACTACGGCGTCGGCTTCCTCACGCCGATGGTGCGCAACTACCTGCGCAACTTCCACAATCGCGCATCGGCCACCCTCGTGCCGACCGACGCACTCGCCAACGAGCTGACTGCGCTGGGCGTATCGACCGCGCGCTTGCTGCGCCGCGCGGTCGACACGCAGATGTTCAATCCTGAGTATCGCGATGCTTCCCTGCGGGCCAGCTGGGAGGTCGACGAAACAACACCAGTGGTGCTGTACGTCGGACGTATCGCCGCTGAAAAGAACCTGGATCTCGCCGTGCGCAGCTTCCGCGCGATCCAGCAGCGTGTGCCGCAAGCGCGCTACGTGTGGGTCGGCGACGGTCCGGCGCGCGAAGCCCTGCAGCGCAATCATCCCGACTTTATTTTTGCCGGCATGCTGCGCGGCGAAGCCCTGGCGCGGCATTACGCCAGCGCTGACATGTTCGTCTTCCCCTCGCTCAGCGAAACCTTCGGCAACGTGATTCTCGAAGCGCTTTCCGCCGGCCTGCCGGTGGTGGCCTATGAAGAGGGTGCCGCCCGCGAGCACCTGTTCAGCGGTGTCAACGGTCACTGCATCGCCAGCGGCGACGAAACCGCCTTTATCGAAGCAGCAGCCACGCTGGCCGCTCAGTCGCAACAGTTGCACATGCTTGGCAAGACCGCACGCGAAAGCGTGATCAATCTTTCTCCGGAAGCAGTCATCCGCGAATTCGAAACATTGCTGCGCCGACTCGGTGAGGAGAACGCTCATGAGCACCACGCCGCTGCCGCCGTCTGACGCACTACCGCGGTTCGCCATCGACCGGCGGCTTTGCGTCGCCGCGAATCACTGGGGTGCCCGCCGGGCCGTCGGCGTGTTCTTCGGCATCATCAGCCGCCTGGGCGATGGGGTGTTCTGGTATTCGCTGATGTTGCTGCTCGCCCTGGTCGACGGCCGTCATGGCCGACTCGCCGCCTTGCAGATGGCCGCGACCGGGCTGACCGCGTTGATGCTGTATCGCTTGCTGAAACGCTGGACCCGGCGCCCGCGCCCCTTCCGCAATTGCCCGGGCGTCATTGCCCACGTGCCGCCGCTCGATGAGTTCAGCTTTCCCTCCGGCCACACGCTGCAAGCCGTCGCGTTCACCGTCGTCGCGCTCGCCTGGTATCCGGTGCTTGCGCCGTTGCTGCTGAGCTTTACGGTGCTGGTCGCCGCATCGCGCGTGATTCTCGGCCTGCATTATCCGAGCGACGTGCTGGCCGCCATCGCGATCGGCAGCGGCCTGGGCAGCTTGTCGTTGTATGTCTCCTCGCTGATGTAATTCGCGCGCTGTGCAAAGTTTGCGCAGCGCGTCGGTGTTGCGAGCGACGTCAACGAGATAGACCACTTTTCCACAGGTTTACCCGTGTGACATCCACAAACGCTGTGGACAAATCGCTGCTGCGCGTAGCGCGATGTGCTCACGCAGTGATCAGCGTGTAGCAAGTCGTTGTTGGTAAAGCCATGAATCGTGCTTGTCCACAGGCTTACCCAAGCATCATCCACACATGCTGTGGACAACTTGCAACGACTTCGGGGAGTCTCGAAAAACCCACCTACTCGTCATCCCGGCGAAGGCCGGGATGACGATAGGAAAAATCGAGGTCATTTGGGATTCCACTCAGTCACGACATGCGAGGTGTCGGTCGCGACTGAAGGCGCTCCTACAAATGACCTGTGGTGCTCACGCAGTGATCAGCGTGTAGCAAGTCGTTGTTGGCAAAGCCACGAATTGCGTTTGTCCACAGGCTTACGCCCACGACATCCACAGCACCTGTGGACAACTGCGCCTATGAAAACGCCCTCGCCGCGAACGGCGAAGGCGTCGATACCACCACGATGATGTGGTCGATCAGGCAGCGCGCGGCGCCTTCATCAACAAGCCCAGCACATCGGCCAGCTTGTCACGCATTTCGCGACGATCAACGATCATGTCGATGGCACCGTGCTCGACCAGGAACTCCGAACGCTGAAAGCCTTCGGGCAGCGTTTCGCGGACGGTCTGCTCGATCACACGCGGGCCGGCAAAGCCGATCAGCGCCTTCGGTTCGGCCACGTTGAGATCGCCCAACATGCCCAGGCTGGCCGAAACGCCACCGGTGGTCGGATGCGTCAGCACGCTGATATAGGGCACACCGGCATCGCGCATGCGCGCGAGCGCCGCAGAGGTCTTGGCCATCTGCATCAGCGAGAACAACGCTTCCTGCATGCGTGCACCGCCGGTGGCGGAGAAGCACACCAACGCACTGCGATCGGCAAGCGCACGTTCGGCGGCACGAGTGAATTTCTCGCCCACGACCGAGCCCATCGAACCGCCCATGTAGTTGAACTCGAACGCCACCGCCATCAGCGGCCGGCCCTTGAGCTTGCCGCTCATCGCAAGCAGCGCGTCTTTCTCGCCGGTGGACTTCTGCGCGGCGACAATACGGTCGCGGTATTTTTTCGAGTCGCGGAATTTCAGCGGATCGGTGGGCTCCATGCTGGCCCACAACTCCTGCGCACTGCCTTCATCGAGAAAGGCATTAAGGCGCGCACGCGCCTCGATGGCATGGTGATGCCCGCACTTGGGGCAGACCATCAGGTTACGTTCCAGCTCCGGCCGATACAGCACCGCACCACAACCGCCGCATTTCTCCCACACGCCTTCGGGCACCTTGCCCTTGCCAGCGGCGGAGTTCTGCGCGCGCTCGCGCGGAGTCATGATTTTTTGCAGCCAGTTCATCGCAACACCTCAAACGTTCCCGGGCCGAAACGACCCGGAAGTCGTTTCAGTGTGCATCCAGCGCCGTGCGGATCGGGTGCAGGAACTCCCGCGCTCGCGTGGCGACCTCGTGAGCCGTCGCCGCCCCTGAGAGCCGGTCGACCAACGCACTGCCGATCACCACCGCATCGGCAAAGCTAGCGATCTCCTTGGCGCTTTGCGCATCGCGCACGCCAAAGCCTACCGCCACCGGCGTCTTGGCGCGGCTCCGGATATCGGCCACGCGGGCAGCGATATCGCGGGTGCTCAAATGGCCCGCGCCGGTGATGCCGGCAAACGAGACATAATACAGGAAACCCTCCGCGGCCCCGCATAGCTGCGCCATACGCGCGGGTGCGGTGGTCGGTGCGGCCAGCAGGATCTGCTGCAAGCCGGCGTCGCGCAAGGGCTGGAGCACAGCGGACTCTTCCAGCGGGCAATCCACCAGCAGCACGCCGTCGACACCGGCGGCCGTGGCTTCGGCGGCAAAACGCCCGTAGCCGTGAATCTCGACCGGGTTCAGATACCCCATCAACACGATCGGCGTATCGGCATCGCGCTGGCGGAATTCGCTGACCCAGCCAAGCACCTGCGCCAGCCCTACGCCCTTGGCGATGGCCCGCTCGCTGGCATGCTGGATCACCGGGCCATCGGCCATCGGGTCGGAAAACGGTACGCCCAGCTCGATCACGTCGGCACCGGCTTCGACCAGCGCATGCATCAACGCGACGGCGTGCTCGGGCGACGGATCGCCCGCCGTGACGAAGGGAATCAGCCCGGTGCGGCCGGCTTGCTTGAGCGCGGCAAAGCGGCGGTCGATACGGCTCATACCTCAACTCCTTCACGCGCAGCAATCGTGTGCACGTCCTTGTCGCCACGGCCGGACAAATTGCACAGCACGATCTGGTCCTTGCTCATGCCGCGCGCCAGCTTGATCGCCTGCGCTACGGCATGACTGGATTCGAGTGCAGCCAGGATACCTTCGGTGCGCGCCAGCAGATGGAAGGCCTCCAAGGCTTCGTCGTCGGTGACGCCGACATACTCCGCACGACCGGCATCTTTCAGAAAAGCGTGCTCGGGCCCGACGCCCGGATAATCCAGGCCGGCGGACACCGAATGCGTCTCGATGATCTGACCGTCGTCGTCGCACAGCACATAGGTGCGATTGCCGTGCAGCACACCGGGACGGCCCGCGGCCAGCGATGCCGCGTGATGACCGCTGGCAATGCCCTCGCCCGCCGCTTCGGCACCGACGATACGCACGTCCTTATCGTTCAAGAACGCGTGGAACAGACCGATCGCATTCGAGCCGCCGCCGACGCAGGCAGTGAGTACGTCAGGCAAGCGCCCGTATTGTTCGAGCATCTGCGCACGCGCTTCACGCCCGACGATGGCGTTGAAATCACGCACCATCAGCGGATACGGATGCGGCCCCGCCACCGTGCCGATGATGTAGAAGGTATCGGCAACATTCGTCACCCAGTCGCGCATGGCTTCGTTCAGTGCATCCTTGAGCGTCTTAGAGCCTGAAGTCACTGGCACCACTTCGGCGCCCAGCAGCTTCATGCGATAGACGTTGATCTTCTGTCGCTCGATATCCACGGCGCCCATGTAGACCACGCATTTCAAACCCAGCCGCGCCGCCACCGTCGCGCTGGCCACACCATGCTGCCCCGCGCCGGTCTCGGCGATGATGCGCGGCTTGCCCATGCGCTTGGCGACCAGGGCCTGGCCGACGGTGTTGTTGATCTTGTGCGCGCCGGTATGATTGAGGTCTTCGCGCTTGAGCAGGATGCGCGCGCCGCCGACGTGACTGGACAAACGCTCGGCGTGATAGATCGGGCTGGGTCGGCCAACGTAGTGCTTCAGGTCGCGGTCGAGCTCGGCAATGAATTCCGGGTCGTCGCGCAAGCGCAGATAGGCCTCGGTCAACTCGGCCAGCGGCGCCATCAGCGTCTCGGCGACGTACTGCCCGCCAAAATCGCCGAAACGGCCGTGTTCGTCGGGCCAGTGATGGAAATCTTCGATCTTGGGCATCGGCCTTTCCTGTGCAAAAAACTGTCGTTAACTACATCGATCTGCATATTAGATGCTTATCCCAGCTCGATGAAAAGCGATAAGATCTCCGCAATCTGTCAGAAAAACTCACCAATGACCGATCGCAACCTGCCCCCGCTGAACGCGCTGCGTGCCTTCGAGGCGACGGCCCGGCTGGAGAGCGTAAGCCGGGCCGCACAGGAACTGCACGTGACCCACGGCGCGGTCAGCCGGCAGTTGCACGCACTGGAAGAAGCGCTCGGCAGGCCCTTGCTGGTGCGCCAGGGCCGCGGGATCGCCTTGACCGCGGCGGGTCAGCAATTGCGCGACAGTGCCGTCGCCGTATTCGGGCAGCTGCGCGAGGACTGGGCGGCACTGCGGCAGGACGATGCACGGCCCTTTGTACTCGGTTGCCCCAGCAGCCTGCTGGCGCGCTGGGTGATCCCACGACTGGATCGCCTGGGCCGCGACCTGCCCGGCTTCACGCTGCACCTGTCCGCCCAGGAAGAGCCGTTTTCGCCGACGCTTGCCGGCCTCGATGCTGCATTGATGCTTGCCGGCGCACCGTTCCCGCCCGGCTGGCGCATCCATGAGCTGGCGCCCGAGCGTATCGGCCCGGTACTGAGTCCGCGCTATGCCGGCTATGCCGCGCTGAAAGATCAGCCTGCCGCATGTCTGCAGAACGAACCCTTGCTGCATACCGCTTCGCGGCCGCAGGCCTGGCCCGAATGGGCAGGCAATGCCGGACTGGCGGTAGAGCGGCTGCATTTTGGCGCGGGCTTCGAGCACCTTTACTACCTGCTTGAAGCGGCGATTGCCGGACTGGGCGTGGCGATCGCGCCCGAGCCGCTGGTCGCCGACGATCTTGCCGCCGGCCGCCTCGTTGCTCCGTGGGGATTCGCGCAAACATCCGCCCGTTGGATCCTGGCGTTACCGCAACGCGCGAGCGATGCGCGCAGCGCGGCGCTTGTCGCCTGGTTGCGGCGCGAGCTGGAAACTCACAAATAACGGCGAATGGTTTCGAGCAACTTGGCCGACTGATCGGCATCCAGGTCACCCAGCGCGCCACGGCGCGCTTGCGGGATATGCCCGGCAGGATCTTCGTCGCCGAAGACATAGTGATCGAACAGCACGCGCCATGCTTCGCGCTCGCTCGGTGGCAGCGACTTGTACAACAGGATCGCGTGCAGCAGGCCGCCCAGACGCGTCTGCGGAACCAGCCCGTTGCCACTCTCGCGCTTCCACCAGTAATTGACCAGCGCGTTGAGCTTTTTCAGCGACGCCACGTGGTGCCACCATATCGGCGGGATATAGATCGCGTCACCCGGCTCGAGATCGGCGACGACAGCGTTCTGAAGCGCCAGCTTGAGTCGCGGATAACGCGGATCGTCGGGACGATCCAGTCGCGCCATGCTGATGGCCGCACCGGTGGGCGCGTAGTCGAGCGGGCCGATATAGAGATTGCCGATCTGCTCCGGCGCGAACAGCGTGAAACGCCGTACGCCGCATACGACGCAGGCGATGTTGTGATACTCGTCGAAATGCGCCGGCGTGGTCACGCGATTGCCGATCCAGATGCGAGGCTTGATCTGCTCACCCAGGAAAGGCACGGCGTGCTGATCGAGAAACCCCGGCAGGCAGCCGGCAATGGGGGCGCTCTGCATCGCCACACCGGGCGCATCGTGGTCGTCCAATGTCAGCAGCTTGTTCAAGCCCTGCGATACGGAAGCGCGATGGTGCTCGAAATTGAAGCCGGCACCGTCGGCGCTGTAACCGATGGCGCCCTCTTCACTGGCCGGCATGACCAGGGCATCGACCGGCGTGCCGTTGTCGAAACCGGCCAGCATCCTGGCAAAGGCGACGTCCGACTGCGCAGCCGCCGCGACAATCGGCCAATCCTTCACCAGGCCACGAATGACCAGCGGACGTTCGCGCGCGACGATACGGTCCAGCGCATCGTCCTGGCCGGTGAAGCGGAACTCTTCCATCGCTGAGGGCATGGGCTACCTGGGCTACGCAGCGGCACGAGCACGCATGCTAGCGTGCCCGCGATGGCTCAGCCATCCGCGTTGCGTACGGCCTGGATAAAGCTTTCAAGCTTATGCGCGTCCTTGATCCCGGGCGCCGATTCGACGCCGCTGGACACATCCACCGCCCACGGTCGCGCAATACGCACGGCTTCGGCGACATTGCCCGGCGTCAGGCCGCCGGCGAGTATCAGGGGCTGTGTGAGATTGCGCGGCATCGACGACCAGTCGAAGGTCTTGCCGCTGCCGCCGGCCTCGCCCAGGCCATGCCCGTCGAGCAGCAAGGCTGCCGCGCGCGGATAGTCACCGAGGCTTTCGGGTACGCCAGTGGCGCCGCCCATGGCGATCGCCTTGAGATAGGGTCGTCCGAACTGGGCACACCAGGCTTCCGTTTCGCTGCCGTGGAACTGCAGGTAGTCCGGTCGCAGGCTGTCGTTGACTGCGTCGACGTCCGCGGCGTTGTCGTCCATGAATAGCGCCACCACGTGCACGAACGGGGGCAGCACTTCGCGAATCGCCTGCGCCTGCCCGAGCGTGACCCGGCGCTTGCTGCGCGCGGTAAAGACCACACCTATCGCATCGGCTCCAAGCCTGGCCGCGAGCAACGCGTCTTCAGGCCGGGTCATGCCACAGCATTTGATTCGAGTCCTCATGACTGACTTACCTCCTTGGGCAATGCCCAATGCGCTTCGTAGCGCGGGCCTAAAAAGGTCAATCCCGACGATGGCGCCGTGGGACCGGCCACTTCGCGATCGCGCCCGGCCAGCAGCTCGGCCATCCATTCGACCGGCTGCTCGCCACGTCCGATCGGTAACAACGAACCGACGATATTGCGCACCATGTGATGCAGGAACGCGTTGGCCTCGATATCCATGATCACCTGCTCGCCGTCCCTATGCAGGCCGACCGAGATCAATTCGCGGCGCGCATGTGCAGCCTGGCAGGACACTGCGCGAAAAGCCGTGAAGTCGTGCTCGCCAATCAACGCCTGCGCTGCCTGATGCATCCGTTGCGCATCGAGCGGGTGCCGCTCCCAGGTGACATAGCGCGCATCGAGTGCGGCACGCACCGGGCGATTGAGGATGCGATAACGATAGCGACGGCTGCGTGCGGAAAAGCGTGCATGAAAATCGTCCGGCACGACCTGCGCCCACAGCACAGCGACGGTGGACGGCAGGTTCGAACACGCGCCAAGCACCCAGCCGCGCGGGTCGCGCGTCACCTCGGTGTCGAAATGCACTACCTGGCAACGGCCGTGCACGCCTGCGTCGGTACGACCGGCGCAAGTGACTTCGACCGGATGCGCGGCAACGAAGCTCAGCGCCCGCTCCAGCGCCCCTTGCACGGTCGCGCCATGGCTCAGGCGCTGCCAGCCGGAGAAGTCGGTGCCGTCGTATTCGACGCCCAGGGCGATACGCATGGGAACTACGCTTGAGAACTTGAGGGTGCCTAGATTAACAGGCCGGCGTACACCGAAGGCCTGCGCACGTCGCAGCGTCCGTGAGTAGCATTGACCGAGGCACTCCCTGTCACGACTGAAGGGAGCCTCGAATAACCTCCTACCCGTCATTCCGGCGTAGGCCGGAATCCAGTGGCGTCATCATGGGGTTTTCGCGAAAAGCCCTGAATACGTATGCGAAAACCGACAACCGAAGCCACTGGATCCCGGCCTTCGCCGGGATGACGATAGGAAAAACTGAGGCTATTCGAGTTTGCCTGAAGTCGCTTTCACAGAAAAGCAAAAGGCCGGCTTAAAGCCGGCCTTTTGCGTTCAACGCATCAGATCAATGCAGGTCGTCAAGCAACCGCTGCGCCGTATCCTTCTGCATCTGCGTACCTTCGTGCAGCACTTCTTCGAGCATCGCACGGGCGCCATCGGGATCGCCCATGTCGAGGTAGGCACGCGCCAGATCGAGCTTGGTGTCGATCGGATCGTCGCTGAAGCTGCCGATCTCGTGCGACGGATAACTGTCGTGCGAAAGCTCGTCGTTATCGTGCGCATGATGGCCGGTGCTCGCCGGCTCCGCCTGCAAGGCATCGTCCTCGGCAAATTCCCAGCTCGAATGCGACTGCGCCGTATCGACCAACGGTGCCGTTTCGTGCTGTGGAATATCACGCGGTTCGTGCGCAACAGGCGGCGCGATCGGGTGCGGCGTCAGGTTGAAGTCGAAGTGGTACTCGCTCACCTTCTGGCTCGGAATCGGCGGCGGCATCACCGGTGCGGCCGGCGTGTTGCCCGAGGCGTACTTGTCCAGATCGAAGTGGTGCAGCGCGGCGCGCTCGTCATCGCCCAGCACCTGGCCGGCGTGGCCGTTGGCGAACAGCGGATGGTTCGGCACCAGGTCTTCGCCCATGTGCACGACGTCCTGCCACTCCGGCTGCTGCGAGTCGGTGATGTGCGCGTGCATCGCTTCGGCGGCGGCCTCGAAATGCTCCACGTCGCGGCGGCTGTAGTACAGGCTCACCAGCTCCAGGTGCAGGCCGATGTCGTCCGGGTGCTCGGCCAACTGGTCGAGCAGCTCTTCCTGATCGATATCTTCTTCGCCAAACGGCGGCGCCGCGCCGAAGCGATCGGCCAGCGACGAACCGCCGCCGACGGCAGCGACCGCAGGCGCAGCCTTGCGACGGCGCAACAGCGCGAGCAAGGCGAGCAGCACGACCAGGCCCGCGCCTGCTGCCCACGCCCAGGTCTGCATGAACCAAGGCTCTTCTTCGACCGGAGGCGGCGTTACCGGCTTCGGCGTCGGCTTGACGGCCGGCTTGACCGGCGCGGCCGGCTGACTGGCCACCGGTTGCGTGGTGGCTGCATGGGCCGGCGTGTTCACTGCCGGCGTCACGGCCGCCGTGTGCGTCGTGGCGGCGGCGGCCGGTGCCGGCGGCGTGATGGCCGCGGGCGTCGTGGCCGGCTTGGCAGGCTGCTGCGAAGCGGCCGTCACGATGGTCTTGTTTTCCTCGACCGGCGCCTTGACCGGCGCGGCCGCGGGCATGCCGGCCGCCTTGCGCGCATCGGCGAGCTTTTGCTGCAGCTCGGCGATCTGGTTGTCCTTCAGTGCGAGCAGACGCTCGTTCTTGCTGTTGATGTCTTCGAGGTCTTTCAGGCGCGACTTGAGCTCGTTGCCCTGCTGTGCGAGGGAAGTGAGCTGTTCCTGGCTACGCTGCAAATCCTGATGCAATGCACTGACGTCGGCCTTGCTGGTCTTGCCACCCTGACCTCCGTCCTTGGCCGGGACCAGGGCCAGGCGATCGCCGCTCGCGCTCTTGGTCGGCGAGGTCGTCGCATTTGCGCGCGTGCCGGCATCGGCCACGCTGGTCGGGTTGCGGGCAGCACCGGAGCGCCAATCGCTGTTCTGGCGCTGAACCTCGGCCAGGGCAGCGGCAGCGGCTACGGCATTGGCTTCGTCCTTGGTCGGCACGCGCAACACCGCGCCGGTCTTGAGCGCGTTGATATTGTCGCGATAGAACGCATCCGGGTTGGCCTGCTTGTAGGCCATCAGCAACTGGTTGATATCGACACCGCCCGTCAGCGACTGCTTGGCGATACCGGACAAGGTCTGGCCACGCTCGACCGTGACCTTGCCGCCCTCGGCGGCCGTACTGGCGGCGCTGGCGGCTGCATGCTTGGGCTGGGCGGGTGCAGGTGCGGGAGCTGCGGCCGGGGCAGCCGCGGCACGCGTGCTGCGCGTGGGCGCGGCGGCATGGCGAGAGCTGGGCGCACTGGCCGCCGGAGCCTGGGTGACGGCGCCGGCCGGCGGGTCCAGCAGCACGGCGAACTCACGCACGCTCTTGCTGCTGCCCGTATTGAGCTCGACCAGAATGTCCAGGTAGGGGTCATTGACCGGCGCGCTGCTGGTCACGCGGATCAGCTTCTGACCACCGCTACCGTCCACGACGGCAAATTGCAGCAGCACCTGCGGCGCTACCACGCCAGCACGAGAAAAGTCCTCGGCGGAGGCCAATTGGGCGGTCAGGTGATCGAGCTCACCGGCATGGTCCGGCTTGATCGGAATGTCCGCCACCAGGGGCTGGCCAAGTGCAGACTTGATCTGGATCTGTCCCAGTTCCAGCGCTGCCGCCTGGCTGCTGCCAAGTGCCAGCGCCAGCAACATCGACAGCTTCAACGAACGATTCATCGTTTGGTTCCCCCGAACGGCCCCGTGACCTTTTTTATAGCCAACCACCCAAGACGGTGGCATGACGAATGTGGCGCCACTTTAGTTAGATATAAGCCAATCAACAATAGCTGTGGCCAATGTTTACAACGCATTGCTGCGGTCGGTTCTCACTGCCGGGGGACTTTAGTGCCCCTGCCCCTTGGTCGCCTGGACCTCTTTCAACTGCCGCTGCAGGTCCTCGATCGCCTGGTCCTGCTGCTGTCCGCGCTGGGCCGCGGCACGGCTTTTGGCCTCTTGCTGGGCCACGTCCTGCTGCAGCTGCTGGACCTGGGCGCTTTGCTGGTCGAGCTGGCGGTCGAGCTTGGCTTTTTGCTTGCCCGCCTGGGCCGGCGGGTTGTCGCCGGCCATCGCCGCAGCGGCGATCAGGCAGCCGATAGAGAGGGCGATGGCACGGCGAACGATCATTACAGGTAGTCCTGGATCAGAATTTCGGCGACCTGCACGGCATTGAGCGCCGCGCCTTTGCGGACATTGTCGGCAACGACCCACAGGTTGAGGCCATGCTCATGCGAAATGTCCTCGCGGATGCGCCCGACGAAAACCGGGTCCTGCCCGGCCGCGTCGCCGACCGGTGTCGGATAGCCGCCGGGCTTGCGCTCGTCCTGCACGACCACGCCTTCGGCCTGCTCCAGCAGCGCACGCGCCTGCTCGGCGGTGATCTTGTCGCGCGTCTCGATATGCACGGCCTCGGCATGTCCATAGAACACCGGCACGCGCACCGCCGTCGGGTTCACCTGGATCGACTCGTCTTCGAGGATCTTGCGCGTCTCCCACACCATCTTCATTTCTTCCTTGGTGTAGCCGTTGTCCTGGAAGTCGTCGATCTGCGGGATCACGTTGAAGGCGATCTGCTTGGGAAACTTGCTCGTCTCCACCTCCTGGAAGGCCAGCAAGGCAGCGGTCTGCTTGCCGAGTTCTTCCATGCCTGAACGGCCCGCGCCGGACACGGACTGGTAGGTCGCCACATTGATGCGCTCGATGCCGACGCTGCGATGGATCGGCGCCAGCGCGACCAGCATCTGCATGGTCGAGCAATTGGGGTTGGCGATGATGCCGCGCGTGGTGTACTGCGCGATCGCATGCGGGTTCACCTCGCTGACCACCAGCGGGATATCGTCCTGATAGCGGAACTCGGAGGTGTTGTCGATCACCACCGCGCCGGCCGCGGCGGCGCGTGGCGCATGCTCGCGGCTGACCGAGCCGCCGGCCGAGAAGAAGGCGATATCGACGCCGTCGAAATCGTAATCGGCCAGGTTTTTCACCACGATCGATTTGCCGCCAAAGGTGATTCGTTCGCCGGCCGAGCGCTCGCTCGCCAACGGCACCAGTTCGCTGATCGGAAAGTCGCGCTCGGCGAGAATCGCCAGCAACGTCTCGCCCACGGCGCCTGTCGCGCCGACCATCGCCACCTTGTAGCTGCTCTTCTTGCTCATGTTCCGTTATCGATAGGGGTTCGGAGGCCGCCATCACGACGCCGACGTCCGCAACTGCGGAAATCTAGCTGGGATAGCGGGTAAAACAACCGACAACACGCCTGCGCGTGAATGTCGTCACGCTTTGCAACTATTCCGGGTCGTTAATCTGACCAGTTCGCCATGACCTCTGGATTAAGCGCGGTCGGCGGATGCCCGGCCGACTCGCCCAGACCCAGGGCGGCCAGCACATTGTCCGCTGCCAGCCGGGCCATGGCGTGGCGCGTATCTTCGCTGGCGCTGGCAATATGCGGGCTCAGCACGACATTGTCCAAATCCAGCAGCCCCGGATGCACCGAGGGCTCGCCCTCGAAGACGTCCAGGCCCGCGGCAGCCAGCCGCTTCTCGCGCAAGGCCACGGCAAGCTCCGCGTCGTCGACGATACCGCCACGCGCGATATTGACCAGCACCGCCGAGGGCTTCATCTGGGCCAGCTCGGGCGCACCGATGGCGTGCCGGTTGGCCGGGGTGAACGGCAGCACCAGGATCAGGTGATCCGACTCACGCAGTAGCTGGGCCTTCTCGACCCAGCTGGCGCGGCATTCGCGCTCGGTCTGTTCGGGCAGGTGAGAGCGGTTGTGGTAGAGCACGCGCATATCGAAGCCGGACGCGCGCCGCGCGATCGCCTGCCCGATCCGGCCCATGCCCAGGATACCCAGCGTCTTGCCGTGCACGTCGACGCCCAGCCAGTCGTCGAAGCGCGTGGCGCTGCCGGGCCAATGCCCCGCCCGCAGCCAACGCTCGCTCGCACTGACCCGGCGCGCCGCCGCCAGCATCAACGCCCAGGCGTAGTCGGCCACGCTTTCGTTCAGCACATCGGGCGTGTTGCTGGCGAGCACACCGGCCGCGGTCATCGCCTCGACATCGAAATTATTGAAGCCCACGCCGAGGTTGGCGATCACCTTCAGGCGCGTATTGCCTTCGAGCACGCCAGCATCGACGCGCTCGGACAGGCCCAATATGGCCCCATCGACATCGGCGAGTTTTGCTTTCAGCTGTGCCGGGGTGCGTGTGCCTTCGACGGTTTCCGCTTCGAGGTCAACATATTCGGCCAAGTGCGCCAACACATCGGGAAACAGCGGGCGCGACACCCAGACCTTGCGTTTTGTACTCATCGTTCCGGCTTTCTTTTGTATGAGGTGTTGCTCAGCTCAAGCGGGGCGACATATCGCCCACGTCGCCGCACTGTGCCCGATGGCGCAAGGCGTGATCGATCAGCACCAGCGCCATCATCGCCTCGGCGATCGGCGTGGCGCGAATGCCCACGCAAGGATCGTGGCGCCCCTTGGTCACGACTTCAACAGGCTCGCCAGCCAGGTTCACGCTGCGACCCGGCACCAGGATGCTCGAGGTCGGCTTGAGCACCATCGACGCGGTCACGGCCTGCCCCGTGCTGATACCGCCGAGAATCCCGCCGGCATGGTTGGAAGCGAAACCGTCGGGGGTCATTTCATCGCGGTGCTCGCTGCCGTGCTGGGTGACCGCGGCAAAGCCGTCGCCGATTTCGACGCCCTTGACCGCATTGATCGACATCAGGGCGGAGGCGAGATCGCCATCGAGCTTGCCGTAGATCGGCTCGCCCCAACCCGGCGGCACGCCTTCGGCCACCACGTTGACGCGTGCACCGACCGAATCACCCGACTTGCGCAGGGCGTCCATGTATTTTTCGAGCGTCGGCACCTGTTGCGCATCAGGCCAGAAGAACGGGTTGTCCTCGACCGCGGCCCAGTCGAACGCAGCCGGCACGATCTCGCCCAACTGCGCCAGGTAGCCACGCACCACGATGCCCCGCTCGGCCAACCAGGCCTTGGCCACTACGCCCGCCGCCACGCGCATGGTGGTTTCGCGCGCGGACGAACGCCCACCGCCGCGCGGGTCGCGGATGCCGTACTTGTGCCAGTAGGTGTAATCGGCGTGGCCGGGGCGGAAGGTCTGGGCGATGTCGCCATAGTCCTTGCTGCGCTGGTCGGTATTGCGGATCAGCAGGCCGATCGGCGTACCGGTGGTGCGGCCCTCGTAGACCCCGGAAAGGATTTCGATATCGTCGGCCTCGCGCCGCTGCGAGGTATGCCGGCTACGCCCCGTGGCGCGGCGATCGAGATCGCCGCGAAACATCTCGGGGGCGAGCGCCAGACCAGGCGGGCAACCGTCGATCACACAGCCGATCGCCGGGCCGTGACTTTCGCCGAAGGTAGTAACAGTAAAGAGCTTGCCGAAAGAGTTGCTGGACACGAGAGCTGGACGGCCAAAGAAAAACCTGTCCGAGCTTAGCGCGAATCGCCACTCGCCGCCGCCCATTCACGGGCCAGCATCGCAAAAACCACATCGTCGACCCACTCGCCACGCAGCAGGTAAGCCTCGCGGAAATGCGCTTCCTGACGCATCCCGAGCCGGCCCAGCAAGGCCATGCTGCCTTCATTGCGCGGATCGACCGAAGCGACGATGCGCCGCATGTCCCGCTCGCCAAACAGCCAGTCGAACAGCGCCCGCATGGCTTCGATGGCAAAGCCCTGGCCCTGCCGGGCGGGTGCCAGGCTGATGCCGAACTCCGCCGTAGCATCCGGATCTTCCGGCAGATGGACGCCCAGATCGCCGATCAGCGTGCCGTCCCGCAGGCGTATCGCCCGCTGCGTCCAGCCCGGCGTACCCGGCGTCAACTGCGCCTGCGTATCGATAAACGTCCGTGCCGCATCCAATGTCGCCGGATACCAGCCTTGATAGCGCATCACCGCCGGATCGGCACGATAGGCAAAAAAAGCCTCGGCATCGTCGGCGCGCAGCGCGTCGATGCGCAGTCGAGAAGTATCGAACTGCATCCCTCAGACGCCCCTGGCTTGCGCGGCCGCGCGGATCGCGTCGGCGTGCTCGATCAGGTCACGACGCTCCAGCGCAAACACACCCATCGCGCCGACCTTGAACTCGATCCACACGAACGGCACCTCGGGCAGCAGTGCCGCCAGAGCGTGCTCGCTCTCGCCCACTTCGACGATCAGCAAGCCGTCGTCGCTGAGGTAGTCCGCTGCCTGATCGAGCATGCGCACGCAGATGTCCAGGCCGTCCTCGCCCGAGGTCAAGCCGAGCTTCGGCTCATGGCTGTACTCGCCCGGCAGCGCGGCGTACTCGTCCTCGGTGACGTAAGGCGGATTGGAGACGATCAGATCGTAGCGACGCCCCTTGAGGCCATCGAACAGATCCGACTTGACCGCCTCGACGCGTTTTTCCACATGCTGAAACACGATGTTCTCGCGCGCCAGCGACAACGCGTCGTCGCTGATATCGACGATATCGACCTGCCAATCGGGGTTGTATTCGGCCATCGCGATACCGATGCAGCCCGACCCCGTGCACAGATCCAGCGCGCGCTCGACATGGCGATGATCCAGCCACGGCTGAAATCCCGACTCGATCAACTCGGCGATCGGCGAACGCGGCACCAACGCCCGGCGATCGCTCTTGAACTTCAACCCCGCAAACCAGGTTTCCCCCACCAGATACGCCACCGGCAGACGCTCGCTGACACGCCGCTCGATCAGGTCGAGCACACGCTTGCGTTCCTCGGCGGTGAGCTTGCCCGCGCCATACGCCGGCGGAATATCCGGCGGCAGATGCAGACTGGCCAGCACCAGATGCGTCGCCTCGTCGATCGGATTGTCGTGACTGTGCCCAAAGGTCAGCCCGGCCGCGGAGAAACGGCTCGCGCCATAGCGGATGAAGTCGATGATGGAGGCGAGTTCGGCGGTCACGGGGGCTTGGAGTTGATGGAGGGTGGGCAAGTATAGCGGGTGGGGGAACGGGGAACGGGGAACGGGGAACGGGGAACGGGGAACGGGGAACGGGGAACGGGGAACGGAAAAGACTCCGCCTTGCTCTCTGCCTTTCGCAAGCGATGCGAAGCGAGCAGTCAGCTCTCGGGGCCCCTCGGGAGCCGAGTGAGGTTTGGACGATAAGGCCCCGAAGGGGGCATCGACAGGACGTCGATGCCTTTAGGACGGGACACGGATGTCCCGTCCTAAAGCCCGGCCAAACCTCACGGTCCTAGAGCGCCGAAGGCGCGGAGGGACGGCGGACTAGGGGTGTCGTTTCTTTGGTTATCTTTCTTTGGACAAGCAAAGAAAGTAACTCGGCGGCCGGCAGGTCGGCGAAACACGCCGCAGGCGACTTTCTCGCACGAACGCTAAGCCAGAGCGATGCAGGCTCTCGCGACAACCCAACACCGAAGTCACTGGATCCCCGCCTTCGCGGGGATGACGAGAATGGGGAATGGGGCAAGTCGTGGCCGCCTGCGTGGGGATGACGCGTGTAGGGAGGTGAGGTAACTCGAAAGCAGTGCGAGCGAGCGCAACAACACCCCACTTCCTTATACTGGCCGGATGACCTTCAACGTACTCCTGCAATACATCCTCCCCCACCGCTTCCTGTCACGCATCGTCTACTGGGCGACCCGCTGGACATTCAAGCCCTGGAAGAATTTCCTGATCACCAAGATCGTGAGCAGCTACAACGTCGAGATGGCCGAAGCGGCGCAGCCCGACCCTCTGGCCTACCAGCACTTCAATGCGTTCTTCACCCGCAAGCTGCGCCCGGACGCACGCAAGGCCGACGATTCGGCCCACAGCGTGCTCTCCCCGGCAGACGGCAAGATCAGCCAGTCCGGCGCCATCGTCGACGGACGGATCTTCCAGGCCAAAGGGCAGGAATACACCGCCGCCGAATTGCTCGGCGACGAGAACGCGGCAACGCCGTATCGCAATGGCAGCTTTGCCACCATCTACCTGTCGCCGCGCGACTACCACCGCGTGCACATGCCGTTGGCCGGCCGACTGAAGGAAACCGTGCATGTGCCGGGACGCATCTTCAGCGTGGCCCCCTTCGCGGTCGAGGCCATCCCGCGCCTGTTCGCCCGCAACGAACGCCTGGTCTGCCATTTCGAGGGCGAGCATGGCCCGTTCGTGGTGGTGATGGTCGGCGCGATCCTGGTATCCAGCGTGGCCACCGTATGGGACGGCCTGGTGATCCCGCCCTACGCCTCGCATATCCGACGCAAATCCTTTGAAGGTCAGAACATTACGCTCGAACGCTTCGCCGAGATGGCACGCTTCAATATGGGTTCGACGGTGATCGTGCTGTTTCCGGAAGGGGCCGTACGACTGGATGCCTGGGCGTCACAGCAAGCCCTGCGCGTCGGCCAGCGGCTGGGCCAGCTGAGCTCTTGATGTCCTCTTGCCGTGCCCTTCACGGAAAAGTGACGCGTTTCGTCGTTTTGTGACCTTTTTGGCGCACCGGGGCAGCAAAGCCCGTTAAGCTCCGCCCTCGGAGGCCCCGGGGGACACAGGGGATCGAGGGTCTCACGCACAGGTCACTGCGAGGACACTTCATGCGTATCGTTACCCGCTTCATTGCGATGAGTCGCGCGCGTCAGCTTGGACGACAGTTTCGAGATATCGAGCGCAGCATTCGTGCGCTCCCGGCCCGCAGTCGCGGCCGTCTGGGCACCATGGCGTTGCGTGAGATCGGACAGGCATCGCGAAACGACTTTCCCCATCTGTATGGCACCGCACCCGAAGAGCGTTACCTGCCCTGGGGCCAGGGTACCGATATCGGTTATTCGCGCGCCCGCTCGGACAATGCCGAAGTCTCCATGCGCGGGGTCGCCCTCTGGCTCGCGGTGGCTTACCACGAGACCAAGGATTCGCCTCATGCGAACCTGCAGGCGCAGCACCGTCAACTGATGCGGGTCTTGCGTGAGCTCAAAGAGGCTCATAGCCGCACCGACGCCACCGAAGAGTGGATGACGTCGACGGCGGTTGCCTGATAAGGCTACCGGGCCGGCGGCCGCGCCGGCCTTTTCCTGTTACTTACACATCGGTACTTTGAGCGTCTGCCCCACCTTCAAATGGTGGTGCTTCAGGTCGTTGCCACGCGCGATGTCTTCCACGTCCGCGCAGTCGAACTTGCGCGCGATGCTCGACAAGGTGTCGCCCCGCTTCACCGTGTAGCTACGCGTCCGGGACGAGGTCGACGGACGAGAGACGCTGGGCGAGGATGCAACCGGCGTAACCACCGGAATCACCGCAGTGTGCAGGTCGTTGGCCAGGATCGGCCAGGGGCCGTCGGCGCAGCGGGCCGTGTACGCCTTCTCCAGCACTTTGGGCACCTCCAGACGCACGCCGCTCGGCTGCGACACCTGGGGATCCAGGCGCGGGTTCAAGTTGCGCAAGGTGCGGAACCAGCCGTCGTTCATGCCGCCGGCCGAACCCAGACAGACGGTGAGTTCGGTCAGCGAAGCGGGCCGCTTCAGCACGATGCTGCCCGCGGCACCGTCCACCTTCGGGAAACGCAGGTTGTAGCTTTCCGGGTGCAGGAACAACCAGGCGGCAGCCAGCACAGCCGGCACGTACTCGCGGGTTTCCTGTGACAGCTGGTTGTAGATCTTGGGATCGTAGAAGCTGACCGACGGGTCGTCGCCAACCATGCGTCGCATGCGCCCTTCACCGCCGTTGTAGGCCGCCAGGGTCATTTCCAGATTGTTGTTGAACTGCTTGAGCTGCTCGTCCATGTACTGGGCGTTCGCGCGCGCCGCCTCGGCCGGATCGAAGCGGGTATCGAAACCGTCCTGGTTGCCCAGGCCGAAACGCATGCCTGTGGCATACATGAACTGCAGCGGGCCGGCCGCGCCCGAGCGTGAGACCGCGTGCACCTTGCCGCCCGATTCCTTGGCCATGATGCCGAACAGCAAAGCCTCGGGCAGATCGGCCCGCTCATACTGCGGCCACATGCGATAGCGCATGAACTGGTAGTTGACGTATGCATCCATCAGCTGCGGACGCCATTGGGTCAGCCACATCTCCATCGCTGCCTTGACCGGGCCGTTGATCGCAATCAACTCGGACAGCTTCTGGCCGCGCAGCAAGGTCACGCTGCGCTGTGCTTCGGGCAGGCTGGCCGCGCCAGTCTTGCCGTCGATGCCGCCTTCCGGTGCCTGGTCGCCAAGAGTGTCGTTGTCGTCACCGGCGAAGAAGCTGCCGTCCTTCAGACGCAACAGGCGGTCGTACACCGAAAACACGCGCTGCGTATCGCAGCCGGGCGTGCTGCCGCAATGCGCCGAGACGTCCTTCATCTGGTCGAGTGCGTCGTTCAGCGATTTCTCCGACGCCTCGGTATTGCCCTCGCGCGCCTGCTGCAAGGCAGTCTCGTAGCCCTTGCTGGCCTGATCGAGGTGGGCATAAAGCGTGTTGAGCTCAGGCGCCTGTACGGGCTTGGGCGTACCGCCGCTGGCGCAGGCCGCCAACAGGGTGATCGCCGCGGCGAGCGGCATCATGCGAAAGAAACGGGGGGCGGTGGCTGCCGGCATCGGAGACTTCTTCAGGCGATCAAAGCGCTCACCATACCCGCCGCTTCGTCAGGACTCAACGAACCGTAGACGTCGTCGCTCGCGCACGCGGCGATTCGTCAGTACGACTACAATCGTGCGGCCTTCGTAAGGATGGAATGCCATGACTGATATTTTGATCGGCCGTAACGACCAAGCCAGCGTCAATCTGGATGCGCGCTACGGCAACCGCCACGGCATGATTGCAGGCGCTACCGGAACCGGTAAGTCGGTGTCGCTGATGGTGCTGGCCGAGGGCTTTTCCAAACTTGGCGTGCCCTGTTTTCTGGCCGACGCGAAGGGCGATCTGGCCGGCCTGTCGATGCCGGCCAGCCCTGCCGGCGACAAGCTCAAGGCCCGGCTCGACAAGCTCGGCATCACCGACTGGCATCCGCAGGCCAATCCGGTGATCTTCTGGGATATCTACGGCAAGCTTGGCCACCCCGTACGCGCGACCATCAGCGAGATGGGCCCCACGCTGTTGGGCCGCGTGCTGGAATTGAACGACACCCAGGAAGGTGTGCTCGAGGTGATCTTCAAGGTCGCCGACGATCAGGGCTGGCTCCTGCTCGATCTGTCCGACCTGCGCGCCCTGCTCGGCTTCGCCGCGGAGAACGCCAAGGACATTTCCACCAACTACGGCCTGATCAGCACGCAGAGCATCGCGGCCATCCAGCGTTCCGTGCTGAAGCTGGAACAGGATGGCGCCGATCAATTCTTTGGCGAGCCCGCACTCGAGCTCGCCGACCTGATGCGCCAGGACATGAGCGGCCGCGGCGTGATCAATGTGCTCGCGGCCGATCAACTGATTCTCAAGCCACGTCTTTATTCCACCTTCCTGCTGTGGCTGCTGTCGGAACTGTTTGAGCAGCTCCCGGAAGTGGGCGACCTCGACCAGCCCAAGATGGTGTTCTTCTTCGACGAGGCGCACCTGCTGTTCGACGACGCGCCGCCTGCGCTGATGCAGCGCGTGGAGCAGGTTGTGCGGCTGATCCGCTCCAAGGGTGTGGGCGTGTATTTCTGCTCGCAGAATCCCGATGACGTGCCCGGCAACATCCTCGGCCAGCTCGGCAACCGCGTGCAGCACGCGCTGCGCGCCTTTACGCCGCGCGATCAAAAAGCGGTAAAAGCGGCCGCGGAAACCTTTGTTGCCAATCCGAAGATCGACGTCACCAAGGCGATCACCCAGCTTGCCGTGGGCGAAGCCCTGGCATCGACCTTGCGCGAAGGCGGTGTGCCGACGCCGGTCGAACAAGTACTGGTGACCTCGCCGACCGCACGCATCGGCGCCATTACCGAGGCCGAGCGCAGCACCATCCGGCAACGCTCACCTGTCGGCGGCAAATACGACACGCCGATCAATCGCGAGTCGGCGGCAGAAATGCTCGCCAAGCGCGCCAGCGAAAAAGCCGATGAAGCGCAGGTCGCCGTCAAGAAAGCGCCAGCGGGTGCCGACGAAAATGCCGGCTGGGGCGGCGCAATTCGCGATGCCCTGCTCGGCAACGGTCGCCGTCAGGGCATGATCGAAGCGATGGCCAAATCCGCCAGCCGCACCGTCGGCACGCGGATCGGTCAGCAGATCGTCCGCGGCGTGTTGGGTAGCATTTTCGGCGGCAAACGCTAAAGGGACCACGATGCATGCAGGCAGGGTGTCGCGCCTGGGAACGGTCGCGTTGACAGGTATCGCCACGTTCGTGCTTACGTCCCTGCTCGCGCAGTTTCTGCGCCCGGACCTGGACTGGGTGCGGGTGCCCAATAGCTTCTATCTGATCGGCCCATACGGCTGGCTGGTACAAGCCGGCTATGCCGCGATGTCGGTCTCGCTGATCCTGCTCGCTGTCGGTGGCTATGTCGCGCTATCCGTGCCGGCGCGTAGCGCGGCGCCGGCCTTGCTGTTCGTTGTCGGCGGTATCGCACTGACCGCCACGGCGGCCATGCATACCGATGTACCGGGACACCCACCCGCATTCGAAGGCTATGTCCATGGCGTCGTGGCGCAGACCGCGTTCTTGTGCACCACGGTCGCGATGCTCCTGCAGGCATGGCGTTTGCGCAGTGATGCACGCTGGCGGCGATGGTTCAAACCGGCCTTCCTCTATGCAGCTATCTGCTTCGTGTCGATGTGGGTACAGGCGTTCTGGCGCGAGCTCCCGCGAGGTGCCAGTCAGAAGCTACTGATCGTGCTGATCGCGACATGGCTGATGCTGGCCGCCTATCGCTTACGCCGTGGTCCCGATAGCATGCATTCCCGTTGATGAAAGCACTGCAGTACTTCCCATGAGCCGTTGGCGCCCGCCCTCCCCCAGTTCCACCGCGATCATCACCCGCGATGGTTTCGAGAAGCTCAAGGCCGAGCTCGATCACCTATGGCATACGCTGCGCCCCGAGGTGGTCAAGGCACTGGCCGCGGCCGCGGCCGAAGGCGATCGTTCGGAGAATGCCGAGTACACCTATCGCAAGAAGCAGCTGGGCGAGATCGACCGCCGCGTGCGCTATCTGAGCAAGCGCATCCCGATACTCAAGGTGGCCGAGGGCGCGCCATCCGATCGCGAAGCGGTATTCTTCGGCGCCGTGATCGAACTGGAAAACGCCGTCAGCGGCGAAACGCTGCGCTACCGCATCGTCGGACCGGACGAGACCGATGCCAAGCTTGGCTGGATCAGTGTGGATTCGCCGATGGCACGCGCCGTGATGAAGAAAAGGCTCGACGACGAGTTCGAGGCGGAATTGCCCGGCGGGCGTACGCGATTCGTCGTGATCGGCGTGGAATATTGAAGAGAACCTCGAAAAACCTCAGTTCTCAACGTCATCCCGGCGGAGGCCGGGACCCATTCCTCAGTTATCGCTTGTCAGCAGCGCATGGCGAGCATCTGCGTTGAGGAATCGATTCCGGCCTTCGCCGGAATGACCAGTAGGAAAGGTTACTGGAGCCCCATGAAGTCGCGCCATCCCGATTCGGATTCGCCGATCGGGATGGCGCGCTGTAACGCCTGAGTGGTTACTGACCCTGCGGCGGCGACATCAACGCATTGAGCTGCGCCTGATGCGATTCGTAGAACGCCACATTGGCCTGGTTGACCTTGTTCTGGTCGACATACTTGGCCGCTTCCGGATCGGTCTTGGCCTGCGAGGCAATCGCTGCATTCATCAAGGCCAGATTCGCCAGCATGAATTCGCGCGGCGTGAAGCCATATTTCTTGACCAGCGGCTCGATGCGACTGTCGGCCTTCATCGCCTGCTGGGTCAGATCGTCCAGGTTATGAATCTGCGCCGGATTCGGGGCGGACTGGGGGTGAATGCCCTCGGCCTTTGCTTCCTTGGTCGCAGCGAGCAGACGATTGAACACGTCGTCGTTGAGGTTGTAATTCTTGATCGCCTGCTTGTCCGCATCCGGCAGGGAATTGGCAGGCCCCTGCTGTGCGAATGCACCCGTGGAGGCCAACATGGCAGCGGCCATCAACAGTGCCGAAAAACCGTAGCGGAGCGAACGCGCTCCGTTTGCAAAAAACTTCATCGTGTCATCTCCCGAAATTGGCGGATGCGTTATTCCGCCCTTGGTGGCAACGTACCGTAGCATCCGAAGTTTGAACAGCAACCATGCTGCGAACCGTCGACATGGGGCGCTTTCCGGGCCTCTGCGGCACGGATTTCACAAAATTATGGCACCGCGCCAAGCATGGTGCGCGACGTACGTTTATTTTTTGTAAGTTGAACGTTCCTGGGAGCCTGCCATGCATGCCGCCTGGTCGATGGGCCTGAAAGTGGTTCGCCGTACCGCCTCGGGGTTCAGTGACGACGAACTGATGACGCGAGCCGCCGCGCTGGCGTTTTATTCCGCACTTTCTTTCGCGCCCTTGCTGGTGCTGCTGCTATGGATACTCGCCTCGCTACGGCCCGAATGGCAGACCTCGCTCATCAACAACATGACCGGCATGGTGGGCCCACGCGCCGCCGATGCGGTCAGCCTGGTGATCGAAAACGCCAAGCAAAAGCCGGGCGTGGGCAGTTGGGCGGGACTGGTCGGACTGGCCGTCACACTGATCGGCGCCTCGGCGGTGTTCGCGCAGTTGCAAGGCGCCATCAATCACGTATGGAACCTGCGCCCCCATCCGGGCAAGGCCGTGATGGGGTATCTGCGCTCCCGTCTGCACGCGGTCGGCCTGCTGCTTTCGCTGGCGTTTCTGTTGGTGATTTCCTTCAGCGCCAGCGCCATGATCGCAGCCTTCGTGCATAGCGGCACTGTCGCGTGGCAAGGCGTGGACCTGCTCATTTCGCTGCTGATTTTCACTTTTGTTTTCGCCGCGATCTTCAAAGTGTTACCGGATGCGATCATTGCGTGGCGCGACGCGCTATTGGGTGCCGCCCTCACGGCCGTACTGTTCGCCATTGGCAAGTTCGGTATCGGGGTTTACCTGGCCCACTCGAATGTCGGCGGCCCGTATGGCCCCGCAGGCAGTGTTGTAGTGCTGCTGGTCTGGGTGTACTACTCCGCGCTGATTCTGCTGCTCGGCGCGGAGCTGACCCAGGCGGTTGCCGAAGAACGGGGATGTCCGATCCTTCCGCGGCCCTATGCCCGCAGTACCCAGCAGGCATCCTGAGGGTTCACGGCTGCAAGGCGGCGAGCGTCTGCTGATACTGGCTTTCTATCTGGTGCAGGCGCGTATCGCGTGCCTGCTCGCTGACCCAGCGTCCGTTCTTCGCCTGCAGGCGCAACAAGGTGTATTCCATGTCGACGAAGGGTTTGAGCACGCGGCTGTCTGCCGCGTCGAACCCGGCCAGGTCCGGAACCAGGGCAAGTTTGGCTCGCTCGCTTGCCGCGGCGGCGTCGCTGCCTTTGCCGTACTCGCGCATGAAAGTAATCAGCTGCGAACGCAAGGGTTCGGGCAGGCCCTCGCGAATGACCAGCACGCCGCAAGGAATGGAGGTGGATCGCCAGATGACTTTCAGCTGCGAGGCTTCGCGCGGAAAGTTGCGCGCGAATAGATCGAGATCGGGATTGTTGGTGGTTGCGATGTCCACTTCCTTGTTGACCACGGCGAGCATATTGTTTTGATGGTTGCCGATATGCACGCTCGCAAAAAACGTATCGGAGTTGAGTCCACGCGGCGCGAAGACCTCCGCCTCGGGCGCGACATAACCGGTGACCGACAACGGTTCGCCGCGTGCGTAACGCCAGCGTGCGGGTGATGCAAGCAGATCGGCCACACTTCGTATAGGCCCATCGCTGCGCACGACCAGCATGCCAACATTGCCCCGGGCTCCGTCGGTACGCACGAATTGCGCCACCACACCCATGCGTTGCTTGAGCACGGCCTCGATCGCCAGACGGCCGGAAAGGAACGCGATATCGACGCGCTGATCGCCTATCGCCGAAGAAAGCCCGGCATAGCTGCTGACTGAAATGGCACTGACGGGATGCCCCAGCTGCGTCGCTAGGTCATCCAGGAGCGGCTGCCACTGCTTGCGCGACTCGGCGGCGCTGCCAATCGGCAAAATGCCGAAGTGAACAACCTGGTCGGCTTGCGAGCGCTGCGCATCGAAAGCAAATCCAGGGCATGGCATGAGCGCAAGAACGCAGGCATAAATCACACCATACGCGCCGACAAGCACGCGCGATCGACGCAGCCACGACATCGCCTTGCTCATGAATCCCCGTTTCCCCCGACGGCCCCCGCCTCGGTAACCGCTATATAGCCCTATCGAACGGGGCGTGGCAATGTCCTAGGACAGGTTTACGCGCACGGGCCGGGGATAGTGCCGCCCTTCCCGCTTGGGCTGATAACAGTCAGCCGTGCGATGGAACGCCTCATCTGCGTTATCGGAGTGCCAGCCGGGGATGCCGGAAAGCGGCAACGGGCGCAATTCCAGAGGGTCACGCAACAGTTCTCCTGCCGCGATGCCTTCAGCGCAGGCGGCCACCACGTCCTTCAGCGTGTGACCTGATGCAGCGGTGAACACCAGGGCTTTCCCCACCAACAGCTTGTCTGGCGTAAGCGCGTGCTCCAGCAACGCGTGCCCGAACACGATGGCCTCGATCCGGCCATCCTTCCATGCATCGCGCTGTCGCCAGAACAGGCCATGCCAGTCGTGCGCATCCCAGTCGGCCAGCAAGGCGGGATCGCGAATCATCACAACAACGCCCGCTTCATCGAAATGCGTCAACGCGCACTGGGGTCGAGAGCGCTGCTTGGCACCCATCACGGCGATCTCGGTCACCTGTTGCGCATTGAGTGCGCGCTTGATCGCCGGATAACGCAGCCAGATAAGCGCATTGAAGAGATCGTGCCAGTTAGCCTCGCGCGTGGCTATCAGGCCGCGCTCGGCAATACGCCGCTCGTAATGCAGACCATCGTCAAGCAGTTCGCGTGTCTGCGCGGCGAAACGTTCCGGCGCCGCTTCGGGCCACGCGGTATTGAGCTGTTCGACCGATGGCCACGCAGCGTCTTTCAGCCAAGGGAGATAGGTCTGCCAGAACGACAACGGCGGTTGCGCGAATACCGCCGTTTCGACTGCATCGCGCGCGGGTGCACGATAGCGCATGACGCGCGGGTACTCAGCCGGCGAGACGCGCGTGCAGATCGTGGTCGTCGGCATCATGCACGACCACATCGACAAACTGACCGGCCTTCAGCGACTGGCCGTCGGCGATATGCACGACACCGTCGATTTCCGGGGCATCGGCGGCCGAGCGAGCAATCGCGCCGTTCGCCCCAGCCTCGTCGATCAGCACCTTGATGGTGCGGCCGATTTTCCGCTGCAGCTTGGCGGCGGAAATTTCCGCTTGCACCGCCATGAACTGCTCCAGGCGATCTTCTTTCAATTCTTCGGACACCGGGTTCGGCAACTCGTTGGCCTTGGCGCCGTCGACCGGCGAGTAGGCAAATGCACCAACGCGGTCGAGCTCCGCTTCACGCAGAAAGTCGAGCAGCTCTTCGAACTCGGCATCCGTCTCGCCAGGGAAACCGACGATAAAGGTGCTGCGAATCGTCAGATCCGGCACCGCCTTGCGCCAATTGCGAATGCGTTCCAGCGTCTTGTCGATATTGCCCGGGCGCTTCATCAGCTTGAGGATGCGCGGGCTGGCGTGCTGGAACGGGATATCCAGATACGGAAGAATCTTGCCCTCGGCCATCAACGGCATCACCTCGTCGACGTGCGGATACGGGTAGACGTAGTGCAGACGCGTCCACACACCCAGCTCCGACAAGCCTTCGCACAACTCGGTCATGCGGGTGCGGTAATGCTTTTCGCGCCACGTGCGCTCGGCATACTTGACGTCCACGCCATAGGCGCTGGTGTCCTGCGAAATCACCAGCAGTTCCTTGACGCCGCCCTTGACCAGGCGTTCGGCTTCGAGCAGCACTTCGTCGACCGGCCGCGACACCAGGTCGCCGCGCATCGAGGGGATGATGCAGAAACTGCAGCGATGATTGCAGCCTTCGGAAATCTTCAGATACGCATAGTGTTTCGGCGTCAGCTTGACGCCCGTGTCCGGAATGATATCGAGCAGCGGATTGCGCTTGGGCGGCAACGCCGAATGCACCGCGCTCATCACGCTGGCGTAGTCCTGCGGACCGGTGATCGCCAGCACGTCTGGATAGGCTTCGCGAATCAGCTCCGAACGCTTGCCCAGGCAACCGGTGACGATCACCTTGCCGTTTTCATGCAGCGCTTCGCCGATCGCATCGAGCGACTCCTGCACCGCCGCATCGATAAAGCCGCAGGTGTTGACCACCACCGCATCGGCTGCGCCATAACTGGGCACGATCTCATAGCCCTCGACCTTCAGCTGGGTGAGGATGCGCTCGGAATCGACCAAGGCCTTGGGGCAGCCGAGGCTGACGAAACCGATTTTCTGCGATGGCTGGGACATGGCCGCTGGCTGGGTAGGCGTTGGAGAACAGGCGATTATACGGGATCGCGTGCATCCATCCCTACTTCACCCCTGTGCCACTAGAATTTGCCGTCTCAGCCTTCCCGGAGAACAGCGCATGGGCAAGCAGATCAGCCTCAATACCACCCGTACCCAATGCATCGGCGCCTATCTGGCCGAACCGGCCGGCAAGCCCAGGGGCGGCCTGGTGGTGATCCAGGAAATCTTTGGCGTGAACGCACATATCCGCAGCGTGGCCGACCATTTTGCGGCGCTGGGGTATACCGCCATCGCGCCGGCGTTCTTCGACCACCTCGAAACCGGGTTGGAGCTGGGCTACGACCAGGTCGGCATGGCCGAAGGCAAGAAACTGGTGGCCGAACTCGGCCTCGAGCGCGCATTGGAAGATGTCGCCAGCGCAGCCGAGGCGATCGCGTCGGCAGGCAAGATCGGTACGGTCGGTTATTGCTGGGGCGGCACGGTGGCTTTCCTTGCCGCGCTACGTTTGGGGTTGCCGTCGGTGAGCTATTACGGCGCGCGCAATGTGCCGTTCCTGGGAGAAACAGCCAAAGCGCCGGTGATGTTCCACTTCGGCGAGAAGGACCAGAGCATTCCGCCGGAGATGGTGGAAAAGCATCGCCAGATGCAACCGCAGATGGCGTTGTTCACCTACCCCGCCGACCATGCTTTCAATCGCGATGTCGGTGACCACTACGACGAAGCCAGCGCCAAGCTGGCACTGCAACGCACGATGGCTTTCTTCGACAAGCATCTCGCCGCATGAGCATGCATGCTTTCGAGCTGGACTCCCGATTGAAAAACGACACGCAACACGTGCAGTCGCTGAGCCTTTGCGATGTGTTGCTGATGAACGACGCGCGTTTCGCCTGGCTGGTGCTGGTACCGCGGCGTGCGCAGCTCAGCGAGATCGCCGACCTGTCGCTGGATGCACAGGCCATGCTATGGCGCGAAGTGCATGTCGCATCGCAGGCGCTACAGGCGGTCGCGCCTTGCGACAAACTCAATATCGGCGCGCTCGGCAACATCGTGCGTCAGCTGCATGTACATGTCGTTGCGCGCCGCGAAGGCGATGCCGCGTGGCCTGGACCGGTGTGGGGTAGCGGCAAGGCCGAGCCTTATGCTGCCGATGCGCTGAGCGAACGAATCGAGCGCCTGCGCGTGCGATTGGCGCACGGAGTGCGTTGAAGGCGGTTTGCGACCTCCGTCGCGACCGCCACCTGGAAAAGAAAAAGCCCGCGAATCACTCCGCGGGCTTTTTTCCATCAGGCAACCTGAGTGGTCAATCAGTAACCACGTCCCGTCGCCGGGCTGCTCGCTTCCTTGCCCTTCATTTCATCGTTGGACTGCACCGGTGCATGGTAGTCCTCGAGATCGCGGGCCTTGGTCTCCACGGCATTCATACGCTTCAAGGTGCCCTTGTCGTCGTAGTACACCGTGAAGCCGTAGTCGAGCTGCATGCGGGCCATGAATTCCAGATGCTGCTTGCGGATCTTCGAGTCGTCGCTGCGGGTCAGCAGCACGGTCTTGGGCAAGCGGCCCTGGTCTTTGAGGTAAGCGAAGTGGCTACCGGTATCGAGCGCGGACAGCGCGGCACCATCGACCAGGAACTGGCCGCTCTTGTAGGCCTGGATGGTCATGTCGAACTGACCCTTCATCTGATCGGTGGAAACCTTGGTGTCGCCGCGATGGCAACCGGCCAGGACCAGCATGCTGGCCAGCAGGATCGCACCGGCGGCGCGGGTCAGCAGCGTGGAAAAACGAGTCATGCGGATCTCCTGCATTCAATGCGGTAAGCGTTGGAACGAACGTGAGAAGTGTAGCGCCGCTGCGCGGCGGCGCCGTTGGGTCGGACGGGCCGCGTTCAGCTCAGGTGCGCGGTAGCGTAACGCCCTGCTGCCCCTGATATTTTCCGCCGCGATCCTTGTAGCTGGTTTCGCACTCTTCGTCCGACTCCAGAAACAGCATCTGCGCGACGCCCTCGTTGGCGTAAATTTTTGCGGGCAACGGCGTGGTGTTGGAGAACTCCAGCGTGACGTGCCCTTCCCATTCGGGCTCGAGCGGCGTCACGTTGACGATGATGCCGCAACGCGCATACGTGCTCTTGCCCAGGCAGATCGTCAGCACTTTGCGCGGAATGCGGAAATATTCCACCGTGCGAGCCAGGGCAAACGAGTTGGGCGGGATAATGCAGACGTCTGCCTCGATATCGACAAAGCTGGTCGGATCGAACGACTTCGGATCCACGATCGTGGAATTGATATTGGTGAAGATCTTGAACTCGCGCGCGCAACGTACGTCGTAGCCGTAGCTCGACGTGCCGTAGGACACCAGGCGCTGATTGTCGCGAACCTTGACCTGGCCGGGCTCGAACGGCTCGATCATGCCCTGCTGCTCGGCCATACGCCGGATCCACTTGTCGGATTTGATGCTCACACGCACTCCATCAATGGGCATGACGCCGCGAGAAGCCGGCGCAAAGGAACAAAAATAGCGGAAACAGCCGATCATCCGCCAGCTACGGCGGCCAACCGGGTCGAAAGAACCGCAAGCATCGCCTGGACGGCGCCCCGCCGGACGGGCTCATCCAGGATGAAATCAACCTCGCAACCCGCCCCCGGCAAGGGCACTCCCAGCGGCTCGTCGGTCAACATCCGTGCCGACATGGTCACCAGCACTTCGCGCAAGGCGGCCTGTGCGTGATGGGAGTCGCGACCGGAGGCATTGACCTGCAACACCGGCTTATCGGGAAATTCGAGACTCCCGACCAGCCAGTCCAGCAGGTTCTTGAACGCGCCGGGGATGCCGTGGGCATACTCCGGGCAGGCGATCAGCAAGGCATCGCTGGTGCCAACCGCTGTCCGCAACGCCTGTACGGGCGGCGGCAGCGGCTCGATCTCGGCATCCGGGTTGAACAACGGCAACTGCGCCAGGCCGTCGTACAGGTCAAGCAGCATGTCGACCGGCGCCAACTGGCGAGCTGCCTCCAGCAGCGCACGGTTGGACGATACTCCACGCAGGCTGCCGCAAAGACAGAGCACCCGGTACGGTCTGCCACCCGTCACGGCGACGGCGCGCCCTGCACCACGATCTTGCCCAGTCCCAGGGATTTGTTGCGCGGCTGACGCGACAGACGGCCTGCGGCATTGCGGGCAATCTCGCGATAGCGCGCCGCCAGGTCCGAATCGGGAATCGCCGCCACGGTCGGCGTGCCGCCGTCGGCCTGCTCGCGGATCCGGATGTCCAGCGGCAACGATCCGAGATAGGCCACCGCGTACTGCTCAGCCATGCGCTCACCGCCGCCGGTACCGAAAATATGTTCCTCATGGCCGCAATTCGTGCAGATGTGCGTGGCCATGTTCTCCACCACGCCCAATACCGGCACCTCGACCTTTTCGAACATCTTCAGCGCCTTGCGCGCGTCCAGCAGGGCGATGTCCTGCGGCGTGGTGACAATGACCGCACCGGCGACCGGCACCTTCTGCGACAGCGTCAGCTGGATGTCGCCCGTACCCGGCGGCAAGTCGACGATCAGATAGTCGAGCTGCTCCCAGCGCGAGTCGTTCAGCAACTGCATCATCGCCTGGGTGACCATCGGGCCGCGCCAGATCATCGGCGTTTCCTCGTCGACCAGGAAACCGACCGACATCGCCTGCACCCCATGCGCGCTCATAGGAATGATCGTCTTGCCATCGGGCGATTCGGGCTTGCCGCTGATGCCCAGCATGCGCGGCTGGCTGGGGCCGTAGATATCCGCGTCGAGGATGCCGACCTTGGCGCCTTCGGCCACCAGCGCCAGCGCCAGGTTGGCCGAGACGGTGGACTTGCCCACACCGCCCTTGCCCGAGGCGACCACGATGATGTTCTTCACGTTCGGCAGCGGCGCCAGCGTGCCCTGCACCTTGTGCGAGTAAATCCGGCTGCCGATCGAAATGGCCGCCGACTCGATGCCCGGGTCGGCCTCCAGATGCGTTTTGACGAGCTCGGTCAATGCCTTGGCCGAGCCGATGGCGGGATAACCGAGCTGGATGTCCACCGACACACGGCCGCCATCGATACCGACCGCGCGGACATCCTCGCCGACGGGGCTACCGGTATGGGGATCGATCAGCTCGCCAAGCAGGCGGCGGACCAGGGCTTCACTGGCCTGAGTCATGAGTCGCGATATCAAAAGGTGGGTCACCCATTATGCCAGTGCCGCGCATGGCGCATTGCAGCTTGACCCTCCCGGCGGCCCTGGGCAGGCTCGGACCGTACGCCTTGGTACGGGACTCAAAAGGACATTCATGAAAGCACCGCTTCGCTTTGCCATTGCCGCCGGACTGCTGCTCGCCGCCGGTGCCAGCTACGCCGCCAACAACACCCCCGTGGGCACCTGGAAGACCATCGACGACAAGACCCATCAGCCCAAGTCGATCGTGCAGATCTCGGAGGTCAATGGCGAGTTGCAGGGCAAGGTGCTGCAAGTGCTGCAGTCCGACGAGGGTCCGCATCCGGTCTGCAAGGAGTGCGACGGCGACCGCAAGGACAAACCCGTCGAAGGCATGGTGATCCTGTGGGGCGTCAAACAGGATGGCGACGTGTGGGACGGCGGCAAGATCCTCGACCCGAAGAACGGCAAGGTCTACAAGGTGAAGCTGCAGACCACCGATGGCGGCAGCAAGCTCGACGTGCACGGCTACATCGGTTTCTCGCTGATCGGGCGCAGCCAGATCTGGGAGCGGCAGGAATAACTGCCGCTTTTATTTAAGCGTCCGCGCGATGCACGGTTACGCCGTGCGTCGCGAATGCCGCGACCATCGTGTCGTCGGCATCGTGCTCCACCACCAGATGCTGCACATCGTTCACGCCGGCGGCGCGATGCGTCGCCACCGTGCCAAGTTTGCCGTCGGTGACCACGACCACGGTTTCTCCGCTGGATTCGATCATCGCGCGCTTGAGCTGCACCTCTTCGCTATCGAAGGCCCACAGGCCACTTTCCGGATCGATCGCGCAGGCGCCGGGGAAACACAGATCCGCACGTACGCGCTGAATTTCCAGCACCACTTGCGCGCCCATGGTCGCGCCCGTGTGTGGATCGACACGGCCACCGATCAGAAGAATTTCAAAGCCCTCGCGTTCCATCAGCACCTGCGCGATGTCCGGCGCGTTGGTAACCACCGTCAGACCGAAACGCTCCGGCAATGCGGCCGCGATCGCGGTATTGGTACTGCCGGCATCGATCAACAAAATCTGCCCCCGGCGTACCAGCGTCACCGCCTTGCGTGCCAACGCCTGCTTGCGCCCGGTATCTTCGTTGCGACGCTGCTTCAGCGTCGTACCGCCTGCCGGCAGAGGCAAGGCACCACCGTAGACGCGCTTGCACAAGCCCTGCGCAGCCAGTTCACGCAGATCGCGGCGAATCGAATCTTCCGATACCTCGAACTCCGCGGCGAGTTCGGCGGCAACGACACGGCCATGGCTGCGCAGGCGCTGCATGATCCACTGTTGGCGCTCCTGCGGCAGCGCTTCCCCGCCGGCAACCATGCCATCGGCAGTGCGTGACTTAGCCATGCGACACCTCGTCGCGGTCGATCAAATGCAGGCCTATCAGATGCTCGCGCAAGGCGGCTGCGTCGCGAAACCAGAACGCGCGCATGCCCACGTTTTCCGCAGCGTCGACATTGCGCTTGGCATCGTCGATATATAGCGCACGTGTCGGATCGATCGCGTACCGCTCAAGCAAACGCTGAAAAATCGCCGGGTCCGGCTTGATCAGGCGTTCGTCGCCCGATACCACAATCCCTTCGAACCACTTGAGAAAATCGAAACGTCGTCGAGCCACATGGAAGGTTTCGCCCGACCAGTTGGTCAACGCATACAAGCGAACACCACGGTGTTTCAAGGCGGCCAGCAATGCGACCGTGTCGTGAAGCGCATCGCCCAGCGTTTCTTCCCAGCGATGCCAATAGGCTTCGATCAATGACGCGTGCTGCGGATGCTCGCGGCTCAATGTCGCCACGGCCTCATGCCAGGGGCGTCCCGCATCCTGCTGCTCGTTCCAAGGACCGCTGCAGACGTGAGTCAGAAAATGTTCCATCTCCGCCTCGTCGTCGAACAACTGACGATAGAGATGGCGCGGATTCCAATCGATCAGCACGCCGCCCAGATCGAACACTACGGTATCAACAGCAGATGCATTCATCGACGCACAATCCTCGCGGAAGCTGCGACAACCACCAGCACGCCGGCGAGGCATGCCATCGCCCAGGCCAGGTTGCTCGCATGAGAGATAAAACCGATCAACGCAGGGCCGGTAAGCAGGCCGGCATAGCCGAGCACGGTCACGGCCGCGATGGAGATCGCCGGCGGCGTTCCGGGTAAGCGCCCTGCGGCACTGAACATCACCGGCACGATGTTGGACGCCCCCAGTCCGATCAATACAAAGCCCAGCATCGAGACTGCGGGCCAGGGCAGCGCCGCAACCAGCGTGAACCCGAGCGCCGCCAGCCCCGCCCCCGCACGTACCGCCCATACCGGACCCAGTGTCTGGATCATGCGATCGCCAGTGAGACGGCCCGAGGCCATCGCAATCGAAAAGCACGCATAGCCGATGCCGGCCGCGGTGGCGCTGACGCCGCGGAAATCTCGCAGGAACACAGCGCTCCAGTCGAGCATCGAACCTTCCGCCATAAAGCTGGCAAAACACAGCAGGCCGAGCAGCAAAGCCATGACGCCGGGCATGCGCAGCGGCGGACGCGTACCTTCTTCGTGCACTTCGTCGAGCAGACTGTTGCGCTGGGTCCATACGATCGCCGCAAGCAAGGCGGACATGATGAAACCGCACGCCAGCAGGGACACACCGAGCGCGAGCAAGCCACTGACCACGGCAGCACCCGTCAAACCACCCAGACTGAACAGGCCGTGGAAGCCCGACATGAGAACGCGGCCGTCATGGCGCTCGACTTCGACCGCATGCGCATTCATCGCCACATTCACCGCGCCGAGCGTCACGCCGAAGTAGAGCAGCCCGGCCGTCAGCGCCATGGCGCTCGGTGCCCAGGCAAGGACGGGCAGCACGACGCAAAGCGCCAGACCCGACGCAATGATGACCTTGCGATTGCCGAGCCGATGGGTCAGCCACCCCATGAAAGGCATCGAGATCATCGAGCCGCCACCGAAAGCGAGCAGGATCAATCCCAGTTGCGCATCGTCCAGCCCCAGACGCGATTTGGCATACGGAACCATCGGCGCCCAGCTCGACATGGCGATACCGGAAAGCAGAAAGATCAGCCTCGTCGCACGACGAGCGGCACTGAGGGGGACGCGGCCGGCCAGGGCCACTTCGATGGGGGCTCGCACGCTGACTCCGTATTCCTCAGCTCGAATAGGTGTAAATGTACACAAACATGCACAAACGTGCAAACACTTTGCCGATTTGCCCGCCATGAGCATGCTCGTTACCTCACGACGAAGGAACGTACACATGCCGACCATCTTTACCCACGCCGCCGTACCTCTCTTGCTGGGCGCGGCAGCCGGCCCGCGTCGGATCAGCCGACGCCTCCTGGGCGCCGGCGCCATCGCGGCGATGCTGCCCGATGCCGACACCGTGGGCTTCGGGCTCGGCATCGCCTACAGCAGTGACTTTGGTCATCGCGGTGCCACGCACTCGACGGTCTTCGCCCTGGCCATGGCGCTTGTCGCCGCCGCTTCATCGCGATGGCTGCGCACATCGCCCTGGCGTGCCTTTGGCTTTGTCGGCCTGGCGACGCTTTCGCACCCCTTGCTCGACGCCTTGACCGATGGCGGGTTGGGTGTCGCACTGGCTTGGCCGTTCGAAGACAAGCGCTTTTTCTTTCCCTGGCGGCCGATCGAAGTCTCGCCTATCGGCGCCGGTTTTTTCAGCGCGCGCGGCCTGGCCGTGATCGGCTCGGAGTTGTTCTGGGTGGTGCTGCCAACCGCCATTCTGGCCGTGGCACTGTGGGCATGGCGGCGCCGATGCGACGGACGCCGGGAAATGCCGCAGCGCCACATGCCATAATAAAAAACTAGCCACACAGCGACTCGATATGTCCCGCCGACTCCTCGTCACCCATGCCCTGCCCTATGCCAACGGCCCGCTGCATCTGGGCCACATGCTTGGCTATATCCAGACCGATATCTGGGTCCGCGCACAGCGAATGATGGGTAACGAGGTGATCTTTGTCGCCGCGGACGATGCACACGGCACGCCGATCATGCTGGCCGCCGAAAAGGCCGGGAAAACAGCCGAGGATTTTATCGCCGAAATCCGCACCAGCCACGAAGCGGATTTCGCCGATTTTCATTTCAGCTACGACAACTACTACACCACGCACTCGCCGGAGAACGGCGAGCTGGCGTCGTTGATCTATACCCGTCTGCGCGATGGCGGTTACATCGCGCGCCGCATGATCCAGCAGTTGTACGATCCGCAGAAAGAAATGTTTCTGCCGGACCGCTACATCAAGGGCACCTGTCCCAATTGCGGCACGCCCGATCAATATGGCGACAACTGCGAGAACTGCGGCGCGACCTACGCGCCCACCGACCTGATCAATCCCTATTCGGTCATGTCGGGCGCCACGCCGGTCCTGCGCGATTCGGAGCACTACTTCTTCGAGCTGAGCAAGTTTGAAACGCTGCTGCGCGACTGGTTCGCCGGCAAGTTCACCGGAGGCTCGCCGGTGATGAACAGCGGCGTAGCCGCCAAGCTGAGCGAGTGGCTCGACGGCGGCCTGAAAGACTGGGACATTTCGCGCGACGCGCCCTACTTCGGGTTCCCGATTCCCGATGCACCGGGCAAGTTCTTCTATGTGTGGCTGGACGCGCCGGTCGGTTATCTCGCCAGTTTCAAGAACCTGTGCAATCGCACCGGCCTGCGTTTCGACGATTTCCTGTCACCCGACAGCGACACCGAGCTGCATCATTTTCTCGGCAAGGACATCATCAATTTCCACGGCCTGTTCTGGCCGGCCATGTTGCATGGTGCGGGTTTCCGTACGCCGACGGCGCTGCACGTCAACGGCTACCTGTCGGTCAACGGCGCGAAGATGTCCAAGTCGCGCGGCACCTTCATCAAGGCGCGCACTTATCTCGAGTCCGGGCTCAACGCCGATTTCCTGCGCTACTACTTCGCCAGCGTGCTGGGCGACACCCCGGTCGATGCCGACCTCGATCTGAAAGCCTTCGAGGAGCGCGTCAATTCGCACCTGGTCGGCAAATGGGTCAACATCGCTAGCCGCACTGCCGGCTTCGTGCAGAAGTTTTTCGACGGCCGCCTGGCCGCCGACTTCGGCCCCGAAGAAGCCGAACTGTGGCAGACGCTGCTGATGCACTACGGCGACATCGACGCGCTTTATCGCAGCGGCGAATTCGCCGAAGTCACGCGTCGCTTTGTCACCATGGCCGACCTCGTCAACGGCCATATCGCGGCCAAGGCGCCCTGGGTGCTGGCCAAGGACGAAAGCCGTCGCGAAGAACTGCACCACGTGTGTTCGTTCGCGCTGGCCGCTTTCCGCATGCTGGCCGGCCTGCTCAAACCGATACTGCCGGCAACGGTCGCCGCCGCCGAGCAATTCCTCGACGCACCGATCGTCACGTTCGACGATGCGCGCGCCGAGCTGCATAACCACACCGTCAACCCGTTCGAGCCGCTGCTCGGCCGCATCGACCCGAAACAGGTCGAGGCGATGGTCGAGGCATCCAAGGAATCGCTTGGCGCCGAAGCACCGGCCGAACCGGTCAAAAAGAAACCGAAGGATTCAAGCAAGAGCATGAGCACCAACACTGTCTCCGAGCCCGTAGCAACCACCACCATCGGCATCGACGATTTCGCCAAGCTCGACCTGCGCATCGGCAAGGTTGTGGCCTGCGAGTTTGTCGACGGTTCGGACAAGCTGCTCCGTTTCGAGCTCGACGCCGGCTCGCTGGGCACACGCCAGATTTTTTCGGGCATCCGGGCAGCCTACGGCGAGCCGGAGAAGCTGATCGGCCGTAACGTGGTATTTATCGCCAACCTGGCTGCGCGCAAGATGCGCTTTGGCGTGTCCGAAGGCATGATTCTGTCGGCCGGCGACGGCGGTAGCGACCTGTTCCTGCTCGATGCGGATCAGGGCGCGCAGCCGGGCGCGACGGTACGCTAAACACGGCGCTGTCGTTTGCCAGCAGGGACACCGCGACGCGCCGAGTGATCTGCGCGTCGTTTTCATTACTGCACAGGGATTTCTTTTCGCATGCCGCTGACACATCGTCTTTTGTTCGCCATGAGCCTGCTGTTTGTCGCGCATCTGGCCTATGCCGCCACCGACGACTGCATCGAGCGCGCTGCAGCTATCGTTCAGCAGGCCTATCCCAAGGCGAAGTCGACAGCGAAGGACAGCTTTACCGTGGACGGCGCGGTCATCACCCTGCCGTCGTCAGACAGCATCGGCTCCGATCCCCATGCACTGGTCTGCAAGACCTGGCCGGCACAGCCTCAGTCGCTGCTGGTCGCTGTCCCCTTGATAACCAAAACGGGTGGCGATGAAAATGAAGGTGACCTCGAATTGTTGGTGCTCGACAAAGCTACCTTGAAAGTGCAGCAAAGACTGAAGCTGGCCGGCCGCATGTCCGATGATGCGATCCAGATTCACAGTGTCGAGCTGGATACCGCCCGCTACCAATTGGCCCCCGGCACCATCGCCTTTGGCTTACGTCTTACTCAGGCAAACAATTCGCGCGCGAATCCTTTCGAGGAAGCGAACCTGTGGTTGTACGTGATCGATCGTGACCAGCTTCGCCCGGTGCTGGACGGCATCGTCACCCATAGGAACGGCGGCGAATGGGACACCAATTGCGCCGGAACCTTCGAGGGCGCCGACCGTACACTGGCGATGGATTCGGCCACCCACAACGGCTATGCCGACATTCGGGTTACGGAAAAATCCTCATCGGACGTCTCGGTCGCCGGCAAAGATGGCCAGTGCGACAGCAAGACGGACAACGACGAACAAACCTATCGCCTCAGTTACGACGGAAAGAGCTACCTGGTACCCAAGGCACTGAGGCCGCTGGGATGAGCGAACTGGTCGACCGCATCGATGCCTTGCTACCGCAGACGCAATGCGAGCAATGCGGGTATCACGGCTGCCGGCCCTATGCAGAGGCGATCGCCCATGGCGATGCGCCGATCAACTATTGCCCGCCAGGCGGCGAAGCCGGTATCGCCAAGCTCGCGGCCTTGTTGGATAAACCCGTGCTGCCATTGGATCCCGAGCACGGGATCGAGAAGCCGCGAACCTTGGCACGCATCGTCGAAGCCGACTGCATCGGCTGTACCAAATGTATCCAGGTTTGTCCGGTCGATGCGATCGTGGGCGCGGCAAAATGGATGCACACGGTAGTGGCCGACGACTGCACCGGCTGCGAGCTCTGCGTCCCGGCCTGCCCGGTCGACTGCATCGTGCTGGAGCCGATGCCGTTGGCGCAGATCGATCAGGCACATGCTGATCAAGCGCGCCAGCATTTCAAGCGCCGCGAGACGCGCGTGGCGCGACAACGCGAACACCGTGAAGCGGAACTTGCGGCACGCAAGGTCGAAGTCGGCGCGCAGGCCGGCCCAGTCAATCCCGTCCTGGCCGCGCTGGCTCGCGCCAAGGCCAAACAGCAGGATCCCAAATCGTGAAGCGCGCTGATATCGTCGACATGTTCTCGCGCCTGCGCGAACTCGACCCGCATCCGACCACCGAGCTGACCTACACCACGCCGTTCGAATTGCTGGTCGCCGTCGTGCTGTCGGCGCAGGCGACGGACGTCGGCGTCAACAAGGCCACCAAGAAGCTCTACCCGGTCGCCAATACGCCGCAAGCCATCCTCAAGCTCGGCGAAGAAAAGCTGAAGAAATACATCAGCACGATCGGGTTGTTCAACGGCAAGGCCAAGAACGTGATTGCGCTGTCGCGCATCCTGGTCGAGCAATACGACGGCGAAGTCCCCGATACGCGCGAAGCGCTGGAAGCATTACCCGGCGTGGGCCGCAAGACCGCCAACGTAGTGCTCAATACCGCATTCGGCCATCCCACCATTGCGGTGGACACGCATATCTTCCGCGTCTCCAACCGGACCGGGCTCGCACCCGGCAAGGACGTCCGCGCGGTTGAAGACAAGCTCGAAAAAAACGTACCGGCCGAATTCAAACAGGACGCTCATCACTGGTTGATTCTGCATGGCCGGTACGTGTGCAAGGCGCGCAAGCCGGAATGTCCGCGTTGCGTGATTCGTGACTTGTGCGCTTACAAACAGAAGACTGTCGAGTAGCGCCAATTCTGTAGTAGCGATATCAGAGAACCTGATAACCCATCCTATCCGTCGTCCCGGCGAACGCCGGGACCCAGTGCCTTACGCTTCACCGTGTTGAAGTCGCTGGGCCCCGGCGTTCGCCGGGGCGACGATGAAAACTGAGGTCATTCGAGATTCCCTGAAGTCGCTCCTACAAATTCCTAAGAAACGTGCCCGCTCCGACCAATACGAGAGGGAGGCGGTGGCCGGAGCAGGCACTCGTCAGGCAGCTTTCTTCTGCCCTTCGACCCTGCGATTGAGCTCATCCCAATCGACCACCAGTTCACAGCCGCGCGACGACGCGCTGCGACTCCAATCGCGCAGTAGCTCGAGACAGGCCTGATCCACGTGATGCAGACGATCGAGCACCAGTTTCAGGCTGGTATTGGGCGGCACCTGCTCCAGCGTGCGCGCCATGCTCGGCACCTTCAGGAACGTAGCCGAACCTTCCAGATGCAACGAGGCATTGCCCGGTTCGTCGTGATGATTCAGACCGATCTTGAGCTTGGACGACAGCAACGCCAGACGGAACAGCGACGCGGCAAAACCGATGATCACGCCGGTCAGCAGATCGGTGGCGACGATCGCCAGCGTGGTCGCCAGATAAACCACGGCCGTGCCTTTACCGTAAGCCGCGAGCGACTTCATCTGCTTCAGGTTGATCATCTTCACACCGGTGAAGACCAGGATGCCGGCCAGACAGGCCACCGGGGTCATACGCAGCAGCCACGGCAACAACAACGCAAACACCAGCATCCACGCACCGTGCAGGATGGTCGCCATGCGCGTCGCCGAACCGGCCTGTACGTTGGCGGCACTGCGTACGATCACGCCGGTCATCGGCAACGCACCCAGGAAACCGCAAAGCACATTGCCTACGCCTTGCGCAGTCAACTCACGGTCGTACTTGGTACGTGGGCCGTCATGCATGCGATCCACGGCCGCGGCAGACAACAGCGTCTCCGCACTGGCGATGAAGGCGAACGTGGCCGCTGCAATCAGCATCGACGGCTGCAACACGTTAGCGAAATCGCTCAACCCCGGCAGGCTGATGGCGGCGAACAGATTCGACGGCACGTCGACCTTGTTCACGTCGACCGCAAAGAACTGCACGATCGCCGTCAACGCAACTACTGCCAGCAAGGCACCCGGTACGAAGCGCAACTTGGCCGGACGCAGTTTTTCCCAGGCCAGCATGATCGCGATCGTGCCGACACCCACGCCGAGCGCCGCCAGATTGCCACCGCCTTCGAGGCCACGAATCGCGTTCATCATGGCGGGTGGCCATGCGGCAAAGTTTTCAAGTCCGCGCGCCTTGGGCATGGCATCGATCAACACGTGCAACTGCGATGCGACGATCAGAATGCCGATGCCCGACAACATGCCGGCGATCACCGCCGGCGACGTCATGCGGAACCATACGCCGGCGCGGCACAGGCCCGCGACGACCTGAATGACGCCGGCCAATAGGACAACCGGGCCGAGCGCAGCCATGCCATGCTCACGCACCAGCTCGAACACCAAAACCGCCAGACCGGCCGCTGGGCCGCTGACCTGCATCGGCGAGCCGGCAAAGATGCCAACCACTACGCCACCGATAATGCCGGTAATCAGCCCGGTTGCCGGCGGCATGCCCGAAGCGATGGCGATACCCATGCACAAAGGCAGCGCCACCAAAAAGACGACGACCGATCCCAACAGGTCGCGTCCAAAAAATCCATTTGAAAAATAAGCACGCATGAGAATTCCTTAGGCAGCGTTTGCCGTCGAGACAGGCGTCAGAAAACGCGCATGCGGCGTCGCCTCCGGCACCTCGCCCGAGGTCGGGTCGAGCCTGACGAAGCGACCGCCCTGCGCATCGAATGCCGTGATCTCCGCATGCTCGATGTCGTAGATCCAGCCGTGGATGCTCAGGCTCCCCGTGGCAATAGCGGCAGCGACGGCAGGCAGGGTGCGCAGATGCTCCAGCTGACCGACCACGTTTTCCTCGGTAAGGCGACGCAACGTCTCGGCATCGGTCATGGTCGCGCCGAACTCGGCAACGACGTAACGAGCTACGTCGGCGTGCTTGAGCCAGGCCTGCACGGAAGGCTTGTTGTGCAGCGAAGCCGGGTTCATCAATGCCTTCATCGCGCCACAATCGGAGTGGCCGCAAATGACGATGTGCTGCACCTCCAGCACCTTCACGGCGTATTCGATCGCCGCGACGACACCGCTCACATGCTGGGCATAGGGCGGAACAATATTGCCGATATTGCGGTAGACGAACAGCTCGCCCGGCTGGGCCGAGAAAATCATCTCGGGCATGACGCGCGAATCGGCACACGTAATGAACAAGGTGTGCGGGCTCTGCTTGTCGGCCAGGCGCTTGAACAGCTCACGCTGCTCGGGAAAGACTTCGCGGCGGAAAAGGTCGAAACCTTCAATCAATCGTTTCATGGTCATGATCTCGTTGGGGTACGGCAGTGGGATGTCGAACACGGTCCACGACGCGACGCGCCGATCATTCGGCGACAGCGAAAGAGGAACGTGGGGGATCGAGATAAAGGCCGAGGGCAAGGCAAGCTGGCACTACGCCTGAAAGGCGTCTAGGGACTTGCTCGCAAACGTGGTACGCCGGGCGGGCGCACCAAACCCTGCCTGGGGATTAGACCGATGGAGGGCGCGGAGTCAGGGCTCCGCAATGACTGAAGCCTGCGCAATGGGCAGGGTGTGGCGCATCCGCCGCACGGGGCAGTAACACCACAACAAACATGTCGGGAACAATGACACTCTCGTCGACGTCGCTATTGTCATAGACGACGCCAAACTTGCTGAGATCACCGTGATCCTGACCTTGGCTGTCGACCTGGTCGACATGTACCGATGACGTCACCTGATTGAACATTCGCTCAAACTGGCTCGATGACGCAAACACGGACGACGCCACAGCCAAAAGCATGCCCAGAAGGCATGTGAGGCAAAAGAATGTGTGGCGACGGATATGCTGCATAGCAAGAAAGCTATCTAAAGGGCGGGAGTTAGGCAACCCCCTACCTGAAAAGTTCCGGAACGAAAGTCGCAAAATCCGCATGGCCGCTGGCTTTCGGAAAATACATAAGCTACGCAAAAGCAAACACGGCGATGATGCCCAGGGTATAAAACATCGCCAACCATTCCCTCAACCGTCCCGACACCACGGTACAACCAGGCATGCACATACTTTTGGTGGAAGACGACATCGAACTGGGGGAAGCGATCAAGCACGCGCTTGAGCATCAGTCGTATGCGGTGACCTGGCTCAAAGACGGCCGACAGGCGATGGCAGCGATGAGCGACGGCTCGATCGACCTGGTGCTGCTGGATCTTGGCCTGCCCGGCAAGGATGGCCTGGACGTGTTGGCCGAAGCACGGCGCGATGGCGTGAAGACCCCCATCCTTGTCATGACCGCGCGCGACGCGTTGGAAACGCGCATCCGCGGACTCGACCTGGGTGCGGACGACTATCTGGTCAAGCCGTTCCATCTTGGCGAACTGGCGGCGCGCATCCGCTCGCTGACACGGCGCGCACAAGGCCTTGCTGACAACCTCGTGGAAGTTGGCGGCCTGCGACTGGATCTGGCGACCATGGAAGTCGCCTTCCGTGGCAAGAGTGTCACCCTCACTCGCCGCGAGTTTGCGGTGCTGCGTATCCTGATGGAGCGTGCAGGCCGCATCGTGCGCCGCGAAGCGCTGGAGAATTCCGTCTACGGCTTCGATACCGTGGTCGATCGCAACGCCATCGAAGTGCAGGTGCACTGGCTGCGACGCAAGCTGAGCGCCGATGTGATCCATACGGTCCGAGGTATCGGCTATATGATCCCGCGAGACCCCAAATGAACGACACGCCATGAAAACCGCCAGCCTGCGCACGCGCCTGACCTGGCTGATCATCGCCGTCCTGGTGGTCGTGCTGATTCCGCTGGGGACCATCAGCTATCGGCGCGAACAGCGCGAGATGAATCAGCTGCTCGATGGTCGCCTGGCACAGGCAGGCCGCACGCTGGGCAGCCTGATCGCAAGCAGCCAAACCTCCTTTCCCGCGCCTTCGTCGTCCGGCTTCACGCTGCCCAGCGATGTACAACGCGGCAGCGTGGTCGTTTCGGTGCATCCACGCAACTACGAACCCGAAGTCGGTTTCCAGGCCTACGACCCGCGCGGCAAACTGATTGCCGCCACGGCGAACCTGGCCGACCTGGCTCCGCCGTCCGAGGCTGAGCGCGGCTTTAGCGACCTTTACCATGGCGATCATCGCTGGCGCATTTTTACGCTCAAGAACCGCTTCGGGCTGGTGATCCGCATCGGTGAGCGTTACGACAACCGGCGCGATATCACCCGCGGTCTGATCCTTGAGCACAGCCTGCCCCTGCTGATCGGGCTACCGTTGCTCGCGATCCTGGTGAGCCTGGCGGTGAAGCGCGGCCTGCGCCCGCTCGATCTGTTGACACGCCTGCTGGCCAGGCGAACGCCAGGCAGTCGTCAACCGATCTCGCTCGAACGTACGCCGCAAGAGATCAAGCCGCTGATCCTGACGCTCAACCAGCAACTGGAACGACTGGAAGACACGATCGAACGCGAGCATCGCTTTGCCAGCGATGTAGCGCACGAGCTGCGCACGCCGCTGGCGGCGACCATGATCCATCTGGAAAGCGCGCTCATCGCGGACAATGCCAGCGAAGTCGAATTCACCTTGAAGAATGCGCAGCGCAGCCTGGCCAGGCTCGGCCGGCGCATCGAACAGATTCTGGCTATCGCTCGTCTGGAAGCCGGCGCCGCGTCGCAGCGCCGCATGCCATTGGACCTGATTACGATTGCTACCGAAGCGGTCGAGGAACTCGCCCCGACAATTGCCGAGAAGGACATCGCCCTTAGTCTGAATCACGACGAAGGCGAACTGCGGGTATCCGGCCACGAGGTGGCGCTGACGGCCATGTTCCGCAACCTGATCGAGAACGCCCTGCGCTATGCGCCGCAGGGCGGCCAGGTCGATATTGCCGTGACGCGCGCCGATACGCTGGCGGTGATCGATATCTGCGACGACGGCCCGGGCATTCCGGCCGAACGGCGGCAAGCGGTATTCCAGCCGTTTCATCGGGAGACCGAGAGTGCATCACAGGGGTTTGGCCTGGGCCTCAGCATCGTGCAGCGCGCAGTGCAATTGCATGACGCGCAGATCGAATTGCTCGAATCGCCGGCCGGGCATGGGTTGTTGGTGCGGATTCGGATGCAGGCCTTGCCTGGTTGATTGGCGGCTTGTTGTCTTTGCAGGAGCGACTTTAGTCGCGACAAGCCGTGAAGCAACCGTGGGTCGCGACGGAAAATCGCCCCTGCAGTGAACCTCGAACGAAGTCGCCCCTACCCAAAAGGTTTCCACAAGCATCGGCGCCCATCATGGCCCTGGGTACTTCCGCCCGAAGCACGCCAGACATAAAGCTGATGACCCGCTCATGGTTCACCCGCACGGATAACCCATCGGTTGTCACGTCCGCGTCACACACGCTCGCTTCGAAGCGCCGCACATGCTAGCGCTCGTCCGCATCGCCCTTTCCAAGCCGTACACCTTCATCGTGCTGGCCTTGGTCATCCTGATCGCCGGCCCGTTGGCGGCGTTGCGCACGCCAACCGACATTTTTCCAAACATCGGCATTCCGGTCATCAGCGTGGTGTGGAGCTATAACGGCCTGCCGCCAGACCAGATGTCCGGCCGTGTGATCTATTACTACGAGCGCCAGCTGACCACGGCCGTCAACGATATCGAACATATCGAATCGCAGTCGCTTCCCGGCGTAGGCATCGTGAAGATCTTTTTCCAGCCGGGCGTGGACATTCGCACCGCCACCGCGCAGGTGACCTCGATCTCGCAGACGGTGGTCAAGCAGATGCCGCCAGGCATCACGCCACCGCAGATTCTCAACTACAACGCTTCGACCGTACCTGTTCTGCAGATGGCGCTTTCCAGTTCTGAACTGTCCGAAGCCACTATTCGCGATATCGCGCAGAACTTCATGCGTCCCACGCTGATCTCCGTCCCCGGCGTGGCGATTCCTACACCTTACGGCGGCAAGCAGAAGCAGGTCACGCTGGATCTCAATCCACAAGCACTGGCTGCCAAAGGCCTCTCCGCACAGGACGTCGGCAATGCGCTCAACGCGCAGAACCAGATCATTCCGGTCGGCACCGCCAAGATCGGCACCTACGAATATCACGTCCAGCTCAACAACAGCCCTACGTTGATCGACGAACTTAATCGCCTGCCGATCAAGACCGTCAACGGCGCGACCATCACCATCGGCGATGTGGCCCATGTTCGCGACGGCGCGCCGCCGCAGAACAACATCGTACGCGTGGACGGTAAACGCGCCGTACTGATGCCTGCGTTGAAGAATGGCAATGCCTCGACGCTCGACGTGGTGGCCGGCATCAAGAAACTGTTGCCATTGATCCAGGAGACGCAACCGAAATCACTGAAGATGAACCTGCTTGCCGACCAGTCGCTGTTCGTCAAGGCGGCGATCAGCTCGGTGGCTCGCGAAGGCATCATCGCGGCCCTGCTGACGTCGGTGATGATCCTGTTGTTCCTGGGCAGCTGGCGTTCGACCGTCATCATCGCGCTGTCGATTCCATTATCGATCCTGTCGGCTATCGCTCTGCTCGCCACCTTCGGCCAGACCCTCAATGTGATGACGCTCGGCGGCCTGGCGTTGGCGGTAGGCATTCTCGTCGACGACGCGACGGTGACGATCGAGAACATCAACTGGCATCTCGAACAGGGCAAGGACGTGATGACGGCCATCATGGATGGCGCCAAGCAGATCGTGACGCCCGCCTTCGTTTCGCTGCTGTGTATCTGCATCGTCTTCGTGCCGATGTTCATGCTAAACGGCATCGCCGGCTTCCTGTTCCGGCCGATGGCGCTGGCGGTGATCTTCGCCATGGCCTCCTCGTTCGTGCTGTCGCGCACCCTGGTACCGACGCTGGCGATGTTCCTGCTCAAGCCGCATCGCACCGAAAACGGCCCAGGCGACCATCCGGAAGATCCTTACATCAACCACCACGAGGGCGATCAACACCCACCGCGCAAGCGCAATGCATTCGTGCATGCCCTGGTGCGCTTTCAACACGGCTTCGAACAACGCTTCACGCGCATACGCGACGTCTACTACGCCACGCTGACGGTGGCATTGGATAACCGCAAACGCTTCATCATGGGCTTCCTGGCTTTCGTGCTGGTGTCGTTCGCACTGGTACCCACACTGGGGCGCGATTTCTTCCCTGCAATCGATTCGGACTCGATTGCGATGCACGTGCGCGCACCGATGGGCACACGCGTCGAAGAGACCGCGGCGGAGTTCGATCGCATCGAGCGCGCCGTGCGGCAGGTGATTCCGCCCGATCAGCTCGACACCGTGATCGACAACATCGGCCTGCCGTTGAGCGGCACCAACCTGGTTTACAACAGCAGTGGCACCATCGGACCGCAGGATGGCGACATTCAGATCGTCCTCAAGAGCGATCACCAGCCCAGCGCCGATTTCGTCAAGACGCTGCGCGAGACACTGCCGCGCCAGTTCCCGGGTACGCAATTTGCGTTCCTTCCCGCGGACATGACCAGCCAGATTCTCAACTTTGGCGCGCCCGCCCCGCTGGACGTGTCCATTGCCGGCCGCGATCGGATCGCCAACGAAGACTACGCGATGGAGATCATGAAGAAGATGCGCGCGATTCCCGGCATCGCCGACGTGCGCCTGCAACAGAGTTCGAGCTACCCACAGTTGAACGTGAAAGTAGATCGTATCCGTGCCGACAGTCTGGGCATTACCGAACGCGATGTCACCAACAGCATGGTCGCTTCGTTGGCCGGCAGTTCGCAGGTGGCGCCGGCGTTCTGGCTGAACCCCAAGAATGGCGTGTCGTACGCGATCGTCGCGGCGACGCCGCAATACCTGATGGACTCGATGGCCGATCTGACCGGCTTGCCGGTGACCTCGGCCAATGATCACGCGACACAGATTCTCGGCGGCCTGGCGTCGTTCACGCGCGGCCCCAGCGAAGCGGTGGTCTCGCACTACAACATCATGCCTTCCTACGATATCTACGCAGCGATTCAGGGGCGCGATCTCGGCGGCGTCGCGCACGACGTGCAGAAGGTGCTGAACGATTTCGCCCAGACCCGGCCCAAAGGTACGCTGGTGAGCCTGCACGGCCAGGTCGGCACCATGAACGAAGCCTTCGGCGGCCTTATCTTCGGCCTCGTCGGCGCAATCGTGCTGATCTATCTGCTGATTGTGGTCAATTTCCAATCGTGGCTCGACCCGTTCGTCATCATTACCGCATTGCCCGCGGCGCTCGCCGGCATCGTATGGATGTTGTTCCTCAGCCATACCAGCCTGTCGGTGCCAGCATTGACCGGGGCGATCATGTGCATGGGTGTCGCTACCGCCAACTCGATTCTCGTAGTGAGCTTCTGCCGCGAACGGCTTGCCGAACACGGCGATCCGCTCAAGGCCGCATTGGAAGCCGGCTTCACGCGATTCCGTCCGGTATGCATGACGGCGCTGGCGATGGTCATCGGCATGTTGCCGATGGCGCTCAGCCAGGAACAGAACTCGCCTCTGGGACGAGCGGTCATCGGCGGCCTGCTGTTCGCCACGTTTGCCACGCTGCTGTTCGTACCGGTGATCTTCTCGATCGTGCATGGCCGCACCGCGCCGGCGCCTGCCACACCTCGTCTACTCGGAGATACTCCCCATGTCGCATGACGCCATCGCCGCGACACCCACGCGCCCGCCACGCCTTCGCCTGGCCATCACCATCGGGTTGGGCCTGGCCGTTGCCGCGGTGGTAATCGGGCTTTCCCTGCGCAGCGTCGAATCGCGCAACCTGGTCAAATGGACCGACGCGCAACTGGTGCCGACCGTGCAGACGATCGAGGCGGCCACCAGCGGCGGCGCGCAAAGCATGACCCTGCCCGGCCATCTCGACGCATGGATCAGCGCACCGATCCATGCGCGTGTCGGCGGCTACCTGAAAAGCTGGAACGCCGATATCGGCGACAAGGTCAAGGCCGGCGATGTGCTGGGCGTGATCGATACGCCCGAACTGGATCAGCAATATGAACAGGCCAAGGCCGGGCTCGTTCGCGCGCAGGCGAACGTGCGTCTTGCCGAGACCACGGCAACGCGCTGGCAAAACTTGCTGCAATCGCGCTCGGTGTCCAAACAGGAGTCCGACGAAAAAGCCAGTGAGGCCGAGAGCGCACGCGCCAACGTGCTCGCCGCCAAGGCGGATGTCGATCGCATCGCGGCGCTGGAATCGTTCAAGCGAATTACCGCGCCGTTCGACGGCACGGTGACTACCCGGCATACGGATATCGGCGACCTGATCTCCGCAAACAACGAAAACGGACAGCCGCTTTTCACCGTGGCCGATACCAGCAAGATGCGACTGTATGCGGAAGTGCCACAAGGCTACGCGTCATCGATCAAACCGGGCATGCAGGTGGAGCTCACCGTCCTGGGCCACGGCGGCGAAACCGTCACCGGCACACTGATAGGCAACTCCAGCGCGATCAATCAATCTTCCGGCACACTGCTGGCGCAGTTTCGCGTAGACAATCCGCGCAACGATCTCCTCCCCGGCGATTTCGCCGAAGTGCATCTGCCGCTCAGCAGCGACCCGCGCACCGTTACCGTGCCGGCCACCACCTTGCTGTTCCGCGCCGCAGGCCCACAGATCGCGGTTATCGGCAAAAACCATCGCGTAGAGCTTCGCGATGTGCACATTGCCATGGATTTGGGCGATCGCCTGCAGATCGATCACGGTCTTGTGCGCGGCGATCGCATCATCGACCACCCCTCCGATTCGCTGATGCAGGGCGATCAAGTGCAGGAAGCATCCCAGCCCCAGGAGCAAGGTCATGCCAAGGCGAACTGAATCGGCAGGCTTGCCATGGCGCGCCTTGTCGCTAGCCACGCTGTTGACGCTGGGCGGCTGCTCGCTCGCCCCGACCTATCAGCGTCCGGACATGGGCAAGCTGCCTGATGCGTACCAGGGTGCAGCCACGCCCGATGGCTGGGCTATCGCAGCGCCGGGCGATACCGCCTCGCGTGGCGACTGGTGGACGGTCTATGGCGATCCGGGCCTGAACACACTGGAGGACCGGCTCAACAAGAACAATCCGAACATCGCCGTCGCGCTGGCCCGCTACGAAGCCTCGCGTGCCTTCGAGCAGCAATTACATGCCAGCGCCGTACCGCATGCCGGCGTATCGGCCAGCCCGACCAACAACCGCCAGTCCGATAACCGCCCGACACGCGGTGCCAACCAGCCCAACGAATACGACGGCGATACGCTGCAGTTTTCCGCCGACTACGAACTGGATCTGTGGGGACGCATCCGCAACGAAATCGCCGCAGGACACGCGCAGAGCGATGCTGCAGCGGCGGACCTTGCATCGGCACAGCTCAGTCTGCAGGCGCAACTGGCCGACCTGTACATCAAGCTGCGCGGCTACGACATGCAGGCGCGAATCCTGCGCGACTCGCTCGATGCCTACCGGCAAAGCCAGGATATGACAGAGCAGCGCATGGAGGGCGGCGTGTCATCGGGCCTGGATGTTGCGCGCGCGAATGCGCAGTACGCCGACGCGCAGGCGCAAACCTCCGAGCTGCGCGCACAGCGCGCGCTCACCGTGCACGCGATCGCGGCGTTGATCGGCGAACCGGCGTCGAATTTTTCGCTCCCCGAGCAAGCCGAATCCCTCGCCATTCCCGCTATCCCTCTTGGCGTTCCTTCGACGCTGCTGCAGCGACGCCCCGATATCGCCTCGGCGGAACGACGAACGTTCGCGGCCAACGCCAATATCGGCGTAGCGCGAGCGGCTTTCTTCCCCACACTCAGCCTCAGCGCGGCGTTCGGCTGGCAGGATACCGGCCATGGCAACCTGTTGAGCGTGGGTAACCGTTTCTGGGCGTTGGGGCCCATCGCTTCGCTGAATCTTTTCGACGGTGGTCTACGGCGCGCACGTCTGGCCCAGGCGCGGGCAGAGCTCGACGCATCGTCGGGCCAGTATCGCGCTGTCGTACTGCATGCATTCCAGCAGGTCGAAGACGACCTGTCGCTATTGCAGGAGCTCGGCCGCGAAGCGATGCAGGAAGACACCGCCGCCGCCGCCGCCAAGGAATCGCAGACACTTGCCACCAACCGCTACAAGGAAGGCGTGGTGAGTTATCTCGACGTGACCAGCGCTCAAACCAGCGCATTGCAGGCGGAACGCACGGCAGAGCTGGTACGCACACGGAGACTGCAGGCAAGCGTGGACCTGATCCGGGCATTGGGCGGTGGATGGAACGTCACAGCGCTTGCGGAAGGACCGGCGCCCACGCCTTGACGCTTCGCATGCGTGCGGTGCCCAGTGAAAAAAGCGTCGCAAAGCCGCGGTTGCCCGGCGGAAAAATACCGATGAAGACTTGTCTTTCAGGCTGAAAAACGCGGCCTTTTCCTTCACCGCGGCCTCGATCTCGAGAGGCCACGCTCCAACATAAGCGAAACCGCCGGAGCCTATGCACGTCTCCGCGAGAAGTAGTCGCTTTCTTACAAAGACGCTTCGCCAGCGCCTACATGCCATAAGCGTAACCGACTCGGCGGCCGGACCGAAAACCTGTCAAGCAGTCCATCAACGAGACAGGAGTCCACAAAATGAGCACTCGACGTGCGCAACTCGCGCAGCCTTTGCGCCTATCCGACAAGCATGTTCATGCGGCCACCACCGTCGAAACGGCCGGCGACCGACGAGCTGACCATGTCGGCCATCCCAATGTCGCTTTCTTCCCATTAGGCCGATCAGCAGATCCCTTCCGCGAACTTTCTCCGTGGGATCGCGAGCAATTCCACGCCTTCGGCTGGGGTGCAAGCGTGCAGCCGCGCTTCTCCACGATTTCCGAGGCCATTGCTTATCAAGCCAGAACCCAGCCGCACGCCATCGCGGCGACATATCTTGGAAAAAGCCTGACATACGCGCAGCTCGACGCTGCCGCGGACAGACTGGCAACACGTCTGTACGACAGCGGCGTGCGGAGAGGCGACGCGGTTTGCTTTTTTTGAAGCGCTCGTTGCCCATGCTGGTCGGTATCGTCGCGACACTGCGTCTTGGCGCCGCCTATGTGCCGCAGCACGTCGGCGTCGCGCCCCCGGACATGCTCAAGCACATCTCCGCGACCGTAAATGCAAAGGTTATTCTGACCATGCGCGAGCTGAGCGCGAACCTTCCGGCCGATGCCCAGCGACAGATCATCTGCATCGAAGATGTCATGGCCGAGGCAAGCTCCACGCCGTTGCCGGACGATAGGAAAGACGTGGCGCATCCTGATGATGTGGCGATCATTCTCTTTACCTCAGGAACCACCGGCGTCCCCAATGGGGTGCGAGTGACCCATCGGAATCTGTGCAATATCCTGCAGACGTCACCCGGCGATCTTGGCATGCGTCCTGGCGTGAAAGTCGGCCAGGTCCTGTCCATCGCCTTCGATATGGCGGCGTGGGAGACGTTGGGAGCCTTGTCCAATGGAGCGTCGCTGGTGATCCGCGACAAGTCCATTCAGGACACCGCGGAAAAGGTCGACATACTCATTGCGACACCGTCCATTCTCGCATCGCTGGATATCGAACGATGCCGCCACATCGAGAGCGTCGCCGTTGCAGGAGAGGCGTGCCCTCGCCCGCTGGCGGATGCGTGGTCGTCGTTCTGCCATTTCTACAACTCCTGCGGCCCGACCGAGACCACCATCGTCAATACCATGGAGAAACATCATCCGGCCAAGCCGGTTCTCTCCATTGGCCGTCCGACACCAAACAATACCGTTTACATACTGGATGACGATCTCAATGCGCTGCCCATGGGCACAACGGGCGAAATGTGGGCGGGTGGCGATTGCGTTACCGCCGGTTACCTGGACAACTCATCGCTGACTACAGAGCGCTATCGCCCCGACCCCTTCCGGCCCGGCCACATGATGTTTCGCACACGTGATCTGGGGCGCTGGACGATTGACGGCGAACTGGAGCATTTGGGCAGAACCGACGATGTCGTGAAAATCCGGGGCTTCCGTGTCGAATTGCAGGCCGTCACCTCCGTGCTCGAAAGCGCCGGCTGCAAACAGGCCGTCACGCTCAAGCTCAACGATCGTCACTTGGTCAGCTTCGCCACACCCGCTTCGATCGACGTCAACGGAGCGCTGCACAGCGTCGCTACCGCGCTGCCTTACTATTACGTACCCGTCATGCTGCTTCCGCTCGATGCCTTGCCGCACACCTCACGCGGCAAGCTGGACAAGCGCCTGCTGCTGGCCATGGCGAACAAACATCTGCAAGCCCACGATGCGAGAGCCGCCGGATGAACGCGCAGGCATCCGAGCTTTCCATGGGCGCCAAACATTGGCGACGCGTCACGCGACATCCCGCATTGATGGAATATCGCCGACTGAACTTTCTGGTCGCCATCGTCAATATCGCCGTATTCGTGAACGGCTGGCTCGATCAGGCTTCGACTGCAAACCAGGGCTACGCCTTACAATCCATTGCGGACATGGCGCTGATCAATCTCAGTATCGCCATATTGATTCGTCAGCAACGCGTCATCAACGCATTGTTCTGGCTTGCCACACGCATCCCTACGACGTGGCCTCTATGGATCCGCTGGGGGGCGGGCAAGGTCTTCCATTTTGGCGGTCTGCACTCGGCTTCCGCCGTAGCAGGAAGCGCCTGGTTCGGATTCCTGCTTTGGGCCATGGTCGCAAATCGGCTCAATGGCGCCAGCGCGCCATCGAATCTGACTTTGGCGTCCAGTGCATTGATGCTGGGCCTGATGGTGGCCATGATTGTTTCGGCCATGGCGCCGATGCGCCAACGTTTTCACGATGTATTTGAACAGGTGCATCGCATCGCAGGCTGGTCCGTGCTCATTCTGTTCTGGATCCAAACCGTCTCCATCGTGAGCGACTTCCATGGCGATCTGCTGCATAGTCCCGCGTTCTGGATGCTGTGCCTGCTCACGCTGTCCATTGCATCGCCATGGCTCACCCTGAAAAAAGTCGATGTGAACATCGTCAGGCCATCGCAGCATGTGGCGTTGACCCGCTTCGACTACGGCGACACGCCATTTTGCGGGAGCTCCAACGCTATCAGCCTGACGCCCTTTGGCCAATATCACGCATTTGCCAATGTCCCGACTCCCGGCCAGACCGGTTATCGACTGGTGATCAGCCGAGCCGGCGACTGGACCGGCAGGTTCATCGACAACCCGCCTGACAAGGTCTGGGTCAAGGGCATCACCACCTCGGGGGTAGCCAGGATCGAAGTGCTGTTTCGCCGTGTGGTCTACGTTGGAACGGGCTCCGGCATTGGCCCCATCCTTCCTCATCTATTCGAAGGGCGTGTGCCGTGCCGTCTGATCTGGTCAACGCGCTCGCCACGCAAGACATATGGCAATGCATTGGTCGATGAAATCCTCGCACACACGGACAGCCCGCTGATCTGGGATACCGATGAGAGAGGCAAACCGGATCTCACGACGCTGGCTCTGCAGGCAGTGCGCGAAACATCGGCCGAAGCCGTCATCGTGATTTCCAATCAGAAACTGACACGCCGGGTTGTGCACGATCTCGAAAGCCTCGGCATCCCCGCGTTTGGAGCCATCTGGGACAGCTAATGCGATACGAAACCATAGAAACCGAAGTAAATGCCGGCGTTGCCACCATCGTCCTCAACCGCCCTCGTCGGCTCAATGCACTGAACACGCAGTTGATGAAGGAATTGCTGGCCGCGGCAACCGCATTCGATGCCGATCCGCGCATCGGCTGCCTGATCATCACGGGTAACGAGCGGATCTTCTCCGCTGGCGCGGATATCGGCGAACTGGCCGATCAATCCTACTTCTCGATGCAGGCCGCCGATTTTTTCGGCGATTGGGACCGGTTCGCCGCGCTTCGATTGCCCAAGCTGGCTGCCGTGTCCGGCGATGCGTTGGGCGGCGGTTGCGAACTGGCCATGATGTGCGACCTGATTCTTGCCGCCGACACCGCACGCTTCGGGCAACCGGAAGTCAAGATCGGCTGCATACCCGGGATCGGTGGCTCGCAGCGCCTCACCCGTCTGGTCGGTCGTGCGCAGGCCATGGACATGATACTCACCGGCCGCCTGATCGATGCGCAGGAGGCTTTGCGCATCGGTTTGGTCAGTCGCGTCATGCCAGCCGGCGATCTGGCCAAGACCGCCCGGGCCGTCGCTCGGCAGGTGGCAGGATACCCGCGGGACATCGTGCAGATGGCCAGGGCCAGCGTAAACATGGCCGAGCAGGTCGGCCTTGAGCCAGGCATGCGCTTCGAGCGGCAGATGTATTACGCGCTCTACGGACATCCGGCGCAACGCGAAGGCATGTCCGCATTTCTGGAAAAACGCGAGCCGCGCTTCGGCAACGCCCCGTCAGAAGCGGCCAGCATCCTGGCCGCCTGAGCGGCGCTCCCGCAAAAAAGCAAACGGCGGGCAAAGCCCGCCGTTTTCCATCCATGGGTCGAACTCCCTTCTGATAATCGTAAAGCTTAGAACGGGTAGTAGCGGAAGCTGGTGAAGAACATGTCTTCCTTCGCCTTCGGCGCGCCACCGATACCTTCGAACGCTTCGCGCTCGGTGTGCGAGTACTGCGCACCGAACTGGGCGCGGCCGAACTTGCCCTGGTAGAACTTCCACCAGAAACCTGCCGTACCCTGCCAGATTTGCTTGCTCTGACCGACGCAGCTGCCGCCTTCGATATCGCAACCGGCATTGCTGTACAGCGGGTTGCCCAGGCCGAGTGCGATGCCGTTGTAGTTGAACGCTTCCTTGCTCTGACGCTCGCGACCGGCAAAGCCGTAGATGTCGAAATCCGGAGTAGCGTGCAGGGTCAGACCCGCCAGCAACATGTTTTCCTTGATCGGAGCGATCGAGCCATTCGGACGGAAGGTCACGTCAGGCATCTGCGCGCTGCCGTAACGACCGATACCGCGGCCCTGCATACCGGAGAACTGGAAGTCCAACACCTTCTCGACCAACGGGAGGACGAGGCCGATACCGTAGCCGCCACCGTAGACGTCGTGGTTGCTGTTGCCCGTGCCATCGTTATAGCGGTTGTAGAACGCGCGGCCCAAAGCGAACAGCTCGTAATGACCGTAGCCCGGATCGGCAGCCAGCTTGATGACCACATCGGGGATGTGGTTAAGCGACAGCGTGTTGGCCGAGTCGAAACCCGAACCTGCCGGCATGTTGTAGATCGGCTGCACCGGCGCCTTGGCCTGGTTCGGGCTCACGCCGAACGTGGTCTGCGGGTTTTCCAGCGAGATACCCAGCCACCAGGTCTTGTCGAAATCCTTGACCAGGCGAATCTGCGTCTGGCGAGCCCAGGTGAAGCCCGGCAGGTACTGCGCGTCGATCTGCGGCGGGGTCAGCTCGGTACGCGGAGTGATGCCCTTGCTGTTGAGCGTGAGCAGCGACCAGTTCTGACCGGCCAGCAGGTGCAGGCCCGGGTTGTCCCAGTCCACCGTCATGTAGACGTTGCGCTCGCGCGGGTTGAACGAGTTGCTCTCGTTCGAGTTGGCGGTCTGCGCGCCACCGATGAAGTCGGCCTCGATATAACCGGCGACATGCGTATCCGGGCTCACGTCACCCTGGGCGAGCAGCGAGATACGGCTCTGACGGGCGCTGAAGCGCGTTTCGGCGGTGCGGCCGACCGAAGAGTTCTTGTACGGAATCGCGCTGAAGCTCGACGCGATATCGGCGCCTTCAGAATGCGAGCGATAGATCGTTTCGGCGGCGAGGAAGCCACCCAGCGTGATGTTCACGCCCTTATAGGAAAGCTTGTCGCTGGACTTCTTGACCTGTGCGTCGGTCGCGACTACCTGCTTCTGCACCGCTTCGATGTTCTGGCCGGTGGAAACGTTGATATCGGACTGCGCGTCGGTGCGCTGCTCCAGCTCGGCGACCTTGGCCTGCAAGGCTTCGAGCTGCGCTTTCAGCGCCTCGATTTCAGCGTTCTTGGATGCAGCTTGAGAGTCCTGGCTCGTACTGTGGGTCTTCTTCGCCGGCGCCGGATCCGCGGCGACGTGGAAACTGGCAACGCCCAAACCGGCAGCAATCGCCACCGCGAGCAACTTAGAACGCATGGAATATCTCCACTATTTAGGAAGTAACTACGCTGGACCGCCCCCTACGATCGCTTGGCCGCCCAGATCTCGAACGGTCGTTAGGATGAAGTTATGTGTTTACGTTTCAATGCAACTTATGTGACAAGTCCAAGACAGCGTGACGACCCTTTCGGCTGATATGCTTATCTGATGGAGATTCAAAGCAACAGCATGTCTGGCCGCATGGCCGAGCGCTTCCGCGGCTTCCTGCCGGTCATCGTGGACGTGGAAACCGGCGGCTTCGACGCGCAGCGCGATGCGCTGCTGGAAGTCGCCGCGGTGACCTTGAGCATGGACCAGGACGGCTTCGTACGGCCGCATCCGGCGGTGTTCGCGCACGTGGAGCCCTTTCCCGGCGCCAACATCGACCCGCGCTCGCTGGAGATCACCGGCATCGACCCGGACAACCCCCTGCGTGGCGCGCTCAACGAGCGCTCGGCGCTGGACCATATCTTCAAGGCGGTGCGCGAATCGATGCGCGAGAACGACTGCCAGCGCGCCATCCTGGTCGGTCATAACGCATCGTTCGACCTGGGCTTCCTGAACGAGGCCGTGCGTCGCACCGGTCACAAGCGCAACCCGTTCCACCCCTTCAGCACCTTCGATACGGTGACCTTGAGCGGCCTGGCTTACGGGCAGACGGTGCTCAGCAAATCGGTGCAGGCGGCCGGACACATATTCGATACGCGCGAGGCGCACTCGGCGGTCTACGACGCCGAGCGCACGGCCGAGCTGTTCTGCACCATCGTCAACCGCTGGCGCCGGCTCGAAATCTTCGAGCGCGAGCAAATCGGGCTGGGCGTCCTGTAATACAGGAGTGAGAAGTGGGTCAAAAAGGCTCCGCAAGACCTTGCGGGCACTTATTTCTCGTTTCTCGCAACTCGTTCCTTTACAAGGCTTTCACGGTCGCAAGATGACAACACATAGCCGGTTGTCATAAAGCTGAAACATTCAACTCATCTCATTGCAACACACCCCGCATGAAATAGAGGGCGGGCGGGAATCCCCCGTGGCCCTCTAATACCAGGAGCGACCGTGTTGATCACTACCTCATCCATGACTCGTATCGGCGTTGCCGCTGCGATCGCCGCTGCCTCGATGTTCGGCATGACGGCTCAAGCCACCGATATCACCGGTGCCGGCTCGAGCTTCGTCTACCCCGTGCTGTCGAAGTGGTCCGCCACTTATGCCGAAAAGACCGGTAACAAACTGAACTACCAGTCGGTGGGTTCGGGCGCCGGCGTGGCGCAGATCAAGGAAGGCACGATCGATTTCGGTGCGACCGATGCGCCGCTGAAGGCCGAAGACCTCGCACAGTTCAAGCTGGGCCAGTTCCCGGTCGTGGTCGGCGGCATCGTGCCGGTCGTCAACATCACCGGTGTCGATGCCGGCCAGATCAAGCTGGACGGCACCACCCTCGCCGACATCTTCCTCGGCAAGATCACTAGCTGGAACGATCCGAAGATCGCCGCGCTGAACTCGGGCGTGAAGCTGCCGGAAGGCAAGATCACCGTCGTGCATCGCTCGGACGGTTCGGGCACCTCGTTCAACTTCACCAACTACCTGTCCAAGGTCAGCACCGAGTGGGCAACCAAGGTGAAGTTCGGCACCGCCGTCGATTGGCCGACCGGCGTGGGCGGCAAGGGTAACGAAGGCGTGTCGCAGTACGTCAAGCAGATCAAGGGTTCGATCGGCTACGTCGAATACGCCTATGCCGTGAAGAACAAGATCACCTGGGTGAACCTGAAGAACGCCGCCGGCCAGTTCGTTGCACCGAACGCCGACGCCTTCGCCGCTGCCGCCGCCACCGCGGACTGGACCTCGGCCAAGGACTTCAACGTGATCATGACCAACGCGCCGGGCGCCAAGGCATGGCCGATCACGGCGACGACCTGGGTGGTCATGTACAAGACCGCGAAGAACGCCGAGCACGCCAAGGTGGCCTTCGACTTCTTCAAGTGGTCGCTGGAAAATGGCCAGCAGGAAGCCGCTTCGCTCGACTACGTCGCGCTGCCGGACAGCCTGGTCAAGCAGATCGAAGCCTACTGGGCGTCGGACTTCAAGAAGTAATCAACACGTGCTGCCGGGCATGATGCCCGGCAGCAGGCAAAGCAGCCGCCCGCCCTATCAGGACCGGGCGGCTTGTTGCTGAAAGAGGACATGAGGATGTCCGCCCACTCGCCAGGCTGCCCTGTGCCGTCCGGACTTTGAAAGCTACAAAAGCATTGAGGGATGGCTATCTCATGCAAGCGGAACAGAGCGCAGTCGCTCCCGTGATTGCTCCACCCACTGAGCGCGCCCTGCGCGACGCTCGCAACGATCGACTGTTCGGTTGGCTGCTCAAGGCTTGCGCGCTGATCGTGCTCGCTTCCCTGCTCGGCGCTGCCGGTGCCACGCTATGGGGCGGGCGTCACGCCTTCGGCACCTTCGGCTGGCACTTCCTCGGCGACGCCACCTGGGACCCGGGCAACGACCGCTACGGCGCCCTCGTGCCGGTCTACGGCACCATCGCCACCTCGTTTATCGCCTTGTTGATCGCCGTACCGGTGAGCTTCGGCATCGCGCTGTACCTGTCGGAAGTCGCGCCGCCGTGGCTGCGTACGCCGGTCGGGTCGGCCATCGAACTGCTCGCGGGCATTCCCTCGATCATCTACGGCATGTGGGGCCTTTTCATTTTCGCGCCCTTTTTCGCCGACCATATCAAGCCCTTCCTGACCAACTATCTGGGCAACAAGCCGGAGAGCGGCCACCCGACCTGGATCGCCGAGCACACCTTCGTCGGCAAGCTGTTCGGCAGCGATTACCCGTTCGGCGCGAGCGTACTGACCGCCGGCATCGTACTGGCGATCATGATCATCCCGTTTATTTCCTCGGTGATGCGCGAAGTGTTCCAGACGGTGCCCACGCGCCTGAAGGAATCGGCATACGCCCTGGGCTCGAGCACCTGGGAAGTGTCCTGGGACATCGTGCTGCCCTATACGCGCTCGGCGGTGATCGGCGGCATCTTCCTCGGCCTCGGTCGCGCACTTGGCGAAACGATGGCGGTGACCTTCGTGCTGGGTAACGCCATGCAGTTGTCGGCGTCCCTGCTCGATCCGGGCGCATCGATTGCCTCGACCATCGCCAACCAGTTCAGCGAAGCGGCGGGCCTGCAGAAGTCCAGCCTGATGGCGCTCGCGTTCCTGCTGTTCGTGGTGACCTTCATCGTGCTGCTCATCGCACGTCTGATGCTGCGCCGCCTGGCGCTCAAGGAGGGTCGCTGATGGCTACCAACGAATCGCTGTACCTGCGCCGCCGCATCAAGAACATCCTGGCGCTGACACTGAGCATGGTCGCCACGCTGATCGGCCTGTTCTTCCTGGCGTGGATTCTCTGGGAAACACTACGCCAGGGCATCAGCGCGATCGACTTCAAGCTGTTCACCAAGATCACCGCCTACGGCGAAGACGGTGGCCTGGCCAATGCGATGATCGGCAGCCTGATCATCGACTTCATCGGTATCGCCATCGCTACGCCGATCGGCGTGCTGGCCGGCGCATGGCTGGCCGAATATGCCAACCGCACCAAATTGGGTGAATCGATCCGCTTCCTCAACGACATCCTGTTGTCGGCGCCGTCGATCGTGCTTGGCCTGTTCGTCTATACCATCGTAGTGCTGCCGACCACCGCGCTCACCGGTGGCTCGACCACCTTCTCGGGCTTTGCCGGTGGCGTCGCACTGGCGCTGATTGCCCTGCCAGTGATCGTGCGCACCACCGACGAAATGCTGCGCCTGGTGCCGTCGACCCTGCGCGAGGCGGCCCTGTCGCTGGGCGTGCCGCAATGGAAACTGACGATGAACATCCTGATGCGTGCCGCACGCTCGGGCATCATCACCGGCGTATTGTTGGCGCTAGCACGTATCAGCGGCGAGACCGCCCCGCTGCTGTTTACCGCGTTCGGCAACAACTACATGACCTTCAACCCGATGGACAAGATGTCCAGCCTGCCGCAGGTGATCTACCAGTATGCCAACGACCCGGGCGAGGCGATGCACGCCATTGCCTGGGCCGGCGCGTTCGTGGTCACCATGTTCGTGCTGCTGCTGAGCCTTGCTTCCCGTCTGGTCCTTTCACGCAACAAGGTGTCCCATGACTGAGCCCGCCGCCGCCGGCATCCAACCGCAGTCCACGGTAGCGTCCGCCCCGCTGGCGCCGACGAAAATCGCCGTCAAGGACCTGCACTTCTACTACCAGGGTTTCCATGCGCTCAAGGGCATCAACATGGAGATCCCGGAGAAGAAGGTCACCGCGATCATCGGGCCCTCGGGCTGCGGCAAGTCGACCCTGCTGCGCATCTTCAACCGCATCTACGCGATCTACCCCAAGCTCGAAGCCAAGGGCGAGATCGTGCTGGACAACGAGAACATTCTCGACCCGCGCTATTCGATGAACCGTCTGCGCAGCAAGGTCGGCATGGTGTTCCAGAAGCCGGTGCCGTTCCCGATGACGATTTTCGAGAACGTCGCCTACGGTATCCGTCACCACGAAAAGCTTTCGCGCGCCGACATGGATATCCGCGTCGAGCAGGCGCTGCGCAGTGCGGCGTTGTGGGACGAGGTGAAGGACAAGCTCAAGCAGAACGCGCTAGGCCTCTCCGGCGGTCAGCAGCAGCGCCTGTGCATCGCGCGTGGTATCGCGCTCAAGCCCGAAGTGCTCCTGCTCGACGAGCCGACTTCGGCGCTGGACCCGATCGCCACCGGCCGCATCGAGCAATTGGTCGAAGAACTGAAGAACGAGTACACGATCGTCATCGTCACGCATAACATGCAGCAGGCAGCGCGTTGTTCGGACCTGACCGCGTTCATGTACCTGGGCGAGCTGATCGAGTTCGATCGTACGGAAAAGATCTTCACCAAGCCGAGCAAGAAACAGACCGAAGACTATATTACCGGCCGTTTCGGTTGATGCGCCCCATACATAAAGAGACCACACCATGAGCGGCAGCAGCAAAGAACACATCATCAAGAGCTACGACGACGAACTGACCCGTCTCACCGGCGAAATCGTGCGCATGGGCGAACTGGCCGTCAGCCAGCTGGAAGCGGCCATCGATGTGATCGAGCGCCGTGACGAGCGCGCCGCCCAGCATGTGGTCAACAACGACGACGCGATCGACCTGCTGGAACAGGAAATCAGCCACGACGTCGTGCGCCTGCTCGCGCTGCGCGCGCCGATCGCCAGCGACCTGCGCAATGTGTTTGCCGCGCTGCGCATCGCCGCCGACATCGAGCGCATCGGCGACTACGCCGCCAACGTGGCCAAGCGCTCGATCCCGCTGTCGCTGGTCGCGCCGATCGCCCCGACCACCGGGCTGGGCTACCTGGCGGAACTGGCGGCCGGCGAAGTGCGTGAAGTGTTGCTGGCCTATCGCGACCGCGACGCCGAGCGCGCTTACCAGGTGTGGAAGGACGATGCGCTGCTGGACGAGGCCTATACCGGCTACTTCCGCCAGCTGCTCACCTACATGATGGAAGACCCGCGCAATATCACGCCGTGCACGCATCTGCTGTTCATGGCCAAGAACATCGAGCGCATCGGCGACCACGCCACCAATATCGCCGAGAACGTGTGGTTCCAGGTGCACGGCGAGCCGCTCACCGCGCAGCGCAGCAAGCGCGATTTCACGTCGAATCCGGAAATGACCAAGCTGGGTGACCGGGAGTAAGAGCCCCCTCACCCCAACCCTCTCCCCCGGCAAAGCCAGGGGAGAGGGAGCTAGGTTTACGCAAGTTCGAAGTACTGAAGCTGCCTCTGTCGGCTCCCTCTCCCCTGGCTCCGCCGGGGGAGAGGGCTGGGGTGAGGGGGCGCTCTCGACTACTCAGCGCCCGCCAACTTCAACCCCACCACACCCATCAAGATCATCCCCACACACGCCAGACGCATCGGCGTAGCCGGATCCTTGAACAGCACGATGCCGAAAATCACCGCGCCCGCGGCGCCAATACCGGTCCACACCGCATAAGCGGTACCGATAGGCAGCTGCTTCGACGCCATCGCCAGCAGGACGACGCTCACGATCATCGCAGCCACCGTTCCTACGGTCGGCCAAAGACGCGTGAAACCTTCGGTGTATTTGAGGCCCATCGCCCAGACGATTTCAAACAGGGCGGCGGCAATCAAGAGTATCCACGACATGATGGAGAACCTCTGTATCGAATACAGGGTCGTCCCCGTGGAAAATCACGACAACCGGGGTCGTCCCCGGCGCAGACAGCGAGTGCTGTCGAAGTGCTTATTTTAACAGCAGCGACGTCCCGCCAGGTGCGGCAAGACGTCGCCATGCGCCTTACCAGCCTTGCGGGTTATGCCCTGCGGCGCGCGCCTCGCGGCGAATCCGCATGCCACGCGCGATACCGTAGACGCTGATCAGTACCCAGGCCAGCTCCATGATGAATGCGGACGTGTTGAAGCTGCCGAAAATCAGCGAAACGATGACGCCACCTGCGCCCAGGGCATTCATCAACTGATAGATCAGTCCGTTGCCGTGGATCTTGTGGGCCTGCAACAGCAGATAAGCCAGCAGTACCAGCAAGACGCCGACGTAACCGACCCAGTCGTGCCACATGATATTGCTCATCGAAGTCCTCCGCGTTGACGCAATGCCTCGAACAGCACGACACCGGTGGCCACCGACACGTTGAGGCTTTCCATGCTGCCGGGCATCGGGATCTTGGCGACGAAATCGCAGGTCTCGCGCGTCAGACGACGCATGCCCTCGCCTTCGCTGCCCAACACCAACGCCACCGGCCCTTTCAGGTCGATGCTGTAGATCGACGTATCCGTATCGCCGGCCAGGCCGGTAAGCCACACGCCAGCGTCCTTCAAGGTGCGCAACGTGCGCGCAAGATTGGTCGCAGCAATCAACGGCACACGATCGGCACCGCCGGCCGAGGCGCGACGCACGACCGGCGTCAAACCCACGGCGCGATCTTTCGGCACGATCACCGCGGTGACGCGGGCCGCGGCCGCACTGCGCAGGCAGGCACCAAGATTGTGCGGGTCGGTAACGCCATCGAGCACCAGCACCAACGCCTCGTTGCCGGCCTGCTCGAGCAGATCCGGCAAATCCGATTCGGCCGCCATCGGCGGCGCTTCGTAACGGGCGATCACACCTTGATGGCGCGCTTCGCCGGCCAGCTTGTCCAGTTGCTCACGCGGACGATGATGCACGACGATCTGCAACGAGCGCGCACGCTCGACCAGCTCCTGCACGCGCGGATTGCGCTGGCCGTTTTCCACCAGCACTTCACGCACGCGCTCGGCGTCGTTGTTGAGTGCACCTTCCACCGGATTGATTCCGGCGATCCAACTATCGCTCATCGCTTGCCTTTGGGTTTGCCCGGGCGCTTGGCCGCCTTGGGCTTGGTCGTTTGGGGTTTGATCGAAGCCTTGGCGCCTCGCGACGCGTTCGACTTGCTGCCCTTCCTGGGAGCGGAACGGCCGGCATTATCGCGTGTCGGCGCCGGCGTGGCACCTGCGCCTCGCGGCTTGGGCAGCGAGTAGCGCTCGCCTGCGGCAGCGTAGTCGTAGGCACGCGTGGGTGTCGTTACGGCTGGCTTGGCGGCCGCACCCGGCGGCACCAGACGGAAATCGATCTTGCGATCCTCCAGGCTCGCGCGCAGCACCTGCACCCGTACATGGTCGCCCAGGCGGAACTGCACGCCGCTGCGTTCGCCCTTCAACAGATGGCGCACCGGATCGAAATGGTAGTAGTCGTTGGATAGCTGACTGATATGCACCAGCCCCGACACCTTCGACTCGTCCAGCTCGACGAACAGACCGAACGAGGTCACGCCAGTCACTGTACCGTCGAATTCGCTGCCGACATGCTTGGACATCCACGCGCATTTGAAGCGCTCGTCCACGTCACGCTCGGCTTCCTCCGCACGACGCTCACGCTGCGAACAATGCACCGCCATCGCCGCCATGTCGGTGGCCGAGTAACTGTAATTGGCCGGTTTGCCACCAGTCAGCGCATAACGGATCGCGCGGTGCACCAGCAGATCGGGATAGCGGCGAATCGGCGAGGTGAAATGCGCGTAGGCTTCCAGCGCCAGGCCGAAATGGCCGCGGTTGTCCGGCTGGTAGGCCGCCATGCTCTGCGAGCGCAATAACACCGACTGAATCAACTCGCGCTCGGGCCGGTCGTGCACCTTGCGCAGCACCGCGGCGTAGTCACCGGGCGTCACCTGGTCGACCGGCGGCATGCGCAGCTTGAATTCACGCAGAAACTGCTGCAGGTCTTCGTATTTTTCGGCCGGCGGCGGTTCGTGGGCACGGAACAGCGCGGGAATCTTTTTCTTTTCCAGGAACAATGCCGCCTGCACATTGGCGGCGATCATGCATTCCTCGATCAGCTTATGCGCATCGTTGCGCTCGGTCGCACCGGCGGAAACCACATCGCCCGTCTGATCGAGGCGGAACTTCACTTCCGGCGTTTCGAAATCGATCGCGCCACGGCGTTTACGCTGCGCCGCCATCGCCTTGTAGAGCGCGTGCAGGTTTTCCAGCTGTGGCAGGACATCGGCCACTTCGTGGCGCGCATCGGCATCCTGCAACCCGACCACCTGCCACACCTTGTCGTAAGTCAGGCGCGCATGCGAAAGCATGACGGCGTCGTAGAACTTCGACTTGATCACTTCGCCTTCGGCGCTGACCTGCATATCGCAGACCATGCACAGGCGCTCGACGTTCGGGTTCAACGAGCAGATGCCGTTGGAGAGCGTCTCCGGCAACATCGGCACGACGAAGCCCGGGAAGTAGGTCGACGTGCTGCGCTCGTAGGCCTCCTTGTCCAGCGCATTGCCGACACGCACATAGTGCGAGACGTCCGCGATGGCGACGATCAGGCGGAAACCGCCGCCGCGACGCGGCTCGGCGTAAACCGCATCGTCGAAGTCGCGCGCGTCGGCGCCGTCGATGGTCACCAGCGGCAATTTACGCAGATCGACGCGTCCTTCGCGCTCGGCGGCAGTGACCTGGGGCTCCACCTGTGCCGCATCACGTAAGACCTCGGCCGGCCATTCATTCGGCAGGTCGTGGCTGGCGATCGCCATTTCGACCAATAGCGACGGCTGCAACCGCTCTCCCAGCACTGTAAGAATCGTGCCGAGCGGCCCGCGATAAGGCGTCGGCGGGTCGGTGATTTCGACTACCACGATCTGCCCCGACCGCGCGCCCTGCTCCTTGCCTGGCGGAATCATGATGTCCTGATGCAAGCGCCGGTCGTCCGGCGCCACCAGGGTCACGCCATTGTCGACCACCACGCGGCCGACCAAGCGGGGCGAGCGCCGCTGCAGCACTTCGACGATGGCGCCCTGTTTGCGCCCGCGCCGATCCACGCCGACCACGCTGGCAAGCACGCGGTCGCCGTGCAGTACGGTACGCATCTGCTGCGGCGAGAGATAAAGATCCTCACCGCCCTCTTCGGGGCGCAGAAAGCCGTAGCCTTCGGCATTGGCCAATACCACGCCGCGAATCAGGTCCAGCTTGACCACGGGGGCATAACCGCCGCGACGTCCGAGCAGTAGCTGGCCATCGCGCACCATGGCATTCAAGCGCTTGCGCAAGGCATTGAGCGAGTCCTCGTCGTCCAGTTGCAGCGCTTCGGCCACGCGCGCCTCGGTCAGCAACTCGCCGCGCTCTTCGAGCAGCGCCAGGATCGCTTCACGGCTGGGAATGGGGCGCTCGTAGCGCTGCGCTTCGCGCTCGGCATGGGGGTCGCTGACGACACCGACCGGCTCGCGCGCCGGCTTGGAAGGGCCGCCTTTTTTGGGCGTCGCCGATACCGCCGGCCGCGACGAAGCCTTGGGCTTGGCGCGGTTCGGCTGGGGTTCCTTGGTTTTCTTGGTCACTAATCCGCCTTGGATAGGGCACGCTTCGGTAGGAAACGAAGCATGCAATGAAAAAAGAATGAAAGAATAGTTGACAAGAACCGGGCCGCTACCTAATCTACGCGGCTCACGCAGCCCGAAAGGCTTGTGAACCACCTGCCCAGGTGGCGGAATTGGTAGACGCACTAGTTTCAGGTACTAGCGGGTAAAACCGTGGAGGTTCGAGTCCTCTCCTGGGCACCAATTGTAAACGAAGCCCGCAGCGATGCGGGCTTCGTTGTTTTTGGGCGATTTGGAATCCCCAGTCCGGGCGCTATCGGGGGGGGATACCGCCGCTCCTCCCGAAGCTCCGGCCTGCCGATACGGGCTACAACGCTCTCGTTCGGTACCACCAAATTTGGTGCGTAGCTTATTCGCGCTACTGCTTGCCCGGCGTTACCAACCGCCACCCTTGCCCGGCTCGAATGCGCCCCGGGTCATCTTGGAAATCAGCACTTGCAGATCTGGCTGGTTTCCCACATCCATACCGCCCCAGACAAATCTCGGCGAGTCGGCCTTGGATAGATCGAAAACGACAACCGCGTAACGAGTTGCAAAGCCCCCCATCTCATAATGAATGACACAACGATCTTTGGAGGCGGCGCCAATGATCAGCCGACGCCAAGGAAGGCTGGCCTGTGAGACCATGACATCTGTAGCTCGATATGGACGCCCCGGATCCGCCAGCGAAAAAGAAGGCTCTGCAGTCAGCCGAGCAAAGCCATCCTTGCATGCCGACGGCAAAGCTTCCACATCGCTGATCTCAACAAAATGCTCGGAGCGAAGTTTGGCACTCTCTCCTGGAGTCAATTGCGATACACCTGAATTCGACGATAGCCGAGAGGCATCACCACGAACGCGAGCGATATCGCTGTTTTTGCCAATTGCAACCAGTGCGAAAGGGATCGCAAAGCAAAATAGGATCGTGACAATAGTTGCCTTCCTTCTTGGTGGCAGCATATTTTTCTCCAACGTAGTGGTAGCTACGTCAACTTCCGGCATGAACACGTAACATTGATACTCATGGTGGCCATGCCCGGCTTTTTTTATAAACAAAGCGCTCCGCAGCTACGAAGCGCTTTGCAGTTCAATTCACTTTAGATATACGGGTGACCAACCACCCCATATGTTGGCATGCCATTGAAAACCATTACCATCTTGGAAATACACGTTATTCGAACGCTCTCCTTTCCACCACTCAAAGCCGCCTGCCACCTGCTCAACTTCCGAATGACTCAATTCCTTCATTTCCAGCTCCATTAGTACATAAATGACGGAGTAGCTCCGTCCAACTATGATCGCCAAGCCATTGGGGCCTGTCCGATCAATTCTTTAAACAGGGCGACTCAGCTCGACGATGGTGTCAGTAGACGCGATCGTTTCTGCGCGATGTGCGATTACCAATCTGGTGACTTTCATTTGTTGGACGGCACGATTCACGACGCGCTCGCGCTCGGTATCCAGATGACTCGTTGCCTCATCCAGCACAAGCAACCTGGGCTGCCGATACAGCGCCCGCGCCAGAATTACCCGTTGCTTTTGTCCACCCGACAAACTCGATCCCATATCACCCACATGAGTGTGATAGCCCATTGGCATCGCCAGGATATCGTCATGGACTGCCGCCATGCGCGCAGCCGAATCAACACGTTCCAGCGAATAGGCTGGATCAAAAAAGTTGATATTGTCTGCGATAGTGCCTGGGAACAGCTGGTCATCCTGCATTACTGCACCAACCCACCGCCGATAGTTGTCCAGCCCTAGCTTACGAATATCGATGCCGCCGAAGAGCACCTCGCCCTCGGTTGGTTCCAATAAGCCCAGAAGGATCTTGGCCAACGTGGTCTTGCCGCAGCCACTCGGCCCCACAAGGGCAACGGACTCTCCGGCTTCAATGCGAAGATCACAATCTTTGATCACCCAGGGCTCATCTTCCGAATAGCGAAAGCTGACGTTGTTCAGTTCGATACTAGCCTCGGGGACTGGACCGCCCCAGGCAGTTTCGGCCACCTTCTCTGCAGGCTCAAGCGCAATATCCGCTACACGCTCCGCGTGTAGCCTCAACATCCGAAAATCCACCCACCTATCGACTAGGCCTGCTGCGCGGCCTGTGAATTGATCGGCGTATGCCAAGAACGCCACCGCCATGCCGGCCGAGAAGCTATTATTCAATGCCAGCCTAGCGGCGATCCAAATCATTGCTACACGGCCAACACCAAACAGCAGCTGATTGCCCAGTGCAAGGCTAATCGTAAGTCGCTGGATGCCGATATCACGATTAGCCGCAGATACTGTGACGTTTGCGTAACGCGCCAACCGCTCAGCCTCCTTGTTTGCTAACTTGATCGGCATGGCTCCGCGAATGGATGTTAACAATTCACTTTGCTGACGCGCCGTATAGACAATTTGCTCTTCGCTGGCACTTCGCAACGGACTGAAGAAAGCCCACCTCGCGAATCCGTAGGCCAAAAATAGCGCACCAGCCAACAGCGTAAGCCGAATGCTATAGAAGCCCATCACGACAAGAGTAGCCAACGACATCACGCCGTCCAGCAACGCGCCGATAGATTGTGTGGTGAAGGTATGTTGGATCGTTTGCAAAGAGCCGAACCTGGAAACAACATCACCCACGTGGCGCTTCTGATACCAATCCAATGGTAAGCGCATCAGATGGCTGAACAAGTTGCTCGCCCATTGGACATTCAATGTGCTTCCAAGCCATGCGATCGCCCAGGAACGGGCTGCGGCAATTAACGCCGAGAAGATGGCTACACTCAGGAAGCCCAAGCCCAGAAGATTCAGCAAATCGCGATCAGCCGATACCAACACTTGATCCATCACCCATTGGAGATAGAACGGGCCGACCAATGTGAGGACTTCTAACCCCAATGCGAGCAACAGGATCTGAACAAGTGCCGGAATCAAACCATGAACGTGTCCAGTCAAGGACCTCAGAGATACTGCATGACGCTCTACCGCTGGCGCAAAATCGGCGACCGGAGTCAGTTCAAGGGCTACGCCGGTGAAGTGTTTGGAGACCTCAGCCAATCGTAGTTTGCGAGTACCTTGCGCAGGGTCGTGGACAACCACGCGATCTCCGCGCACGCGCTGAAGCACGACAAAGTGGTTGAGGTCCCAATGGAGCACGCACGGTGTCTTGAGTGAATTCAAATGCTCCATATCGAGCCTCAAGGGACGACAGGAAAAGCCCATATGCCCGGCAATACTCATCAAGCGCGCTAGAGTTGTTCCTTTCAGCGAACTGGAAAAACGTCGGCGTAAACTTCCAAGAGCGATACGATGCCCGTGATAGGCGGCGATCATTGCAAGACAGACCAGACCGCACTCGGCAGCCTCTGTCTGCAGAAATATCGGGAGTCTACGCGACCGACCAAATTGCAGCTGGTGCCGAGCTACACACGTAGAGGCCGGTATCGGACGAGCACTAGCCACGCTCGACACCTCCCATCAACTGTTGTCCTATGCCATAGAGGGGTTCGAAGACCCACTCGATTAATCTTCGCCTGTCCATAAGGATGTCGGCGTCAAGTGACATACCGGGCTTCAATGCCCCATCACGGACATAAACCGCGATTTGCTGGCGATCCAATGTCACCATCACGCGATAGAGAGATTCCTTGACTTGCTGGCCCATCAGCTTACTTACCTCATGGGGCGATAGGGCGCTGGTCGATATATCCGCCACACGACCGTAGTACTGGCCGAACTTTTGATAAGGGAAGGCTTGATAACGCAATACCACCGCATGGCCCGATTTGATGAAACCGACCGCACGGCTAGGCACTAGGAGTTGCGCTTGTAACTCCGACCCCGCGGGTAGGATAGAAAGAAGCGATTGATTGGCGTCAACCATCTGACCTTGTTTCAACAGCACTGCCGACACCACGCCATCACCAGGCGCACGCAAGACAACCGCGCGCTTCATTTCGTTCTGAGCAAGATTCTTCGCCACGTCGGCGAGTTGCCGCTGTGTATCGTTGTATTTATTGGATTCATCTAACGGAAGTTGAGCCCGCTGCTGCTGGATCGCCTCCAAATCTTTCTGCACATCGATCTGCTGTCTCATCAGTGTCTTGTGTTGGGTCTGCGCCTCCAACACGCTACTTTCTTGCTGCTGTATCTGAAGCACAGATACATACCCCTTACTCTCCAATGGTCTGATCCGATCCAGTAATCGTTGAGCGCTGACGATTTGCTGACGCTGAAAATCAATCTGTTCTCGGATGTGAGCCAATTGAGAACGCAGTAATGTCAACTTGGCCTTCAAAGATGTAGCTTGTCGTTGCGAGATGATCTTCTGATTTTCCATCTCAGCTCGCAGATGGTTACTTTGTGCTTCTAGTTGCCTGCTGACCGTGGCATGCGTATTGCCAAACTTGGCGCTATCCAGTTCGAAGGAGAGCTCCAACAATGCATCGCCGGCCTTGACTGACTGTCCACCGCTTACTTGAAGCCGCGTAATAGTGCCAGCGCTGGGTGAAACAACTTTCCACAAGCCTGCACTTGGTACGAGTTGTCCCGTTACCGATTCGCGACGGGTGTAATGCCCCAGGAATAAGAACAGAAGCAATACGATTGCCAATACAACAGCAAGACCGCTCAGCAGCCAGCGCGATGGAGGCGCCGCAATCATGATCTCACCCAGTGCCCCTCCCTTTTGGGCTTCGACAACTTCCTTTCTAAAGATCAACTAAAGACTCCTGCCACCAGCCACTCCCTGTGATCAACGCTGCCACAAGAAGAGCACCAAGTGTAGTCAGCAATCTCTGAAAAGTTGTGCGATCTTTTTTACTCGGCAACAATCAATATTGGAATGACACATGACGCGCATCACATCCGAGACGTCCTGTTTGGGCATTCAGGCAAATGGCGGCCCCTTGAGTTCGACCATGTTGCCTTCCGGGTCGAAGGCGTAGATCGAAGGTCCTTCGCCCTGCGCGCCATAACGTAAACCGATATCGCCAACGCGTGCATCGTGCGCCAGCAGATGCGCGACGATCGATGCCTCGTCGTAGCCGTCCACGCTCAGGCACAGGTGGTCCATATTGTGTTTTTCGCTTTCCGGCCCGGCGCCTCCCAGACGTCCAAGCTTGCTATCGATAGCTACTAGATCGATCAAGGAACGACCGGCGCGCAGCTGCACCAGGCCGATCTCGTCCTGCCGCCGCTCCTCGGTGCAACCTAGCACCCCGCAGTAGAAGGCCTGGACCTTGGCCACATCGCGCACGCGTAGAACCACGTGGTCGATGTGCTCGATGCTGAACGGGGGTTTGGGCATGGTTGGGGCCGCTTGGTGGGGAATCCCGGGAGGCTACCAAAAAGCCTTATCTCAACGTCGCGCGACTTCGGGAGGCTTTGAAATAACCTCAGTTTTCATCGGCGCCCCAAGGCCTTATAATCCGCTCTTCGCAAGCTCGCGGTGGGAGAAGCGGGGTGACCCGCTGCCGAAGGCGCAACGCCCGTAATCGCTCAGGCTCCCATACCACCGCGCGCGAACACTCTGGAGAGACCGGTTGAATCCGGCGCCGAAGGGGCACGAAGCGCGAGCTTCCAAACTCTCAGGCAAAAGGACAGAGGGGCGCCCCGCGTACGGCACGTGCGCTGTTTTCGGATGCCCTAATCCTCATGAGCCAGAACTCCACCCCTTCCCTGCGTGAGCTCGAGCACCACGGCGCGTTCATCGAACGCCATATCGGCCCCAACGACGCCGAGATCGCATTGATGCTGCGCACCGTCGGCTACGACTCGCTCGATGCGATGACCGACGCGATCGTGCCGGGCAAGATCAAGTCGCCCGCGCCGTTGGCCTTGCCGCAGTCGGTCACCGAAGAACAGGCGCTGGCCAAGATTCGCGCGATCGCCGACAAGAACCATGTGTTCCGCAGCTTTATCGGCCAAGGCTACTACGGCACACTGACGCCGAACGTCATCCTGCGCAATATCCTCGAGAACCCGGCGTGGTACACGGCCTATACGCCGTATCAGGCGGAGATCTCGCAGGGTCGTATGGAAGCGCTGATCAATTTCCAGACGATGGTCGCCGATCTCACCGGCATGGACATCGCCAACGCGTCCCTGCTGGACGAAGCCACCGCGGCGGCCGAAGCGATGACCCTGGCCAAGCGCTCGGCCAAGTCGAAGTCGAACGTGTTCTTCGTGTCCAAGGACGTCCATCCGCAGACGCTCGAGGTGCTGCATACGCGCGCTGACGGCATCGGCATCGAGCTGCATGTGGGCGACGACAGCGATGCGCTCAACGTCGACAGCTTCGGCGCGCTGCTGCAGTACCCCAATACCTTCGGCCAGATCAACGACTACAAGGCGCTGACCGATGCCGTGCACGCACGCGGCGGCCTGGTCGCCGTTGCCACCGACCTGCTCGCGCTCACCCTGATCGCCTCGCCGGGTAGCTGGGGCGCGGACATGGTGGTCGGCAACAGCCAGCGCTTTGGCGTGCCGTTCGGTTTCGGCGGCCCGCATGCTGCGTATCTGGCCTGCCGCGATGCGTACAAGCGCTCGATGCCCGGCCGCCTGATCGGCGTCTCGGTCGATGCCGAAGGCAAGCCGGCATACCGCCTCACCTTGCAGACTCGCGAACAGCACATCCGCCGCGAAAAGGCCACCTCGAACATCTGTACCGCGCAGGTGCTGCTGGCCGTCATGGCCAGCACGTACGCCGTGTATCACGGCCCGGACGGACTGCGTCGCATTGCGCACCGCGTGCACCGCATGAGCGCGATCCTCGCCGCCGCGTTGCGCAAGCAGGGCATCACCGTCGGTCCCGATTTCTTCGATACGCTGCATATCGTCGATGTCGACGCCTTGGCGATTCACACCAAGGCTCAGGCGGCCGGTATCAATCTGCGTGCCATCGATGGGCGCAGCCTGGGCATCAGCCTGGACGAAACCGCGACCCGCGCCGACCTGGTTGCGCTGGCCGGTATCTTCGGTGCCAAGCTGGACGACATCGATGCGCTCGATGCCGCCACGCCGGACGCCCTGCCAGCCGCGCTGCGCCGCCAGAACGCTTTCCTCGAACACCCCGTGTTCAACACGCATCACAGCGAACACGAATTGCTGCGCTACCTGCGCTCGCTGGCCGACAAGGACCTGGCCCTGGATCGCACGATGATTCCGCTCGGTTCGTGCACGATGAAACTCAACGCCACCGCCGAGATGATCCCGGTGACCTGGCCGGAGTTCGCCAATATCCATCCGCTGGCGCCGGCGAACCAGTCGCAGGGTTACCAGCAGCTGATCGACGAACTCGAAGCCATGCTGGTCGAATGCACCGGCTACGACGCGGTCAGCCTGCAGCCGAACTCCGGCGCACAGGGCGAATACGCCGGGCTGCTGGCGATTCGCGCCTATCATCGCTCGCGCAATGAAGGCCATCGCGATATCTGCCTGATTCCCGAATCGGCACACGGCACCAACCCGGCTTCCGCGCAGATGTGCGGCATGACGGTGGTGGTGACCAAGTGCGACAGCAACGGCAACGTCGATCTCGATGATATTCGTGCCAAGGCGGAGAAGTATTCCGACCGCCTCGCCGCGTTGATGATCACCTACCCGTCCACGCACGGTGTATTCGAGGAAGACGTGGTCGCGATCTGCGACATCGTTCACCAGCATGGTGGTCAGGTCTATACCGACGGCGCGAACATGAATGCGCTGGTCGGCGTGGCCAAGCCCGGCAAGTGGGGCTCTGACGTATCGCATCTGAACCTGCACAAGACCTTCTGCATTCCGCATGGCGGCGGTGGCCCGGGCGTGGGCCCGTGCGCAGTGAAATCGCATCTGGCGCCGTTCCTGCCGCGTACGCTCGGCGGCGAAGGCCATGTCGGCATGGTCAGTGCCGCGAGCTTCGGTAGCGCCAGCATCCTGCCGATCAGCTGGATGTACATCACGCTGATGGGCACCGAAGGCCTGCGCAAGGCGACCCAGGTCGCGCTGCTCAACGCCAACTACATCGCCAAGCGCCTGGAAGCGCATTTCGAGACGCTCTACACCGGTCGTAACGGCCTGGTGGCGCACGAGTGCATTCTCGATCTGCGTCCGATCAAGGACGCCACCGGCATCAGCGCCGAGGACGTTGCCAAGCGCCTGATCGATTTCGGCTTCCACGCACCGACACTGAGCTTCCCGGTGGCCGGCACCTTGATGGTCGAGCCGACCGAAAGCGAATCGCAGCACGAGCTCGACCGCTTCATCGACGCGATGATCCAGATCCGCGACGAAATCCGCGCCATCGAAAACGGCAACCTGGATCGCGAAGACAACCCGCTGCGCAACGCACCGCATACGGCCACGATGGTTACCGCCAGCGAATGGACCCATGCATACCCGCGCGAGCTGGCCGCCTTCCCGCTGCCGAGCCTGAAACTGCAGAAGTACTGGTCGCCCGTCGCTCGTGTAGATAACGTTTACGGCGACAAGAACATCATGTGCGCCTGCATTCCGGTGGATGCTTATAAGGAAGAAGCCGAGGCTTGATATAAGCGGCCTCGTCAGAAAAGCCCCGCATTGCGGGGCTTTTTTTTATCGAATGGATTTTCCATTTCTAATTAGAAAATCTAAACTTCACATTCTTGCGCACATTATCGACATCATTCCGTCGACTTATTTCGATTGAAATACCCCGTCACACTTTCACATTCGTTACCGCTTCTACATTGGGGCGTCGGCGTTCACGCGCTGGCGGAACAGGGGTAACGCGCTGCGCATATCGCCGGCGCGCTTCATGGACGACTTCCCTTTCTGTAAGGAGTCGTAGCAATGATGAAGTTCAGTTCGAGATTCAGAGCAGGTAGCTACCTGCTCGCCGCTCTGTGCATCATAGGCTCGGCCGTGTTCGGCGGCGAACACGCACAGGCGGCGGATGCCGCGCAATTGACGACGGTGGGCCAGCTCAGTGCAACGCAAAAACCTCAAGGCGTACCTGACGATTATGTCGTCACGCCCAACGGCTATTTTTCGGCAAGCTGTGTAGTAACCGTACACAAGGGCGATCAACTACAGGCCAATGGCATGATCCAGCGTGCCACCGGTGCGTTGGAAAAGCCCGCGCAATGTACGCAGCCCAATTTCACCCTGCAAGGCGACCGTGTCGAAGCCAACGGGCAGCGCTCGCTGAGTTCGCTCAAGCGTCGTACGCCACCGCCCGAGCAAAGCGGTTGGGTACAGGCTGCCAACTACGCCAGCTCTACCCCGATCGGCCGCATCGTAGCGACATGGACCGTGCCCTCGCAGCCGTCCAATCGCGGCAGCCAGGTGATCTACTTCTTCCCGGGCCTGGAGCAACTACCGAACGTGCAGTCGATCCTGCAACCGGTGCTAGGCTGGAACGGTTACGGCGACAAGGCCTGGACCCTGGCAAGCTGGAATTGCTGCGTGGATGGCACGACCTTCCACAGCGATCCGATTTCGGCTCACGCAGGCGATGTCGTCGTCGGCGACACCTACTCGAACTGCAGCCCCGGCGTAGCGTGCTCCAGCTGGAACATCGATTCGCGCGACACGACTACCGGCCAGACCAGCTCGCTGACCACCAACCCCTATGCCGATCTCACCTGGGTATTCGGCGGCGTGCTTGAGGTCTACAGCGTCGCCACATGCAATCAATATCCGGGCGGCCCGATAACCTTCAGCAATATCCAGGTCTATGACCGCAACAACAATCGCGTATCGAATCCACCGTGGCAGGGTTCGGATACGTCGGGTATCACTCCGCAGTGCAACTACGGCCTGCAGACGACAGCTACCACCGCCACGCTTTCGTACTGAGAACGATCGCAAAAAAAATCGCCCCGACAGCAATCGGGGCGATTTCTCTTTCAACGGCTAAAAACAACCTCAGTTTTTCTTCGTGATCCGAGGCATGAAGTTAAGCACCGTGCTTTTTCAACCACGCATCGATAGCCGGTAGACGCTCGTCGCGCACCTTGATGCGGTACTGGATATTGGCAACGGTTGTATCGGCACTGCGACGCGAACTGGCAGCGATGTACTTGTCGGCAAACGCCTTGACCTTGTCGATCATGGCCGGATCCAGCGAACGGGTGGCGAGCGCAGGGTAATAGCGTGCCGTAGAAGTGGAATCGACCTTCTTGTCGACCTGATCCTTGTGCGCGACGGCAAAATCGAAGGCCATCTCGGGATGCGTGCCCGCTACTGCACCGATCATGCCGCTGCTGTTGGTTGCGCCCGGTTCGTCGGTCAGTGCCAGATCCAGCGCACGCTGGGCCAGTGCCTTGTCACGCACAACCGACAGCAACGCGTAGAGCTGGTCCTTGACCAGCGGCGTCTTCTCGGCCTGGGCCATCGCATGCAAGCGATCCCAGGTAGCCGCGTCCGCGTTCCTGGCAACCACCGCAAGAACGGTCCTGCGCAGCGCGGCCGGCATGGCCGACGGGTCCTTGTCCATCGCGTTGAAGCGGCGATTCGCTTCCTTGACCACGGCCGGATCACCCAGCGAGCCGAGCGTACCGATCAGGTCGTTACGCAACACTTTGACCGGATCGGGCTCGCCCGCCTTTGCTTCCCAACCCACGTGAGCGAACACCGGTTGCAGGCGCGCGATAGCGAACTTGCGGAACGTCTGCTGCCGCGCATCGTCGCCCTGGTAGTAGCTGTCCAGCGACGACAGATCGCCCGCGATGTTCTCCCAGATTTGCGGGTCGGCGGTGGCCGGTGCGGCCTGAGCCAGATCGAGGAAATCCGACGCGGGCTGCAGGCCGGCCATGCCTAGCGCCCAGGTGTCGTCCATCACGCCGAGCTGGTCGATCGGTGCGAGCTTGGCAAACATGTGCTTGATCGCATCGAACTGCCCGGTGCCGTATAGCGTGCGGTAATAACCGCTCTGCCCTGCGTTAACGATCGCCAGCCCACAACCGGGCACTTCCAGCGTCGCATGACCGTCGACCAGGGCACTCACAGGCTCGCCGTTCAGCGTCTTGACGATCACCGGCACGTGCCAGGACAGCGGCTGCTTGTCCGGGCGATCGCGAGTGAACTCGGTCTGCGTGAGCTTCACCGTCGTCTTGCCTCCGCTGCATTGCACCGACTCGACCTTGATCATCGGGATGCCCGGCTGCAAGGTGAAATCATGCGCGATCTGCGTCACCGGCTTGCCCGGTGCGGCCGCCTCGACTTCGCGCCACAGATCATCGGACACGGTATTACCGTAGGCATGCGCCTTGATATAGCGGCGCACGCCATCGCGCCAGGCATTGGAGCCAACGTAACCTTCGAGCATGCGGATGACCGACTCGCCCTTCGAGTAGGTGATCGCATCAAATGCCTGGCTGGCTTGCTCGACGGTATCGATCTGCTGCACCACCGGGTGCGTGGTGGCGATCGCGTCGCGATTCATCGCCGCCTCGCGCACGCCGACCGCTTCGAGCGCGGTATTCCATTCCGGATGCAGCTTGGCGGTGGTGCGGCCTTCCATCCACGAAGCGAAACCTTCGTTGAGCCACAGGTTGTCCCACCAGCGCATGGTCACCAGGTCGCCAAACCACTGGTGCGCCATCTCGTGCGCCTCCACCGAGAACACGCCCTGCTTGTCCGCCTGGGTCGACACGGTTGGATCGAGCAGCATCGAATATTCAAAGGTGAAGATCGCACCCCAGTTTTCCATCGCGCTGAAGAACTGGCTGCTACCGGGCGCAGCGATATTGTCGAGCTTGGGCAGCGGATACGGCGTGCCGAAATAGTCGTTGTATTCGGCCAGGATCAGCTTGGCCGAGTCCAGCGCAAAGCCAGCCTGCGACGACGCGCCTTTTTGGGTGATGACCCCGACTTCGGTGTTGCCGGCCATGGCAGTCGCACGATCGAACTCGCCCAGGCCAAAGAACAGCAGATAGGTCGACATCTTGGGCGACTGTGCGAAATCGACCGTTACCAGCCCATTACCCGCATCGGTCTTCTTGGCGATCGGCATATTGCTTACGGCCATCTGCGTCGCCGGAACGGTCGCGTGCAACGCAAAGGTCGCTTTGTAGTTGGGCTCATCCCACGACGGAATGAAACGGCGCGCATCGGAATTTTCGAACTGCGTATAGAGCGCGCGCTTCTTGCCATCCTTGTTGTCATAGTCGAGCGCGAACAGGCCATTGGCCTGCGTACCGATCTTGCCGGTGTAGTTCATCGCCAGCCGGTATTCGCCCTTGGCCACGGGCTTGGCAAACGTGAAGGTCGCCGTCTGGTTTTCAGCGTCGATGCTGACCTTGGGGGCCGCCAATGCCTTGCCCTTGACCGGCGTCAGCGTCACCGACGAGAACGTCATGTCGATCGCGTTGAGGGTAATGCTGGCCGTGGGCTGCAGCACGTCCACCGTCACCGTCACCTTGCCGTCGAAGCTCAACGCTTCGGCATGCGGCGTAACGGCCACGTCATAGTGCGTGGGACGTACGGTGCGCGGCAACTGCGTGGTGGCCTGCTCGGCGGCGGCTGGCGGCGCCGATTGCGCGACTGCAGGAAATAACGGTGCGCCCGCAAGCGCCAGGACTATCGCGGAAACCAGGTAACTACGACGCATGATGACCCCTCTTAATTTTTTTACGATCGAACAACGGGACTGAACTGGCGGAGCATGACCGATTCGCCCGCGCCAGCCATATGCCATTCGCTTGCTCGCGCGGCTTTTCCATACGTCGCCGCGCGGGTACATTCGTTGCATCGACATGGAGAATCTATTGAACACCCCCCCATCGAACGGCAGCCTGGTCTGCGTCGGCATCGGTATCACCCTGGGCGCCCACATCAGCCCCGTGGCCCGTAACCATATTCAACATGCCGACGTGGTCTTTACCGGGGTTTCCGATGGCGTGGTGGAGTTGTGGCTACAGGAAATGCATAAGGACGTGCGAAGCCTTCAACTGCTCTATGGCGAGGGCGTACCGCGCATGGACACTTACCGGCGGATGGTGGAAACCATGCTGGCCGAAGTCCGGCTTGGCAAACGCGTCTGCGGCGTGTTTTACGGACACCCCGGGGTGTTCGCCTGGGCGCCGCACAAAGCCATTGCCCTGGCGCTGCAGGAAGGCTATCGGGCGCACATGGAGCCGGGCATATCGTCCGAGGACTGCCTGTATGCCGACGTCGGTATCGACCCGGGCAGCGTCGGCTGCCAACACTACGAAGCCAGCCAGTTCATGGTCTACCGGCGCCGGATCGACCCCAGCGCCTGGCTGGTGCTATGGCAGATCGGGCTGGCCGGGGACCGCTCGTCCACACGCTTTGCCACCGGGCCGGCCTACCGGCAATTGCTGGTCGAAGTGCTGGCAAGGGACTATCCGCTCGACCATCAGGTCATCCTTTACCAGGCAGCCACCCTGCCCATCCAGAAGCCACGCATCGAACGGCTGGCCTTGGCCGACCTTCCAGGGGCGAACACCGGCATGGGGGATACGCTGGCCATCCCTCCCTTCGGCCCGATGCAGCCTGACCTGGCGATTCGTGCCCGACTGGAGGCATTGGATCATCCGCCGGTCAACGAATAAGCAGACAATACCGTTCAGAAAAGCAATCGGTCTATTACTTTTGAAATCGTCGATATAACCGGCTGTATGGCGATATGATGTGGGCTTGCCAGGCACCAGGCGGCTAAATGCGGCTATGCTGCAAGTACAAGCGGCTCACTAAAAAAGCCAGCTATCAGGGGGATAGTTTCATGTCGAATGTCATTGAGTTTCTGGAAAAACTGGGCCAGGACGCGCAGCTGCGCGATGCCCCGCAGGAAGAGCTGGCCGAGGCATTGGCCGAGGCACAGGTGGAAGCCCCGTACTGCTCGGCCATCCTTGCCAAAGATGCCTCCCAACTGCAGGACCTGCTGGGCCTGCGCCCGATGCTCTACGTGCTGATGCCGGCCGAAGAAGAGGAAGAAGAGGATGGAGAAGATGAGGAAGAACATGAAGAGGAACCCGGGTCCGTGCTGGCACCTGGTTCCGAACGCCTGATCGCCGCTGCTTCGACCTGATCGACTTACTCTGAGGTCACGGCAGGATGCCCTGGCGTTCATTCCGCGGAATCATCTTGGCGCTGTGCCTCGTCGCGGGCTCGGCGCAGGGTTCTGTGCCTACGCCAAACGATCTCGCGCAGCAATTGCTCGAAGCGGATAGCGTCAAGACGTCGCGGCACGACGAATTCCTGCGCCTGCTCTACCAGCTCGACAACCAGGCATCGAAACTCACCCCCAAGCAGCAGTGGCATCTGCGCTACTTGCACGCCTGGCAAGTGGTGTTCAACGGCCAATATCCGGAAGCGAGCGCGCTGTTGAACGACATCATCGAGCGCTCCGATGACACGACAATGCGTTTTCGTGCCAATGCCACCATCATCAATGTCCTGGGGGTTACGCATCGTTACGAGGACGCGTTCCGGCATCTGAACCAGCTGGTGGACGACCTGCCGCAGGTCACCGACAAAGCTGCGCGTTATCAAGGCCTGGGTGAAGCGGCGCAGCTGTTGATCTTCGCCGAACAGTACGACCAGGCCATCGGTTACGCCGATGAAATGCTGCAGGACCTGCCCGCGGGCGAGAACGTCTGCAAAGCGATGTACTTCAAACTGCATGCCGAATTTCGGGGCGGTATGCCGCAATCGGGCGACCCGCCGTTCCAGGAGGGAATAAGTGCCTGCCTGGCCGGAAAAGAGCCACTGTTCGCCGATGCCCTACGCACCGATGTCGCCACGCTTGAAATCGCGCGCAATCACCCTGTCCAGGCAATCGCGATACTCAAGGACCACTATCAGGATGTGCTGGGTTACAACTATTCCGCCCTGACCATGCAGTTCAATGCGCTGCTCGCCAAGGCCTATTGGCGTGCGGGCAATATCGAGGAAACCGAGAAATACGCCAATGCCGTCATTGCCGGCGCGATCCCGAACGAGTACACCGAGCCGCTGAGCGCCGCCTACTCGCTGCTTTATCAAATCGAAGCCAAGCGCGGCAATTCGCATGCAGCGCTCGATTATCACGAAAAATACATGGCAGCGGACAAGGGCTATCTCAACGACGTCACCGCGCGCACGCTGGCTTATCAGATCGTCAATCAGCAGCTCAAGGCGCGCAAGCTCGAAGTCGAGGCGTTGAACAAGCGCAATCAGATCCTGCAGCTTCAGCGTGCGCTCGATCATAAAGCGGTCGAGGCAAGTCGGCTCTACATCCTTTTGCTGATCACCATCCTGGCCTCGATCGCCCTGCTGCTATACCGCATCAAGCGTTCGCAGCTGCGGTTCATGCGCCTGGCCCGACAGGATGGCCTGACCGGCATTTTCAATCGTCAGCATTTCGTCGAAGAAGCCACCAACGTTTTGCGGCACTCGGAACGGGGCCACCGTCCGGCCTGCCTGATTCTGATCGACCTGGATCATTTCAAGCAGATCAACGATACGCACGGGCATGCGGTGGGCGACCAGGTTCTGCAAAACGCGGTGACAGCGTGCAGGCAGAACTTGCGCCAGGGCGACGTATTCGGTCGTCTGGGCGGCGAGGAGTTCGGCATCCTGCTGCCCGACTGCGTTGCGGCCACCGCCTTCGATCGCGCCGAGCACCTTCGCAAGGCGATCGCGGCAACGCCGGTGGACGCGGCCCATAGCCATGTCGCCATCTCGGCCAGCTTCGGCGTGTCCTCCACCGAACGGGCCGGACACGACCTGCAGCGATTGCTGGTCGACGCCGATCACGCCCTCTATCGCGCTAAACACAGTGGACGTAACCGCGTGGAGTCCGGCAACGCCGGCGACTCGATCATGCCCAGCGCGCCTGTCGACGCGAGCAAGCGCAAAGCCGATCCGGACATGTCCAACGCATCCTCGCTGGCTGAGCCTGCAAGCTAAGCCTGCAGGCCCCATTGCTCGCGGTCTTAGAACGCAACGGTCAAGCTCATCCGGGCCGCCTGGTCTTTTGCGTGGCTGGCGAACTGCCCCTGATAACTCGTATCGACGGTCACGCTGCGGCTGAGCGGAAAGCTCAGGCCGAAGGTTGCCGCCGCCGCATTCTGCGCCACCGGCACGCCGTCGACAGTGAAGGCATTGACACCACCGCTGACAAAACGCTCGGTGCTGGCGCTTTGCGTATCGCCCCAGGCATGCTGCCATCCCAGGCCCGCATAGGCCCGCAAGCCGCCTGGCGCGAGCGCGAAGTTCACACGCAAGCCAAGGGTAGCGAACGTCTGCTGACTGGTATCGCCCTGCACTGCCAAGGCCGCGCTGCTGCCCGACTCGGCAAAGGCATCGGACTTGATCCGCACGTGAGCCAGATTGAGGTAAGGCTCAAGCGAGGTGTTCTCGCCCATCGCGAAGCGATAGCCGCCGTCGATATACGCCTGCGCGGTATTGGCATCGTAGCGTCCGGCATTGGCAGCGACGAACGGCCCGAACGCGATATGGCGTGTGCTGTCCACTTGCTGCCAGGCGTAATCCACGCCGCCCTGCAGTTGAAAACCGCCGCTGTTCACGCTGCCGTAAAAGCCCAGGTGAGTCGAGGTCGCATGCGCCGACGAGCCGATATCGTCCACGCGTATGGACGTCTGTCCGTATCCGGCAACGGCACCGAGGCGGGCGTTGCTGCCGACTCCCAAGTCCGCACCGATCAGCAACCCGCTGCCGTCTGCCTGCAAACGCGACGCATCGCCATCGGCATCGTGATCACCCCAATGCCCCCATGCGGCAGTCCACGCAGTGACGCCGTTTGCATCGCTGGCCTGCGCGCCATCGGCGGCATTTTCCTGCCCGAGCAGATGATTGTTCACGGCATCGCGAACATAGCGACTGTCGTCGAACAACGCCGTCCGTGTGCTGGCATAGAGTTCGCCGCTCAGTTGGTTGAACGCTTGCGGCGCTGCAGCCGCTTGCAGCTGGGTCAGTGCGGTATAGACCGGACTGGCGAAGCCGAGCGTATCGGCCGAGGCTGCCGTTGCGCGCTCATTGGCGGTTCGCGCAAGGCTGACGAACTGGATATCGTTGCGCTGCAGCGACAGGTTCACGCTGTTGGCCGAATACGTCAGTACCGGCGTCAGGAACGCCAGGCTCGAGGTCGCGGCCGCGAACTGGCCGCTGACACCCTGGTTGGCCGTGAGAATGGTGTAGTTGGTCAGTGGCGCCCAATTACCGGCCTGCGCCAGTACCACTGTACTTCCATCAAGCGACGCCTTGCCGCCGATGGCAAGGCGACTGGCTGCACCTGCCGGCGTTGCATCGATACTCAGCACGCCGTCCTTGTTCTGCGTGTAATTGCCGGCAATGGTGAGCGTACCGATCGAACCACCCGGCGCGACGGTGCCGTCGTTGATCACGCTGCCGCCGATCGAGCCATGCCCGCGCAGGGTGGCGCCTTGCGCAACCTGCACATCCCCGGCCACCGCTGCAGTGGGCGACGTATCATCGCCGATCGCCAGCGTACCTGCCTGCACCAACGTGCTACCTGTATACGTATTGACGCCGGTAAGCAGCAAGCTGCCCGAACCTGTCTTGGTGAGGCCTGCATTACCGCTGATCACTCCGCTCTGCGTCGCGGCATCGCTGCCTTCTACATCGAGCGTGGTATCGCCTTGCAACACCATGGCGTTGGCGATGTTCACGCCCTGGGCGTAAACGATGGTCGGAGCCACGGCCATCAAACGACCCGTGCCGATGGCCTGGCTATTGGCCAGCACCAGCGTGCCGCCCGTGACCGTCGTGTCACCGCTGTAGGTACTGGCGCCGGACAGTGTCACCGTACCGTCGCCGATGGCCACGCCGGCAAAGTTCGAGATGACGCCGCTGTAGCTGAAGTTATTTCCGGCGCCTGGCGCGATGCTCAGTGTGCTGCTGCCGGTGCCACCGGAGATATCGCCATTGATCTGCGCCGCGCCGCCGAGAATCTGCAGGCTGCTATTGCCACTGCCCAGATCCACCGCCTTGGCGCCGGCCAGGGCGGTGATCGTGCCGTAGTTGACGATCGTGACGTTATTGGCGCCGGTGGTTATCGCCGCCTCGCTTGCACTGCCGCCCTCGATCGTGCCGCTGGCCAGGTTGGTGATGCTGAGCTTGAAGCTGGTCGCCGCTCCCGTCGCAGCGATGCCCGCGCCATTCTGCCCCTTGATCAAACCGCTATTGGTGATCGTGGTGTCGCCATAGATGCCCTGCACCGGAATCGGCGCGTCCGTCGTGGGATCCTTGTCCAGACCAGCCAGCGTGATGCCGTGGGACACACCGCCGTTGACGTTATCGCCCTCGATGGTGCCGGAATTGACGATCGTGCCGCCGCCAACCGTCACACCTTCGCTGACATCGTTGAATGCCTGCTTGGAAAGAATCGTCCCGGTGTTGGTCAGATGGACCAGGCCGTCGACATCCACGCCATCGCCATCGCCGGCCACACCGTTTCCGATGATCGTGCCGTGATTGACGATGGTGACCAGTTCGTTGCCGTTGAAGCCATCGATATTGATGCCCGAACCGTTGTCGCCCTGAATCGTGCCGCCCAGGTTATTGGTGACATTCAGCGTAAACGTGCCGTCGGTCGTGGTGTCCTTGTTGCCGCCGGTAATGCCATGGCGCGCGCCCTCGATCAGACCGGTGCCCGCCACGGTCTGCGTTCCCGTGGTGGCGTTGTTCACCGTAATGCCCGAGTTCGACTGCAGATCGACACCATCGGTGCTGTCCGTGCTGCCGGGGTTGTTGGTCGAGCGAATGATGCCGTCGTTATTGACCACGCCATTGACGCCGGGACGAACCGCGTCGGCCTCGTTGGCTTCGATCACACCCGTGGCAGCATTGTTGAGTACATTGGTACCCGTCGTGATGGCATTGAAATCGATCGCTTGCGAGCCGCCCGCCGAAGCATTCAACGAAATCAGCGTGCCGGCGTTGTTGAACGTGATATTGCTGTTCTTCTTGTTCATCTGGATCACGTCGGCGTCGGCGGTCTGGATCGTCGCGCCGGCGCTGTTGGTGACCGTCAGGGTGAGCTTGCCGGTATTGTCGCGAATGCCGCGCCCGGTGCCCGTTTGCAGGATCGTGCCGTTGTTGGTCAGCGTTGCATTGCCGGTGACCGAAATCGCATCCGTGGCGCCGGCTACCGAAAGCGTACCGCCGGCATCCACCGTTCCCGTCTGGCCTGTAGCTAGCGTCTTGGCGTTGGGATCGGTCTGCCCGTTGGTGACTTCGAACGTCGTCGCCCAGGCGGAGTGATCTTCCAGCAAGGCGAGCAGACCAAGAAGAGCGACATACTTTTTCATGCGAGTCCCGGGCGGTGGCAAAGCCCGGCACTGTGGCAAAGGAGTGATGACAGTACGTTTACAACCAAGGTAAAGACGACTTTACATGGATGGCTGGACGTCCATCATTGACTGGGTTGATGCACCTGCTGCAATGCACCGACCGTTACATGCCCCTGCCATCCATCGAAGACGACCTCGGCGGCCTTGTCGATCTGAGCCACTACCAGTTGCACCGGAGGGCACGATTGCGGATCGATCGGATCCTTCCACGCATCCTGCGTACCGGCCATGCAGTACGACTCCTGATTCTTCAACGAAGCCATGCCGCTCTCGTACCGTTGCTGCGCCCGCTTCGCCGCCACCGCATCGCCATAGACCGGCCGCATCTTTACCAACAAGGCCTGCGCGGCCTCGTGCTCGGCAGGCGTCGTTTGCTTGAGCAAGGCGTTATACGCCGCGGCAAAATGCGAATCGGGCCGCTCCGTGGCCAACGAAAACCATGCCAACGCCAAGGCGCGATCCGGCCGCTGATGATCGCCATTGAGCGCCATCACCCCAAGTACGTATTGAGCAGGTTTGCTGGCCCAGCTCGCCGCCGTGGTGAAGAAGCGCTTCGCCGCGCTGTATTGCTGCTGGCCGTAGCTCTGCGTGGCCAGACAATAATAGAGATCGGCGGGTAGAAACTTTTCCTCACCGGCCGTGCACCGTGTTTTAGCGAGATCCGCGTCGCTGGCAACTCCCTGGGCGCTCGATGCGGCAGCCGGCGTTTGCGCCATGCCTGTCAGCGGCGCGCAAAGCGCGAGTCCCAAGATTGCTGTAACGGTATAGCTACGCATCGTCGTACCCCTTCCCTTGCATCGGTGCCTATCATAACGAAGCTGGCCTCCAGCGGATGACGCCGTTTCAGCGTATTAATTTGCGCACGGGTGTCGCAACGCCGCCGTCCGCGGACACTCCATGCTGTCCGCGGGCACGTGGGCTGGCCTCTATTCGTACATCAGAATCGCATCGCCAGGCCGTTGGCCCGGTCATTGCTGTCTACCGGTTTGTATTCGATCACCGGGAAGCCATCGATGGTTCGCATGAAATCGCTGTTTTGTTCGATCGCGCTCTGCGCCGCGGCCTGCGTCGCGCAGGCCGACGACAATGCAAACAAGGCGTTTACCCAACAAGAGGCCCGCGACATCATCGCCGAATCGCGCAAGATCGTGACGCCAAACGGTATCGACGCGTTGATCAAGGTAAAGATCAACGGCACCGAACAATGGCTGTCGATCCGCGGCAAGGACAAGCGCAATCCGATCCTGTTGTTTCTCCATGGCGGCCCCGCTTCGCCCGATATGCCATTGGCCTATACCTTCCAGACACCATGGGAGGACTATTTCACCGTGGTGCAATGGGATCAGCGCGGCGCAGGCAAGACCTATACGGCAAACGATCCGAAAACCATCGCCCCCACCCTGACGATCGATCAGATGACCGACGACGCCGAAGCAGTCGTTCGCTATCTGCAGCAGACGTATCACAAGCAAAAGATATTTCTGCTCGGCCACTCGTGGGGCACGGTGCTGGGTGTTCGCCTTGCGCAGCGGCATCCGGACTGGTTCTACGCTTATATCGGCGTGGGCCAGGTAGTCAACGTGCAACAGAACGAAACGATCGGTTATCGCTTCGCGCTCGATCAAGCCAAGGCCGACAACAACACCAAGGCGATCGCTGAGCTGACTCGACTCGCCCCCTACCCCGGCAAGGAAGGCTCGCTCGATATCGAGCGCATCGGCACGCAACGCCGCTGGCTTTCCTACTATGGCGGGCTCGCTTATGGACGCACCAGCTTCGCTTTCGATTCCAATGCCGAAGAGCTGGCTCCCGAATACAGCGACCGGGATCTCGATGCGATCGGCGCCGGCAGCCTGCTGTCGCTCAATCATCTGCTCAAGCCGCTGGGCTCGCTCGACCTCAGTCACGACACGCACTTCGATTGCCCGGTGCTGTTGTTTACCGGGCGGCACGACTATGCCGTATCGCATGAGCTGGCCGCCGAATGGTTCGCGACCATCAGCGCGCCGTATAAACGCCTGGTCTGGTTTGAAGACTCGGCGCATATGGTGATGCAGGAGCAGCCGGGACGGTTTCTCGTCCATCTGGTTAACGACGCGCGCCCGTTCGCGGCCCAGGCCGGGGATGCGGCACCGGAGGACATCGAGCAGCACTGACCCAGCAGGTCTCTGATTCGCGCCCCGATTTCCGGCTTTCGTCGCCGCCTGGCCGGTCCTGTCGCTCGGGTGGTTTACCCCGTGCGACAGACGGCTATGCTCGGCAGCACATCGGGTTTCGGGGATCCACCGTGAAAAGCTTTTTCTTCGTGCTGCGCATTCTGATCGCCTGGTCGGTCGCTTACCTGGCCCTGGCCATTTTGTGGATCGCCCCAGCCGACAGAGGCGACGATGCTCCCTTGATCGCCTTCTGGTTATGGGTGGCGACGGCGGTCTTTGTCATCGCCGGCGCGGTATCGCACCTGCGCCGGGTACGACTGATCACCGGGCGCATCGATGCCGGCACCGTGGGCAATCGTCAGCGGCGGCAGATAGAAATTCCGCTCGAAGCCGGCGAAGCGTTCGACCTGCTGGATGCGGCCATTCGCGAACTGCCGCGCACCGAAGAGATCGAAAGCGCCCGCGACAGCCTGCAGGTGCGTGCCAAGGTGAAACGGCCGGCGCCGTACGGACAATGGAAGTTGCTGCGGCTGCCCTTCTTCGGCAACACGCGCAATCAGATCCTCGCCACCGTGACACCTATCGATGGCGCCGGCAGCGTGACCTTGATCTGCGAACCCGAGAGTGGTGCGTGGAGCGACTGGTTCCGCGTCGACGACGCCACCAATCTCGAAAATGCCGAAGCCATCACCCGTGCCATCAGCCGCCGCGTGTCCGAATTGCGGCGACGCGAACGCAGCGCCGTCGAGCAGACCTCGACCGAGAAGGAACTGGCCGTCGCTAAACTCAATCTGCTCAACGCACAGGTCGAGCCGCACTTCCTCTACAACACGCTGGCCAGCGCGCAGTATCTGACGCGCAGCGAGCCGGCACGTGCGGATGAAATGCTGGGCCATCTGATCCAATACCTGCGTCACTCGCTGCCGCGCACCGAACAGACGCTATCCACTCTGGGCGAAGAACTCGAGCGGGCCCGCTCCTACCTGCAGATCCTGAAGATTCGCATGGGCACGCGGCTGGAACTCAAGCTGGATGTTCCCGAAAGCCTGCTGCCGACGCCGCTGCCGCCGATGATGTTGCAGACACTGGTCGAGAATGCGATCAAACACGGCCTCGAGCCCAAGCCCGGCGGCGGTACCGTGTGGATCAATGCGCGGCGTGACGGCGATCTGGCCGTAATCACGGTGGCCGACGACGGTAATGGCTTCAGCACAGCCGGCGGTGGCACCGGTATCGGCCTGAAGAATCTGCGCGAACGCCTGCGCCTGGTCTACGACGGACATGCCTCACTCGCGGTGGTGGCCAATATGCCCGCCGGTGTCGCCGCGACGATCAGCGTGCCTACCGATGCACAATGGATCGCCCGCCATGGTTAAGGCCGTCATTGCCGAAGACGAAGCGCTGCTGCGCGATGCGCTCCAACGTTTGCTGGAGACCGCCTGGCCGGCCCTGGATATCGTCGCCCAATGCGAGGATGGCGCAAGCGCCCTGGAGGCTATCGCCGAGCATCGTCCGGATGTAGCTTTTCTGGATATCCGCATGCCCGGCCTGACCGGCCTTGAAGTGGCTACGGCGGCAGCGGAGCTCCGTCCACCGCCGCAGATCGTTTTTACCACCGCCTATGATCAATATGCGATTGATGCATTCGAACGTGGTGCGATCGACTATCTGCTCAAGCCCATCGCGCCCGAGCGACTGGCGGCAACGATACAGCGCGTGCAAACGCGCCTGGCCAGCGGACATGTCGATATCGGCAGCCTTTCCAGCCTGATCCGCCAACTGGCAGGACATACCCCCGGCGCCACCGCACCACCGTTGACCTGGGTCACGGCCAGTGTCGGTCGTGAAACGCGACTGATTATGGTCGACGACATCGCCTATTTTCGTGCCGACAGCAAATACACCGTGGCGATGACCGCGGAAGGCGAAGCCTTGCTGCGAACACCGATCCGCGAACTGCTCGCCATGCTCGACCCGCAGGTGTTCAAGCAGATTCACCGCTCGACCATCGTCAATTTGAAAGCCATTGCCTCGATCGTTCGCGACGATGGCGGCAAGGGCACGCTACGCCTCAAAGGCCGCTCGGAAACGCTGGCTGTCAGCCAGCCCTTCATGGCGATTTTTCGCCACATGTAGAGGTGCGATCATGTTCAAGCTAGGCGCCATCATGTATTTCCTGCTCGCGCTCGCCGGCTGTAGCGAAGGCGATCGCAGCATCGTCACCCGAACGACCGTCAACGGCGTGGACCAGATCTACAGCAAGGTACACGTGCGTGCGGGGACGGCCACATTCGAATGCCTGGACAGCATCACCGGCAGTTGCCACTACGCCGTGTTCGCTTGCGCACTGGGCCAGTGCGAAAACGCGCCCATGCGCAAGCTCGCGGTTGCGGCCGGAACGGAGCAGGATATCCTCGACCTGCCCGGGCAGTTTCAGGTATGCGACAGCGTTGACGACAAGCCGCTGACGGCCGCGTGCATGCGGCCGCAGAAAACATCGTGACAACCGATCAGCGGCGTCGATTCACCGGTACGCCAGGAGACGGATCGCGCGCACCGCGTGGCACACGCGGACTCTTCCACGAACCACCGCGCTCCTTTGCCTTGCGCTCTTCTTCGAGTACGTCCCGGTCGAGCCCGGTACCGCCGCACTGATAGGTCGTGCCCATCATGGGCTCGGGAAACTCGGCTGCGCTGTCGACCAGCTCGCTCGTAAAGGTGCTGCCGTCGCGATTGTCGAAACCATGATGCGGGTTTTCCTGCCCTACTCCGCTACGCCCCTGGGTATCCCCTCGCCCTTGCATCGCCAGCGTCAATCGTTCCAGTGTATCGATCGGTGCAGCTTGTCGATCTGCGTTACGCATCGCCTTCATTCCTGAAGTTTGGGGACGAAAACCATGTTGCCGGCCGGCAAGTCAGCACGATGTGCATGACAGCTTGTGCGGATGTAAAAGGTCCGCCGGGCAAGCGGACCCGGCCGGAGCATTGGGTTAGCGCATTGGCATGTCCCGGTCACGGAAAATTGGTCCTATTTTTCATGCCGAAGAACGCTTTCCATAGACCAGACGCCTGACCGGCGATCTCAGGGAAAGCCATGAGCAGCACCGTTTCATCGCAAACCATCCTGTCCGCCCCACTCCTCGCACACTCCTCGCTGGCAAACACGGCGCGCGTCCTGTTTGCCGCCACGATGATCGCGCTGGGCGTCCTCGGCCTGATCTATGGCGACTTCGCCGTGCAGTGGCAACGCATCCCGATCGCGCAGCTTCCTGGGCGCGTGGTACTGGCCTACCTCAGTGCTGCCGTGGAGCTGCTGGGTGGGATAGGTCTGCTGATCGCGAGCACCCGGGCGACCGCCGCGCGTACGCTGGTGATCTTTGTCCTGCTCTGGGCCGTGCTGTTGAAGCTGCCCGCGGTTATCTTCGTTCCGCAGATGGAAGCCACCTGGCTGGGCCTGGGCGAGATTACGGTCATCCTGGCCGGCGCGTGGGTGCTTTTTGCCTCGCACGCCAACGGATGGGAGAACCAACGCCTGTCAGGTCTTGTGGGAACGCGTGGCACTCGCCATGCGCGATGGCTGTTTGCCTTGAGCCTGCCGACGATCGGCCTGTCGCATTTCATCTACCTGCCGCAGACCCTTGAGCTGGTACCTGCATGGCTGCCGTTTCCGACCGGCTGGGCCTATCTGACGGGTGCGGGCAATATCGCCGCCTGTCTTGGCATTCTGTTTGGCGTATGGCCGCGGCTCGCTGCGATTCTCGAGGCGGCGATGTTGAGCATCATCACCTTGCTGGTGTGGGGGCCGGGGCTTTTTACCCACGCTGGCGATCGTATGCAATGGACCGCTTTCGTCATCTCTGCGGCGATTGCGGGTGCGGCGTGGGTGGTGGCTGGGTCGTATCGACGGGAATGAGGTTTCCTGCTCCTCGCAAAAATCGCTGCATGAGCGCCACTGAATCCCAGCCTGCGCCGGGATGACGGGGAGTGCGGGTGCCCAGATAAACGGTACACCACCTCATCGTCATCCCGGCGCAGGCCGGGATCCAGTGGCGAATACTTCGGGTTATCGCCGTCTGGCCGCTCCACTGCCCTGCGGCTCACCCATCGCCTGAAACAACGCCGCCGTATCGACCAGACGCGCAGCAGTACTCTGGATTTCGGTCAGCCGCGCATTCTGCATACGCTGCTCGCTGACGATCGTGGTCGGATACGACACTGCGCCGAGCTTGTAGCGCGACGCATTCTCGGCAAACGATTGCTTCGCAGCGCCCGACCCCGTTTGCGCCGCACGCAGCGCCGATGCGTCCTGATCCAGCGCAACCAGCGAGTCGGCGACATTCTGGAACGCGTTCAATACCGCCTGCTTGTATTGCGCCACGCTCGCATCGTAATTGGCGATCGCAGCCTTGCGTTCGGCCATCAACGCACCGCCATGAAAGATCGGCTGTGTCAGCGACAGACCCGCACTCCAGATGCCCGAGCCGCTACCGAACAAGCCCGAATCCTTGAATGCGCCTGAGCCCATCGATGCGGACAACGAAATCCGCGGAAACAGATTCGCCGTCGCTACACCGACCTGCGCCGATGCCGCCCGTAAAGACGCTTCCGCCGCCAGCACATCCGGCCGCTGCTGCAGTAGATCCGATGGCACGCTGACCGGCACCTCTGCCGGCAATTGCCATTGCGACAACGGCAATACCTCGGGTGCCTGATCCGGCGTACGCCCCATCAACGTGGCGAGCGCATGCCTGGCGCGTTGCGCCTGCGCACGCAATGGCGGCAAAGAGCCGTCCAGCGCCGCGGCATTCTGCTGTGCGGTCAGCAGATCGTCATGCGAGGCCGCGCCAAGCCGATAGGACTTGTCGACCAGATCGGCCTGCGCGTGCGCCAACACACTCAACCGCTCCGCGGCGGCAACCTGTTCGGCCAAAGCCGATGCGTTCACGGCCGAAATCACGATATTGGCCGCCAGCGCACGCCGGGCGGCATCGAGCTGATACGCCTGCAGATCGACCTGAGCCGCCGCCTGCTTTACTCCATAGCGCTCGGCGCCGAACAGGTCGAAGGTGTAGTTGAGACTCAACTGGCCGGCATAGACGTTGTAGAGATTGGTGGGCGGCCCGAGCGCCGGCAATCCCAAAGCGCGTTGCCGACTTGCCTGCCCCTGTGCGTCGAGCGAGGGAAGCATCGTATCGCCGACCTGCGCGCGAAACTGTTGATGCACCGCTTCGAGCGTATGCCGAGCTGCGTCCAGCGATGGGTTGTTCTTAAGGCCTTCTTCGACCCACCCATTGAGCGTGTCCGAGCCATACAGGCGCCACCACTCCGGCACGGCACGCGCGCCCTGGTTGTAGTGTTGCGCCACACCGTTAGCATCCGCACTGGCCGCCGGCACCGGCTCGACCGTATAGCGATCGGGCGAAGGAGATGTCGGCGGTTTCGTCGATGGTGCAAACGAGCAGCCTGCCAGCGCGATAGCCATCGCAAGCGTTGTCGACCGGAGGGATAGATGCTTCATGGTGCGACCTCCCGTGCCGGCTCATCCGCACGCACACGGAACCAGGCGGCATAGAGTGCGGGCAAATAGAACAGCGTCAGCACCGTGGCCACCGTAATGCCACCCATCAGCGCCGTTGCCATCGGCCCGAAGAAGTTGCTGCGCAACAGTGGAATCAGCGCAAGTACCGCTGCTGCCGCCGTCAGCGTAATCGGGCGGAAGCGACGCACCGTCGCGCCGATGATGGCCTCCCAGCGTGGATGGCCAGCGGCGATATCCTGCTCGATCTGGTCCACCAGGATCACCGAGTTGCGCATGATGATGCCGAACATCGCAATCGTGCCCAGCATGGCCACAAAGCCGAACGGCTGACCGAACAACAGTAACGACCCGATCACACCGATCAATCCCAGCGGTGCCGTCAACACCACCATGAAAGTACGCCCAACGCTTTGCAGCTGGATCATCAGCAATGTAAGCACCGCGATGCCCATCAACGGCATCTGCGCATTGATCGAGCCTTGCGCCTTCTGGTTCTGCTCGACCGAACCGCCAACCTCGATGCGATAGCCCACCGGAAGATGGCTGCGTACGGCATCGAGCTGCCTGTCGATATCGTTGGTCACGTCCAGTCCCTGTGCTCCGCCACGGGTATCGGCCTGCACATTGATCGACGGCTGACGATCGCGCTCCCAGATCACGCCGTACTCCAGGCCGTAGTGCACGCGCCCGAGCTGGGACAACGGAATGGCCGCACCGCCTGGCGTGGGAATGGCCAGTTGCTCGATCTGATCGGGATGAATGCGCTCGTTCTTCGGCGCACGAAGATCCACGGCGATCAACTTGTCACGCTCGCGATACTGGCTCACCGTGGTGCCCGAAAGCGACATCGCCAGAAAATTGGCCACGTCCTGCGAGGTGATACCCAGTTGCCGCGCCCTGGCCTGGTCGATCTCGAAACGTACCGAGCGCTCGCCCGGCTCGTCCCAATCGAACTGGACATGCGTCGTGCGGCTATCCTTGCGCATGATTGCCGCCACCTGTTCGGCAATACCGCGCACGGTGGCGATATCGTCGCCATTGACGCGGAACTGCACCGGGAAACCGACCGGCGGCCCATTCTCGAGCCGGCTGACGCGGGTGCGCACCGCGGCAAAATCATGTTGCAGCAAGGTGTCGAGATTCTGCGCCAGCTGCTCGCGCTGCTTGACGTCCTTGGCAGTGATCACGAACTGCGCGAAGTTGGGCTGCGCCAGTTGCTGATCCAGCGGCAGATAAAAACGCGGCGCACCGCTGCCGACGAAACTCACGTAATTGCTGATCTCCGGACGGTCTTTGATAGCCGCCTCGAAACGCTTCACCTGACTCAAGGTGGCATCGAACGAAGCGCCCTCCGGCAAGCGCAGATCGACCAGCAGTTCCGAGCGGTCCGAACTCGGGAAAAACTGCTTGGGCACCAGACCGAAACCGGCCAGCGCGATCACGAACATCAACACGGTCAGCCCCAGCACGGCGAAGCGATACTTCAGGCAGAAGTCCAGCCAGCCACGAAAGCGGCGATAGAACGGCGTGTCGTAGATTTCGATGTCGCCTTCGTGATGCACGATGGCAGCGGCCTTCTCCCGTCGCTTTTCGTTCCAGCGACGCGGCATCAGGCGTGCCCACCATTCCTCGCCAGGTTTGGTGCGCGCGTGGTGCTCGGGCAGCATGTGATAGCCGAGCAAGGGGATCACGATCACCGCGGCCAGCCAGGAAACCAGCAACGCGATGGCCGACACCTCGAAGATCGAGCGCGTGTATTCGCCGGTGCCCGACTTGGCCAGCGCGATCGGCAGGAAGCCCGACACGGTGACCAGTGTGCCGGTCAGCATCGGGAAGGCCGTACTCGTATAGGCGAATGCTGCCGCACGCACACGGCTCCAGCCCTGCTCCAGCTTCACCGACATCATCTCGACCGCGATGATCGCGTCGTCCACCAACAGGCCCAAGGCAAGCACCAGAGTACCCAGCGACACCTTGTGCAGGCCGATACCGAAGATGTCCATGCACAACGCGGTCGCCGCCAGCACGAAGGGAATCGAGATCACCACTACCATGCCGGTGCGGAACCCCAGGCTGAGCAGGCTCACCAGCAGGACGATCGCTACCGCTTCGGCAACGGACTCGAGAAAGTCGTCGACCGAATGCGACACCGCATGCGGCATGCTGGTCACGGGGTTCAACGTCAGACCGGCAGGCAGTCGCTTTTGCAGATTGGCGGTCGCCTGATCGAGCGCCTTGCCCAGATGGATCACATCGCTGCCCGGCTGCATCGTGACGCCGATGCCCAGCACCGGTTTGGACATGAAGCGCATCTGCTGGCTCGGCGGATCGTCGTAGCCGCGCTTGATGGTGGCGATATCGCCAAGCCGGAAGCTGCGGTCGTTGATGCGCAACAGCGTGTTGCCAAGCGCTTCCAGATCGTCGAACTGGCCACTGGGACGCACGAAGACGCGATCGTCCGCCGTCGTGATCACCCCCGCCGACGCCACCGCATTCTGCTGGTTGATCGCCGTCGCGATCTGCTGTGGGCTGATGCCCAGCTTGGACAGGCGCGCGTTGGGAATCTCGATAAAGATGTGCTGATTCTGGTCTCCCAGATAGTCGACCTTGCCCACGCCCGGCACGCGCAGCAATTCGGCGCGCAACTGGTCGGCATAGTCGTGCAACTGCGCCGGCGTGAAGCCATCGCCTTCCAGTGCATAGATATTGGTATAGACGTCGCCGAACTCATCGTTGAAGAACGGCCCCTGCACGCCCGGCGGCAACTGTGCCGCGATATCGCCCACTTTCTTGCGCACCTGATACCAGGTGTCGGGCACGATCGACGCGGGCGCCGAGTCCTTCACATTGAAAAAGATCAGCGATTCGCCGGGGCGCGAATAGCTGCGTAGGAAATCGATCGATGCGGTTTCCTGCAGTTTTCGGGAAATGCGATCGGTCACCTGCTCCTGCACTTGCTGCGCATCCGCGCCCGGCCAGAAGGTCTGGATCACCATCACCTTGAAGGTGAACGGCGGATCTTCCGATTGCGACAGGCGGCTGTACGACAACATGCCGAACAACGCGACCATCACCATCACGAAAAACACCAGCGAACGGTGGCGCAGCGTCCACGCCGAGAGATTGAAACGGCCCTCTTCGCTCACGGCGCGTCCTCCGGATGCGGCGGCGCGATCGGCGCGACCTTCTCGCCGGCTGTCACCGTATGCACACCCTGCATCACCACCTGCTCACCGGCATGCAAGCCGGTATCGATCAGGACATCGCGCTCGCTGTAACGCAGCACCGTGACCGGGCGCAGTTCGAGCGTGGAATCGGTCGGGCGCAAGACCCAGACCGCGGGATGCTCGCCCTGATGAAACAGCGCCGTCGCCGGCAAGCGCACACCGGCGGTAGCCGCGCCGGTGGACAATGCGACCCGTGCCGTCATGCCGAGCGGCACGTCGGCAGCATCCGCATCGAGCGCCAGCTTGACGCGATAGGTGCGCGCCTGCGGATCGGCCGCGGGCGACACATCGCGCACGCGCCCCTTCAGCTGGCGATCCGGCATCGCCGGCAAGGTCACGGCGGCGCCCTGCCCCACGACCACGCCGGCAATCCGATCTTCCGGTACGTCGAAGAAAACATCGCGCTCGCCCGACCAGGCAAAACCGAAGACAGCCTGACCGGCGGCAACGACCTGCCCTATCTCCGCCTGCTCACTGGTGATGCGTCCATCGCGGTCGGCTACCAGCGTCGTATAGCGCGACTGGTTTTGCGCCAGCGCGAGTTGCTGCCTGGCCTGATCGCGCCCGGCCAAAGCTGCCGCGTAAGCATCGTGGGTCTGGTCGAGCTGCAGCTGGCTGATCAGGTTCGCCTTGGCCTGGGCGTCATCGCGATCCCGTTGCTGGGTGGCAAAAACGAGCCGATGCTCCGCCGCCTCCAGCGCGGCCTGCGCGGAAGCCTGGTTGCGCCCGGCATCGGCATCATCGATCCGTGCCAGCACCTGACCCTTCTTTACCGAGTCGCCCAGATGAGCCTCGCGGGCGATCAGCTGCCCGGGCACGCGGAACGACAACGGCATTTCGTAACGGGCATGCACCTCGCCCGGAAACTGCGCCACGAACGCGGCATCGGCGGCCTTGGCGGGCATGGCGATGACCGGACGCGGAGCCTCGGCCTCAGGCGCATGTTTGCCGCATGCGGACAGCAACGCGGCGGCTATCGCGATCGAAAGCGGCCCGAACGCGCGCGCCCAGGCACCCGCTGGGGACGGGAAATTGCGGTTGTTCACAAACCACTCCTGCTGCGTAGGAGCCGCGCTCGCGGCCCGGGGATACGTCATCGAACTCTAATACATACTTGTATTTGAATTCAAGTAAGCATTCAAATGCAGCAAAAGCCAGCCGTGGTACGATTTACCCATGCCACGCAAGCGACTCACCCGCGAAGAAAGCCGAGACCAGACCCGCGAGCGCCTGCTCGAAGCGGGCGCGCAGATCATTGCCAAGAAAGGGCTGGCCGGCAGCAGCGTCGAAGACATCGCCGCCCATGCCGGCTACACCCGGGGCGCGTTCTACTCGAACTTCGACAGCAAGAACGACTTGTTCATCGAGCTGCTCAAGCGCGATCACAAGGACATCCAGGAAGCCCTGCAACAGATCCTCGACGCCGACCTGTCCAAGCAGGACATGCAGGCGCAGCTGTCGGCCTTCTATATCCAGGCCTACTGCGGCGACACCAGCTTTGCGCTATGGGCCGAGGCACGCGTTTGCGCGCTGCGCGATCCCAAGTTCCGCATCCGCCTGAATGCGCTGCTGCTGGAAAAGCGCGACACCATCGGCTATTTCATCGAGCAGTTCTGCAAGGCCATGGACAAGGAACTACCCGTCCCCGGCCGCGACCTGGCCTTTGGGACCATGGCACTGATCGATGGCGTCCGCTTCTTCAACGCCTGCATGCCTAAAGAGCTACCGGACGAGAGCGCACAGACGATGCTTGGTGCGATTTTCGCGGCGACGTTCTTCGACTAACGGGAATACCTCCTAGTTTCCGTAGGAGCGACTTCCGGGAACCTCAAATAACCTCAGTTTTCATCGTCGCCCCGGCGAACGCCGGGGCTTAGCGTCTTCAGCACGTCGAAGCGTAAGTCACTGGGTCCCGGCGTTCGCCGGGACGACGGATAGGAAAGGGTTTTGGAGGCTCCCTTCATTCGCGACAGGCCATTACGCCATCGTGGGTCGCGGCTGAAGTCGCTCCTACAGTAAGGCCAGTTAACTCGGCCTTTCGGGCTAGGCCTCACGCCAGACAGCCGCTGCGCCACGGCGTCGCCGCGCTATGCTGTCGATTGCACTTCCGGCCCGACGACGAAAAACGAAGGGATATGAACCACGACGATATCGAACCCGAATATACCGACGTCCTGATTATCGGTGCAGGCTTGTCGGGTATCGGGATGGCAAGCCATCTTTCGAGGGACTGTCCCGGCACCACCTTCACCTTGTTGGAGCGACGTGATGCCATCGGCGGCACCTGGGATCTGTTTCGTTATCCTGGCGTCCGTTCCGATTCGGACATGTTCACCTTCGGCTATGCGTTCCGGCCGTGGAACGAGCTGAAGGTGCTAGCCGATGGTCCGTCTATTCGGCGCTATGTCGAAGACACCGCGCGCGAGTACGGCATCGACAAACGGATACGTTTTGGCGTGGAGACCCGGCACGCCTCATGGTCGAGCGCGCAGCAGTGCTGGACGGTTACCGCCAGCGAGGAACACGGCAAACGTAGCGTCGTCTATCGCTGTCGATTTCTGATCGCGTGCACCGGCTACTACCGGCACGACCAAGGCTATATCCCGGACTATGCGGGCATCGAGCGATTTGGTGGTCGCTTTATCCATCCGCAACACTGGCCGGACGATCTGGACTATCGCAACAAACGTATCGTTGTTATTGGCAGCGGCGCTACCGCGGTTACGCTGGTGCCCGCACTGGCAAACGACGCGGCACACGTCACCATGCTGCAGCGCTCACCCACTTATATTTTTTCCATCCCCGCGCACGACAAGATTTCCGCCGTGCTCAAACACGTACTGCCCGAGCGCATGGTCTATCGCATGGCGCGCAAACGGAACATCAAGCTGCAGCGCTGGATATACAAAGCCGCGCGGCGCTGGCCCGGACAAGTACGGAACCTGCTGCTATCGGCTGCCCGTAAACAACTTGACGGCCATGGCGAGCCGAACGATTTCTCACCCGCGTATGCACCGTGGGCGCAACGCCCCTGCGCCGTACCGGATGGCGACCTGTTCAAGGCGATCCGCGCAGGTAGTGCATCGGTGCTGACCGATGCGATTGACACCTTCACCGATCATGGCATTCGACTAGCATCGGGCAAGCAACTTGACGCGGACATCGTCATCTCGGCGACGGGCTTTCAGTTGCAATCGCTGGGCGGCATGACGCTGGAGGTCGATGGCCAGGCCCGCGCCGCCAACACACTGATGACATACAAGGGTGTGCTCCTGCAGGACACACCGAACATGGCGGTGATCTTCGGCTATGCCAACGCGTCGTGGACATTGAAAGTCGATCTCGCCGCGCACTACGTATGCCGTCTTCTGAACCATATGCAGCAACATGGTTATTCGACAGCAATACCGAAACCGCCACCCGGACAAATCCTGGACGAAACCATCCTCGCTCAGCTCGAATCCGGATACGTGCAACGTGGCAAGGATGCGATGCCGCGCCAGGGCCGTTCGGGCTATTGGCGCGTCACCAACAATTACGAATCGGACCAGGAGATGCTGCTCAAGGCGCCGATCGACGATACCGACCTGGTGTTTGCAAAAGACATCCAGACCACGTCGACTACGGCCTGATATGCACCAGGCTGGTCATCGCATCGACATAGGACAGCTTCTCGTCGATCAGCAAGGGCAGCAGCGGCGTCACCGAGACTTCGTTGGTTTGGGTCCAACGCTTGTGACCGGTGCCATCGAGAAAGACTACGCCGCCGACGTCCTGGATCACATAGGGCTCTCCGTCGACGCGACCGAGAAACATCATCACATGGCCAGGGATATAGATCAGATCACCGACCTGGGCATCGGCCAAGGCCTTCATGCGAGTCGCGTGGTCGTCTTTCGCGGTAAACGATCGATGTTGCAGAGCCGGGCTATTTGCCTGATCACCGGTATTACGCGGCATCTGCACGCCCAGGCTGCGATAGACATCGGAGACGAATCCGCTGCAATCGCGACCGTTGTAGAGATGTCCCCAACCGTAACGTTCGCCGAGAAACTTGAATGCCTGGTGGATAATGTTGGCGCGGGTGAGCGGCAAGTAGTCCGCTGCGCTATCGGCCTGACGCTGCAATAGCGCGGGCTGAAAATGCAGCGAGCCATCGTCGGCACGCGTGGGCAACTCCAATGTCCAGGATGCGTACGGGCCCTGCCCATTGACCGGCTGGTCCGGCGGCAGGTTCGCCAAAGGTATGCGTGTACCCATGTCCAACTGCAGTTCGGAAACTTCCGGCGCTTCGGGCGTAGAGACGGTGCGTACCTTGTCGCCGGTAATCACGCGATAAGGTGTTTTCTGGGCATACGACAACACCTGTTCCGCACTGCCCTCGGCGATCGCCGATTTCTCGACCCATGCGGCATAACGCGGGCTGACAATGAAATACCACTGGCCATCGCGGCTGGTATGCGCAATCACCACCGGGTCGCCGGGAAAGATCGTGCTTTCCTGAAAGCTCTCAAAATCGGGTTGGCCCCTTACCGTGAACGCGCGCATATTCGTCGGAAAGTTGCGCAGCGAGACGCGATGCACCGCCATGCCGTAACGCGCCGGTTCGCTGGCGGGAATCGCATCCAGGTCGATACTGGCCACGATCGTATCGATCGTTTCCTTCGGAAGGAGCTGGTTCTTCACGTCCATGAGCGGCTTGGACGGAAGCTTGGACACCTTGGTGATCCACGCCAACACCTGTGCGCGCGTCAGCACCGGCCCGATCTTGCGCAAGTCGTACATGCTCGGATCGGATGCGAACAGCCGTGCATTCTGCGTATCGATCTGCGCACGCGTCAGGATCAACTGATCCGGCGCGGGCGCCCTGGCGATCCAGTAGTCCGGCGAAAGCATCGCGTCCTGCGTGCCGATCACTCCGGACGGCGGAATCGGCAGGACATCGTCGCGGCAAAACGCCGGTGCGCATACCATCGCCAACGTCGCAGCCATCAACACGCGTGAAGCCATTCGCATAAGAAAACCTCGGAGTCCGTGGATAGAGAAAACGAATGCGTCGGACCGATCGTCAGATCAGCATCGCACCGAACGTCAGCACGCAAACCAGCGAACAAACCGCAAACAGGCTCGGCAGCATCAGGGTTTCGAATTTCATGACTGTTCTCCGTGAGATTAGAAAAGTTGCTTTCACGGAGTAGATGGCAAGGGTCGTGCCAAGCCCTCAGATGGCTCGCAAACCCCGCCCTGAAGCCATTTCTCATGTCAGCACAGCAGACGATACCGTTGTCCGCGGACGGTCGGTGTGTCCGGACATCGAGCAGACAACGGACAACCATGTCTCGTCTGGACAGGGCAAATAAAAAAGGGCTCTCGTCAGAGAGCCCTTCTCATATATCTCGACGTGATGCGAACGCTTATGCGAACGGATCGTCCAGAATGATCGTGTCGTCGCGGTCCGCACCGGTAGCCACCAGGGCCAAACGGCAGCCGGACAACTCTTCGACGGCGCGCAAGTAGGCACGCGCAGCGGCCGGCAGCTTGTTCCAGTCGCGGATGCCTGCGGTGGACTCTTCCCAACCCGGGAATTCCAGGTAGACCGGCTTGCACTCAGCCCAACCGTCCGCGTCCAGCGGCGCCAGCTCGCGACGCTTGCCGCGATACTCATAGGCCACGCAAACCTTGATGCTCGGCAGACCGTCAAGCACGTCCAGCTTGGTGATGGCCAGGCCGTTGATGCCGTTGATCTGCACGGCGCGCTTGAGCGCCACCAGGTCGATCCAGCCGCAACGACGCGGGCGACCGGTGCTGGCACCGAATTCGTTGCCGACCTTGCGCAGGCGCTCGCCCATTTCGTCGTTCAACTCGGTCGGGAACGGACCGCCACCGACGCGCGTCGCATAGGCCTTGCAGATGCCGAGCACGTAGTCGATGTCACCCGCACCCACGCCGGTACCGGCAAGCGCGCCGCCCACCGTGGTGTTGGACGAAGTAACGTACGGATAGGTACCGTGGTCGATATCCAGCAGCGCACCCTGAGCGCCTTCGAATAGGATGTTGCCACCCTCGCGGCGCACGTCATGCAGGATAGTGGCGACGTCGTCGACCATCGGCTTGAGGAACTCGCCCCAGCTCAGCGCTTCGTCGAGCACCTGCTGGTAATCGACCGGCGCGGCCTTCAGCCACTGGGTCAGCACGAAGTTGTGGTACTCGACCACTTCGCGCAACTGATCGGGCAGCTCATGCGGATACATCAGGTCGGCAACGCGCACACCCCGGCGGGCGACCTTGTCTTCATAGGCCGGGCCGATGCCGCGACCGGTGGTACCGATGGCCTTGCCGCCGGCGGCGATCTCGCGCGCCTTATCGACGGCGATGTGGTACGGCATGATCAGCGGCGTGGCCGGGCTGATCTTCAGACGCGGACGCACACTCACGCCTGCGGTTTCGAGCTCTTCGATTTCCTGCTTCAACGCAGTCGGCGACAACACCACGCCATTACCAATCAGGCACAGCGCATCGTCGCGCAGGATGCCCGACGGTATCAGGTGCAGCACGGTCTTCTTGCCCTTGATCACCAGCGTATGGCCGGCGTTATGGCCACCCTGGAAACGTGCAACCGCGCCGACGCGCTCGGTCAGCAGATCGACGATCTTGCCTTTGCCTTCGTCGCCCCATTGGGCACCAAGGATAACGACTGACTTACCCATGATCTTCTCGCTCATTTGGCAGGGCCGATCAGGCCCTTAAGGATAGTAAAAACGAAATCTTGCCCTCGGATGACCGACGCCAGGCACACGGCGGCGAACAGGTCATGCGGCGCGACCCGAACGCTCAGCGCTTGGCCGCGCCGTCATTGAAATAACGCAGGAACTCCGAATCAGGCTTGAGCACCAGCACGCCCTTGCCATCCTTGAACGAATCACGATACGCGGACAGGCTACGGTAGAACGCAAAGAACTCAGGATCCTGGCCATAGGCCTGCGCGTAGATGGCCGCAGCCTGCGCATCGCCTTCGCCACGTGTCTTGGAAGCATCGCGCTCGGCATCGGCCTTGATCACCTGCACCTGGCGCTCGGCATCGGCCTGGATCGTGGTCGCCGCCTGCTGGCCGGTGGAACGCAGCTCGTTGGCCAGCTCCAGTCGTTCGGCACGCATGCGCTTGTAGACCGATTCGCTCACTTCATCGGGCAGCTCGATGCGCTTGATGCGCACGTCGACCACGTCGATACCTAGATTCTTGCTGGAGGTGGCATCGGTCTCGGCACGCACGCGCTCGGTGATGTCCTTGCGCCCGGCCGTGATCAGCTCCTGCAGCGTGCGACCGTTGAATTCCTGGCGCAGCGCGTTCTTGACCAGCGGGGTAAGGCGGTTGGCCGCCTGCAGGTCCGAACCGGTGGTCGCGCGGTAATACGCGGCGCTGTCGGCAATGCGCCACTTCACGTAGAAGTCGACATTGACGCTTTTCTTTTCGGAGGTGAAGTAACGCTCCGGCTGGGCGTCCAGCGTCATGATGCGGCTGTCGAACAACAAGCGCTGCTGCACCAGCGGCAACTTGAAATGCAGGCCCGGATCGTTGTCGGTGCGCACGATGCGACCGAACTGCAGGACCAGGGCGCTCTCGCCTTCCCTGACCACATACATGCTGTTGTAGCCGAACAGGACAATCAGGACGACCAGGATCGCGGTCACGAATTTCATGGCTGCTTCTCCTTGCTGATGTCGCCGCCCGCGGCCGATTGCAACACCGTGCCCACGCCCTGGACGTCCCGGCCGCTCATACGCTCCAGCGGCAGGTAGATGACATTGCGGCCACCACTGCCGTCGAGCACCTTGGGGTTGTTCGACATGACGTTTTCAACCGTTTCCAGCCACAGGCGACGACGGGTGACGTCGGGCGCGGCCTTGTATTCCTTGAGGATCAGGTTGAACTGCGCCGCGTCGCCGTTGGCGCGGGCCACGCGCTCGGCGCTATAGCCAAGCGCCTGCGCGAGAATGCGCGATGCATCGCCGCGTGCTTCGGGCACGATCTTGCTGGCGGTGGCGCGCGCGTTGTTTTCGGTCGCCTGCTTGTCTTCGCGCGCGGCGTTGACGTCGTCGAAGGCGTCCTTCACTTCCTGCGGCGGGGCCACGTTCTGGAAGCTCACATCGGTCACCGTGATGCCCGAGCGGTAGCCATCGAGCGTGGCCTGCAGGATGTCGCGGGTCTGCTGCTGCAGGGTATCGCGAGTCTGCGCCGGTACCGGTGCCTTGGCAGCGGCCGTGGCAGGCGTGGCGGCGGTCGACGCGGCAGCCGGGTCGGCGGCGGCAACGGCCACCGGATCGCTCTGGCTGGTCAGGATGTTGTCCATGATGTTCGCGCCGACGACGGTGCGCACGGCCGCTTCGGCGGCCTGCTGCAAGGTGTCTTCCGGCTGCCCGCTCAGCGAGAACAGGTACTGGCGCGCATCGGACACCTGGTACTGCACGTTGAAGTCCACCGAGATGATGTTCTCGTCGGAGGTCAACATGCGCACCTTGTCCGATACCGAACGGATTTCCGTAGTGCCGACCTTGGTCACCGACTCGAGCGGACGCGGGAGCTTGAAATGGAAGCCCGGCCCCAGCGTGCGGTTGTACTGTCCGAAGCGCAGCACTACGCCGGCCTGGCGGGCATCGACGATCACATAGCTGCTCAGCAGCAGCCAGGCCAGCACCACGGCCAGCAGGACGGTAAAGATGCCGCCGGCACCGCCGCCGAATTTGCCGAAGCGGTTGCGTAGCTGCTTGAGCACATCTTCCAGCCCTGACTTGTTGCCGCCGGGACGGTTGTTGTTCTTGTTCCAGGGGTCGCGCTGCCCGTTGTTACCGGGTTCGTTCCAGGCCATGGTCAGTCTCCTTGAGGCCGCAGGGAGGCCGGCAGCGATGGCCGGAAAACTCGTTGAACGGGCTGTTGCATGGGGGCGCCGGGTACGTTGGCCGCAAAACGCCCGTCATTCTATCAGGGGTGAGGGCATAAGGGGTTAGCTACAAGGGGCACAACCGCTTTTGCAGCAGGCTCCTAGCCCCTTGCTTCCTCGCCGAGGATGTCGCGCAGCAAGGCCGCATCCGCGCCGCCGCCGCCGGTCAGGGGAGCAATGACACTGCGGGGTGCGTCGATATGTAGCTGCCAGCCGTGTTCGTCGACCGCTTCGCCGGCGATGGCACCGGCTGCCTTCAGCCGTGCGTGCAGGCGACCGGCCGATAGCGGCAGGCGCAATTCGGAACGCACACGCTCGCCACCGAGCAATTCGCCCAGCGCCTGGCGCAGCAGGTCCATGCCTATGCCCTGGGCCGCGGACACCCAGACCTGGGTCGGGCGGCCTTCGCCGTCGCGATCGATGCGCGGCTCGCCGCCAGCGAGGTCGATCTTGTTCATGACCCGCAATTGCGGCAGATCGCCGGCGTCGATCTCTTCGAGCACCTGATCGACCACGTCACGCAGGCGGTCGCGCTCCTCGTCGGCGGCATCGCAGACATGCAGCAGCAGGTCCGCGTCGCGCGCCTCGGCCAGGGTGCCGCGAAAGGCGGCCACCAGGTCATGCGGCAGGTCGCGGACGAAACCGACGGTATCGGCCAGCACAGCCGGCCCGCAGGTGAGGTCTTCCAGCTTGCGGACCGTGGGGTCCAGCGTGGCGAAAAGCTGATCGGCCGCGTAGACGTCGCCTTCGGTCAAGGCATTGAAAAGCGTCGACTTGCCCGCGTTGGTATAGCCCACCAGGGCCACCCGCGGCACCGTGTTGCGTAGCCGCGCGCGGCGCTGCTGACCACGCTGCGTCTGCACCTTTTCCAGGCGCTTGGTCAGCATCTTCACGCGCTCGGCCAACAGGCGGCGGTCGGTTTCCAGCTGGGTTTCGCCCGGGCCGCGGTTGCCGATGGCACCGCCGCGCTGGCTGTCCAGATGGGTCCAGCCGCGCACCAGCCGGGTAGCCAGGTGCTTGAGCTGCGCCAGCTCGACTTCCAGCTTGCCTTCGTGCGACCGGGCACGCTGGGCAAAGATGTCCAGGATCAGCCCGGCACGATCGACCACGCGCGTGTTGAGGAGCTTTTCCAGGTTGCGTTCCTGGACCGGGCTGAGCAGATGGTCGACCAGCACCAGGTCGGCCTCCAGCGCACGCACAGCCTCGGCGACCTCTTCGGCCTTGCCGGTGCCTATGAAATAGCGTGGATTGGGGGTTTCGACGCGTGCGGGGATGCTGCCCAGGATCTCGGCACCCGCCGACTTGACCAGCTCAGCGAATTCTTCGGCGCGGCGTACCGAGTCGCCCTCCCCGCGCGAATGCGGGAGGACGATGACAGCACGGTCGCCTTTCTTTTGACGATCAAACAGAGTGAATCAACCTTCCGCCTCGGCGGGTCCAACGATGGCGTCGCCATGGCCGTCGTGACCATTGCCAACGCGTACATTGCGGCTGGGCACTACGGTCGAGATGGCGTGTTTATAGACCATCTGGCTGACCTGGTTGCGCAGCAGCACCACAAACTGATCAAACGACTCGATCGTTCCCTGCAACTTGATACCGTTGACGAGATAGATGGCGACCGGGATGCGTTCACGACGCAAAGCGTTAAGAAACGGATCTTGCAATGACTGCCCTTTGGACATTTGTTGTTCTCCCCTCGCTTACGAACAGGCCGGAGAAAAGACGCGTGCAGCACGTCCCGGCCCAAGACGAAGGAATATTAACCGCTTTTAAATTGATCTTGAAAGGAAAAAACTCCACCGTGTGACCGCGGCGGCGCTTACCTCTGTAACCGAGCGGTCAGAAACCGCCTCGCCATGCTTACATGGGGCCGCCAAGGAACAGACGCAAGGCGTCGCTCGCTCTGCCCGCAAGATCTTCGCGATCCGGATCGAGCGTCCGGGCGTCCAGCTCGCTGCGCAACCAGGTGATCTGCCGCTTGGCCAGCTGACGCGTCGCGAAGACGCCCTTGTCACGAAATGTCGCCGCATCGACCAGCCCGTCCAGGTGCTCCCAGGCCTGCCGATAGCCGACGGCCCGGATCGCCGGCAGGTCGGCGTGAAGGCCGCCGCGTGCTCGCAGCGCGCGCACCTCGTCGAGCAGGCCCGCCGCGATGATGGCGTCGAAACGCCGGGCGATACGTTCGTGCAGCAGCCTGCGGTCTTCCGGCAACAGGGCCAGTTTCAACACCCGCCAGGGGAAGCGCTCTCCGCTGCCGCCCTGCTGCTGTTCGGACAAAGGCCGCCCGGTCAGCTCGATGACTTCCAGTGCGCGCTGCACACGCTGCGCATCGTTTGCCCCGATACGCTGGGCGGCTACCGGGTCGAGTTCGCTCAGCCGCTGGTGCATGGCCGGCCAGCCAAGGCGTTGCGCCTCCCCGGTCAGGCGCTCGCGGATGGTCGGGTCCGCTTCGGGCAAGGCCGAGAGACCACGCTGCAAGGCGCGAAAATACAAACCGGTACCACCCACCAACAGCGGCACATGACCGCGCGCCGTAATCGCCTGCATGGCAGCGACCGCATCGGCGCGAAAGTCCGCCGCCGAATAAGGCTCGCTCGGCTCCCGGATATCGATCAGCGCATGCGGATAGCGCGCCAGGGTCGGCGCATCGGGTTTGGCCGAGCCGATATCGAGGCCGCGATAAACCAGCGCCGAGTCGACACTCACCAGCTCCACCGGAAACCGCTCGCTCAGCGCACAGGCCAGCGCCGTTTTACCGGAGGCCGTAGGTCCCATCAGGAAGATGGCGGGCGGACGTTGATCGATCGACATCCGCCCATTGTATGGGCTGCGGCTATTTCCCGGCGAAGGCCGCGATCAATTGATCGGTACTTTGGCGCAGCCAGGTTTCGTTGAACATGAGCTCCAGCTTGCCCTCACGCAGATGGCCCATCTCGATATGCGCACTCTTCAAGCGCTCGCCCAATCCATCGGCCCGCTTCGCCGATACATCGAGGTAGGCGATATTGCTGCCGTTCTCGATGCGGTGGACTTTATAGCCCGAGGTTTTCTCCAAACGTGCCAGCAGGCGTTCGGCTGCCTGTCGCACGCTGGCGAAACGGTCGACAAAACCGACCAGCGTATCCAGTGCCGGTAACGCCGCCATCCAGCCATGCAACAAGGTCCCACCGAAGATGTGCCGCAGCTCGCGCGCCTTCGTCATCTGCGCCTTGGTACCCGACAACACGCCGCCAAACGGCGCATTCAAATATTTGTAGAGCGAGACATAGACCGTGTCGAACGGAGCACAGTACGACTTCGGATCGAAGCCGCTGATGCCGCTCATCAATAAAAGACGCGCACCGTCCAGATGCATGCCGACGCCATGAGCGTGCGCGATGCCTGCGATCTGGTTGATCAAGGCCATCGGCACGGTGGCACCGTCGGCGCGACGCACCGGGCTTTCCAGCGATATCGCACCGACCTTGATCGGATAAGGACCATTCTCTGCGCGATCGATCGCAGCCTTGACTTCATCCAGCGTCGGCGCGGCCTTGCCCGGCGCCAGCGGCACCAGGTTGATCCCGCTCAAGGTCGGCACCGAATCGGCCTCATCGCGATAGACGTGGCTTTCCTGCTGCACCAGGGCGTGGCGCGACTCGCCGCACAGCAGCCGTAAGGCAATATGGTTGGCCAGGGTGCCGGTGGGCATCAGCACCGTATCTTCTTTGCCCAGCAGCGCGGAGAACTTTGCCTCCAGCTCGGTGACCGCACCGCCCTTGAGATAGAAATCGTTGACCTTGTCGCGCTTATGCAAGAGCGACTGCAACAGATCGGCATAGGGTTGCGGTTCGAGCAGGATGCTGTCGCCGTAGAGGAATACAGTGTTGTCCGCAGGTGCGGGCGTCGGAACCGCAGCGTTGTCTGCCGCGAGCAAGCTCGCCGGTGCCCCTGCGTAAGCGGTCAACGCGAGTGCGCCGAGTGGAAGCGTGCTACCTAGAAACTGACGCCGTGTAAGAGTCACTGTCTTCCCCTTCCCGAGCCATGCCGTGATTCACGGATGCTATACCTGGATGGAAGACGGGAGCTGTAGGCCACAGGTCATTGGGGCACGGGGAGCTCGAACAACTCTCCTAGTCGTCATCCCGGCGCAGGCCGGGATCCAATCCTCAGTCCTTAAGTTGTCAGATAGTACGTGGCAAGCGTCTGCACTGAGGAGTGGATTCCGGCCTGCGCCGGAATGACGAGTAGGAAAGGTTTTTCGAGAATCCCTGAAGTCGCTCCTACAACGTTGGCAAGTCAGCGGAAATGTTACTTCCCGCTGGCAGGCACACCCATCTCCTGCAACAGATTGTCTGCATGATCGAGCTGATGCATGACCCACAACATGTAACGAACGTCGACCTGAATCGACCGATTCAGCTGCGGATTGAACAACCAGTCGCCGCTGACCGATTCCCAGTTACCGTCGAATGCCAGACCGACCAGGCGGCCTTGGGCATCCATGGCTGGCGAACCGGAGTTACCGCCGGTGATGTCCAGATCGGCAAGAAAGTCGACCGGCAAGGTGCCGAGCTTCTTCGATGCATAGCCGTCGAATTGCTTGGCCTTGATGGCGGCGATTTCCGCCTTGGGCGCATTGAATGGTTCGACGCCGGTGTCCTTCTCCACAATGCCCTGCACCGTGGTGAACGGTGAATAGCTGACACCGTCGCGCGGCGCGACACCTTGGACATTACCGAAGGTAACGCGCAACGAACTATTGGCATCCGGGTAGACCGGCAGATGTTGCGAATCCTTCCACGCGATCATCGCCTGCATATAGCGCGGACGCAGCTTTGACATCTCGCCGGCGCGGGCGTCGTCCTTGTCCTCGATCGCCTTCAGCTCCGGAGACAGCGCGCGTGCAAGCGCCAGCATGCTGTCGTCGCTTGCATCGATCGTCTTGGCATCGGCCTTGAACCACTTCATGCGGTCGTCGGTATTGCCCAGCTTGCTGCCGCTATAAAGTGCGCCAACCTTTGCGCTGATGGCCGATTCGGTATTTGCCGAACCCAGCCACTGGTCGAGCGCATGCAGCCGCTGGTCCTGGGGCAGCTTGATGTAACGCAGCAGACCATAGGTCAGCAATTGCTGATCGACGGCCGGATCGTAGCGACGCTCCATCTGCTTGAGCGCACCTTCGATCCGCACTTCATCGCGCTGCTGATATCCCGGTTCACGCTCGATATCGCTCTTCTGACGCTCATGCGACAGGCGTACCAGACGAAGCGCACTACCCAGTACCGACGTACGACGAATCAGGCTGATATCCAGATCACGCTCGCGCGTGGACTGGTCGTCGGCGATCGCCTTGCGCAGTTTGCCGATATCGGCAGCGAGCGCCTCGTTCTCGGCACCGCCCTTGTCCTTCAGCCAGGTCTCGAGCTGAGCCTCTTGCTGACGCTTGACCGACACCGCATCGGCACGACGCAGCCCTTCGAGCTGCCCACCGAAATTCTTGAGATAGTTGTTGAGGCCCGCTTCCATGCTGGCGTATTTCACGCCGACATCCGGCCGGCTCTTGGCGGCGGTATCGATGATATTGAGCGTGTCCTGGTAAATCTTGATCTGTGTCGGATAGACCCAGTCGATCGAACTTTGCACTTCATCGGCGAGACGGTAACGATTGGTGCGGCCGGGATAGCCCACCACCATTACATAGTCTCCCGCCTCCACGCCCTGCGGATTGATCTTGAGCACGTGCTTGGGCTGATACGGCACGTTGTCTTTCGAATAAGTGGCCGACTTGCCGTCCTTGGAGACATAGGCACGCAGGTAACTGAAGTCGCCGGTATGACGCGGCCACATCCAGTTGTCGATATCGCCGCCGAACTTGCCGATCGATTCCGGCGGCGCGTAGACCAGGCGCACGTCCTTGATTTCCAGCTGCTTGATCAGCTGGTAGCTGAAGCCGCCATGGAAGGTGTAGACGTCGCAACGATAGCCTTCGCTCTCGCAGGCTTTAACTTGCTCCTTGATCGCCAGCTCGATCGCCTTATAGCGCTCCGCGCCGCTCATGTGATCGTTGAGCTTCGCGTTGATCTCCTTGGTGACGTCGCGAATTTCCTCGGTGACGAACACGCGCATATCCGGCGAGCCGGGCAGTTCCTCGGCCTTGGTCCTGGCGAGGAAGCCATCGACGATAAGGTTCTTCTGCGGCGTCGAGTTGTACTGCAAGGCACCGTAGCCGCAATGGTGATTGGTGACGATCAAGCCTTCGGGCGAAACGAACGAAGCCGTGCAACCACCCAGGCTGACGATCGCGCCCATCGGATAAGCCGTCAGGTCGGTCAGGCTGTTTGGATCGAGTTTCAATCCATGCTGCTTCAGCGTTGCGGCGATGGTCGGCAACTGCGCGGGCTGCCACATGCCTTCGACGGCATGAGCCTGGGAAAAGAAAGCGACGGACAAAGCCGCGGCAAGAGCGAGACGACGCACTGGATTCTCCTTATCAGTGCCCGCGAGGGCGTGGGCATTTTGTTACAATATAACGTTTAGTCTGGACGTTGAGGCGGCCTGTGGGGATGTGCCGCAAGTCACGGGGTCAAACGAGGAGGATTGCGGCGGGATGGTCGCGACTGAAGTCGCGACGCGACCGTCAGCGCCCTACTTGCCCAAGCTCCTTCAGCAACCACGGCGCCGGATACACCCTGTCCATCAGCCAGCGCATATAGCGCAGGTCGACATGGATGGCGCGCTTGTAACGCGGGTCGTACATCCAGCTGGCGCTGACCGCTTCCCAGTTACTGTCGAAGTTGAGGCCCACCAGCTCACCGCGCGCGTTGATGACCGGCGAGCCCGAATTGCCACCGGTGGTATCCAGGTTGCTCAGGAAGTCGACCGGCATCGCGCCGGTTACCGGGTCGGCATAACCGGCGAAATCACCTTTGTGAATGGCATCGAGCAAAGGCTTGGGTGCATCGAATGGCGGCTTGCCGGTGTTTTTCTCGACGATGCCGTTGACGGTGGTGAGCGGTGCGTAAGTCACCGCGTCACGCGCTGCCAGCGGCGTGACCTTGCCGTAGCTCACACGCAACGTGGAGTTCGCGTCCGGATACACCGCGCGTCCCTGGCTGTGGCGAAATGCAATCAATGCCTTCATGTAATACGGACGCAGGCGCAGCAAGTCGCCTTCTCGTGTCTTGCGTTCGTCGTCCATGCGCAGCAACGCCGGCTGCAAGCTGCGAGCTGCCGCCAGCAAGACATCCTCCGATGCGCGTGCGCTTTCAGGTGTCGCCTGGAATGCCTGCAAGCGCGCAGCCTCGTCGCCCAGGTGCGTGCCGCCGTAGAGGCGATTCAATGCCTGCTCGAGTTCGGCCGGAGTCCGTCCAAATACCTGGTCGAACTCCGGAACATGCTGTGTCGCGGGTAATTGCTGATAACGCGTGAGCAACACGGTCAGCAGCGCCTTTTCCACCGTGGGATCGTAACGGCGGCTCACCTGTCGCAACTGGCCCGCGAACAGCTCTTCATCGCGTTGCTGGTAACCGCTTTCACGCTCGGCATCGGGCTTGGCGCGCTCGATCGCCAGACGCTCGATCGTCAATGCGCTGCGCATAAGCTGCGTCTGTGTGGCGATCAGGCCAAGCAACAGATCGCGATCACGCACGCTTTTACCATCGTCGATAAGCTTGGCAACCTGATCGATCTGCTTGCGATCGACCGCACCATCGTGTTGCTTGTCCAGCCATGCAAGCATCGCTGTTTCATCGCCGCGCCGGACGGTAACGGCATCGCTGCGCTCCAGCCCTTCCAGCTCGCCGCTGAAACGCTTGATGCTGTTCTTTAGCGATTGCAGCTGTGCCGCATAGCGAATGCCGGCTTCATGATTGCGGCCGCCTTCGCTTTCGATCACACCTTGCAGTTGCTTGAGCACGGCGACCGAGGTCGGCAGGCGCCATTGGATCTGATCGGCAAACTCCTCGGCCATGCGGTGCCGATAGGTAATCCCCGGATAACCCGCCAGCATCACGTAATCGCCCTGCTGCACGCCTTCGCTGGCGATCTTCAGATGCGCCGGCGGGCGATAGGGCCGATTCTCTTTCGCATAGGCCGCCGGCTTGCCGTCGGGACCGACATAGGCGCGCAATACAGTGAAGTCACCGGCATGTCGCGGCCACACGAAGTTATCGATCTCATCGCCATAGTTGCCGATCGCACGCGGTGGCGCATAAACCAGCCGGATATCGCGCAGCTCCAGCTGTTTCACCAGATAGAAATCGGTGCCATAGAACATGTTGACTACGCTGCAACGCATGCCTTCTTCGCGTTCGCATTCGGCCACCAGTTGCTTGCCGGCCCGGTCGACCGCGTCGTAATACGCACGGCCCGTCTTGCCGTGGGCATCGGCCAGGACGCGTTCGGTCACCTTGTCGAAGCCGGTGGTGACACGCAGCCGGAAATCGGGGCTGGCAGGCAATTCCTGGCTGCGATCGGCGGCGACATAGCCGCCTTCGATCAGGTCGCGCTGCGGCGTGCTGTTGTACTGAATGACACCAAAGGCCACGTGGTGGTTGGTCAGCACCAGGCCCTCGTCGCTGACGAAGGCACCGGTGGCGCCGCCCACTTTCACCACCGCGCTCAACGGCGGCCGGGTCAGGTCGGCCAGATCGGATGGATTGCCCTCGAAACCGGCGGCCTTGAGCTGGCTGGCAATCTGCGGCAACTGGGACGGCAGCCACATGCCTTCGTCGGCGCTGACCGGCGCATTCCAGCCCATCGCCACAGCGGCCGGCAGCAACAGTTTCTTCAAGCTCATCAGGTGTCTCTTTCTTTCAGCGCCCATCGCAGGAACCTGCGACCATAGAATGGACCGCCGTGCCAGGGCAACGCTGCACTGCACGAAAGCCGGTCGGCCGGGCAGGCCTTATAATCCCGCTTTTCCCAACCTCCCCCCGCCCATTCCCCCTGGGCCAGCCTGGATCGAACACATGCCGCAGATGATGAAAGCCCTGGTCAAGCGCAATCCCGAGCAGGGTATCTGGATGGAAGAAGTGCCGGTGCCGGAAGTCGGCCCGAACGAAGTGCTGATCAAGATGGAAAAAACCGCGATCTGCGGGACCGATCTGCATATCTACAAATGGGACGAATGGTCGCAGCGCACGATCAAGCCCGGTCTCACCATCGGCCACGAATTCGTCGGCCGCATCGTCGAGATCGGCCCCGGCGTCACCGGCTACAAGATCGGTGACCGCGTTTCGGCCGAAGGCCACATCGTCTGCGGCCATTGCCGCAACTGCCGCGCCGGTCGCCAGCACCTGTGCCCGAACACTGTGGGCATCGGCGTGAACCGCAATGGCGCGTTCGCCGAATACATGACCATGCCGGCCTCGAACCTGTGGCCGATCCCGGACCAGATTCCGTCCGAGCTGGCCGCCTTCTTCGATCCCTACGGCAACGCCGCGCACTGCGCGCTGGAGTTCGACCTGATCGGCGAAGACGTGCTGATCACCGGCGCCGGCCCGATCGGCATCATCGCCGCCGGCATCGCCAAGCATGTGGGTGCGCGCAATGTCGTCGTCACCGACGTCAACGATTACCGACTCAAGCTTGCCGCCGATATGGGCGCCACGCGCGTGGTCAACGTGTCCAAGCAGTCGCTGAAGGAAACCGTCAAGGACCTGCACATCGAAGGCTTCGACGTCGGCCTGGAGATGAGCGGCAACCCGCGCGCCTTCAACGACATGCTCGAGTGCATGTACCACGGCGGCAAGGTCGCGATGCTCGGCATCATGCCGCGCGGCGCCGGCATCGACTGGGACAAGGTGATCTTCAAGGGCCTCACCCTGCAGGGCATCTACGGTCGACGCATGTACGAGACCTGGTACAAGATGACCCAGATGGTGCTGACCGGCTTCCCGCTGCAGAAGGTGTTGACGCACCAGATCGCCATCGACGATTTCCAGAAGGGCTTTGACCTGATGGACGCAGGCAACTGCGGCAAGGTGGTTTGTTCCTGGAATTGAGTTCCCTCTTCGCACTCTCCTCCAGCGGGCCTGGGGGAGAGTGCGCAAGCTGCACAACGGCAAAACTGCCGAATCCATCCTTGCCCCTACCCCCTCCAACCTGAGTAAACTCCAGCCCAGGCAGGCCGGCAGTTCTCGGGACGTGTACGGCAGCATGGCCATACACCGTCGGCCCGCGATGTCAGCGGAGCATTGACCGTCATGAACGACCCCAAGGGCAACTCCCGCCTCGCGGCCGGCCGCGACCGCGCCGTCAAGCTCTATCGCTCGCACCGCTTGCGCAAGACCCTTCTGATTCTGCTTGGCCTGATCGTACTGTTTGGCGTACTGGGCTTCTTTGCCGCCCCGTCGCTGATCAAGAGCCAGCTGCAAAGCCGGGCAACGGCCATGCTCGGGCGACCGGTCACCGTCGATGCCATCCACCTGAACCCCTACACGCTGCGGCTGGAGCTGGACAAGCTGCATATCGGCGAAAAGGACGGCACCTCGCCCTTCGTCGATATCGATCAGATCGTGGTCAATGCGTCCTGGGCGGCGGTTTTCCGCCTGACCCCGGTGCTCGATGAGCTGACGGTGCAACACCCACAGATTCACATCACCCGCACCGCGCCGCAGGCATTCAATTTCAGCGATCTGCTCGATCGCTTCGCGGCAAAGCCGGGCGAGCCGCCGTCGCCGCCTACGCGTTTCGCGCTGGCCAATATCAGCGTGCATAACGGCGACATCCAGTTCGACGACAAGGTGCTCAACGCGAAACATCGTGTCGACCAGTTGGAACTGGGCATCCCCTTCGTCGCGAATCTGCCCAGCCGCGTCGACGTCTACGTGCAGCCGCTGCTGGCCATGCGCGTGGACAACAGTCCGCTGCGTATCGACGGACAGACCAAGCCGTTTGCCGACAGCCGCGAATCGACGATCAACTTCAAACTCGATCAGCTCGACCTGCCGCGCTATCTCAGCTATGTGCCGTCGAAGCTGCCGGTGGACATTCCTAGCGGCGTGCTGTCAGGCCAGTTGCAGCTGCATTTCCTGACGACCAAGGACACATCGCAACTGCGCCTGGACGGCTCGCTGGCGATGGACAATTTCAAGCTGGCCAATCACGACAACACGCCATTGCTTGAGCTGGGCCGCGCCACCGCCACGCTCAACGATGTCGAGCCGTTGTCGTCGCGCTATCACCTGAGCACGCTCAGTCTCGAACGCGCCAACTTGCATTACACCAAGCTGCCGGGTGGCCACAGCAATTTCGATGCATTGACCGCGCCCGCACCGCCAACCAATCCGCCGGCCAAGCCCACCCAGGTTCGCATCGACACGTTGAGCCTGCAGGGATCGCGACTGGACTATGCCGATCTGAGCGGCAAGACGCCGGCCCGGTTGGCGCTGGAAGATCTCCATGGCAGCTTGCGTGGCGTGTCCACCGTCGCCGGCCCTGCCGGTAGCGTGGATATGGCCGGACAGATGGCCGGCGGCCAGATCGCCGCCAACGGCAAGATCGACCTGGTCGGCAATCACTATGTCGGCAAGGTCAGCCTGAAGCAGGTCGCGTTGGCCACCCTGGTGCCGCTGGCGCCGCCCATGCTCAATGGCGAAATCACCGACGGCGCGATCGATGCCGATGCACAGCTACAGGCCAGCTGGGGCAGCGCGCTGAATGTGCATATGGAACCGGCGCAGGCGAGCCTGAACCATTTTGCGCTGAGCCCGAAAGGCAACCGCACGACGCCGGTCGCCTGGCAAGGCATGCATGCGGATATCGCCAAGTTCGATATGGCCGGCGGAGAAGCGCGCCTGAACAGCCTGACCCTGAGCGGTTTGAAGGTGGATGTTCGGCGCCTGCGCAACGGCAGCTTCGATCTGGCCAGCCTGATGCTGCCCAGCAAGCCGGCGCCGCGCGGGGCAGCGGCATCGCCCCCGTTCCATTGGAGCGTGGCGCACTTCGGACTGGACGATGGCACAGTCAACTTCAAGGACGACAACGCTGCCGGCAAAAAAGCGGCGTTGACAATCAAGGCGAGCAAGTTCGGCGTGGACGGCCTGTCCGACAATATGCGCCAGCCGCTCAAGCTCGATTTGAACGGCGGCATCGGCAAAGGCACCTACAACGTCACCGGCACGGTCAAGCCCGAGCCGCTGGATGCCGATCTGCGCGTCAAGACGACACGCCTGGATATCGCACAGTTCGAGTCGTTGATCAGCGTGCCATTGAACGTGCGCATCGTCAGCGCGCAACTGGGACTCAACGGGCATGTCCGCTACGCCGATCGCGGCAAGCAGCCGGCACGTATCGCCTATCAGGGTCAGGCGACCCTCGGCCGCGTACGCGTGCTGGACAAGGCAACCGACGATGAATTTCTGCGCTGGAACAGCCTGACCGCATCGGGCATGAATGTACGCATGGGCGAAGGTGCGCCGCATGTGAACATCGGCGCATTGTCGCTCAGCGATTTCTACGCGCGCGTCATCATCAACGCGACCGGGCGCATCAATCTGCAGGATGTCGTGGCCAATCCCGCCGAAGCCACGCCAGTCTCCGTCACGCGTGCGCAGGATGGTTCGACGCCAGCGCCTGCGCCGGCCGCCAGCGCCGCGCAAACAGCGCAGGTCGCACCCGCACCCGCCTCATCCGCGCCTGCGGGCCCACCGCCGGAGATTCAAATCGGTCAAGTCACCGTGTCGCGCGGCCAGCTCAACTACACCGACAATTTCATCAAGCCGAACTACACCGCCAATATCACCCAGCTCGAAGGCAAGGTCGGTGCGTTCGGCACCACCGCCGGTGGTCCGCCGGCGGATCTGAATTTGAACGGCCAGCTCGACGACAACGCGCCGGTGGATATTGCAGGTTCGATCAATCCGCTGGCGCCGGTCGCTTTTCTGGACATCAAGGCCAAGGCCGACGGCGTCGAACTGACCCACCTCTCGCCCTACTCCGGCAAGTACGCCGGTTATCCCATCACCAAGGGGCGACTCAACGTCGATGTGCATTACCTGCTCGATCAGGGCAAATTGACCGCCGACAATCACATCTTCATCGACCAGCTCACTTTCGGCGACCGCATCGAAGGTCCCGGCGTAAGTCACTTGCCGGTCAAGCTTGCGGTCGCTCTATTGAAAGACTCGCAAGGCCGTATCGATGTACACGTACCGGTATCGGGCTCGTTGAACGATCCCAAATTCAGTGTCGGCGGTTTGATCTGGCGCGCCATCGTCAACCTGATCGCCAAGGCGGCAACCGCACCGTTCAAACTATTGGCCTCGGCATTTGGCGGTGGCGACAACGGCGGGCAGGATCTGGGCTACGTGGAATTTGCCCCCGGATCGAGCGTACTGACAGCCGACAGCACCTCGCGGCTGGAAAAAATCGTCAAGGTCCTCAACGACAAGTCGTCGCTCAACCTGGACATCATCGGACGCGAAGATCCGGCGTACGACGAAAAAGGCCTGCGCCACGAGATGGTCGAAGACCTGATTCGCCATGAAGCGGGCAACGATGAAGACAACGCCGATCCGGCCAAGGCAAAGGTGACGCCCGAAGATCGCGATCGCTATCTGGAAAAAGCGTACAAGCACGCCAAGTTCAAGAAGGAACGCAATCTGGTCGGGTTGACCAAATCGCAGCCACCGGAAGAAATGCAGAAACTGCTGGAAGAAAACATGCCGGTCGACCAGGATGCCCTGCGTCACCTGGCGGAGCGACGCGCGGATGTGGTGCGTCAGTGGCTGCGCGGCAAGGTGCCCGATAGCCGCGTCTTCGTTTCGGCGCCCAAGGTCGATGCCAAGGGTATCGACGATGGCGGCAAGACGACGCGTGTGGATTTTGGCCTCCACTAGAAGGTCCTCTAAAAAATCCCTTCCTATCCGTCGCCCCGGCGAAGGCCGGGGCCCAGCGTCTTCAGCACGTTGAAGCGTAAGGCACTGGGCCCCGGCCTTCGCCAGGGCGACGATGAAAACTGAGATTATTCGAGATTCACTACACTCTGGCTTGAATGCTTGGGAGTGGACCACTCCCCATGGGCGCCGAAAAGTTCGACAATCGGGTTCTTCCCCGCCAAGAACCCAAGCCCATGACTTATCCCGGCCAGGACCGCTACACCAGCGAACTGCAATCCATCCGCGAACAAGGCCTGTTCAAGGCTGAGCGCATCATCACCTCGCCGCAGTCGGCTGAAATCCGCCTCGACAGCGGCAAGCAGGTGCTGAACTTCTGCGCCAACAATTACCTGGGTCTGGCCGATCATCCGGACGTGATCCAGGCCGCCAAGGATGCGCTCGATACCCACGGCTTCGGCATGGCCTCGGTACGCTTCATCTGCGGCACGCAGGATCTGCACAAAGAACTGGAAAAGAAGATCGCCGAGTTCTTCGGCACCGAAGACACGATTCTCTACGCCGCATGTTTCGATGCGAACGGTGGTCTGTTCGAACCGCTGCTCGGTGAAGAAGACGCGATCATTTCCGACGCGCTGAACCACGCCTCGATCATCGATGGCATTCGTCTGTGCAAAGCCAAGCGCTTCCGCTACGGCAACTGCGACATGGCGGATCTGGAAAAGCAGCTACAGGCCGCCGACGCTGCCGGCGCCCGCACCAAGTTGATCACCAGCGACGGCGCGTTCTCGATGGACGGCTTCATTGCCCCGCTCGACAAGATCACAGCCTTGGCCAAACAGTACGGCGCGCTCGTGCATATCGACGAATGCCATTGCACCGGCTTCCTCGGCGACACCGGCCGTGGCTCGGCCGAAGTGAACGGCGTGATGGATAAGATCGACATCTTCACCGGCACCCTGGGCAAGGCCCTGGGTGGCGCGCTGGGCGGTTTTACGACGGGCCGCGCCGAAGTGATCGAGATGCTGCGCCAACGTTCGCGCCCCTATCTGTTCTCCAACTCGTTGCCACCGCATGTCGTCGCCGCCGCGATCAAGGTCTTCGACATGCTTGCCGCGGCAGGCGACTTGCGCGATCGCGTCAAGGAAAACACGCGTTATTTCCGCGAGCAGATGACCAAGGTGGGCTTCGATATCAAGCCAGGCGTGCACCCTATCGTGCCGGTCATGGTCTATGACGCCAAGAAAGCCCAGGCCATGGCGACCGAGCTGCTGGAAGAAGGCATCTACGTCACCGGCTTCTTCTATCCGGTGGTACCGCAAGGACAGGCGCGCATTCGCACGCAGATGAGCGCAGCGCATACCCGAGCACACCTGGACCACGCGATCGAAGCATTTACCAAGGTCGGCAGGAAGCTTGGCGTCATCGGCTGAACCAGGAATGCATTGACACCCATGGCGCGTTCACACGCGCGCCATGGGCGGTTGTCACTAGGCTATCGCCGGGGCCCTCGGCCTTGGCCTTCGCGCCGCGGAACCCGGGCTGGCTGACCCGGCTGCGGGGTCATCGGCTCCGGCGTGGACGCGCGTGAGCTCACTGGCGACAGTTCGGGCGTGGATGGCGGTGTGGTCGCTCGATGCTGTGGCGCCCTGGGCAACGGATGAAGTCCAGGCGTTGCCGGCTCGGGAGTCGACGCACGCGAACTCACGGGCGATAGCTGTGGCGTCTGTGACGGACTCTGATTCGGCGGCGTGCCGTTCGGCCCCAAACCGAGTTCGGAATAAGTAAAACTGATCGGGGAACCCGGCGGGATGGGTGAAGATGTACGGTCATCATTTCGATTGTTCATCGAGCGGTCTCCTGACCTGATGGGGCGCCTGCGCGCCCGGATGGCTTGTCCTGATTCATGTTTCGTCGCGCTCATCGTTTGGTGTTCGCAGACACACCATGCGTGACCAACAAAGACGACGACTGATGATCATGTCATGCGTCTAAACCATGGACAATGGAGAAAACGAGAATTCGGACTTCTTCGAAACCGCAAGCAAACAAGATGGCTTACGGTAGATTGCTCAGCTCCGTCCGATAGGTCCAGGTTTCGCTCCGTACGCCGCTTACAGCCGCTGCATAGTCCGCCAATGCCGTCGAATCGGCCGCTAACAGATCAGCGATGCTTCGATGGAAGCGGTCATAGCTTGCCCAGTCAGCTCGCGCAATCTGCAGGATATAGGTCGACTGCGTGCCACCAACGACCAGGCGATACCAGGTGTGAGGCGGCGCGTCGGGCGTGTTTTCCAAAGCATGTCGGGCTACGCGCAAGGCGGCCTCGAAGCGTGCCTCGGTACCAGGGTGCACCTGATAAGTAAGCACCTGCATGTTCGCGCTCGGCTGGCGCGACTCCAGCGGCGTACGAAAGCTGACATCACGCAGCAACAGGTAGGTTTCCTGCGCTGTCGGCGTCGAATAGGGCGCTACGTTCTGCTGGAAGTCCTTACCGTCGTCGGCAACATCGACGCGGTGATCGAACGCGGCGAACGGCTCGCCCACGTTTGCATCGACGAATTGCCCTGCCCGCGTACCGTTGTCGATCATCCAACCGTACCAGACCAGACGATCGTGATGCGCCCGATGCCAGGCCAGGTGCCGGCGGTAACCGGCTTCGAACTTTGCCTGCATACCGTCGCTCAGGCGGTAATAGTAGAAATGTGCCGCATCGCCGGCCGTCTGAGCATGCCCCTGGGAGGAAACCACCAGGGCCACGCCGGCCAGCCATGCACCGGAAAACCGTCGAATCGATGCCATACCTAACCTTTTTGGGTGCTGTGCGGATGCACGTCGCGATTGTCGGCTTGAGATAGGCACCGCGCTATGCGAATCTTTTTCATCGGAGGCATGATTTCTTTTTAAGTTGGATTCCCTCCCTCGTCGGAGCGCGCCTTACGCATGAACGTGGAGCTGCGATACCTGCACGCCTTCCGCACCGTCTGCGAAGCCGGCGGCCTGCGCGCGGCAGCGGCAATCATGCATCGCACCGAACAGTCCGTGAGCTACCAGTTGCGCCGCCTGGAGGAGAGCCTGGGCATGTCGCTGTTCGAACGGCGCGGCGGCCGCCTGCAGCCGAATGCCGCCGGATTGCGCCTGCTCGATTTCTGCCGCGGGATGCAGCACGACTGGGAGCGCCTGCACGATGAAATGCGCGATGCCACACTGACCACCGACCCGCTACGTATTTCGGCGGTCAGCGGCTACGGTCGTTATGTGGTGCTGCCGCTGTTCCGCGATGGCCCGCTCGCCGACTTGCCGATCCGCTTGCACTATCCGACCGCCGAAGGTGTGCTGCGCAATGTGGAGAGCGGCGACAGCCACCTGGGTTTCGTATATGTACGGCAACCCCATGCAAAGCTGCAGCACATCCCGGTCGATCGTGAGGAAATCGTGCTGATCGCCCCGGCTAGCCGAACACCGCCCGTACTCGACGCCGCCTCGCTACTCAACGAGAGCTTCATCACCTACGACGAAAGCGATTTTGTCTTTGCCACCTGGTTCAAGCAGGTGCTGGGCATCGAGCTACCGCAGTTGTCGGCCACCGCGCATTTCGAAGAACTGGAAGAAGTGCTGGCCTGGGTTGCGGCCGGACGCGGCCTGTCGATCGTGCCGGCGGTCTGCCTGTTGGAATCGCCTCCGTCGAACGACTACGTCATCGTGCGCAAAGCCGATACGCCGTGCCTCAATACGATCTATGCCGTGTTGCACCGGGACCGCACGCATCCGTTGATCGAGCCGATGCTCGACGCATTGCAGGTGGCGGCCGCCGAACGCTTTCAGCCCGACGATAGCGACGCGACTTCGGAGGGCTCCAGGTAGCGCCACTGTCCCTTGGGCAAATCCCCCAATGCCAGCGGACCGATCGCGATACGGATCAGACGCAGCACACTGATGCGCTGCGACTCGAGCAGGCGGCGGATGTGCCGGTTGCGACCTTCGTCCAGCACGATCTCCAGCCACGCATTCTTTTCGCCCTCACGCAGCACGTCGACCCGCTTGGCGGCCAGGCGCTCGCCGTCGCTGACCGTCCCGATGATCAATTGCGCAAGCAGTTCCGGCGTAGGCAAGGAATTGATCTGGACGTGGTACAGCTTGTCGACGTGCTCAACAGGGTCGGTCAGGCGCGCGGCCCAGGCGCTGTCGTTACTCAAGAGCAGCAGGCCTTCGCTGGCACGATCGAGCCGCCCCACCGGACCCAGCCAGGGTAAGCCGGCATCCTTGAGCAGGTCGTAGACCGTATCGCGGCCTCGTTCGTCGGAAGCACTCACCACGATGCCGCGCGGCTTGTTGAGTGCGATATAGATACGTTTTGCGGCAATCGCCGGCTGGCCGTCCAGGCAGATGCGCTGTCGCTCCGCATCCGCCGGTTGTTCCGGGTTGCGCACGACGCGGCCATCGACTGTGACTCGCCCCTCGCGCACCGCCTGCTCGGCCTGGCTGCGCGAGCACACACCCAGCTTGCTGAGTACGCGGGCAAGGCCGTGGCGAGGTGCGGCTGGGCGGGGAGAACGCGAGGTGGGGCGAATCGGCATAGGCGGGAATTTTAGCGGTAACCGCACGCACGATGATGCGGCTGCGGGACGATCGCGATCCGATGCCCCCCAAAAGAAAAGCCCGGCTTTCGCCGGGCTTCTCGGTACTGCTTACACCAGATCGATTACTGCTGGACCTGCAGCTCGGTGCGGCGGTTACGCGCGCGGCCGGCATCGGTAGCATTGGTGTCGATCGGGTCGTTCTTGCCGTGGCCGATCGGGCCTTCCAGACGGCTCGCGTCGATACCGTGCGAGGTCAGGTAGTCGTACACGATCTGTGCGCGACGCTCCGACAGCTTCTGGTTGTACGCGTCCTTACCCACGCCGTCGGTGTAACCAGCAACGGTCACGTGGACCTGCGGGTAACGCTGCAGCGTGTCGACAGCCTGATCCAGGATCGCGATCGAGTCGGCGGTCGGCTCGGCCAGGGCCTTACCAATTTCAGCCGCCTTCACGTGGCCGATCTTCGGGTAGTCGAACTTGAAGTTCACGCCGCGCAGGTCGATCACGACCTTCTGCGGGCAACCGTCCGGACCGACGATCGTACCGGCCGGGGTGTTCGGGCACTTGTCGTCGCAATCGTTCACGCCGTCGCCGTCGCTATCGAGCTTCGAGCAATCCGGCGCAGCCGGCGGCGGGGCAACGGCAGCAGCCGGGGCAGCAGCCGGTTCGCCAAAGCGCGACACGATGCTCAGACCCAGGAACCAGTCACCGTAACCGTCCTGCGCGCGGGCGCTGTTGGTTTCG
>NZ_JBVJLZ010000001.1:126823-830304 GCF_055584465.1 Dyella sp. NPDC103356
GACGCCCAGACCGTAGTAAACCTGACGGCTGTTGGTGTTGCGATCGGTATCGTTGTAGTAGCCGCCAACGGTCGGCGCGATGTACCAGCGGCCGTCGTAGCTCGGCGTGCTCGAAGCCGCCTGATCCTGTGCATGAGCGGCGCCAACGCCACCCAGAGCCAGGGCGATCAGAAAATACAGGCCCTTACGATTCATTGGATATCTCCTTTCTTGGTTTTTCTTCGTATGCGCTTCGGGGCACCTGGCGCTCGCATCGATTTAACGCGGCACGCAGAGCGGGGATTACTTGGATCCAGTACGGGCGCCGGCAGTTTAGCAAAAACTAAACATTTAGGGATTTACCAGACGCGCCCGTTCAGTTTCGGCTCACATCGATTTAAACCGCAAAAAGCGTCATGAAATCGTGAATGGGCATGGCGTCGAGCTTGGCCGGATCCTGGGTGGCCTCGAGGATCGCCTTGACCTTATGGGCCGGCAGGTGACCACGCATAGCCGCCTCGAACTTCTTCAGCAGCACCGGAATGCCTTCGGCGCGACGGTTGCGATGGCCGATCGGGAAGTCGATCGAGACCTTGTCCGTGCTGGTGCCGTCCTTGAAGAACACCTGCACCGAGTTGCCGATGTAGCGCTTGTCGGGATCGAAGTAGTCCTTGGTGAACTGCGGGTTCTCGCGCACTTCCATCTTGTCGCGCAACGCATCGATACGCGGGTCGGCGGCCACGTCGTCGTTGTAGTCGTCCGCGGTCAGGCGACCAAAGATCAGCGGCACGGCCACCATGTACTGGATGCAGTGATCGCGATCGGCGTAGTTGGCCAGCGGACCGGTCTTGTCGATGATGCGGCAACCCGCTTCCTGGGTCTCCAGGACGATCTTTTCGATCTGATCGAGCTTGCCGGCGACCTGGCCGTGCAACTGCATCGCGCATTCCACCGCCGTCTGGGCGTGGAATTCCGCCGGGAAGCTGATCTTGAACAGCACGTTCTCCATCACGTAGCTGCCGAACGGGCGCTCGAACTCGAACGCGTTGCCTTTGAAGGCGACGTCGTAATAGCCCCAGGTCTTGGCCGACAACGCGGACGGGTAACCCACCACACCGCGATACACGGCATTGATGGCGTGCGTGACGGCACGACGGCAGGCATCACCGGCAGCCCAGCTCTTGCGCGGACCGGTGTTGGGCGCGTGGCGGTAAGTACGCAGCGCACCGTTGTCGATCCAGCTATGCGACACAGCGGTGGTGATCTGCTCCTTGTCGCCGCCAAGCATCGCGGTGGCGACGGCCGTCGAGGCCAGGCGCACCAGGATGACGTGATCCTGACCGACGCGGTTGAAGCTGTTCTTGAGCGCGTAGCAGCCCTGGATCTCGTGGGCCTTGATTGCATAGGTCAGCACGTCGCGCACGGTCAGCGCCTTGCCGCCTTCACGCTCGGCCTTGCGGCTCAAGTAATCGGCCACGGCCAGGATGCTGCCGAGGTTATCCGACGGATGGCCCCACTCGGCCGCCAGCCAGGTGTCGTTGAAATCGAGCCAGCGGATCTGCGTACCGATGGCGAACGCGGCCTGCATCGGGTCGAGCTCGTGGCTGGTACCGGGCACGCGTGCGCCGCCGACCATGTTCGCGCCCGGGACGACCGGCCCCAGATGCTTCACGCATTCGGGAAACTTCATCGCCAACATCGACGTGCCCAGCGAGTCGAGCAGCATGTAGCGCGCCGTGTCGTACGCTTCCTTCGAGTCGATCTTGTAATCGACCACGTAGTTGGCGATGTCGACCATCGGCTGGTCGGGATCGGGACGCTTGGCGGAACGGATGTCGTGCGCACTCATGGGGCGAGTCTCGTCGAGAGGAAAACGCCCATTCTAGCCGGACGGGCCTGGCCAGGGCACGTCGTGACGCAGCACGCTACCGCCCTTCCCCGCCCACCTGTACAATCGCCGCCGTACTTACATCCCAAAGGGGAGTAGTTCCGGGTAGCTGGCTCATCTTGGGCAAGCACCTGTGTGGCGATCGTCATCACGAGCGGACACTCCGCTCCGGGCGCCACGGCGGCATTGGCTGCGAACGAGACTTTTGCGATGACCGCAGGCCGCGCGCGCCTGCCGTCGTCGCATGAGTCAAGCGCGCAAGGAAACCCGCATGGAACTGACCGGTACCGATTTTCTCTCCAGCCTCCTGGCGATCATCCTGCTCGACCTCGTGCTTGCGGGCGACAACGCCATCGTGATCGCGCTGGCCGCACGCAATCTTCCCAAGCAGCTGCAAAAGAAGGCCGTGTTCTGGGGCACCTTCGGCGCGGTTGCGGTGCGAGTCGCCTTGACCGCAGTCGTCGTTTATTTGCTCAAGCTGCCGGGCCTGATGCTGGCCGGCGGCCTGCTGCTCCTGCCGATCGCATGGAAGCTGTTGAAAACCGAGGACGGCAACGATCATCACATCAATCCGGCCGGCAATTTCTGGGCAGCGCTACGCACGATCATCGTTGCCGATGCCTTGATGGGCCTGGACAACGTGCTGGCGATCGCCGGCGCGTCGAGCGGGCATATGGGGCTGGTGATCATCGGCCTGGCGATCAGCGTGCCGCTGGTGGTATGGGGCTCGACCCTGATCCTCAAGCTGATCGAACGCTTTCCGATCATCATCTATATCGGCGCCGCAGCGATTGCCTGGACCGCAGCGCGCATGATCGCCCACGACCATCTGGTATCGGCGTGGTTCGATGCGCGCGAATGGATGAAGTATGTGCTGGACGTACTGCTGGTTGGACTGGTCTGCGGTGGTGGCTGGTGGGTACAAAAGCGCAAGTCGCTACCCTCGGCCTGAGGGCAGCGGTACGTTGAGCATCAGTACATCATAGGTACACGTACCGTCACCGTCGCATCCGGGGTGTCGCGCGTCACGCCGACACCCAGGGTGAAGTTGACGGTGCGCTTGGGGTTGAATCGATACGAACCACCGATCAACAGCGTGCCCAGTACCGACTTGGCCGAGCCAGGCACCGTCTGATTGTTCTGCTTGGTGGTGCCGATAAAACTCTGATCGTAGCCGATGCTGAAAGAGGCCTTCTCGTTCAAGGCCAGACCCATGCCGATGCTGACATCGACGATATCGCCCAGCTTGACCTTGCCCAGATTTTCCTTGCCGGCAAGCACCAGGTTGCGTGTGACGTTGTCGCGCGGGAAATTGTGCAGGTAACTCAGGTTGCCAAAGAACACCACTGGGTCTGACGGATAAAGCCAGGTCACGCCCGGCTGCAGGGAATAGAAACCCGATCCGGTCGGCGATTGCAGCGGCAGCCCGGTGCCGGTCGCGTTCTGCACGCAGCGCGTCACACAATCGGTCGTGACTTCGAAGGGGTCGGTACCGGTGCGCGATTTGAAACGCAACCACGCGATGTAATAAGCCTTGTCCGCGCCGCCGTCGTTGACCTGGTAGCGCGCCGTGGCTTCGACGTCGCCGATGCCGTGCCCGCTGGTGGTGAATACGTTGTCCTGCGACGTGCCGGTAAATATCTCGCGGCTGATCGTATCGGTGTGCGCGTAGACATACGGCACGCGCACCTCCACTTCCAACCGATTGGTGATGCCGTAGCGCGCTGCAATAGCGCCGGTCTGCGTCGTGGTCTTGACTTGGCGGGCATCGATCAAGCCGATAAGAATCGCCGGTATCACCGTATAGCCCACTAGGGCAACGCGGTCGGCGGAGGAATAGCCGAACTGGTAAGACGGCTCGACCACCAGCTTGCCACGCGGCGTCAGCACGCCCGGCTGATCGAAAATGGGCGCCACCTCCGGCGGACGGTCGTCGTGCTGCGGCGCCTGACCGACGGGCTGCCTGGTGTCGTCGGTAGCGGCATCGGCGGCGGCGATCGCGTCGGCAGCAGGCATCGGCAGAGCCGAGGCGCGACTGCCGCCAGCGGCGATATTGCCGGCGCGTTGCTTGTCGAGCACATCCATGCCGACGGCGTGGCGCAATGCGCGATAGTCCGCCTCCTGCTTGGCCAGCTCGCGTTGCATCGCAGCCAGCTGCTCGAGCTGCGCATCGATCTTGTCGCGCATCTCGTCGATATGCTGACCCTGTTCGGAGATGCGCTGGCGCACGTCGGGCGCCGGCTGGACGTCATCGGGCGTCTGTTGCGCGACGACGGCGCCGCTCAGTATGCCCAGGCTAGCCAGACATCCGACTGCACACTGCTTTTTCCATGATCCCTGTGCCATCGACGTTCCCCCAAAGTCCGAGCCTCAATGTCCCTGCGAACCGATCAATGCCGATTGCAGGCTGTCTTGCAGTCCCATGGCGCGAAACAGATTCAGGCTATTGGTGCTCACGTTGAGCGTGGTCAGTGCCTGGATCTGCTGATTGTTCAAGGTGTTCTGGATGATCGTTGCGCCACGCGCCTGGCTCAGCGTCGAGGGATCGACGCTATTGCCGGGACCGTTCTGCACCAGGTTGGCCGTATTCATCACCGCTGCCAGCGCTGTCGCCTGAGCGCTGCTGATGTGACTGATGTCGGGAATATTGATGCTGGTACTGGTGACCAGGTTTCCGTTGATATAGACCGCGCGGTCGATGCCCAGCGATGCCACGATGCCGCTGCCCAGATCGAAGCCGCCACGCATTTGCCCAAGGCGCTGGTCGCTGACCGGCTGCCAATATCCGATGCCATCGGCTGCGAACACCGCCTGGCTTGCCAGGCTGAGAACGAGCCCAAAAATGAATGTGCGCTGGAAGGTCATGACGTCATCACCTAGATATCGCCTGGACCGCGCTTGGGGATGGTGATTCGGTCAAGCCCGCTGCGATCGATGCTCAGGCCCAGCGGTGCCATCGGCACGACGCGCCAGTCCTTCGCGCTGTTGAATACCGCCTGATTGCGGCGGTTATGAATCACAAAGACCAAGCCGTTCTTCCAGCTCGCCTCGAATTGAGCGATCGGCACCGAACGGGTGCCAAGCGCCGGATCGCCGATAAGCACGCGTCCGTCACGCACGCCCTTGATCACCACGAAATGGTGGTAACCGCGCTCGTCGACCAGCGCGATCGCGGGCAGGTTTTCTTCTTCCAGCTTCTCCAGCGGCACCTGGAAACCATCGGCGTCGAAGCCGTTGGCCGCGAGAAACATCTTGATGTCCAGTAGCGAGAAACCTTCCTTGTTGATCTTGGTGCGATCGCCGTGTGCATACATCTGCGCAAACGCGGTTTCTTCGTTGACCGGATAACCGTATTGATAGGTCAGCAGCGTCGCTACCGCTGCCGAGCCACAGCTGAAGTCGTACTTCTGCCGTACCGTGTTCTTGAAGCGCGCTTCTTTCAGGCTGGTGATATGCATGCGGTAGCCCTCACCCTGCACACCGGTCAGATCCACCGCGCCTACGCAAAGCGGTGCCAGCAGCAGGACCAATCCGCAGCATAGAGCGCGCCTCTTCATCACGGCTGGAACTGCACATTGAGAATAGTGGCGTTCTGGATAAGAACGTTGTTACCGGTGTTCTGGATTACCATCGGTATGCCCGTAGCACCGCTGAACGAGCCGGACGAAATATCGTTGAACCCGGTTGCCACATTGGTATCGACGTTATTGCTGACCGTGCCGGTCAGGGTCATGTTCGACGTGACATTGGTTCCACCGCTCAGCTTCGCCAGGGCGTTGCTGTCGATGCTGCGGCCAAAGCCGGCGACATCGTGGGCGTCTGTCGATTGCGGTGGATCGGACGCGAACGCGCCGACGCTCACGCAAGCGCAGAGAAGGCCAAGTAGATATCGATGGGATCGCATGGCGTGTACTCCCTCATTCGCCGCAACGATCGAGGGGCGCTTGCGCGCCCCCCGATGTCGTTAGCGATCTTATGGACCGACGTTCAGATTGGCCTGCACGTTTACGCTTTGCTGGATCAGCGAGCCAAGGCCGCTGTTCTGTGCAATGACGCTTACGCCTGCCGCCGCCGCTGCCGCACTGTCCATGGTGTTGGACATGTTGAACGTGCCTGCATCGGCCATGGCCGAGCCGCCAGCCGCGCCGGCACCACCGGCACCACCAGCACCCGCACCGCCCATGCCTTCGGCACCCGCACCGCCGGCACCGCCAGCTCCGCCGGTACTCGCCGACGAACCACTGGTACCGCCAGTCGCGGTCGAAGCACCGCTGCTCGCCGTCGACGCGCCACCTGTGCCTGCACCGCCTGCCCAGGTTGCAGCACCCGTCGTTGCGGTACCGTTGCCGGCACCACGCTGATGGTTGCGTGCGTTGCCGCTGTCACCGTTGCTGTTTCCACCGGATGCCGCACTGAGTGCGCCGGTATCGCCGCTGGCACTATCGGCATCGCCTACCGCGCCGCTGTGCGAACGCGCGTTACCGCCATCGCCACCTGAACCACCACGGCCACCGGTGCCGTCGCCGCCGTAGCCACGACCGCCTGCGCCGCCGTTACCACCACTGGCGTCACCCGTGTTGCGGGCTACGTTGCCGATATCGTGAATGCGAATATCGGTAACGGTACCGTCGAGCGTGCTGGTCGCAATGGCGTTACTGGTATTGAACGAGCTGGCGACCGACGAGGTAGAGGTTCCTCCGTTATTGGCCGCTGCGCTGCCCAGTCCATTGGCATACGCGTCGGCAGTCACGCTTGAATGGCGCTGTGCGCTGGGTCCGGCTCCGCCGGTCTGCGTATCATCCGCCAAGGCCGGAAGTGCAAATCCCAGTCCGAGGCATACGGCTGTTACAAGTAGAGTCTTGCGCATGATTGGGTCTCCGTGAACGATGCGGTAACCCCCTGTTTGTCTTTCGTTGCAGCGCTCACGTCTTGCAGCTTGTGTGCCATGTCGCAGGGACGGCGCGACTCTACAAATAATCAATATAAATCAATTAATTGAATCATATCCAAGCCATTCAACGGCATCTCGTTCAGCCGTTTGGACGGCCGAGTGATACGCGGCTGTTACATAGGTATGCTTGATCGACGGGGTATTCAGGTTGCAGTGCATGTCATGTCGCGATGGATTTCATGCACTTGGAACGCACTACTCGACACGAGCGCGCAAACTCAGGGCGCGTGTATCGCGCGTGTTACACCTGTCCGGTCGTTTCTTCAGCTTGGGTTTTGGGGCATCGCCAGTACCTCGGATACCCCAGGTTTTTCCTATCGTCATCCCGGCGCAGGCCGGGATCCAGCGGCTTCGGTTTCCGACTTTCGCGATAGAGCAGATTTTTGATGCTCCTGCGATAACCGACCACAACGTCACTGGATCCCGGCCTGCGCCGGGATGACGGATAGGGAGGATTGTTTAAAGTTTTCTTGAGTCGCGGCCAGCCATGACAAAAGAAAAGGCAGGGGCGGCAAAGCCCCTGCCCTGTCAACACATCACCTCAAGCTCAGCGCTTTTCGATCGGCACGTAAGCCAGATCATCCGGGCCCGTGTAGTTCGCGCTCGGACGAATGATCTTGCCGTCCTCGCGCTGTTCGATCACATGCGCACTCCAACCGGACGTGCGGGCAATAACGAACAGCGGGGTGAACATCGCGGTGGGCACGCCCATCATGTGATACGCGCTGGCCGAGTACCAGTCGAGGTTCGGGAACATCTTCTTGAGGTCCCACATCAGCTTCTCGATGCGCTCGGACACGTCGAACAGAGTGGGGTTGCCACCGTCGGTGCACAGCTTGCGCGAGATTTCCTTGATGATTTCATTGCGCGGATCGGACACGGTGTAAACCGGATGACCGAAGCCGATGATGATTTCCTTGCGCTCCACACGGGCGCGGATATCCGCCTCTGCATCGGCCGCATTGCGATAGCGCGCGATGATTTCCATCGCTACTTCGTTGGCACCGCCGTGCTTGGGGCCGCGCAGCGCACCGATCGCACCGGTGATTGCAGAATAGATGTCCGAGCCGGTACCGGCGATGACGCGTGCGGTAAAGGTCGAAGCGTTGAACTCATGCTCGGCGTACAGCACCAGCGACTTGTCCAAGGCCTGCGCATGCAGCTCGCTGGGCTTCTTGCCATGTAACAGGTGCAGGAAATGGGCAGCGATCGACTCGTCCTCGGTCACCGTCTCGATGCGCTTGCCGTTATGGCTGAAGTGGTACCAGTACAGCAGGATCGAACCGAAGCAGGCCATCAGGCGATCGGCAATGTCACGGGCGCCGGTGACGTTATGGTCGTCCTTCTCCGGCAGCACCGTACCGAGCGCCGAACAACCCGTACGCATGACGTCCATCGGATGGGTGGCAGCGGGCAACAGTTCCAGCGCACTCTTGACCGGTGCCGGCAGGCCACGCAGGCGCTTCAACTTGGCGCGATAGGCGTTGAGCTCGGACCAGTTCGGCAACACGCCGTGCACCAGAAGGTAAGCGACTTCCTCGAAGCAGCCCTTGGCCGCCAGATCGTGAATGTCGTAACCGCGATAGTGCAGGTCGTTGCCGCTGCGGCCGACGGTACACAATGCGGTGTTACCCGCAGCCACGCCGGAAAGAGCGACGGATTTCTTGGCCTTGGGAAGGGTTTGCTCACTCATCAGTGACTCTCCTGGAGATGCCTTAAAGCAACACAAGGGCGGCATGCGCCCTTGCTGGGAATGGGGTTTCAGCTTTGCTTTGCGAACAGCGCGTCCAGGCGCTTTTCGAAGTCGTGGTAGCCGATACGGTCGTAGAGCTCTTCGCGCGTCTGCATGCTGTCGATCACGTTGCGCTGATGGCCATCACGGCGAATCGTGGTGTACACGTTCTCCGCGGCCTTGTTCATCGCACGGAAGGCGGAGAGCGGATACAGCACGATGCTCACTCCGGCTGTACGCAGCTCGTCGACGCTGAACAGCGGCGTCTGGCCGAACTCGGTGATATTGGCAAGCACCGGCACCTTCACCGCATCGACGAAACGACGGTACGTCGGCAAGTCATAGGCGGCCTCGGCGAAAATGCCGTCGGCACCGGCTTCGACGCAGGCGATGGCGCGTTCGATGGCCGCATCCACACCGTCGACCGCGATGGCGTCGGTGCGGGCAATCAGAAAGAAGCCCGGGTCGGTCTTGGCATCGGCAGCGGCCTTGACGCGGTCGGCCATTTCGCTGGCGGAGACAATTTCCTTGCCTGGGCGATGACCGCAACGCTTGGCGCCCACCTGATCCTCGATATGGCAAGCAGCGGCACCAGCCTTGATCAGGCTCTTGACCGTACGCGCAATATTGAACGCGCTCGGGCCGAACCCCGTATCGATGTCCACCATCAGCGGCGTGTCACACACGTCGGTGATGCGGCGCACATCGATCAATACGTCTTCGAGCGTGTTGATGCCCAGGTCAGGCAAACCCAGCGAGCCGGCCGCAACACCGCCGCCCGAAAGATAGATCGCACGGTAGCCTGCACGTTTGGCCAACAAGGCGTGATTGGCATTGATCGCACCAATCACCTGCAAGGGTTGTTCGGCGGCCAGGGCGTCGCGGAATCGCGCGCCGGGAGATGCAAGCTGGGCCATATCGCCTCCGGATAAAAATGCTATTTTAGCGCACTGGCGAAAACCTCGTTCGCCTGTCGTTATTGCACAGCAACATTGTAGGTCAATCACGGATGAGAGCAGGGACAAGCGCCGACATGACGCGATCTCCCCAGCCACGTACATTGAAGTTCATGAGTACAACACCTAAATCCCTGGCAACACGCATTCTTTGGGGCTTGGCGATCGGCGTGGTCGCTGGCGTGACCACACTGGGCATCGGCCAGTTTTATCCGGACGTGTTGACAGGCGCACGCTCCGTAGCCATTACCGTGCTTGACCCATTTGGCCAGATTTTTCTGCGCTTGCTGTTCTTCGTGGTGATCCCACTGGTCTTCGCTTCGTTGGCCTCGGGCATCACGCAGCTGGGCCGGCTTGATCGCCTCGGCCCACTCGCCGGCCGCACTTTCGTCCTGTTCTTCGCCAATATGGCCATCGCGGTGACGATCGGCCTGATCATGATGAACCTGCTGCAGCCCGGCCATCATCTGGCTATAGGTTCACAGCAGTTGCTCATGAGCGAGTACGGCGGCAGTGCGCAGAAGGCGGTGGACGTCGGGCGCGGGCAACCTTCGATGAGCCTGGCGGTGCTGGTGGACATGTTCATGCCACGCAATCTATTCGGGGCCTTTATCGGCCAGAATCGTGGTGCGTTGGGCGATGTGCTCCCATTGATTCTGTTCGCCCTTCTGGTCGGCGCCGCGGCGACGCAACTGGGCGAAGAAAAACGCGCCCGCTTTCAAGCCGGCCTGGACCTGATCAGTGAAGTCATGACCGGTATCGTCGGCTTTGCACTCAAGCTCGCGCCCTATGCCGTGCCGGCGATGATCTACAGCGTCATCGTGAAAGTCGGCGTGGATATCCTGCTGACCCTGTCCGTCTTCGTGGTGAGCTGCTCGGCGGCCTTGCTGCTGCATCTGTTCGGCACACTGTCGCTATGGTTGCGCCTGTTCACCGGGCGGCGGCCGCTGGCTTACTTCAAACAGATTCGCCCACTGCTGATCACGGCATTCTCGACCAGTTCCAGCAGCGCCTCCCTGCCCGCCTCGCTCGCCATTGCGCGTGACGAATTGAAACTGTCGCCGACGACAGCCGGGTTCGTACTGCCACTGGGCGCGACCATGAACATGAGCGGCACGGCCTTGTTCGAGGGCTGCGTGGTGCTGTTCGTGGCGCAGGCCTTTGGCGTCGAACTATCGCTGGCTCAGCAGGCCGTGTTGATGTTGCTGGCCGTGTTGAGCGCGGTGGCGGTGGCCGGGATACCTGGCGGTTCGCTGCCGCTGATCGCCGGCCTGCTGGTCACCTTCGAGGTGCCGGCCGAGGGCATCGGCATCGTGCTGGGGGTGGACCGGATCCTGGACATGCTGCGCACCACGGTAAATGTCGGCAGCGACATCGTCACCGCCACGGTGGTCGATGCGCGATTGCGCCGCAGCGAAGGAGCACCACCCTGACAGATCAAGCACTTCCACCATATCGATAGCCACAGCCAATCAACCCAATCCCAACTATCAATTAGATTTATTGCTGCACTTGCGTAAAATACGTGGTTTCCAACCAACCACGCGAGAAATAACGATGTCGTTGATCAACACCGAAATCAAACCGTTCAAGGCACAGGCTTACAAGAACGGCCAGTTCGTCGAAGTCACGGATGCCTCGCTGAAGGGTAAGTGGTCCGTCGTGGTGTTCTACCCGGCCGACTTCACCTTCGTCTGCCCGACCGAACTGGAAGACCTCGCAGACCATTACGCCGAGTTCCAGAAGCTGGGCGTTGAGATCTACTCGGTTTCGACCGACACGCACTTCTCCCACAAGGCCTGGCACGACACCTCCGAGGCGATCGGCAAGGTCAACTACACGATGCTCGCCGACCCGACCGGCACGATCACCCGCAACTTCGACGTGATGATCGAAGAAGAAGGCCTGGCCCTGCGCGGCACCTTCGTGATCAATCCGGAAGGCCAGATCAAGCTGTGCGAAATCCACGACAACGGTATCGGCCGTGATGCCAGCGAGCTGCTGCGCAAGGTCAAGGCCGCTCAGTACGTCGCCGCCCATCCGGGCGAAGTGTGCCCGGCCAAGTGGAAGGAAGGCGAGAAGACCCTCAAGCCGTCGCTCAACCTGGTTGGCAAGATCTAAGCCAGCGCTTCTTGTGACCCGCAGCCCGATCCCTACGGGCTTGCAGCGGACCCGGCACGCTCGCCGGGTCCGCACCACGAACTTCGTATCGACCATCAAATGCTGGGCTATTGAGCCACAGCTTTGGCGGTGCTCGGCCCGAAACAAACACCCTTTCCCCTGATTAGAGTCGCTGGAGTACACCTCATGTTGGACGCCGATCTGAAGACCCAATTGCAGGCTTACCTCGAAAAGGTCGTGCACCCGATCGAACTGGTGGCCTCTGTCGATGACAGCGAAAAGTCGCAGGAACTCCTCGCCCTGCTGCAAGACATCGAGTCGATGTCGCCGCGAATCTCGCTGCGCCGCGCCGACGGTGCGCGCAAGCCCTCGTTCTCGATCGATCGCCTGGGCACCGATGTCAGCGTGAGCTTTGCCGGTATCCCGATGGGCCACGAGTTCACCTCGCTGGTGCTGGCCCTGCTGCAGGTGGGCGGCCATCCATCCAAGGCCGCACCCGAACTGATCGAGCAGATCCAGAACATCGAAGGCGAGTTCGTCTTCGAGACCTTCATGTCGCTCTCGTGCCATAGCTGCCCCGATACCGTGCAGGCGCTGAACCTGATCAGCGTGCTCAATCCAAATATCAAGCATGTCGCGGTCGATGGCGCGCTGTTCCAGGACGAGGTCGACGCGCGCCAGGTGATGTCGGTGCCGACCGTCTTCTTGAACGGCGAACTGTTCGATACCGGTCGCATGTCGGTCGAGCAGATCGTCACCCGTATCGACGCCGGCGCCGCCAAGCGCGATGCGGAGAAGATGAAGGCCAAGAAGCCGTTCGACGTGCTCGTCGTCGGTGGTGGCCCGGCCGGCGCCGCGGCGGCGATTTATGCCGCGCGCAAAGGCATCCGTACCGGTGTCGCAGCCGAACGCTTCGGCGGCCAGGTGCTCGACACCATGTCGATCGAGAACTTCATTTCTGTGCCGTATACGGAAGGCCCGAAGATGGCCGCCGCCCTCGAACAGCATGTGCACGAGTACGACGTCGACGTCATGAATTCGCAGCGCGCCGAACAGCTGATCGCACCCAAAGACGCCAACGGTCTGATCGAGATCAAGCTGGCCAACGGCGCGTCACTGAAGGCCAAGTCGGTGATCCTTTCCACCGGCGCCCGCTGGCGCAACATGGGTGTGCCGGGCGAGCAGGAATACCGCAACAAGGGCGTGACCTATTGCCCGCATTGCGACGGCCCGCTGTTCAAGGGCAAGCGCGTGGCGGTGATCGGCGGCGGCAACTCGGGCGTCGAAGCGGCGATCGACCTGGCCGGCATCGTGGGCCATGTCACCCTGCTTGAATTCGACGGCCAGCTGCGTGCGGACGACGTTCTGCAGCGCAAGCTGCGCAGCCTGTCCAACGTCGACATCATCGTCAGTGCGCAGACCACCGAAGTGATCGGCGACGGCCAGAAGGTACAAGGCCTGGTCTATACCAACCGCAGCAACGGCGAAAGCCGCAAGGTCGAGCTGGAAGGCATCTTCGTGCAGATCGGCTTGCTGCCGAACACCGAATGGCTGAAGGGTTCGGTCAAGCTGTCGCCGCGTGGTGAGATCGAAGTCGACGCGCATGGTCGTACTTCCGTAGCCGGTGTGTTTGCCGCGGGCGACGTCACGACGACGCCGTTCAAGCAGATCATCATCGCCATGGGCGAAGGCGCCAAGGCGTCGCTCAGCGCGTTCGATCACCTGATCCGCATGCCGGTGGAAGTAAAAGAAGAGATTGCAGCTTAAGCATCGCCTCGCAGGGCGAGTGTTGGCAGAGCCCCGGCCTTGTGCCGGGGTTTTGTTTTCAGGGCCCAGGGTTTGTTAACGCTCAACCGCCCTGATCCGGCCCACGCTCCAGCGCCTTGCGAATTTCCTCCAGCGCGTTGGGATCGTCCAGCGTCGACAAGTCGCCCGGATCGCGATCCTCCGCCAACGCCAGCAAGGAGCGCCGCAGCAGTTTCCCCGAACGCGTCTTGGGCAAGGCGCCGACCACATACACGCGCGCCGGCCTGGCGATGCTGCCCAGCAGATCGACCACACGCTGCTGCATCCCCTTGGCGATATCCGTCGCCGTGCCGGTGTCCTGTTTCAAGGTGGCGAATACCACGGGCACCTGCCCTTTCAATTCATCGTGCATGCCGATCACGGCAGCTTCGGCGACCGCTGGGTGCGTGGATACCGACTCTTCGATTTCCCGTGTCCCCAGGCGATGCCCAGCCACGTTGATCACATCGTCGGTGCGCCCAAGAATGGTGGTGTAGCCCTGGTCGTCGCGAATGGCCCAGTCCAGCGAGCTGTAAAGCAGCTCGGCGAAGTGACTGAAATAGCTTTGGCAATAACGCTCGTCGTCACCCCAGACGGTGGTGAGGCAACCGGGCGGCAAAGGCGGCTCGAACACCAGTACGCCCTTCTGCCCCGCCGCTGCTTCCTGGCCCGTGCTTTCGTCGATCACTTTCATGCGATAGCCCGGTGCGGGCAAACCGGGCGAGCCGAACTTTATCGGCTTCAATTCCAGCCCGGGCATCAAGGTAATTGCCGGCCAGCCGGTTTCGGTCTGCCAGTAGTTGTCGATCACCGGCACACCCAGACCTTCGGTAATCCAGTGTGCGGTAGGCTCGTCCAAGGGCTCGCCGGCAACGAAGAGCCATTTCAGCTGCGACAGGTCGTACTTTTTCAGCCAGGCCGCGTCCTGCTTTTTCAGTATGCGGATACCGGTGGGCGACGAGAACATCGTGCGGACACGATAGCGCTCGCACAGCCGCCACCACACACCTGCATCGGGACGGATCGGCAGGCCTTCGTAAAGCAGCGAGGTCGCGCCACCGATCAACGGGCCATACACATTATAAGAGTGGCCTACCGCCCAGCCGACGTCCGAGGTGGAAAAGATCACCTGCCCAGGGGCGATATCGAAGATCCAACGGATCGACATCGCCATGGCTACCGCGTAGCCGCCGACATCACGCTGAATCCCTTTTGGCTTGCCGGTGGTGCCGGAGGTATAGAGCAGATAGCTCGGCTCGTTGGATTCCAGCCAGGTGACCGGTACGTCGCTGTTTTCGAAGTCGCGCCGCAACTCACCGTAATCGAGATCGCGACCGGCGATACGCGTCATCTGCGCATCAAGCTTTCGGTCCACGATAAGCACATGCGCAGGCGCGAACTGTGCTTCCTCCAGTGCGGCGTCGATCAGCGGCTTGTACGGAATGACCTTGCCGCCACGCATGCCGGCGTCGGCGGCAATCAGCAGCCTGGGTTTCGCGTCGTCGATACGCAGGGCCAGGTTATGCGCCGCAAAGCCGCCAAAGACGACCGAATGGATCGCGCCCAGCCTTGCGCAGGCAAGCATCGCAAATACCGCTTCGGCGATATTGGGCATATAGATGACGACACGATCACCCTTGCCCACGCCCAGCGAGACAAGCACAGCGGCGAACGTATTCACTTCGCGGTGAAGCTCACGATAGGTCAGCTCCCGCGTGATATCGGTTTCCGCGGAGATCGCGACCAGCGCAAGCTGGTCGCCACGCTCGGCCAGGTGGCGGTCGAGCGCGTTGTAGCAAAGGTTGGTCATGCCACCGACGAACCAGCGGCGAAAAGGCAGCTGCGAGGCGTCCAGAATCTGCCGGGGTGGGGTCTGCCAGTGGATCGATTGCGCCTGTTCGGCCCAGAACGCCTCGGGCTCCTCGACCGATCGGCGGTAGAACTCCTCATAACCCATGGCCACGACCTGTGCGGATGATCTTGCATGCAAGACTGAACCACCGGCCGGGCGGCGCGCACTAGACGTTGGTCGAAAAATATCCGGCATTAACAGTCTATTTGTCGGACTTTAAAAAACGATTGCATACAATTAATCGAATTAGCCTATACACCATTCAAGAATCCTGCCATCCAAGCGCAAGCAATAAAACCAAGTCACGTTTCGGATATAAATGTTTTCAAATCAAAACCTCCTTCACAAAATAAACGACGATATAAATAACTTTTAACGAAATTTAAACGGATTTTGTTTTGCTTATTCACACGCCAAGTCTAAATAATCACTCCATCCGGATGAGATGCTGAGGATAACTGAACTGCCAATATCAGTTAATCGGTTATCGCCCTCCCACCATTAGTTCGGATTAAGGGGTGGCTAATCTTCAGGGGACCTCTAACTAATGAGCCATTCGCCCACTAGCTGAAGGCGCGCCTGAGCCACACGGTGGACACTTGTGGAGAATGGTCATGGACAAAACGCGTATCAGTACGGTGCTAAAGCAGACCCTGCTAGCGAGCTGCATTATTGCGGCCGCCGTCTCGATGTCCGCTTGCTCCGGATCCGGCTCTTATAAATCTTCCAGCGGCGGCGGCGTGATAAACCCCGGCGGCGCGGGTGGCGGTGGCTCAGGCGGTGGTGGAGATAATGGTGGTGGCGGCTCCGGCGGCGGTGGTTCCGGCGGTGGCGGCGGTGGTGGAGATAATGGTGGCGGTTCTGGTGGTGGCGGCTCCGGCGGCGGAAATGGAGGCGGCACCGGTGGTGGTGGCACAGGTGGCGGTGGTGGTACAGGCGGTGGCGGAACAGGTGGTGGCGGTACGGGTGGTGGCGGTACGGGTGGTGGCGGTACGGGTGGTGGCGGTACGGGTGGTGGAGGCACAGGTGGAGGTGGTGGCACCGGCGGCGGTGGAACAGGTGGCGGCACGGGTGGTGGCGGCACGCCTCCTCCGGATGGCGTCATCAGCACCATCGTGACCGGCGTCGGCACGATCGTGGGCAACGCGGGCGGCACCATTTCCGGTATCGGTGCGCAGATTCCCCAACAGACCTTGCTCGGCGGTAGCAATGGCGTCACACAAGGACTTGGTGGCGTTGTTGGCAATGTCGGCGGCGCGGTCACCACGCTCGGCAATGGCGTCGTCGATGGCCTGGGCCAGACCGGCAATATCGCCAATCCCGTTGGTGTGACCGTCGGTAGCCTGGGCGGTGTCGTCGGCTCCACGGGAACGGCGGTCAACGATCTCGGCCAGACCGTCAAGGCCGTGGGCGATTTCCAGGGATCGCCGATCGCACCGATTACCTCGCTGGTCGGTACGACCGTATCCACGCTGGGCGTGGGCGTGAATCAAGGCGGTGGGGCGCTCGACCATCTGCTTGGCTCAGGTCCGGCCAGTCAGTTGACCCAAGGCCTCAGCAATGTCGTCACGCCTGTGCTGACGCTGGGCCAGACCAACGGCAGCGGCAGTACGGGCCCGACCAACCTGGTCGCGGCGGTATCTCAGGCCGGCGGTGGTGCAACCAGCGGCGTTGGCGGCCTGGTCAGCGGCATCGGTGCAGGGATCGCATCGGCACCGTTACCCGGCGGCACCGGTCAGACCGGGCAATTGCTCGGTGGCAGCGTGCAGACGTTGGGCGGCGCAGTCAGCACGATCGGCGGCGGTGTCACCGCAGGCCTCGGGCAGTCGGGCAGCATCGCCAATCCGGTCGGCGTGACCTTGGCAGGTACGGGTAATGGCGTCACCGGAGCCGGTCAGGCTGTAACCGGTATTGGCGCCACGGTGGCCAGCATCGGAAGCGGCCAGTTGGCGCCACTCAACCCGGTCACCTCGGTGGTCGGCAATGTCGTAGGCACGGTCGGCGGCACGGTGTCGAACGTCGGCACAGGCGTAACGACCGCGGTCAACAGTGGCCCGTTACAGCCGGTGACGCAAACGCTCAACACTGTCGTCAACGGCCTGGCCAATGCCACGACGGGACCGACGGGCTTGAGTGGATTGACCGGCGGACTAACCAGCGGCCTCGGTGGCGTGGCCGGCGATACAGGCGACAAGAACCAGGGCGGTCTACTTGGCCTTGGCGGGATCCTGGGCGGTTTAGGCGGCCACAAGAAGTAACCGCGACTCGAAGAGGCGGCCGGATGGCCGCCTCTTCTTATGCCCGTCGACCCTCGCTATGCGCATTGAGCATGCGCGGTCATACCCCGTGGGATTCAAGGAGCGCGTCAAATGAGGAAATGGCTGGGTGCGACGCTGGCCGCCACCATGGCGACCGGCGCCTGGGGGCAAGCCAGACCACCGGTTGCCAATCCGTTGCAGACATTACCGCGCGTCGATACGCCCGCCGCGCAACCAAGCGTCACGCTCAATGTGCAGCAACAGCAGAATCCGCAACTGGCGGCACTGCTCGCCAGCACGCTGACGCCCTCGCGCGTCGATATTGCCGGCGTGCACTCGATTCCCTTCGACGATGTTGCGGCCTTGTTCAAGCCACTGACCGGAAAGAACGTCCGTGTGTCCGATCTGCTTGCCGCTGCCGACGCGTGCACCAAGCTTTATCAACAACACGGCTATGCCTTGTCGTTCTGCTACGTGCCGGGACAGACCTTCGAGCAGGGCGTAGTCAAAGTCGTTGCTGTCGAAGGTTATGTCGCAGCGGTGGATATCACCGGCGACGCAGGCAATATGGAGCACAAGATTCGTGCGATCGCACGTCACATTACGGCCGACCGCCCGTTGAAACGGGCGACGTTCGAGCGTTACATCCAGATCCTGGGCATGTTGCCGGGCGCCAAGATTGCCGCCAACGTTCCCGCTCCCACGACGACCGATGGCGCGACACGTTTACAACTGCAAGTTCAGCGCAAACGCTACAACGCCACCAGTGGCATCGACTTCAACCATCCCGGCGTACAAGGGCTGGTCAACGGCCTTGTAAATGGCCTGACACCGATGGCCGAGCAAGTCAGTGCATCGGTAATGTTTCCCCATGGCCGCGGGCAACAGGAATTCTATGCCGCCGGTTATTCGCAGATGCTCGGCTCCGATGGCTTCATGAGCAAGCTGGACGGCTCGTATTTCTTCGGCGACCCGGATATCGACGACAACGCGCTGCCGCCCTATCTGCGCCATCGCCTGCGCCAGGACCATCTGGGGCTGGCCTTCACCTATCCCCTGCTGCTTGGACCGACACGCAGTCTGATCGCCGGAGCAGGCCTGTACGGTTCGAACCAGGACGACATGTATTTCAACCAGCTGACCGGCGTGTCGCTGCAGTTGCGTACGCGTGTGCGGGTCCTGCATCTGGATCTCGACTTCGTCCAGGCGAGCAACAAACGCGTGCGCAAGGTGAGCGTGAGCATCGGCCAGGGTTTGAACGCGCTGGGTGCGCAGAGCGACATCCTCAGCAATGTCGCGATCATTCCGGGTGAATTGACCGACACCAAATTCACCCGTTACGACGTGAACGCATCGCAGAGCGACAGCTGGGGCAAACACTGGGGTACGGTTGTGAGCTTCGCCGGCCAGTACAGCCACAACCACCTGCCCTCGGGTGAGCAGATCAGTTTCGGCGGCCCGCGCTTCGGGCTTGCCTACGACCCGGGCAGCGTGTCGGGCGACAGCGGCTGGGGCGCGGCGTTCGAGCTCAACCGCCCCTTTGTGTCGTCGTACAAATGGTTCAAGTCGTTGACGCCCTATGCGGTGGCCCAGGTCGCGCGTGTTTATCTGCACGGTACCGAGTTGCCGCTCGATACGCTCAGGACGTTCGCCATCGGCCTGCGCCTGAGCGACGGCAAGCACTACAACGTCGATGTCTCCGCCGCGCAGGCCATCGGCGATCATGTGCCCGGCGAAAGCTATCCGCGCTATGGGCTGAGTTTTTCCTATCAGCTGGAGTGACCAACCAGCCACACCCCGCAAATAACGCTTGACCCTCACGCAACGTGAGGGCTTAAGTTGCCGCTCCAGCCACGACGGAGGAAGCGGCATGTTGTTGAGCGTCGGTGAACTTGCCAAGCGGAGCGGGCTGACGGTCCGCACGCTTCATCATTACGACAGCATCGGCCTGCTGGTTCCTTCGTCGCGCTCCGATGCCGGCTACCGGCTTTACGACCGCGCGAACATCGAACGCCTGCACCGTATCCAGGCGTTGCGTCGGTTGGGTCTTAGCTTGACCGACATCGGCAACGCCCTGTCCGGGCCGCAGGTGCCATTGACCGAGGTGATCGACCGCCAGCTCGCGCAGATCGAGCGTGAACTGGCGCAGGCACTTCGGCTCAAGCGGCAGCTCATCGAGTTGCGCACGCAACTGGCGGCAGGACAGGCCCCCGACCTGGCCCAATGGCTGGACACGCTGGAGCTGATGACGATGTACGAAAACTACTTCTCACCCGAAGAACTGGAACGCTTTCCCATGCTGAACGATGCCGACGCCCAGGCCGAATGGTCGGCGATGGTCGACATGGTGCAAGGCATGATCGATCGGCGTATCCCGCCGGACGCGCATGAGGCGCAGATCCTTGGCCTGCGCTGGATGCGAACGCTGCAACGCGATACCGGCAACAACGCCGATTTCCTCGATCGCCTGGACAAGATGCATGCAAGCGAACCCGCGTTGCAGGCAGCGAGCCGCATCACGCCCGAGGTTCAACATTTTGTTCGCCTGGCCGTGATGGAGGGCCGCATGGCGATCTACGCACGGTATCTGGAGCCGCATGAGCTGGCCTTCATGCGCGAACACTATCCCACGTATATGGACGATTGGCCGGCACTGGTCGCCGCCCTGCGCAAGGAGATCGCCATGGGCACCGCGCCGGAGTCCCCCACGGTGCAGGCGCTCGCCAAACGCTGGATGGAACTTTTTCGTAGTTATGCAGGCGATGATCCGCAGACACATCTGCGTTTTCGCAAGGCGCATGACAACGAACCCGAACTGATGGCCGGCTCGTTTGTCGATGCCGAGCTGCTCCAGTACCTGCACAAGGCGTTCGCGACGCTTCATGCCAAGGCTTGACCGATTCGATAAGGCGGCCCGTCATACGGGCCGCCTTGCGATCGACTAGAACACCACCTGCGTACGAATGCCGAACGAATTGCCCCAGTCCGGCCCCTGGAAGCTGCCCACCTTGTTGTCGGTGTGCCAGCGGATGTAATTGAACATCAGGCGCGACCAGTCGTTGAGATACCAGTTGACGCCAAGGGTGTAACCCTGGCCCAGGCCACCGCGCGGTGCATCGGTGTAGTCGTAGTGATCGACGCGTGCAGCAAGCTCCCATGCACCCCAACCGCCGGATGTCACCGGATCGTTGACCTTCACCGCACCCCAGCTTCCCGAGCGGCTGGTGAACCCGGGTTTCTCGCCAGTGATCATCCAGCCGGCGGCAAACGATGAGCCGTGGCGCGACACCGAATCGGCGGTATGCGAATCGATGGTGCGCTTGCCGTATTCGCCGATCGCCCAGAAGCCGCGATAGACACCACCCAGTTCGTAACCCGAACCGTGGTCCTGCGACGGGTTGGCGATCGAGCTGGCCGATACGGCGAGGTTGGCGTTGTAGTCGAGCGCGATCGCCGGCGTGTTGTTGATACTGGCGACACCACTGCTGATGCTCTCGTACCAGTACCACGCGCCGACATGCACAAAGCCATCGCTGCCCTTGATCGGATTCCAGTGCGCGCGCGTCAGATACGCCACCGAATCGGAACTGGTGCCGGTGGTCGAACTCGACGGCGAGTTGCCGGTGACCGACAAGCTGTAGTGCCAATTGTCGCCATACACTTTCATCTGCGCGCCCAGGCCAAAGAAGCTATTGACCGGCTCGCCTACCGTCACCGCGGCATTACGCAGCATGAACGGCGTACGCGCCTGTTCGCTCGAACCTTCTGTGCCCAGATCCTTGAGGAAGTTACCGACGTAGAATTTGCTGCGCAGACTCCAAAGCTGTGTTTCATAGCTCATGTAGGCCTGGCGCAACGAGACCTTGTTGCCGGCGAAATCGGCTTCGACGTGATAACCCAACGGACCGATCGTGCCTTCGCCACCCAAGCGCGTCTGACTGATCTGCGAGCCGTTGATATTGCGCGTGTCGTACGACGAACCACGCGTGCTGGTGAAGTCCACCAACAGGCGACCATCGGGTTTGAAAGTAAAGAAGCCATCGTCGCTGCTGAACACCGGCCCGGCTTCGCCGCCCTTGCCCCAACTGGCATTGCCGCCACCGGAACCGCCGCCATTGCCGCCCTGCGCCTGCACCAGCGCCAGCTCGCTGGCGCGGGATTCGGCAATTGCCGCCTGCACCTGTGCCTGCGTAGCCACCGGCTGCGTTGCAGCATTTGCGGGCGGTGTCGTGACCACCTGCGGCGCGTCATGCTCGTGCGCTTCGACGGCGGCCAGGCGCTTCTTCAGATCGTTGATTTCGGCGGCCTGCTGCTTGACCAGCTTCAGCAGATCGTTATTGCTTACCTGCTCGGCATGCAGCGGCGCCAAGGCGCCCAGCAGAACCGACGCGGAGCCTGCCATCAGCAGGCGGCGAGAGACGTGTTTCATATGGAAATACCCCCAACCCCTAAAGAAAAGTGCGCAATGCGTGGGACTCAGTCGTCGCCTTCGGGCAAGGCCCGCTTGGCCGGTTTCGGCTTGTTGGGTGCGACCACCGCGGGCTCGCCGTTGGATGGCAACCAACCGTGCGAGCGGATCCAGTCGGCAAACAGCCGCGGCCATGCCGCTACCAGCGTGCCGGGCGTACCCAGGCCCCAGCCATGTCCACCGTTCTCGAACACATGCAGTTCCGACGGCACGTTCTGCGTGCGCAAGGCATCGAACATCACCAGACTGTTGCCGATGTTGGCGATCGGATCATCCTGGGCCTGCGCCAGGAAGGTCGGCGGCGTGTCATGCATCACATGCAGTTCGACCGAGTAAGCCTGTACGGCGTCAGGCTGCACTGAGAGCTCACGGAACGAGCGTGTCGTGTCGTAAGGGCTCTTGAGCGAAATCACCGGATAGATCAGGCCGGCGAAATCGGGCCGCGACGACTGCTGGTCGGCAGCATCGACCGGGGTATAAAACGTATCGGCAAACCGCGTCGCCGTAATACCCGCGAGATTGCCGCCGGCGGAGAAACCGACAACGCCGATATGTTTCGGATCGACCCCATATTCGCCTGCATGTGCACGCAGCACGCGCATCGCACGCTGCGCGTCCTGAAACGGCGCCACCGGCTTCCAGCCATCGGCCGGCAACCGGTAGTAGAGCACCACCGGCGTCACGCCGATCGCGGCCAGCCACTGTGCGGTCGGCATCACCTCGTGACCGATGCCGATGCGGAAATAGCCACCGCCGCCGATAAGCAGTATCGCCGTTCCGTTCGGATGCTGCGGACGATAAATCTCGATGCGTGGCCGCGACACATTGGACACCGCGCCAACGCCCGTGCCGGTCTGGCCGACGCGTTCGGGACCGTGTGCGCGACTGTCGCCGGGTGGCTGCCCCGGCCATAGATCCAGCGACTGCATCGACACGCCGGCCGCAGCCTGCTGTGCGAATGCCGTGGTGCTGCAAGCCAGTCCGGTCGCAAGCACGACCGCTACTGCGCGTAGGAACTTCATGAACGATCTCCGGTATGGACGAGGACAGCCGTGTCGCGGTCATCGATGTCGGCCCTGACATCGCCACTCAAAGTTTGCTGCCAGCGCGTGTTGTCGAACGCGCCTTCCCAGCGCGCGACCACCACGGTCGCTACCGCATTGCCGATAAAATTGGTGAGCGAACGGCACTCGCTCATAAAGCGGTCGACACCCAGAATCAGCGCCATGCCGGCCACCGGTACCGATGGCACCATCGCCAGCGTCGCGGCCAGGGTAATAAAGCCCGCGCCGGTGACACCGGCCGCGCCCTTGGAGCTGAGCATCGCCACGGCGAGCACCGTGAGCTGCTCGCTGAGCGAAAGCTCGATATGGGTGGCCTGCGCGATAAACATCACCGCCAGCGTCATGTAGATATTGGTACCGTCGAGGTTGAACGAATAACCCGTCGGCACCACCAGGCCCACCACCGACTTGCCGCAACCGGCACGTTCCAGCTTCTCCATCAACGAAGGCATCGCCGCCTCGGAAGACGATGTGCCGAGCACCAACAGCAGTTCGTCTTTCAGGTAACGGATCAGCGCGAAAATCGAGAAGCCGGCCATTCGCGCCACCGCGCCCAGCACCACCAGCACGAAGAACAGCGAGGTGCCATAGAAGGTAAGCACCAGCCACGCCAAGTCGACCAGGGAGCCAATGCCATAACGGCCGATGGTGAAGGCAATCGCGCCGAACGCGCCGATCGGCGCGGCCTTCATCACGATATGCACCAGCTTGAATACCGGCGCCGTCAGCGCTTCGAAGAACGCCGTCACCGGACGCGCACGCTCACCGCAGGTGGCCAGCGCGATGCCGAACAACACGGCGAAGAACAGCACCTGCAGGACGTTGCCTGAAACGAAAGCACCCATCACCGTGTGCGGAATGATCTCCATCAGGAAACCCGTCACCGACATGTCGCCGACATGGCTGGCGTAGTTCTTCACTTCGGCCGTATTGAGGCTGGCCGGATCGACCTTCAGACCCGCGCCCGGATGCACCAGATGCGCCACCACCAAGCCGAGAATCAGCGCTAGGGTGGAGAAGAACAGGAAATACACCATCGCCTTCAGCACCACGCGGCCGACCGCACCGACATGGGTCATCCCCGCGATGCCGTTGACCACGGTGAGAAAGATCACCGGGGCGATCACCATGCTGACCAGACGAATGAACGCATCGCCCAGCGGCTTGAGGTTCTTGCCCAGGTCGGGCATGAAATGACCGAGCAAGGCACCGAGCGCGATCGCGGCCAGTACCTGCACGTAGAGGTGGCGATAGAACGGACGGCGCTCCGTAAGACTGGGCGCGCTGGTCGGAATCTGCATGACTACCCTCGCATGGCCGCGACCCGCGCGACATGCGACGGGCCTGGATGCTGGCAGGCTTTGTAGCTCAGCGGGGCGTCATTCCGAATAACACATTAGGGTTAGTCGGCAGGGCGTTGTGCGAGCATAGCCCTGCCCGGCCGGCCGCCGGATGCCCATGGAGCCCAGGTTTTTACGATGATCCGCGATCGCCGCCGCCTGCGTCTGGTTCAGCTGAGCCTGCTGCTGATCGCGGTCGTCGCCAGCGTGGGCCTTGCCGACTGGTGGGCCTACCATCGGGCGCTGGACGAGCTGTCTCTGCAAGCGGACGAACAACTGCAGCTACGCGCACAGGCCCTGCAACGGCTGGTGGACCGCTACCGTGTGCTGCCGGACGTATTGGCCTTGGACCCGGAGCTGCGCCAGGCGCTTTCCGGCCCTTCCGCCAATATCGATTCCGAGGCGCTGGACCGCAAGCTGGAGCAGGCCAACGGCGCAACGCATACCTCGACCCTGACCCTGATTGACCGCCATGGCGTGGCGGTCGCCGCCAACAACTGGCGCGAGCCCTCCAGTAACGTGGGGCTCGATTACGCTTTTCGGCCTTATTTCCAGCTCGCCATGGCGCAGGACCAGGGCACGTTCTACGCCGTCGGCGTGTCGACCAATGTCGCCGGCTATTTCATTGCTCGCGCCCTGCACGACGAACATGGCGCAAGAATCGGCGTGATCGTCGTGAAAATCACGCTCGACGCGCTGGAAAGCGAGTGGGCGCGCAGCGACGATGCCCTGCTTCTGAGCGACGCCCATGGCGTGGTGTTCCTCACCAATCGACCCAGGCTGGCCTATCGCGCGCTGCATCCGCTCGATCAGGCGACGATCGCGCGACTCGCGTCGACACGGCAATACGGTAATCAGGATCTCTCTCCCGTACGTTTCCGCGTTGCGCAAACTCTGGCCGACGGCAGCGAGGAAGTGACACTCGACGATCCGCCCATAACGCATCCCCTGCTCTGGCGCTCCTTGCCGTTGCCCGCGCAAAACTGGACCCTGCATTCGTTGAGCAGCATGCAGCCGGTGCTGACGGCGCGCCGCAACGCCATGCTGGTGACCCTAGGCGGTTGGCTGCCGTTGGTCCTGCTTGGGCTGTTTCTGCAACAGCGTCTGCGGCTTGCCCGCCTTCGCCAGCAGAGCCGCGACGAGCTGGAGCGCATGGTCACGCACTACACCACCGCGTTGCGCTCGGCCGAAGACAGCCTGGTCGATGCCGCGCACCAGGCCGCCCAGGGCCAGCACAGCAGCCTGGAGCATCTGCCGCAGGGCGTGAGTGTCGTCGACGCCGATCTGCGCCTGCTGGCCTGGAACAAACGCTATGCGCAGATCTTCGGCTTTCCGCCGGAGCTGCTGCAGGCCGGTCGTCCGATCGAGGACCTGTTCCGCTACAACGCACGGCGCGGTTTGCTGGGACCGGGCAATATCGAAGACGCGATTCAACGACGCCTCGATTACCTGCGCAGCGGCGGCCCGCATATGTACGAGCGTGAATATCCCGATGGCAGCGTGCTGGAAATTCGCGGCAATCCCCTGCCCGATGGCGGCTTTGTTACCAGCTATGCGGATATCACTGCCTACAAGAGTGCCGCACGCGATCTGCGCACGCTCACAGCGACGCTGGAAAAACGCATCGAAGAAAGCACGCATGATCTGCGCGCGGCCAAGGCCGAGGCCGAACGTGCCAATCGCTACAAGACACGCTTCGTCGCGGCGGCGGTACATGACCTGCTGCAACCCTTGAATGCGGCCAGGCTCTTTGCCGGTGCCTTGCATCAACGCCTACAAGATGCGGCCGAACGTGACCTGCTCGATCGCGTCGAGCAGGCGTTGCATGCGCAGGACGGCCTGCTCACCAGCATGCTGGATATCTCGCGCCTGGAAGCGGGCGCACTCAAGCCGACGATCGCCGCGTTTGCCTTGTCGCCGCTGCTGCAGAGCCTGGCACGTCAATTCGGTATCGTGGCGCAGGCACGCTCGTTGTCGTTGCGTCTGATCGATACCAAGGCATGGGTCCGCACGGACGCCCTGCTATTGCGCCGCGTCCTGCAGAATTTTCTCTCCAATGCGGTGCACTACACGCCGCAAGGGCGCATCCTGCTGGGCTGCCGGCGGCAAGGCGATGCCATACGTATCGAAGTCTGGGATACCGGCATCGGTATCGCTGAAAACAAGCGGCAGACTATTTTTGAAGAGTTTCGTCGGCTCGATAGCGGCATGGACGGCGATGAGCGTAGCGCGGGGCTGGGCCTGTCGATTGTCGAACGCATCGCCAGCCTGCTGGAGCATCCCGTGCAGCTGCGCTCCTGGCCGGGGCATGGCAGTGTGTTTTCAGTGACGGTGCCGCTGGCAGCGCAGAAGGCCGAGCCGATCGTGATCCTCCAGGAAAACGATGATTCGCCCCTCGTCGGCAGGCATATCTGGTGTATCGACGATGATCGGCAAGCGCGCGAAGCTACCGCGATGCTATTGCGTAGTTGGGGCTGTGTTGTTTCGCTGGCAGGCGATGCGATCGAAGCGCGTGCATTGGCCGAGCGTGGCGATGCCCCCGACCTGGTGCTTCTCGATTATCAGCTGGGCGATCAGATCGGTCCGGCATTGCTGCCGGAGCTGCGCCAGCTATGGCAGTGCGAACCGCCCGTTATTGTTGTAACTGCGCTGCGTGATGACGATACGCGTGTGCGCATCGCCGAGGCTGGCCTGCATTTCATGGCCAAGCCCGTGGCGCCATCGCGCTTGCGTGCGTTGATGAGTCGATTGTTGTTGGCGGCTTCGCTGAATTCCTGAGAGCTGCAGGCTCGCTTCGCATCGCCTCTTGTGCCCCCTCACCCCAACCCTCTCCCCCGGCAAAGCCAGGGGAGAGGGAGCAAGAGCACGTGAAGTTGATACTTGCCTCAGTCAGCTCCCTCTCCCCTGGCTTTGCCGGGGGAGAGGGCTGGGGTGAGGGGGAGCTTTAGTCATTCCCCAGCATCATCCACATCAAGCGACTTCACCAACACCGCCGCCTGCGTACGCGACCGACACTCGAGCTTCGACAACACGGCGGTGACATGAATCTTCACCGTGTTCTCCGCCAACCCCATGGACGCCGCGATCTGCTTGTTGAGCAACCCATCGGCAATCAGCATCAGCACACGAAACTGCTGCGGCGTCAGCTGCGCCAACCGCGCGGCCAGTGCCGCATCCTGTTCGCTGCGCTCGGCCCGCGCCGCGTCAAACCAGTGGCCGCCCGCCAGCACTTCGGCGACCGCCTGCCCCAGCACATCAGCGGGCGCCGCCTTGGAGACAAAACCTGCGGCACCGAATTGCTGTGCGCGTCGTACCGTACGCGGATGATCGTTGGACGAAATCACGATCACCGGCAAATCGGGATATTCACCACGCAACCAAATCAGCGAAGAAAAGCCCATCGCGCCAGGCATGGTCAGATCGAGCAGCACCAGATCGACCGTGGTTTCGGCCGCCAAAACAGTTTCCAGCGAACTCTGACTGGCCGCTTCGACCACGCGCGCACCCTCGACCACGCTGCGCAACGCCTGCGACACCGCAGCGCGGAACATCGGATGATCGTCGGCAACGACGAGGGTGATCGATTCGGTCATGTGCGTATCAGAGCAGAAGGACACTGTGGAATCTACGCACCCCCCACTCGTCATTCCGGCGCAGGCCGGAATCCAGTGGCATTGCGCAGGGTTGTCGCCTCAGTGCGTCGCGAAAACCCTATGTGACCGCCACTGGATTCCGGCCTTCGCCGGAATGACGAGTTGGTTGGCGTCTCGCTGTATCCCAAAAACATCATGGCCGCCTCGCGGCGGCCATGAGATATCACGCTAACCGCAAACCCGATTACTTCTTGGCAAACAGATGCTCGACAGCGGCGCGCTCTTCGCGCAGTTCCTTGTTGGTGGCGTCCATGCGGGCGCGCGAGAAGTCGTTCACCGACAGGCCCTGCACGATTTCGTACTTGCCGTTCTTGATCGTCACCGGGTAGCCGTAGATCACGCCCGGCTCGATGCCGTACGAACCATCCGACGGGATACCCATCGAGACCCAGTCACCATCCTGCGTGCCGTGTGCCCAATCGTGCATATGGTCGATCGCCGCCGACGCAGCCGAGGCGGCCGACGACTGGCCACGTGCCTTGATGATCGCTGCACCGCGCTGCTGCACGGTCGGGATGAAGTCGCTTTCGTACCAGGCCTGGTCGACCAGCTCGAGCGCAGCCTTGCCCTTGACCGTGGTCTGGTGCAGGTCCGGGTACTGGGTGGAGCTGTGGTTGCCCCAGATGGTGACCTTCTTGAGGTCGGTGGTGTGCGCACCGGTCTTCTCGGCCAGTTGCGACAGTGCGCGGTTGTGGTCGAGGCGGACCATCGCCGTGAAGCACTTCGGATCCAGGTCCGGAGCGTTCTGCTGGGCGATCAGCGCATTTGTGTTGGCCGGGTTGCCCACGACCAGCACGCGCACGTCGCGCTTGGCGTGATCGTTCAGCGCCTTGCCCTGCGGGCCGAAGATGGCGCCGTTGGCTTCGAGCAGATCCTTGCGCTCCATGCCCGGGCCGCGCGGACGCGCGCCGACCAGCAGGGCGTAGTCGACGTCCTTGAAAGCGACGTTGACGTCGTCGGTGGCGACGATGCCAGCCAACGTCGGGAACGCGCAGTCGTTGAGTTCCATCACCACGCCCTGCAGGGCGGGCAGCGCCGGCGTGATTTCCAGCAGGTGCAGGATCACCGGCTGGTCTTTACCGAGCATGTCGCCGGCGGCGATGCGGAACAACAGGGCGTAACCGATCTGGCCAGCGGCACCGGTGACGGCAACTCGGACGGGGGCTTTCATCGTGGCAACTCCTAAGGGTACTTTGCTTAAAACAAAGCCCGCATTCTTCGCGACGCGGGCCTGGTCGTGGATCAGATCAACTCGGCAAAAAACTCGGCGATACGCACAAGGCCGGGCTCAAGCTGAGCGGTGGGACAGGTGTAGGAAATACGCAGCGCGCGCGGCTCGCCGAACGCGGATCCCGGCACGCAGGCCACGCCCTTGGCTTCGAGCAATGCGGCGCAGAACTGCACGTCGTTTTCGATCAGCGTGCCATTGTGGCGCTTGCCGAACGCTACCGAGATATCCGGGAACGCGTAGAACGCACCTTGCGGACGCGGACACACCACACCGGGAATCGCGCGCAGCGCATTGACGACGATGTCACGCTTGAGCGCGAACTCGGCGCACTTCTGCTGCGGGATATCCTGCGGACCGGAGAACGCAGCCACCGCGGCAGCGGTGATCACTTCCGGCACGCTGGTGATGTGATTCGAATTGAGCGTCGTCACCGCGCGCGCCACCGATTCGGGCGCCGCGATCATGCCGACGCGCCAACCGGGCATGCCATAGGTCTTGGAGATCGAATCGACGAAGATCAGGCGTTCGCGCAATTCCGGCTTGGCGAACACGAAGTTGTGATAGCCGATGCCGTCGAACACCATCGAGTTGTAGATATCGTCGGTGACGATCCAGGTATCGGGATACTTCGCCAACACCTCGGCCAGCGCAGCGATTTCCTCGCGCATATAGACCATGCCGGTGGGATTGGACGGGTTGTTGAACAGGAACACTTTCGGCTTGCGTGCCAGCGCCGCGTCGAGCTGTTCGACGGTGAGCTTGTAGTTCTGCTCCGGGCCGCAATGCAGCACGTTGATCTTCGCGCCGACGATCTGCGCGATATCGTGATACGTCGTCCAGTAAGGCGCGGCGAAGCAGATTTCGTCGCCTTCGTTCATCAGTGCTTCGGCCAGGTTGTACAGCACCTGCTTGGCACCGATGCCGATCGAAAGATTTTGCCGGCCATAGCCGTGAAAACCCAGCGCTTCGATGTGTTTCAGGAACGCGTCGAGCAGGCTTTCGGCACCGCGGTTGCTGCCGTACTGCCCGCTGTCATGCGCAAGCGCCTCGCGGGCGGCGGCATAAACGTGCTCGCCGGGCAGAAAGTTCGGAACGCCGATCGAAAAGCTGATGATGTCGCGACCGGCCATCTTCAGCTGTTTCGCCTTTTCGGCGATCACCATGATCGCACTGGGCTGGGCACGGCCGACACGCTGGGCAAGCTGGGGCATGGCTTCCTCTGGGGAAATGGGGAGCAGCAAACTCGATGATTTTAGCATGCGGCGCTGCCGCATCGCCCCTGCCACCTGGCCATCGGCTGGAATTAAGGTTGGCCGTGACACCATGCGCCCGCCAATCCGGGCAAGGTCCCCCAACCCGTAAGGAAATGAACCATGATGCATTGGATCATCGTTTTCATTATCGGCTTGATCATCGGTGTCCTGGCCAAGCTGCTGGTACCAGGCCCCGATAGCGGCGGCATCATCGTCACCGCCCTGCTCGGCATCGCCGGGTCGCTGATCGCCACCTATGTGAGCGAACGCTGGGGCCTGCTGCCCCTGACCGGCTGGAAGCACTTCGCCGGTTCGGTCGGCGGCGCCGTCATATTGCTGCTGATCTACAACGCCATCTTCGCGCGGCCACGGCGGCTGTAACGCAGGACATTGGGAAGCTGCAGAGCGCCTGCGGCCATGACATCATGGCGTCGCCGCCAACCGGCCTGTTCAGGGCACTGGCGGCCCGCCCGCGGGATGCGTGGCGCAGAGCAGTCTCAAGGGGATCCCAATCAACCCGCTTAGAAGGACACGGATATGCATTGGCTTTGGGTAATCATCGTCGGCTTGGTCGTTGGCCTGCTGGCCAAGGCGTTTACGCCGGGCAAGGATCCTGGCGGCTTCATCATCACCGTCCTGCTCGGTATCGCCGGTTCGATCATTTCCACGTTCGTGGGCGAAAAATTAGGACTTTGGGGAGAAACCGGCCTGGTGCATTTTATCGGCTCGATCGTCGGCGCGGTGATCCTGCTGGTGATCTACGGCATGTTCAAGCGCCGCAGCGCTACCTGAAGATCGATCTCCAACCGTTCGGCACTGGCGAGGCGCTCGCCCCGCCAGTGTCGTCGGCAAAAGCCTGTATCAGGCGCGGTTGCCCATCAGCTTGCCGGCCAGGCCGGCCAAGGCGCCCAGATCGAAACCACCACCCGCCGGCTGGCCCTGCGGCACCTGGCCATCGGGCGTCAGGTGGTCGACAGCATGCGGCAACACCTGCGAAAGCTGGCCCAGCAGTTGGCCCGGATCCACGCCCAGCTTGGCTGCCATCCCTTCGACCGTGGCACCGAGGCCACCGTTGTTCAGCGCCTGACCGAGCTCGGCGCCTGATACCTGCTGATTGCTGCCGGTGCCGACCCAGGACTGCACCGCATCGCCCAGGCCATGCTGTTGAAGCATGCCGATCAGACCCTGCAGGCCACCGGCCTTGTTGATCAGTTCGCCGGCCATGGAGACCAGCGAGCCGCCCCCTGCCTCGTTTCCTTGACCGCCACCGAGCAAATCGTTGAGCAATGACATAGCCGTTCTCCTGACGCAGAAAGAGGGTCCGTTGTAGCTTGGCGATAGTAAACCCACGTGTCCTTCACTGTGGTGACGAAGGCGTGAAAAAGCCGCCGGGTTACCCAGGCGGCTTTGGGTATTACTGACGATGCGATCAGGCGCGCTCGTCGAGCACCGCGTTCCATTCCTTCACGCGATCGGCCTGCGCGGCGAGCAATGCGTCGACGTCGCCTTCCACGGTCACTTTCTCGATCGTGTCGCCCTGGCGGATGGCATCGATCACCTTCTGGTCGTCGGCGCCGAGGATTTCGCCGAACACGCTGTGCTTGCCGTCCAGCCACGGGGTGGCGCCATGGGTGATGAAGAACTGGCTGCCATTGGTACGCGGGCCGGCATTGGCCATTGACAGGATGCCCGGCTTGTCGTGACGCAGCGAGGCGTCGAATTCGTCCTCGAAACGATACCCCGGGCCGCCACGGCCGCTACCTTCCGGGCAGCCGCCCTGGATCATGAAATCGGCGATCACGCGATGAAACGACAGGCCGTCGTAATAGCCACGGCGCGCCAGATTGACGAAGCTGGCAACGGTGACGGGGGTCTTGTCGTCATGCAGACGCAGATGGATCGGGCCGCGGTTGGTATCGAGGGTAACGTTAATGGTCATCGAGGCTTCCTGATGTGGGTGGGGCCGTCTTCTGGGGACGGCTTTAGACCGACAAGGATACCCCAGCCAGGGGCTCGTGCCCTATCACCTCAAGGCAACCCCAATGCCTCGCGCTCCAGCGCAGCCTTGCCGCGCGGCTTGCCCTGCGGCGTGGGCGCGTCCGTCGGCCAGGCGGCCGCCTCGAACAGGTGCGACCAAAGGCGATCCAGCGCCCAGTAGCCGTAGGGCATCAGGGGCAAATGCCGTTCGCCGAAGCCCGGCAGCGCAAGAAAGGCGTCGAAGTGCTGCGCGTGCGGCACCTTCCAATACAAGGGTCGGCGCCCTTGCGCACGCAACCAGTCGACATAGGGCTCGGAGCTGAAAGCGGTCGGCAGCAGGCCGTCGTCCGCACCATGCACGATCCATATCGGCAAATCGGCACGTGGCAAACGCCCTGCCGTCGCAGCCACGGAAGCGTGCAAGGTTTTCGCATCGGCGCTTTGACCCTCCCAAAGCGCACGCAGGCAATCGGCACCGGCCAGACTCGGGTCGCTCGGCGCGTCCATGCCGCCGAAAAGGCCGATGCCGTTGCCAGGCGGAATACCCGCGCCGTCGGACCACCACGCGGCACGCACCGCCGCGCTTGCCGTTGCCGGCTTTCCATCCGCGCCCAGCGCGGCGTAGCTGAAACCGCATGGCATCGATGCGGCGCCGCTACGCATATACGACGACGCATAACCGGCCGTAATGGCACGCCACAGATCGAACGCGGTCACGCTGGCGGAAACTTCCATCGCACCATCGGCCCAACCGGCCGCGCGCAAATGCTCGTACGCTTGCGCCGCCTGTTTCGCGGGCGTGTCGCCGGCGAGCTTGCCTTGCGCGTGCAGACTCGCACAGCGCGCCGTCCATGCCGGCGGCACGTCGCCGTGCGGCGTACGCGCGAAAGGCACATGCGCAAAACGCTCGTCGCTCAGCGCGCAAGGCAACCAGATCGATGCCTCCGTCGCGTAGTCGTACAACGCCCGGCCCTGCCCTTCGGCGTGGATATTCGGTTCGAGCGAAACCACACCGGACAACAGGTGCTCGTCGTCCAAGCCGGCCGCCTGCAATACCGCACCGCCACCATTGGAGAGGCCCGTAGCGATGATGCGCGTGTTCTGCGCAGTGAACGGCGCCTGGTTCGGATAGGCGCGATCGAGCATGGCCAGACCGAACTTCGCCGCCTGCAGGACATGACGTCCCCAATCCGCTTCGGGGTTATCGCCGGAGTGCAAATGCTTGATGGCGATCGCCGACGAACCGGCTATGGCGGGCGGCTCGAATTCCAGCGGTTTGCTGCCACGCTGCGCACGCGTGCCGTCGAGTGCGACACCGCTATCGTCGGCATAGTCGAAATAACCTGCGCCGGTGCCTTTGTCGGTATAGGCAACAGCGCAACCGTGCGGCAGTCCCCAGGCGCCGGCCAGCGAGATCGCGCCATAAATGCCACGCGACCCGGACGATGCGGTGACGATGAGGCAGCGTCGCTGCGTATCGAAGTTGTCCGGCACCTGCAGCAACACGCGATGCGGTTGCCTGGCACCGGGAATCCATGCGAAGGCCTGGTACTCATGACCCGGCACATCGGGCACGCCGCCATAGACGCTTCCATAACCCCCCAACGGACCGAGATCGGCAATGCCTTTCCAACTGGCTTGAATCGCGCGACGGCGAAGTTCGACCGGCGTGGGATGTTGCGGATCGGCGAATGGCGCAGGCGCGCCGGCAAGCCCCTTGAGGCCCAGGCCCGCACTAAGCAGATCGTCGCCGTTGCGGTGATCGGTCGCACTGATATCGCCACGCACAAAGTCGGCCGCTTTCATGGAACGCTCCGTCGTTCGGGGAGATGACGCGCAGCCGGACACGGCCGCTGCGATCAGAAGGACCAGCCAGGCGCGGGATCGTTTTTTCATCCCGGCACGATAGCAAGCCAATCCGCATGCGCCATCGTACTAAAGTCCAGCATGACGTTTCGAACTCGACGGCGACGCCGCATCCGGCTACCGTCGGCGCCCATGACACGCTTGCTGATTGCCGACGACCATCCGTTGTTTCGTGCTGCGCTGCGCCAGGCAGCGAGCGAAAGCGTGCCCGATTGCAAGGTGCTCGAAGCATTCGATCTCGATAGTGCGCTAAGCGTGCTGGGTGCGGAGCCCGACATCGACCTTGTGCTGCTCGACCTGCATATGCCCGGCAGCCAGGGACTTTCCGGACTCGCAGCGTTGCGCGGGCAATATCCCGGCGTCGCGGTGTTGGTGGTGTCCGGCCACGACGATCCACGCATCGTGCGTCGTGTGCTCAATCATGGCGCGGCGGGTTTTATTCCCAAGAGCGCGAGCCCCGCCGAGATCGGCGAGGCCATTCGCACCGTGCTCGACTGCGGCAGCTGGCTGCCACCGGCATGGGCGCAGACGATCGAATCGCTGCCATCGGACCCGGCCGATACCGATCTGGCCGCGCGCCTGGCCCGATTGACCGAACAGCAATATCGCGTACTGGTCCTGCTTGGCGAGGGCTTGCTCAACAAGCAGATCGCCGATCGGCTGTCGATCCAGGAGCGCACCGTCAAGGCGCATGTCACTGCGATCTTCGAGAAGCTCGGCGTGCGTAATCGCACGCAGGCGGGGGTGTTGTTGCAGTCGCTGACGTTGAATGATCCGGCGCGTATTTAGGGCTGGCGAAATACTCTCCTCATCGTCATTCCGGCGAAGGCCGGAATCCATTCCTCAGTCGTCGCTTGTTAGATAACTTCCGGCAAGCGGCAATGCTGAGGGTTGGATTCCGGCCTTCGCCGGAATGACGGATAGGGTTGGTTTTCGAGAATACTTTCAGGCCTGCTGCGCGGTTGCCACCCGCTGCAACACCTGCCGCAACGCCAACGGCTTGAGCGGCTTGTACAACACGCCCACGCCACGCTCCAACAGACGCTGCCGCAGTTCGCCATCACGATCGGCGGTAAGAATGATCGTCGGCGTACCGCTCGCCGCCTCGCCCATTGCATGCCACACATCGATCCCCGTGCAACCACCATCGAGGTGGTAATCGAAGATATGCAGGTCGGCAGGCCACGGCGCGGCGCGCGCCTGTTCGATCGTACGCGCCGCATGCACCTGCCAGCCCCAACTGGACAGCAAGGCCGACAGCGCGGAAAGCGCCGCCGGTTCGTTATCCACGACTAGCGCACGTCCGTTGGGCAAAGGCTGCGTGACGACCGTTGTGGCTGCAGGTTGCAGCGACGGCGCCACGCGCAACACTTCCAGATCGAACACGCTACCGCGTCCCGGCCACGAGCGCAGATGCAACGGCGTTCCCAACAAGCCCGCCATGCGCTGCGCAATCGACAACCCCAATCCAAGCCCCTGCCCACCTGCCGTACTGCCGCGACGGAATTCGTCGAAGATCACGCGCTGCTCTTCCGGTGCGATACCCGGCCCGGTATCCCACACCTCCAGGCGCAAACGATCGCCACGACGCCGCACGCCAAGCAGCACGCGACCGCGTTCGGCATAGCGCAATGCGTTGGACAGAAAATTCTGCAGTACACGACGCAGCAATTGCGGATCGGTATGCACCCAGGCCCGGCTACCGACGACATCCAGGCGAATGCCGCGTTCTTCGGCAAGCACCCGAAATTCAGCCGCCAGCGGATCGAGCACTTCGGCCAACGCAAAACCGCGTGGTTGTGGATGCAGCCGTCCTGCTTCCAGGCGTGCGATATCGAGCAGACCCGCCAGCAAACCCTCCGTTGCTGCCAACGCGCCGTTGAGATGACGCACCGTAGTGACTTCACCGCCACGCTCTGCCAAGGCGTGCGCGAACAGCTGCGCCGCATGCAAGGGTTGCATCAGGTCATGGCTGACCGCCGCAAGAAAACGGCTCTTCGCTTCGTTCGCACGCTGCGCCTCGGCACTCGCCGCAGCCAATTCGCGCGTGCGCTCGCCCACACGCCATTCGAGCGTCTCGTTCGAACGCAGCAAGGCATCTTCCGCCTGCCGAAACGCGGTGACGTCGGTAAACGTCGCGACGAACCCACCACCGGGCATCGGGTTGCCGCGGATCTCCACCACCGTGCCGTCGGGGAAGCGACGCTCGGATAGATGCCGCGTGCCCGCGCGCATATGCGTCAACCGACGCTGTACGCGGTCTTCAAGCTCGCCCTCGCCGATCATGCCGCGATCGATGTTATAGCGCGTCAGCTCGGCCACCGGACGTCCGACCTGTAGCAGTTCGGATGGGTAATCGAACAGGCTGGCGTAGCGACGGTTCCACGCCACCAGGCGCAGCTCGGCATCGACCACGCAGATGCCCTGACTCATGTTTTCCAGCGCGGCCTCAAGTACCCGCTGATTGAAACGCAGATCCTGCGCCGCCTCGCCAACGATGGCCGCCACGGTGTCGATTTCGCCGCCGCGCTGCTGACGCACCACTTCCAACAAGAGTCGCGCGGATGCCGCACCGATCACCGCCGCCAGTTCGTGTTCGACCAAGGCCACACGATGGCCACCGGCCAGACCATGTGCCGGCGCGTTATCGAATAGATGCTCGACCCGTTCGGTCGGCAGGAAACGCACCGCCAGCGCGTGCAATTGGGAGACATCGATATCGCCGACACTGACCGGCCGCACCACCTGCCCGAACCGCGAGCCGGCCAACACCATCGTCACGGCGATATTCACCGCCAGACTCAACACCACCGCACGGCCCAGGCGACTCCAGTCGTCCAGTCCGAGCAAACCATCCGGCGACAACCAACGGATGCCAAACGGGCCAGTGTGCATCCAGACCGCGTCGGTCATGATCGCCGGCAGCAGGATATACAACCAGGCCAACGTTCCCGCTGCCAAGCCCATAGCGACAGCACGCGGCCCCCATTGCGGGCGATACACGGCAGCCAATAGCGCAGGCGCGAGACCTGCCAGGGCGGAAAACGAGATCGCGCCGATATCGGCTAAGGCATCGTTGCGCGCCAGTGCGCGGCTATACCCCCAGGCGAGCAGGATCACCACCAGGATCGCCACGCGACGCTGGTTGATCACCTCGCCACGCAGATCGCCGCGCTCGTCGCGCCCCCAACCCGCGCGCACGCGCAAGGGGGCGATGAAGTGATTGACGATCATCAGACTCAACGCAAGCGTCGCCACCACTACCATGCTGGTCGCCGCACTCAAGCCGCCAAGAAATGCCACCAGCGCGAGGCCGTGCTGTTCGCGCGCCATCGGCAAGGCAAGCACATACAGATCCGAAGGCACGCCGCTTGGGCCCAGCCACGCATCGCCCAGGCGCGCCAACGGAAGAATCGGCAACGAGATAAGCAACATGTACAGCGGAAAGAGCCAGCGTGCCGTACGCAGATGCGACGCATCGCGACACTCCACCACGCCAGCATGAAACTGGTGCGGCAAGGTAAACATCGCCAGTGCACCGAGCAGGATCAGCGCAGGAAAGCCCGAACTGTCGTGCGGCGGTGGTGCGGCATGCACGAGATTGGCAGGCAACGGCGCAAACAACAGCGAACCCAAGGCCAACATCGCGCTCAGCTTGAACAGCGATTCGAACGCCATCGCCAGCACGAGTCCACGGTTATGCGCCATCGCCGAGGCGCGCCGCGTGCCGAACAGCATCGCGAACAGCGCCATCAGCAAGGCGACATACAGCGCACTGTCCTGCCATGGTTCGGACTCGGTGATCTGCCCATGGCTGAGCATCGCGTAGCTCATCGCCACCGCCTTGAGCTGCAGCGCGATATACGGAACGATACCGATCACCACCACCGCGGTAACCATCGCCGCCAGGCCGGAATGACGGCCGAGGCGCACCGCGATCAAATCAGCCAATGAGCCCGCGTTGTAATCGCGCGCCAGCTGCACCAATCGGCGCAGCACGGTAACGGCAAGCAGATACATCAAGATCGCGCCGATAAACGTCGGCGGCAACCACCACCCCGAACGGCTCGCCTGCGTTACCGTGCCGTAGAACGTCCACGACGTGCAGTGGATGGCCAGCGACAGTGCGTAAACGATCGCCCAGCGTTTTTCGAAAAGATGCGGGCGGCGCTCGCCGATGAGCGCTACGCCGAAAAGCAGGCCGAGCCAGACGAGTGCGGCGGCGGCGATGACGGTGGAGTTCAGCATGCGCCACCAACGCCAAAGCGCCCCCTCACCCCAACCCTCTCCCCCGGCGGAGCCAGGGGAGAGGGGGCAGATTGTCGCGAGCTTGAAAACTGGAGGCGAGGCGAAGCGAGCCTACAGCTCTCTGGGGCCCCTCGGGAGCCGAGGGAGGTTTGGACGATAAGGCCCCGAAGGGGGACTCGGCAGGGATGCCGAGTCCTTTTCGACAGGACAGGGACGTCCTGTCGAAAAGCCCGGCCAGACCTCCCGGTCGCGCAGCGACGGCGTACTAGGGGTGTCCTTTCTTTGGTTATCTTTCTTTGGACAAGCAAAGAAAGTAACTCGGCGACCGGCAGGTCGGCGAAACACGCCGCAGGCGACTTTCTAGCCTGAGAGCAAAACCAAAGCGACAAATCAACACCGAAGTCACTGGATCCCGGCCTGCGCCGGGATGACGAGGATGTAGGGCTGAGGCGAGAAGACGCGCGCAACATCAACGCGGCGCAGCAATCCCCAACTGCTCCACCACATGAATCACCCACCGCGGCTGCACCCCACGCCGAGTATCGTAATCCCCACCCGAATACCCCCACCAATCCCAACACGCCTGCGGATTCAACGGCGCCATGCTCGCGCGCGTCTGAGGATACAGCACCGCCACATCATAGGCGTCCGCCCAACGATTGAACCCGGCGTCCTTCACAAAGGCCTCGCCCACCGCCGCCGCATTCTGCTTGCACCCATGAAACGCCACCAGCAGACCACAGGGCTTTCCAGCCGCACACGACGGCGGCACGTAAAGATAGCCATCGTCGGCCAACAAGGGATCGACATTGTCGACCCGATAGGCGTTCTGGCTGAACGTCTGCAACTGCCCCTTGGCATCACCCACCGCATGCAACGGCTTGCCATAGAGCTGCGCAAAGATCTCGCCCGCAGCATCAAAGCCGCAATGCCCCAGATACGGCGAAACCGACTTGTCGCAATCATCGCCGGTCGCCGCAATCGGCAGGTTGTGCGCAAAGGCACGGTTGCCGTCATCGACCACCTGCAAACCCTTCAAGCCCGGCACCGTGTCGCGCAGGCGCTGATAGAACTGCGCGCCAGCCTCGGCCACCGACGGCGCAACCAACGCATCATCCTTGCCATGCAACAGATACGCCTTGCCATGCGCAAGATTTTTCAGCGCGCCGTTATCGCCGGACTGCGCACGCTGAGTGGCCTTGGTCACCAGCGCAGAAACATCCGCCGCCGGCGTACCCTTCATGCAACTGCTCAGCGCCACATCCAGCTTGCCGCCCGCACAGGCATACGGCCCACCCGCCACGATCGCCGCGTAAGGAAACACATCCGGATAGGCGAGCTGCATCTGCGTCGCCATATAAGCACCGGAAGACAACCCGGCCACCGCTACGCGGTGCGGATCGAGCTTGAGTTTCGGCAACGGGTCCGCGTGCGCGCCCACAGCGAGCAGGCCAAGGCATAAAGCACCGATCCAACGCATGGCATTCTCCAAAAAAAGTACCCTCCCCCTCAGGCTCCAGCCGTCGGGAGAGGGCGGGGAGTTACACTTTAGAACTTATAGCGCGCGCTGAGCGTAACCACACGCGGCGCCCCGTAATAGCCCGTCACGATGCCCAGCGCGGCAATGTTGTAGCCGGTGGTGCGATACGCCTTGTTGGCCAGGTTGCTGCCCTGCAGGCTCAGCGTCCATGGATCGTTGATCTGCCAGATCACACCCGCATTCCACAGACCATAGGACGGCTGCAGGATCAGCGGCGACAAGGTCGTCTCGGGATAGACCGACGTCTGGTAGGTGTAGTTGATGCGACCGGTAATGCTGCCGCCATTGGCCAGCGGATAGGTGTTCTCCAGCGACAAGCCGCCCGACCATTTCGGCGCATTGGTAAAGCGCTGCGTGTCGGCGATATTCACGCCGCCGCTCAGGAACTGCGTGTACTTGGTATGCAGGTACGCCACGTTGCCGCTGAAGGTCCAGTTTTCCGTTGGCTTCCAGGCGAATTCTTCTTCCAGGCCGTCGATATGGCCCTTGCCGGCATTGGTGAAGTCGCCGAAGAAACCCTGGCTGCCGTTGGGCAAGGTGTACGAGGTAAACACCGACAGCTGGATGTTCGAGTACACGTTGTGGAAGACCGCCGTGTTGGCCATCAGGCGATCGTCGAAGAACGTCATCTTGCTGCCCAACTCGTACGACTGCACCTTCTCGTCCTGGATTGGACGGCACGAGCTGGGAATCGCCACGCAGTTGGCGCGAATGTTGTAGCCGCCCGAATGGAAGCCTTCGCTATAGCTGGCGTAAAGATTGATGTGATCGCTGGCCGCCCAGTTCAGCGACACCTTGGGCGAGGCGTTGTTGGTGGTGTGCGAGCCGCTGAAATCGGCCAGCGTAGCTATAGGGTTGCTGAAGCTCGCATCGGCATAGCCATAGTTCTGGATGACCGCGCTCTTGGTTTCGCGACTCAGGCGTACGCCCACATCCAGGCTCCACTGCGGGCTGATATCCCAGGTGAAGTCGCCATAGCCCGCATAGCTCTTGGTACCTACGCGTCCACCGGTACTGCCGTATTGCGCCAGCCCCAGCAGGCTATAGGGCGGCGAACCCAGGAAGATGTTGTCGATCTGCCCGGCCGCCGAACCTTTGAAGTAGAACAGGCCGAACACGCCATGCAGCGAGCCGCCCGAATCGTAGTTCGCCTGTAACTCCTGGGTGAACTGATGATCGGTGTAGACGGCGCCGACGTCGGCGATCTTTTCCGGCAGCGTATCGAAGTCGATATTGGTGTCGGTCGACGATTCGCGGTATGCCGTGATCGATTTGAACGACCAGTCCTGGCTGGCGATCCAGTTCAGGGTCAGCGCGGCGCCGCTCATCTCGGTGTTGTTGAGCTGGGCCATGCCGCTGCGCGTGTTGTAGTTGCTGTTCAACGGCTGGTAGGTCGGATCCAACGCGTTGACCGTCAGCAGCTTGGCGCCGCGCGGATTGGAATTGTCACGCATGCCATCCACCGACAGCTGCGCATTGAATTCGCTGGACGGGAAAAAGCCGATGCTGGCACGCGCCGCATTGGTGTTCTTGTTGCCGTTACGGCTATTGGTGAGCAGGTCCGTGCCGTAGCCGTCGTTGTGCTCGCTGGCTACCGCAATACGCCCGCGCCACACGCCATCGGAGGTGGCACCGCCGACATTGGCCTTGATGTCCTTCTCGCCATAGGTGCCTACGGTGGCTTCCACGGAACCCGTGGTCTTCGTCGGCAATGGGTTGGATACGTATTTGATCGCGCCACCGATGGTGTTCTTGCCGTACAGGCTGCCTTGCGGGCCGCGCAGCACTTCGATGCGGTTGACGTCGAACACGTCCAGCAAGGTGCCCTGGGGGCGTGCCAGATACACGTCGTCCAGATAGATACCGACGCCCGGATCGAAGCCCCAGGTCGGATCGGCCTGGCCGACGCCGCGGATATAGGCGGTCAAGGTGGTGTTGGAGCCGCGCGCTGCATAGACCTGCAGCGACGGCACCTTGCCCTGCAGATCGCCGATGTTCTGCACGTTCTGCTTGTAGAGCGAATCGGCGGTGAAGGCGCTGACGGCGATCGGCACGTCCTGCAGCGTTTCTTCGCGTTTGCGCGCGGTGACTTTGATCTCGCCCAATTGCTTGGCGTCGCTGGTCTTGGCAGCCGTGCCGGTATCGCCGGCCTGTTGCGCGTAAAGCGATGTGCTACCGAGCAGGCCAAACACCAGCCCAACCGCAAGACTCAAATGCGTGCGTTTCATGTCACCCCTCGTCAATGAACGCATCCACTCCCCCGGATGCCGATGCCCGGCAGATTAGGCAGGTGCGAACGGGGCCACACTTGTACCTTGGTACAGTGCCGCCCGCGCCATGGCTTGCGGATACTCGCCGCCCAACGTCCATGGAGGAACTTCGGGCATGGCCTTTCTGATCGTGCTGGCCGCACTGTGTTTTCTGATGTATGCGGCATACCGCGGCTACAGCGTGATCCTGTTCGCGCCGATCGCCGCGTTAGGCGCGGTCCTGCTGACCGACCCGGCGCTGGTCGCGCCGATCTTCACCGGCCTGTTCATGGACAAGATGGTCGGCTTCTTGAAGCTGTACTTTCCGGTGTTCATGCTCGGGGCGGTGTTCGGCAAGCTGATCGAGCTATCGGGTTTTTCCAAATCCATCGTCGCTGGCACCATCGGCCTGGTCGGACGCAGCCGCGCGATGCTGTCGATCGTGCTGGTCTGTGCCCTGCTTACCTACGGCGGCGTGTCGCTGTTCGTGGTGGTGTTCGCGGTGTATCCGTTCGCTGCGGAGCTGTTTCGCCAGTCGCAGATCCCCAAGCGCCTGATTCCCGGCACCATCGCGCTGGGCGCGTTCACCTTCACCATGGATTCGCTGCCCGGTACGCCACAGATCCAGAACATCATTCCGTCCGCCTTCTTCGGCACCAATGGCTGGGCCGCACCATGGCTGGGTACGCTGGGATCGGTATTCATCCTGGTGGTTGGCCTGCTTTATCTGGAATCGCGCCGGCGCCGCGCGGCGGCAGCGGGCGAAGGCTATGGCGACAACCTCGTCAACGAACCCGCGCCGTTCGAAGACAGCAAGTTGGCGCATCCGTTGGTCGCATTGCTGCCGCTCGTCTTGGTCGGCGTTGCCAACAAGCTGCTGACCGATGCGATTCCGAAACTCTATGGCCCGACGCAATCGTTCGTGCCGGCCGTGGTCGGCAAGGCTGAACCGGTGGTGCAGGACGTGGCCAAGATTGCCGCGATCTGGGCGGTGGAAGGCGCGCTGCTGTTGGGCGTCGTCTGCGTGCTGGCCTTTGCGTGGCGACCGGTAACGCGGCGTTTTGCCGAAGGCAGCAAGGCGGCGGTCGCAGGCGCGTTGCTGGCATCGATGAACACCGCTTCCGAGTATGGCTTTGGCGCAGTGATCGCCGCCTTGCCCGGTTTCAAACTGGTGGCCGATGGTCTGCACGCCATTCCCAATCCGCTGGTCAACGAAGCGGTCACTGTGACCGCACTGGCCGGCATCACCGGCTCGGCCTCCGGCGGCATGAGCATCGCGCTGGCGGCAATGGCGCAGACGTTCATCCACAACGCACAGGCGGCCGGCATTCCGATGGAAGTCCTGCACCGCGTCGCAGCGATGGCTTCCGGGGGCATGGACACGCTGCCGCACAACGGCGCGGTGATCACCTTGCTGGCCGTGACCGGGCTGACGCATCGGCAGTCGTATCGCGACATCTTCGCGATCACCGTGATCAAGACGCTCGCCGTCTTCGTGGTGATCGCCACGTTCTACCTGACCGGCCTGGTTTAGCGCTTTGTCCCCTCTCCCCTGGCTCTGCCGGGGGAGAGGGTTAGGGTGAGGGGGGCTTTTCGTACTTCGACAACAACCGAGCACCTCCGCACTTCCCGCCCCATCCGGGGCATTCCAGTGAAAGCGTAGGGAGCAACAAGCGATGTCCATCAAGCAACGCGTGCTGGGGCTATTGGCCCTGTTGTTGTTAAGTCCCGTATTGGCTCTGCATGCCACCTGTGTCGACAACGTCGTGCTCGTGCATGGCAACACCGGCAGCCCGGTCGATTTCCAGAACACCGTCGACCTGCTGCTGCAAAACGGCTACACCAGTTCGCAAATTTTCGCGCCCTCCTGGGGCAACTCGCTGTGCGCCGCCTGCAACGACCACAACGGCACCGAAGAAACACCGGTGCGCAATGCGATCACCAGCGCGATCGCCAGCTCCTGCACCGGCCATATCGATGTGATCGGCCATTCGATGGGCGCCACCCTGGCGGCGCTGGAAATCACCAAGCTCAATGTTTCGTCGAAGGTCGACGTATTCCTGGGCATCGCCGGTGCGTTCCATGGCCTGTACACCTGCGGCATCTATCCGTTCAACGTCGCCACGCTGACCTGCGGCCAGTACGGCCTGTCGATCAGCAGCCCCCTGCTCAACGGCCTGGACGGCAAGCATTTCGGGCAGAAGGAGTACACCTTCATTTCCTGGGTCGACGAGATCAACTGCGCCACCGGCACGTGTCTGGTCTATGGCGTTCACACCTCGACCATTGACGGGGAAACGGCCAGCTATGCCTATCCGTATGAGCACTATCAGTTGTTGTATGCGACGGCGGCGGATCAGTTGAGTTTGATCCAGCAGTAGTGGGGCAGGAGTGAGGGGTCAGCAGTGAGGTTGCCCTCTGCGAGGGCCGAAAGAGCCGGGGAACCGGCTCTTTTTTATTGCCGAAGGCCGGCGAAACCTGCCTGAACGCCCAAATCCTGAACAACTCCCCGCCCCCCAGGCAAGTTGTCACATAACCGCGTATAATCGTCCGATTCGCCTTCTTGAAACCTGCCGCGACGGTCCAAAGCCGCCCGAGTCCACTCATGTCCATCGAAAATCTGCGCAATATCGCCATCGTCGCTCACGTCGATCACGGCAAAACCACGCTGGTCGATCAGCTCTTGAAGCAGTCGGGCACGCTCTCGGAGCGTACCGTGCTGGCCGAGCGCGTGATGGACTCCAACGACCAGGAAAAGGAACGTGGCATCACCATCCTGGCCAAGAACACTGCCATCACCTGGCAGGGCAACCGCATCAACATCGTCGACACCCCCGGACACGCCGACTTCGGCGGCGAAGTGGAGCGCGTGCTGTCGATGGTCGATACGGTGCTGATCCTGGTCGACGCGATGGACGGCCCGATGCCGCAGACGCGCTTCGTGACCCAGAAGGCGTTCGCGATGGGCTTCAAGCCGATCGTGGTGATCAACAAGATCGACCGCCCCGGCGCCCGCCCGCAGTGGGTCGTGGACCAGGTGTGGGACCTGTTCGATCGCCTGGGCGCCACCGCCGAGCAGATGGATTTCCCGATCGTCTACGCCTCGGCGCTGAACGGCTACGCCAGCCTCGACGACTCCGTGCGCGAAGGCGACATGACCCCGCTGTATCAGGCGATCATGGATCACACGCCCAAGCCGGAGGTCGACCCGGAAGGTCCGTTCCAGATGCGCATCAGCCAGCTGGACTACAACAACTTCGTCGGCGTCATCGGCATTGGTCGCATCCAGCGCGGCACGCTGAAGAAGAACATGCCGGTCGCCGTGATCAACCGCGAAGGCAAGAAGCGCCAGGGCAAGGTGCTGCAGGTGCTCGGCTTCCTCGGCCTGGAGCGCATCGAGCAGGACACTGCCGAAGCCGGCGACATCATCGCCATCTCGGGCATCGCGGAACTGACCATCTCCGACACCATCTGCGCGCTCGACACCCCCGAAGCGCTGCCGGCACTGACCGTCGACGAGCCGACCATCAGCATGACCTTCCAGGTCAACAACTCGCCGTTCGCCGGTAACAAGGACCTTTCCGGCGGCAAGTTCCTGACCAGCCGTCAGTTGAAGGACCGCCTGGACCGCGAGCAGGTGCACAACGTGGCACTGAAGGTCGAGCAAGGCTCCGACGCCGACAAGTTCCTGGTCTCGGGCCGTGGCGAACTGCATCTGTCGGTGCTGATCGAAAACATGCGTCGCGAAGGCTACGAGCTGGCCGTGTCGCGTCCGGAAGTGATCATCAAGGAAATCGACGGCCAGAAGATGGAGCCGATCGAGCAGTTGGTGGTCGACGTCGAAGAAATTCACCAGGGTCCGGTCATGGAGCGCCTGGGCACCCGCAAGGGCCAGCTCAAGAACATGGAGCCGGACGGCAAGGGTCGCGTGCGTCTGGAGTACATGATCCCGGCGCGCGGCCTGATCGGCTTCCAGAACCAGTTCAAGACCCTCACCCAGGGTTCGGGCCTGCTGTTCCACGTGTTCGATCACTACGGTGCGAAGGAAGAAGGCCAGATCGCCAAGCGCCTCAACGGCGTGATGATCGCCAACGCTGCCGGCACCACCCCCGCCTACTCGCTGGGGCCGTTGCAGGACCGCGGCAAGCTGTTCGCCGCCGAAGGCGACTCGGTGTATGAAGGCCAGCTGGTCGGCATTCACTCCAAGGACAACGACCTCACCGTCAACGCGATCAAGCCCAAGCCGCTGACCAATATGCGCGCCTCGGGCAAGGACGACGCGATCCAGCTCAGCCCGGCGATCAAGTTCTCGCTGGAGCAGGCGCTGGACTTCATCGACGACGACGAGCTGGTCGAGATCACGCCGAAGGAAATCCGCCTGCGCAAGAAGCACCTGACCGAAAACGATCGCAAGAAGGCTTCGCGCTCGTCCTGATCGGTCAGCAAGATGCAAAACAAAAAGCCGCCTCCGGGCGGCTTTTTTTGTGGCGCGCTACCATGGCGCGGTTGTTTCTCATCGACATGGAGCTGATGCAATGAAATACGCTGTACTTATCCTGCTGCTGGCCGCGACCCCTGCCTTCGCTGCGTCGCCGATCACGCTCAAGGCCGCCGATGTGGCGCGCGACGCGGCCACCCATCCGGGCACCATCGACAAGAAGTACGCCGGCAAGCACGACATCACCGTGGTCGGCAGCTTCCTCGATTACGACAGCTACGGCGCCATGGTCGGCCAGGCGCACAAGGCCGTGCTGATGCAAGGCATGGCGGGCGAAGATGTGATCATCGGCTCGAAGGTGCAGTTCAATCCCCGCAACAACGACGACAGCGTAGTACCGGCCGGATTGACCAAGGGCCAGACGGTGACGGCACACTGCACCAAACTCGAGGAGTTGATGAAGGGTCAGGTGCTGTTGACCGGTTGTACCTTCAAGTAAAGCCCACGCTCAGCCCGCCAGGCGCGTTACCCCGCGCACTGGCGCGGCATCCACGCGATGCATGTCGAACACCAGGATCTCGTTCGCCCCTGCCTTCAACCACGGCGCCGGACAATACAGGCGCTGCTGCGGACCGATGTGCCAGTAGCGCCCCAGCAGTTGCCCGTTCACCCAGACATACCCCTTGTCCCAGCCGCTCATGTCGATATAGGTATCGCCAGGTGTCTTGAGCGACACATTCAACTTGAAGAACAGCCCCGGACGACGTGACGGCCCTGCCAGCGGCTTCAATGAGGCGATAAAGGCATCGTTCAACGGCAAGCCGTAGACGGACCAATCCACGAGCGGAAGCTCGCCGAGCCTGACCTCGCCGACAATGCCCTTGCGATCGGCCATCGCCTGGCCGTAACCGATGTGACCGAAGCTGTCGATCAGGACGTCGAGCTCGCCAGCGGGCACATCTATCTGCGATACATCGCGCACACCCGACTTGCGCACGCGCGATATCGCGTCGAGATAGCGTCCATCGCTGAATATCGTTGCGTAGTCGCGCACATCATCGATATGCAGCGTACCGCCGGTTGACAGGCGCTTGCGATAGAGCACCATCCCATGGTCTTGAGCCAACAGAATCTCGTTCGGTTGTGGATGCGATACCTGGCGCGGTGTGCCAAGGTTGTCCCAGATCGATGCATGCGGCACCGGTGTTGCCGCATCGAAGGTGATCGCCGGCGGCGGCGCGGGGATATCGGGAATCTTGTGCGCTACATGCCTGGCGATCAGTTCGCGAAAGCGATGAAAGTCCGCGGTCGCTTCGCCGCGCTCGTTGATCGGCGCACCGTAGTCGTAGCTGGTGATCACCGGCTCGAAATTGGAGTAGTCCTTGTTGGCGTTGGCACCGGCACCAAAGCCGAAGTTGCTGCCACCGTGCACGACATAGAGATTGAAGGAGCGCTTCTGCTGCAGCAGCTCGTTCAAGGTATTGGCATAGTCGGCGCTTTGCAGCTTGGGATCGCCCCAATGCGTCAGCCAACCGGGATAGCCCTCCCCTACCCATACCGGCGCGTCGCCGGCGACGGCCTGCGCTGAGGCGAAATCCGTATCGCCGTCGAGTCCGAGTGCCGTACCCGGTAGGTACGTACGCTGTTTCTGAAGCGGCCCAAGTCCGTCGGAAATCGAGAACGGGCCGTCGATGCCACGTTCCTTCCACATCGCGTGCAGCAGTTTGAGGTAGTCGAGATCGTTGCCGAACGAGGCGTATTCGTTCTCCACCTGCACCATCAGGATCGGCCCACCCGCGCTGGCCATCAACGGCTTGATCACCGGGGCGACCGCATCGAGGTAGCGACGCACGCCGGCCATGTAGCCCGCATCGTCCTTGTGGCGCACATGGCTATTTGGATCGCGCAGCAGATAAGGCGGCAAGCCGCCGAAGTCCCATTCGGCGCAGACGTACGGCCCTGGACGCAGGTAGACCCACATGCCTTCCTGCTGGCACAACCGGATGAAATGCGCGAAGTCCCGACTGCCGGTCTTCAGATCGAATACGCCCGGTTCCTGCTCGAATGCATTCCACATGATGTAGACCGCGATGGTGTTGAGCCCCATCGCTTTGGCCATGCGGATGCGGTGCAGCCAGTATTCGGCGGGGATGCGGATCGGGTGCATCTCGCCGCTGCGGATCTGGAAGGGTTTGCCGTCGAGCAGGAAGCTTTGCCTGGATAAGGTGAAGCGATGAGGGTGCCCGTCGGCGATGGGTTCGGCGCCGCTCGCCTCCTTGCCAGACGCCAGCTCAGGCAGCGCAAGCCCGGCGAGTGGTGCCAGCAGCGAAATCTTCAGGAATTCCCGTCGTTGCATCTCGTTTCCCAGTCTTCAACTTCGTTGCAGGAGCGACTTTGATCACGACTGAGAGGTACCTCGACAACCTCACAGCAATCGTCATCCCGGCGCAGGCCGGGATCCATTCCTCTATTTCCGCTTGTCAGACAACGTTTGGCAAGCATCCACGCTGAGGAGTAGATCCCGGCCTGCGCCGGGATGACGAGTAGGAAGGATTTTTAGAAAAGCCAAACGTTACGCCGAAGGTACCAACTCCAACGTCACCACCTCAAACGGCTGCAACTCAATCGTCGTGGGCTTGTCCGCATCGAACGTCACCGACAGCTTGCCGCTATCGGCCTTCCACGGACTATGCCCACTGAAATGCGTAGCCGCCCCCTCAGGCAGCTCCAACTGACGCCGCAAATCGATCACCATGCTCTGCGCCTGCGCGTCCGGATTGCGCAGCGTAACGATCGCCTTCTTCGGCGTCCATGATGCCCATCCGTAAACATCCAGCCGCCCCGGATCGCCACCGATCCAATGCGTATCGCGCAATACATCGGCGTTCTCACGCGACCAACGAGCCGATTCGGCCAAGGTATCCCAGTCCGACGCACTCAGCAGCGACGGCGTGATGTACATCTCCTGCAACTGCGTACCGGTGCCGAAGTACGAATGCACTTCGTTGGCAAAATCATGCCCGGGATCGGTGTTGAGACGATGGTTTTCCTGCGCATAGATGATGCCGTGGAGCATCAGCGAATTGAGCGGATACAGCGGCCCTTTCAGCACGATGTTGCGATAAGTCTGCGTATCCCGATAGGTGATCCACTTCTCACGATTCGTACCGACACCGGTAAGGTCATCGTCTTCGCCATCGCGCCAGATCGAATCGGCATAGCGCAGCCAAAACGGCGATGGCAACGTGCCAGTGGTGAGATTGATGAAAGTCCCCGGCTTCGCCTCGCGGATATCGTCGATCAACGCCACCGCCGCATCGAAGTCACTCGGGAAACGGCTGCCCGGAAAGACCTTGTCGGCGTTACCGGTACCGTCGAACTTGAACTGATTGATGCCGTCGTCCTTCAGCAGCTTCATCACCACATCGTGGAAGCGCTGGTAATACTTTGGCCCGGACAGCGCAAAGCCACCATCGATGATCTCGTAACCCTGCGCCTTGCCGTTCTCGACACGGATATCCTTGGGCTTGGAGTAACCGCCCCAAGGCGACAGCCAGATGCCCGGCGCTGCGCCGTATTTGGCCGCCGCCTGCTTGACCGGCACAAAGCCCTGCGGGAAATCCTTGCTGAAATTCCAGCTGCCGCTGCGATCGTCCCAGCCGTCATCGAACAGAAAGGAATCGAGTTTCACACCACGCTTGACGCTCAGCTCCTCCCCAAAGGTGTTGATCCGATCGACCGCCTGCTGCTGCGTATACGGCGTGAAGTAGCCGATGTCGTACCAGGAGTTGTAATGCAGAAACGGACGATAGGGGTGGGCGCGTTCGCGTTCGACGTAGGTCAGGAAGTCGCGCCGAAGCTGTCCCTTGTGGGTCGCACCGATCACCGCTGAATACGTGATCGACTGCCCCTTGACCAGCGGCAGGCCGCGCTCGATCCAGAGATTGAGATTCTTGCCGCGCACCGCGCTTTCGGACAGCGGATGCTCGAAGCCCAGGTAATCCTGTCCCGTAACGATCGGCGAGCCATTGACCGTGCCGATCACCTCCGCTCCTGTCGCCTGGGTCTGCAGCAGATCGACCTTCTTGATGTTCTCATCGGCCTTGAGCGCGGTAATCGTCACCTGCTCGCGCAGATAGTCCGAGCCTTCGCGCTGTACCCATTGCCAGTCGATGCGAAAACGCCCGTCGGCATCGCCAAAGCTCGCGGCAATGGCCTTGCCTGGAATACGCTCGGCCAGGCGCGGCGCTTTCGGCTCCGCCTTGAGCTTTATCACCTTGGGCTCGGACAGCAAACGGAAATCGGCTGTGGCGAGCTTGCTGCCATCGCCCAGCTCCAGCGCAAACGGCGTCGCGACCTTCAAGACCTGCTGATTGATGGCATCGGTCACTGTCATGTCAGTCAATACATGGTCTTTCAACGTCCAGCGCGCATTGACGCTCGCGTTGCCGAATTGCTGCTGATCGCCCTGCCTCGTGAATGCTACCGTCTGATCGTCAGTCCTGGCACTGATGACGCTGACCAGGCTAGCCGCGAGCATTGCCGCCAGCAGACGACGATGCCCCACGAAGCGCTTTGCTTTGGAATGATGCATGCTTTCAAACCTCATTTGCATGTTGAGGCGGCGATCACATGATCACCGCCTCAGGTGACTTACTGAAAGGTATAGCGCAGCACCAGCTGCGTGGTGCGCGGCACTTGCCAGGTGGCAGCGCCGTAGCTCGGATTGAGATTGGGTGAACCATTTGGCTGGAAGGTGCCGATGTCGTAGAGCTGATTCGAATCGATGCGCCCCTGACGATTCGTCACGTTCTGTACCTGCACATCGAGACTCAGGTGATTGATCGGATCGATATCCCAATCGTAGCCCACGCCAAGATTCCATTGCCAAAAGAATGGTAGGCGACCCGCACTACCCAGTGGCGACGGCACGTTGTTGCAATAGTGGCTGGCTGCACCGTAGAGCGACGCGGGGTTGTTTACATCCGGATAGGTTCCCAGGCAACTCAGCGGAGTACCCGTATGCATCGTCAACGTGCTGCCGATGCGCAAGCCGGTATTGAAGTAGTAGACGCCGTTGATATTAAGCGCATGGCGGATGTCGCCGGCCAACGGACCGTTGTCGTGCTCCATCAGGCCAGGGAAATCCCAATAGATCTGCTCGCCGGGACCACCGCCGGTGCGCGTGCCCAGATTAAGCAGACCATCGTCGTTACCGTAGAGGTGCGCCCAGGTATAGCTCACGTCGAGGAACCAGGGCTCCTCGGAGTTGCGCACGTGGGTCGCTTCCAACGTCACGTGTGCATACTTTCGCGCGGGTGCGGGGCCAAACACGTTTCCAGGAATCGTCAGCGACTCCAGCTTCCCGTCACCACGGTAGTCGCGTGTAAATACCTGTGCAATGCCCGGGTTGAACATCGGACAGCCGCTGGCGTCGGTGTAATCGGGATAGCCGTGGGCCCGTGCATAGTCGGTAATACCCTGGTTGTAACAGGTGTCGTCGATGATCCGCTTGAGCGAACTGAAGCCCAGTTCCGTCAGGGTGGTCCAGCTCGCCCCGATCGTGTTCTGCATATAGACCTGGAACTCGTACTGGTACGGCGCCTTGATATTTGAGGTGGCCACGTTATTCGCGCTGGGCGCAAGACCGTCGATCAGGGTTGACTGCGGCCCTATCTGAGTCAGACCCGTCGGCGCCTGAGTCGAAGGATCGCGACCGGTATACGTAAAGTAACGATGCCACTCGTACACGGCACCCGCCGCACCGTTATTGACGCTCGAAGGTATCGATAGCGCGTACTTTCCAAGATTGGCGCCCAGCTTCATGCTGCTGTCGCCGTGGACGTCCCAGGAAACACCCAAACGTGGCGAAGTAATGGGCATATGCCAGATGTTCTGGCCATTGACGTTCTTGTTGATGAAGGTATCGAAGCGCATACCGCCGTAAATGACCCAGCGATCGGCGACCTGCCAATAATCGTCCGCGTAGAACGCCTTGTTGACGGTATAGAAGGCACCGCCCGTGCTTTCGAAGAACTGATCCACATAGCGCCCGTCGCCAGGCACGACCGAGCCATTGGGCAGTACCGCGCCGGGCTGTGTATGGTAGGTCCAATCACCACCTTGACTGGTTGCGATGGTGTTATTGATGTAGTGCTTGTAATGCTCGGCACCGATAGTGACCTTGTGATCGCCCAGGTTCCAGGTGAAGTCCCCCTTGAAGCCGCGGCGCCAGTACTCGAACGGGAATAGCTGATTGGCTTCGGTGGTCAGGCCGATGTTGCGCGACTTCTGGGTAACCGGATCCACTTCGGTCACATAGGGCAGACCGCTACCGCTGGTCGACGTTGGACTGAGCGATGACTCGCTCAAATAGCCGCCCATCAGACGCAGGCTCATCGTGTCGTTGATCTGCCAGTTGTAGTTCCCGATCAGGAACTGATCTTTGACATGGGTGGCATTCCAACCGAAATACTTGCCTGCCGAACTCGGATCGTAATCACGGCTCAGGGAGTACTGGTTGTTGAAGGTGTCCTTCCAGCTACGATTGCCAACAATATTCAGGCTTTGATCGTTGTTGATGTTCCAGGTCAGATTCAGCAGACCGTTCTTGTTCCGACTTGTCGCATTCGTATGGAACGTCTGGCTATTGGTGGTGCTTTGATTGTTCGGCGAGTTACCCAATAACGCGAAGAAGAACAGTCGGTCTTTGATCAACGCACCCGATGCCCACAGGTACTGACTGGCCACATTCGCCGCGTGCGTATTGGCACTGTCGTAGTTGTAGTAGTTTCCCTGGGAATCGAACGAATCGCGTTGGCGCGGATTGAGCAGGCGCGAGGTCGGCGGCGTGAAGTACAGCGAGTAGCCGGCCTGGAAATGATTCGTTCCCTGGCGCACCGTACCGGCAAGAATACCGCCGGTAGAACTTGTCCAGGTGGTCGTGCCGTTACTCGAAATGACCTGAACCGAGCTCACCGCTTCGTCCGGCAGCTTGGTCGTACCCAGACCGTTATAGTCATAGGTGGTATCGAATTCGTTGTAGTAATAACGGTTTTCTGCCGGACTCGCACCGCCGATCTGCACCAGCTGCGTGGTCTGGTTGTCGTAGCGTACATTGGACTTGAGCAGAGCGATGCTTTCGAAGCTACGACCGGTCGGCAGCTGGTTGACCAACGCCATGTTGTAGTTGCTTGCAAGCTGTGGCGTGCTCACATCAATGGGAACAATGTCCGAATTGATCGTGTTCGCACTCACATTGATGCCTGACAGCGTCGAAGCCTTGGGCGAGCCCGCTGTCACAGCCGCTGTCGACAGCGCTGCCACCGGCGTCTGGACGTTCGGTGTCACCACCACATCCCGCTTACCGACCTCCTGGCCGCCTTGCGAGATCGTTACCGTATAACGTCCCGGGTTCAATCCAGCCAGCGTATAACGCCCATCCGCATCCGGATGCAGCTCCTTGTGATAGCCCGTGGCCGCACTGTCGACCGCGACGGTGACATCGGCACCGCCGGGCTCCTTGCCATAAAGGCCACCGGTAATCGATTGTGCCTGCGTCACCCCGGCACCCAAGGCCATCAACAACCCCATCGCCAACACGGTCTTGCTACAACACCCGCGCCTTCCCCTTACGTTGTTCATGCCATGCCTCGTTGGTGGATTTAGAAAGCGTCGCCAGATCCCCTGCGACATCCCTCTGCGAATACGCCACGAGTTCCTCCCCGCGGCCTGAGACGTTCAATGCGTTCGCGGCGGACCTCCCCAGGTCGTCGCCGCGAACTGATGCATCAGAAGCGCTGTTGGTAACGCACGTAGACGTAGCGACCGATGTCGTACGAGGCGTTGTAGTTGTAGGGCGTGTCGCTGCCGGCATAACCGCCGTACACGTACGGCCCGACGCGATTGAAGAGGTTGTTGGCACCGACCGAGATCGTGCCCTTCCACGGTGCGTTCCAGTACAGCTGCAGATCGTGAAACGTGACCGAGCCGATCTGCGTCATCGGCTGCGTGCCGACACCCGCGGCGTAGTAATCAGGCAGGCTGCATGGGAAGGCGCTGCGTCCGTCGGTGAATGCGCATGGCGCCTTTAGCGGCGAGAAATAGCGCATGGTCCAGCTCGCTCCGAAGTCGCGCCATTCCCAGTTCAAGGTCAGGTTGCCGCGCAGGCGCCACACCGAAGTCGCCGTGATATTCGACGAGATACCGGCGCCGTTGACCACGGCGGAACCGATCGTCGGCAACGTATCGAAGCGGCTGACATAGGTACCGCTCAGGTTCGCTTTGATGCGGCCGAACGCGTACTCAGGCAGCGCATAGGCCACCGAGAAATCGTAGCCGCTGGTCTTCTGCCAGCCCGCGTTGGTTTCCAGGTTCAGCAGGTTGTAGATCTGACCGGTGCCCGGCTGACGCTGGAACTGGTTGCACGCGTCGACCATGCCGTACTGATAGCAATTGGCCAGCACCTGATCGTTGCCGATGCCGGTGATCAGGTTGCGGATGTTGTAGCGCCAGTAGTCGACGCTCAGGTTGAAGCCTTGCAGCCAGCCTGGGCTGTAGACGAACCCGAATTGCGAGTTGTACGAAGTCTCCGGCTTCAGATTGACGTTGCCACCGGTGAAATTGGTGGTGGGCACCGCGCCACTGCCGCTGGCGGTCGTGATCGGCTGGCCGCTCACGTCGACCTGGCGGAAATCGGCCGGCACGCCAGCGATACCGCCGTAGCCGCTCAGACATCGCTGAGCAACCGTGGCGTTGTTGCCGTAAGCGCCAGGGCCATACACCGCATCGCAGGGGTCGGTGAACGTACCGGCCGGATAACGGCCTTGATAGAGATCGTTGACCGTGGGCGCGCGAAAACCGGTGCCGTAACTTGCACGTACCAGCAAATCCTCGATCGGCTGCCACGTCAGCTTGAACGCATTGTTGTTGGTGATGCCGAAGTTGCTGTAGTCGGAATGACGGCGCGCCACGTCCAGGCTCAGGCTCTGTGCGCCCGGCAAGTCTTTAAGCAGCGGCGCGTTCAACTCCACATAGGCTTCGTTGAGGCTGTACTCGCCGCTGTTGGACAGCACGCCACCATCGCTGGATAGTCCTTGCTGCGCATAGGCGTCCGGATCGTCGTAACCGGAAACACGGCGATGCTGGATGCCGGTCGCGAAGGTCAGATCGCCACCCGGCAACGGAAACAGGTTGCCGGTGATATCGGCCGCTGTAGCCTGCTCGCGACTGCCGTAACGCTCGACGCTGCTGATCGCTAGGTAGTCGAGCATCTGCTTGGTGAAGCCACCCGGCCCGGCCAGCGGATTGATCGGTACGCAGCCGGCGATCACATTGCCGGGCGTGCCGCAATGCACGACACCATCGCCACCCATGAACGAGGGACCCAGGCCCTGCTGCACCTTGACCAGATCGAAGTACCCGGGGCGGGTGTTGATGCCCTTGATCTTGCTGTCGTAGTGATAGACATCCCAATTGAAGGTGTGATCGTCACCGATAGTGAAGTTGCCTTCCAGCCCCAGGCTGTAGCGATAGTTGGTCGGGTTGTTGTAGCTCTGGTTGGCGTACTGCAGATCCGCCATGCGGCGATAGAACTTGGTCGCCTGCCCCGGCAGTGGGTTGTAGTAACTGTTGGGGTCGAGCGTCGACGGATAGGCCAGGTTGCTGCCCATGCCGCTGTAAAGCGTGGAATAGCCCGACTGCGCATACTCACGGTCGATGTTGTATCCGTAGTTGAACTTCGCCGTCAGGTTGGACGTGAGGTTCAGATGCGCATCGATGTACAGGTTCTTGGTGGTGTCGGCGGTACGCAGCATCGACTGCTTGCCGCTGTTGTTGTTATACGTATACGAGCCGGCATCGGCGAGGCTGCCGATATCGCCGGCACCATTGAATTTCTGCGGAATGAATGGGCTGTAGTCGGCGATATTCCGTGAATCGGCACCGGGATTGAGCACCACGCGCCCGCCTGGTGCATTGGTGATCAAGCCATTCGGCTTGGTATAGCTCAAGCCGTAATACGGATGCCGGTCGGTCCACGGATAGCTCGAAAAACTGCGATCGCCCGCCCAGACCGGGTCCTGCTTCTGATACGACGCACTGATCACGATGCCGCCGCGCTCCCCGCTCTTGCCGGCCGTCACGCTGTACTGGTTCTGCTTGCCGTCGCTGTGCGGGGCATACATGCCGTTATAGGTGTCGATTTCGACGCCGTTGAAATCCTTGCGCGTGATGATGTTCACCACCCCGGCGATCGCGTCCGAACCATAGACCGCCGATGCGCCGGTAGCCAACACTTCGATGCGGTCGATCACCGACGCGGGAATCACATTGATATTGGTGTAGCCACCGTGCGCTGCGCCGATACGTTGCCCATTGAGCAAGACCAGCGTGCGCGGCGCGCCGAGCCCACGCAAGTTGATGAACTGGCCACCCTGGTTGGGGCCCAGATCGCCCGGCGCGGAGGTACTGAGATCGGGCGTTGCCGCCGCGGAAACGTTCTGCAGAATCTGGCCGACGGTGGCAAAACCCTGGCGTTGAATATCGGCGGCACTGATGGTGATCAGCGGCTGTGCGTCGGCGACATCCACGCTGCGGATGTTCGAGCCGGTCACCGTGATCTGCTGCAGGTTCTTCGCCTTGTCCGGCGCCGTCGAGGCTGGCGCATTCGCGTCCTGCGCAACGGCATCATGGGCAAACGCAAGGCCGCCCAGGGCCAGCGCCAGACAAGCTGCGAATGGGGACAAGCGCACGCCTGCGCGAGCGCACTTCTGTTGGTTAAAACGCATTACAACTCTCCTCCCGGTGTTGCCCGATGTCCTGAGCTGCTGCTGCAGTAACCTCGGCATGTCGCGACGGCGCCCATGGGCGGCCGTCTTGTTGTTGTCAGTGCTGGTGAATCACCGACGGCTTGTCCCCTGTGACACGTCGCACACGCACGCGAGGCAGCAAGGCCTCGACCGTGTCGCGTTCGACAAAACCTGTTTCTTCGTTCAATGCATTGGCGGCACCGCAGGCCACGCCCAACGCCAGCGCTTCGGCCAGCGGCATGCTGCGGTGAATGCCCACGGTCAACCCCGCCAGCAGACAATCACCCGAGCCCACGGTGTTGCGCGCCTTGTCTATCGACAACTCCGCGTGCCATACGCCCTCTGTATCCGCGACGATGGCGCCGAGCGCGCCCATCGACACCACCGGCATGGCAACACCGCGTGCGCGCAGATCGCATGCAGCTTGGGCTGCCGAATCGACACTGTCGATGGCATAGCCCAGCAACGCGATGGCTTCATCGCGGTTGGGCTTGATCAGATAAGGCGCTGCCGCCACGGCTTGCTGCAGCACATCACCGCTGGCGTCGACCAGGCAGCGCTTGCCGAAATGGCGCACACCTTCGGCCAGGGTCGCATAGGTCGTCGGTAACATGCCGCGTGGCAGGCTGCCCGATAGAACTGCCAGTTCACTCTCGTCCACTGCGCGCCAAAAAGCAGAGCGCAGTGCTTCGCACTGACGCTCTGTCAGCAATGGTCCACGCCCCAGCACTTCGGTAATAGCGCCGGCAGCGTCCTGCACGGCGATACAGAGGCGTAGATCCTCGCCAATCTCGACACCATGGAACAACACACCACGCTCGGCCATGCGCTGCGTGATCAAATTTCGATGTGCCTTATCGACCAGGCCGACCAGTTGCACGCGTTCGCCGAGCGCCGCAATGGTCTGCGCCACGTGCATGCCCTTGCCGCCCGGATAAACACGCTCGTCCAGCGCACGACTGACCTCGCCGGCTCGAAACTGCTCGACACGCATCAAGCGATCGATCGCCGTATTGAAACCGGCGACAGTAATCATGCCGATGCGGCCAGCAAGGCGATGGCTTCGGCCTCGGTCGCCTGTCGCGTCGTACCGCCGATACCGCGCGTGGACAGGCTGCCGCACGCGCTGCCCCAGCGCAGACATTCGATCAGGGGTATATCGCGCAGCCATGCGTGCAAAAAGCCCGCGTCGAAAGAATCACCCGCGCCGGTGCTATCGACAGCGTCGATATCGTAAGCCGGCACATTGAGCAAATCGCCACCGTCAAGCGTTACGCAGCCGAGTCTGCCGCGTTTGACCACCGTGCGCGTGCGCCCGTTAACCAGGGCATACAACGCGTCGGCAATCGAGTCCTTGCCGGTGATCGCCAGCAACTCGTCTTCGTTGGGCAAAAACAGATCGACCGCCTGCAACGTGTCGATCAGGTCCACGCCCCAGATGCGGCGCGGATCGAAACCCGGATCGAGTGATGTGGTCAGGCCCGCTGCGCTAGCGCGCTCGAACAGCGCCTTGCACCGCGGTCGCAGCGCTTCCTGCAGATAGAACGACGACACATGCAGATGATCGGCCTGCGCCAAGAGCGCATCGCTGACTTCCTCTGCACGCAAGTCGGCAATTGCACCGGCATAGGTCACCAGCGCGCGATCCTGCTGGGTCGATAGCGACACGGTGACGCCCGTACGCAGTGAGGCGTCCGGGCGCAGGGAGTCGGTATCGATACCTGCACCACGCAGGGCACCCAGGCAATAGTGACCCCAGGCGTCATCGCCAAGCTTGCCGTGAAAAGTTACCGGATCGCCCAGTCGCGCCAGGCCCATCGCGCAGATCATCGATGAGCTGCCGGGCGTCATCAGCACATCGTCGGCCAGCACTTCCTGGCCCGGCGTCGGTGCACCGCCCAGGCCCTTGAAGACGAGATCGACATTGATCTCGCCAACCACCAGGATGCGCTTGGCCGCGGAACTCATGGTGTCGCCCCGTGAATCGCGAACTCGCCCACCACGCGAGTCAATACGCCTTGCGATGGCGTATCGGGTTTGTCGCCCAACTGCAGACATCGGAAGAAAGCGAGCAACTGACCGACCACGACGTCCGCCAGCAATGTGGGTACCTCGCCATGCGTGCCAAGCCCCTGCAGCTCGATGGCTACATCACGCTCGTCGAGCAGATCGGTAGGAATGCCTTCGCCGACGATGAGCTTGCCCAGCCCCAGCCCCTTGCGCGAAAGCTCGCGCAGCAGGTCGATCTCGTAACCGCGCACCGTCGCATCGGGCGACAGGAAGGCCACGATCAACGTGCCGGGATGCACGGAAGACATCGGCCCATGCCGCAAGCCGAGAAACGTTTCCGCCAGCGTGATGACCTTGCCGCCGGTCATCTCCAGCATTTTCAACGCGGCTTCATGCGCAACGCCGATGCCGCCACCGCTGCCCAGATACACTGCCGAGGTCATCGGGCGCTGTGCGACGCCGGCAATTGCATCGCCATAGCGATCAAACACACGCTGTGCGTTCTCCGCCAGCGGCGACTGCGCGTCGAGTTGCAGTGCGCTCGCGGTGTCGCGCAGCAAACCCGTACCGGCCAACAGCAGATTGGAAAAACTGCTGGTCATCACCAGGCTGCGGTCGTTGGTGCGCTCGTCCAGCACCACCACATCCACACGCGGCTCGTCGCGATAGAGCGTGGCGAGCTTGCCGTTGGCATTGCAGGTAATGACCAGATGACGCCAGCCCGGCGCCTCGTCCAGCAGGCGGCTGACCACCCCGCAGCTTTCCGGGCTGTCGCCCGAGCGGGCGAGCGACACCAGCAGGCCCGAACCGGGCGGCAGCACGCCACGCCAATGCGTGAGCAAGGTGCCAGCGGCAATCGCCTGCACGGGAACGTCCAGGCCGGCCTGCAAGGTCGGGGCGATCGATTCGCCGATATACATGGAGCTGCCCGATCCGGTCAGCACGATGTGCGTGGGCTTGTAGGACAACGCGTGGGCAAAAACACGGGCCACCTCCGGCCGGTTCACCAGCTCGGCCGTGCCCTGCCAGGTCTGCGGCTGCTGCAGGATCTCGCGCAGGGTGTCGGTGTAGCCGGCCGCCTGCTGTTCGGCGGCGGGGGCTGCCGCCAGGGCCTCAAGCACGCTTTTTTCTTTCGTTTTCTTATCAAGTATTGACATTTTGCTCAATTCACTCGAATGTGAAACCATCCGATCACGGATTCAACGGTATTCGAAATGAATAAGCACTTGCAACACCTTTCGAACTCTTACGAGTCGCTATCGAAGCTTTCGCTCTCGCACGGCAAGCGCACGCGCCTGTGGCGCCTGCTCTACGGCCACGGCCCGCGCAACGGCAGCCTGCTGGTGCTGCCGCTGGATCAGGGCCTAGAACACGGCCCGACCGACTTTTTCCCCAATCCCCCGGCGGTCGATCCGGACTACCAGTTCCGGCTCGCCGTCGAGGGGAATTTTTCGGCTATTGCCCTGGGTGTGGGCTTGGCCGAGAAGTACATGGGCGCGTACGCCGGCCAGGTGCCGCTGATCCTCAAGCTCAACGGCAAGACCAATATTCCCAGCGACGCCGACGCCACCTCGCCGCTGTTCGCATCGGTGGAAGACGCCGTGCGCCTGGGTGCCGATGCGGTCGGCTACACCATGTATGTCGGTTCGCCGCGCCAGCACGACGAATTCCGCCAGTTCGAAAAAGTACGCCAGGATTGCGAGCGCTACGGCATGCCGCTGGTGGTGTGGTCGTACCCGCGCGGTGCGGCAATCGAAGCCAAGGGTGGCAAGGGCACGCTGTTCGCGCAGGACTATGCCGCACGCGTTGCACTGGAGCTGGGTGCCGACCTGGTCAAATTGCACGAACCCGACGACAAGCGTGCCAACGTTCCCGCGCCCTATGACAAGCTCGATGAAGACGCCAGCGCACGCACCGAACGCGTCGTGCGTTCGGCCGGCCGCACCATGGTGCTGTTCTCCGGCGGCGAAAAGAACGACGACGACGCGGCCGTGCTGCGCAAGGTCGAGTTCTATATGGCCTCGGGCGCGCAGGGCGTGATGTTTGGTCGCAATATGTGGCTGCGTCCGCTGGATCAGGCGGTGGCGCTGGTCAAGCAGGTGCATACGATCATGGCGAAGTATCCGCGGTGAGACAAAACGAGGGGGGACGAAAATCTCGAAGAAACCCCTCTTAGCCGTCATCCCGGCGAAGGCCGGGATCCAGTGCCTTTCGCTTCATTGTGGCGAAGACACTGGGCCCCGGCCTTCGCCGGGGCGACGACAAAAAATGAGGTTATTGGAAATCACAATGCATCACTCGTTTCTCGCTCGACGATCAGCACCACTCCGAAGCCCCACACCATGAATCACGCCAAATCCTGCCTCTGCTGTTCCCCTCCTGTCGGTGCAGGAAACGTGCGCGTGGAAAGCGGTAAGAATCAGCTGCAGACGCAACCGGATGCGAGCAAGGCCGACCTGCGTCTGCGCGATTTCAAACCGCGCAGCATGCTGCATGCATCGCGCACGCCGATCGATACACCACGCTTTCCGGTGATCGACGCGCACGCGCATCTGACCTGGACCACCAACGTACGCAGCGGCGTGTGCGTGGGCGAGGAAGTGACGGTCTTTGCCGAACCGGCCGACCTGCTGCCGGTGATGGATCGCAAAGGCATCCGCACAATGATCAATCTCACTGGCGGTGTGGGCAAAGGGCTGGAAGAAAGCATCCGTCGTTTCGACCAGGCAGCCCCCGGTCGCTTTCTGACCATGACCGAGCCATCCTACGGCCTGTTTGCGGAACCGAACTTTGCGCAGTTGCAGGCCGATGCGATCGAGCACGCGCATCGCGTGGGCGCTCGCGGCCTCAAGCTGCTCAAGTCGCTGGGGCTGTATCTGCGCGAGAACATCGACGAGGGCGAACTGATCGGCGTCGACGACACGCGCTTCGACACGATGTGGGAAGCCTGCGCCGGCCACGGCATGCCGGTGTTCCTGCATGTATCGGACCCGGAAGCGTTCTTCCTGCCGACCGATGCCACCAACGAGCGCTACGAAGAGCTGGCCAACCATCCGGACTGGTCGTTCTACGGCCCGGAGTTCCCCAGCAACGCCGAGATCCTGGCCGCACGGGACCGGATGATCGCGCGGCACCCCAACACCACCTTCGCCCTGATGCACGTCGGCAACGGCGCGGAGAACCTGGCCGCCGTCGCAGCCTGCCTCGACCGCTTCCCCAACACCCTGGTGGATATCAGCGCGCGTATCGGCGAGCTGGGCCGCCAGCCGCGGGCGGCACGGCAGTTTTTCGACAAGTATCAGGACCGCATCCTGTTCGGTACCGACGCGGTCCCGCCGCCGTTCGGCAACGACGTGCCGCAGCAGCTGTTCTGTGACGAGCTCTACGAGATTTATTACCGCTTCCTGGAAACAGAAGACGAGTATTTCGACTATGCTCCTGCTCAGACGCCGCCGCAGGGGCGCTGGTCGATATACGGCCTGGGCTTGCCCGATGCCATCCTGCGTAAGGTCTACCACGACAACGCTGCCCGGTTATTGCGCCTACCTCATGAGTGAACAAAGCGCTGCACCTTCCAAACGCCTGCTGGCCGAAGAGCGCCGCCGGATGATCGTGGATTACGTCGAGGCCCAGGGCCGCGCGACGGTGGACGAACTGGCCAATCGTTTCGGCATTTCGACGGTCACCATCCGCAACGACCTGGAGCAACTGGCGCGCAGCAGTGCGATCGCCCGCGCGCACGGCGGCGCCCTGCCCGCCACCCAGACCAACACGCACGACACGCCGCTCAATATCAAGGAAACGCGCTACCACGCGCAGAAGCTGCGCATCGGCCAGGCCGCGGCCACGCTGATCCGCGATGGTGAAACGATCATCCTGGATTCGGGTTCCACCACCGTGGAAATCGCCCGGCAGATCCGGCAGATGAAATTCGAATCGCTCACCGTCATCACCAATGCGCTCAACATCGCGCTGGAGTTGTCGGGCCTGCCACACATTCGCGTGATGATGCTCGGCGGCCTGTTGCGCGATACCTCGTACTCGCTGGTCGGCCCGGATGCCGAGCAGGCACTCTCGAAGCTTTCCGCCGACAAGTTGTTCCTCGGCGTCGACGGCCTCGACCCGGTGGTCGGCGTCACCACGCCCGACCCGCTCGAAGCCTCGCTCAATGCATTGATGATACGCGTATCGCGCGAAACCATCGCCGTGTTCGATGCGAGCAAGCTTGGCCAACGCAGCCTGTCGGTGATTACGCCCGTACAGCAGCTGCACCGCGTGATCACCGATAGCAGCGCCGAAGCCAGGTCGGTGGAATCGCTGCGCAATGCGGGTGTGAACGTCACGCTCGTCTGACCGCCTGTCTGCGGTAAACCCAAATCCTTTTGCAGGAGCGACTTCAGCCGCGACTGCCGTTACGTCACGGCCGGTCGCGGCTGAAGCCGCTCCTACAAGCTAGTCGGGTTTTCGCCCCGAATGCCAACGCGGTCACATGAAAGTTTTTCACTAGCTATCGAAAGCACTTGCAAGTCTCTTTACTTTCGATAATCTTCGTTTGGCAAACTTATCTTTTCGATTGCTGCAGCCACCTGCAGCCTTTAGACGCCTGCTTTCCGGCCGTTGCCTCGTTTCGAACGGCCTTCTTCGCACCATCGTCTGTAAGCCTGGGGAGGAATCATGCGACCTATTGCGTACCGTTTGACCGGTCTTTTGCTCGCGCTGTCCTGCTGTTCTGCATTCGCCCAAACCGCACCCACCCAGGTACCCCTGGGCGGCAACGCGTACATCACCACCGTGTCGCCGAGCGGCGACGAACTCATCGACGACAACGGTCTGCACAACTGGGATTCGACCCAGGCCGTGATCAGCACGTATTTCGATGTGCAACAGGCCGGCCAGCTCGACCTGTCCCTGATCGGCTCACTCAGCGGCGCCAGCCATAGCACAGTGAAAGTCAGCATCGGTCACCAGTCGCATCTGGTGAATCTGTCGAGCACGGGCACGGCGCCGTTCTCCGCGGGAACGTTCACTGTCGACAAGCCCGGCTACGTCAAGGTCGACCTGCAAGGCGTGTCCACCGATGGCGGCTACTACGGCGACATCTCCAACCTGCAGATCGGCGGCAGCGCCACCGCGGCCGGTACGGTATTCGCCAACGACCCGACCAACTTCTACTGGTCGCTGCGCGGCCCCTCGGTGCATCTGGGTTTCACCGTGCCGACCAACACCGAGTACTTCTACAGCGAAGTTACGGTGCCCAAGGGACAGGATCCGATCGGTTCGTACTACATGGCCAACGGCTTCAATGTCGGCTACTTCGGCATCCAGGTGAATTCGGCGACGGAACGTCGCGTGCTGTTCTCGGTATGGGATTCGCCGACCGCGCCGACCACCCTGGTCAAGCAGGGCCCGAACGTCATCGTCGACACGTTTGGCGGTGAAGGAACGGGCGGCCAGAGCCACCTGGTCTTCCCCTGGAAAGCCGGGCAAACCTATCGTTTCCTGACGCGCGCGCAACCCGATGGCAGCGGCAATACTTTGTATAGCTCGTGGTTCGGCACGGAGAAAAAAGGAAGCACCAGTTGGCAACTGATTGCCACGTGGAAGTACGCCGGCACGTCCAGCTATCTGGCGGGCGTGTACTCGTTCCTCGAATCGTTCGATCCGGCCTATGGCTACATCGGGCGCCAAGGCAACTTCGCCAACCAATGGGCACGCAACGCATCGGGCCAGTGGAGTGAAGTCACGTCAGCGTATTTCGATGTCGACCCGACAGGCTTGAACAAACAGCGTCTCGATTTTGCCGGCGGCGTTCATTGCAAGGAGTTCTATCTGCGCAACGATGGCTTCTTCAGCAATTCGACCGCGTCGGGACAGACGTTTACGCGTGAAGCGGCTGGCGTGCCGCCGGATGTGGATGTGAGCAAGTTGCCTTAAGGCAATGGCGTCCCCGCTACCCTGACTCTCTCCTCGCAGAGCGCCAGGGTGGCGAGGGATTCTAAAACTCCCACCGATACGTCAACGTCCCGGTTTTCCCCAACTGATGCTGATCGAAGTGCTGGTCATAACCAGCTATAAGACTCGAACGTCTGGAAAATTCCCAGTTGAGCGTCGCGCCGGCTACGCCACCATAACGCGATACGCCGATACCGCCGACCGGCGCCCACTGATTCAGCGCATCGAAACTCGCATCGAACACGTCGCCGCGCATCGCGAACGCCTGCTGCCAGAGGAAGCTGAATTGCAGGCCCAGGTTGCCGGCGCTGCCCAGTGACCACGATTGCGTGGTGCGTACACCGAGGCCTGCCTGCCAACGCTCGATGCTCTGCCCGCCCGATTTCAGCCCGAACCCATCGCCGCCGAGTTCATTGATCGCACTGCGCTCGATCTGCGCGTATTGCAGGTTCATATAGGGCGTGATCAGCGCATTGCCGAGATGGAAACGGTAGCCGCTTTCGCCATACGCCACCTCATAGCGACCAAGCGAATCGCTTGCCACGGCGGCATTGTCCGCGCCGAGCAGCAGGTTGCGGCGCATATCTTCACGATAGTTGCCAACGCCGACACGGCCCATGGCGTACCAGTCGTTCTTGATCAGACCGCCGTAGAGCATGCCCTCGACCGAACGGCTATTGCCTTGATCGGCGCTTTCGCTCAAACGCCCGAGGCCCTGCGCCTGGCTGACCGCAAAACCAGCGATACCGTTGCTGCCGAACTTGAAGTCCTGCCCGACCATCCAGCCGTTCAAGTCGTAACCGACGCTGTTGAAGCCGCTCCGATTCATGCTGCCGTGATAGCCAAGCGTCTGCGACCAGCCACCCATCGAGGGGCCTGTGAGCAGTTGATCGAAACGATCGGACAGCGCCTGCGTGCCGGCATCGATGGCTTCGAACGTCATCGCCGCACTGGCAGCATGCAACTGACCGGAGAGCGATTGCAGGGACTGCTGCAGCGCGCTGGTCGTCGGGGTTTGCTGGATTTTGGCCGCGCTGTCGATAAAGCTCTGGTTGACCGTGGGCGATGGACTGGCCGGTGGCGGATTGGTGAGCTGGTTGTTGATCTGGTTGAACGCAGCATCGAGGCGCTGCGCGGCGCCGAACGACGCAGGCGTAAACGAAATGCCGCCCACCTGGGTCACCTGGACCTGCTGCACGTTGAGCCATGCACTGTTGGCGTCGTAGTTCTCCGTCGCCTGCAACAGCGGAACATTCGAACTGACACTCAATGTCGCGAACGTACCGCTGAGGCCACCGGTTGCCGACAATACCGTCGTATGCGCATTGACTACATAGCCGGTGGTCTTGCCGATGACCATCAAGTCGCCATCGATCTGCGCGTGGCCGGTAACGTCGAGCTCCGTTCCCAGCAGCACCGCGAGACGACCTGTACTTTGCTGCGTATAGTTTCCGGTGACCGTGGCGCTTGCACTATTGAGCGCCAAGGTACCGGCATTGGTGACATTGCCGGTAACCGCCGACGCGGAGAACTGCGCGTTCGCACTGATGTTGACCGACGACTGCAGCGAGATCGCATTGAGCACGCCCGCCTGCACCTGCGTCAGTCCGGTATAGGTCGACGGCTGGGTGAGATTGAGTATCCCGTCGCCCTGCTTGATCAAGCCGCCCGCACCGGAAATCGGGTTATTCCAGTTCGACGAGATGCCGCTGAAATTCGCGATGACATCGCCCCAGTCGAATTTCTCCGGACCATTCACCGCGGCACCGACATCCAGCGCACCGTAACCGAACACCGGATCGGGACCGGGCGCCCCCAGATCCTTTGCAGTGCCAAGCAGGGTCTGACGCACCAGATCATTGGTGAAATAGGGATACGCCTGCCATACCAGCGCCGCCGCACCCGAAACTTCCGGTGCAGCGAACGAAGTGCCCTCGACGATCCAATAACTCTCACTGCTCGGCGTATCGTCCTTGCCGCTGACGATGACATTGCCGGGCGCGGCCAGACAGTAGTTCATCGCAATACCGCAGGCGTTCGAATAACTGGCCAGTTGGGTCGGATGAAGGCTGTCCAGCGCCACCGCGGTCAGCCAGCCCTTTTCGAGATCGGGTGCGCGACTGGGCAACGCCGCTACATCGCTCGGATTGGGTTTGGAATCGTTGCCGGCTGCAAACACCACCAGACCGCCGTACTGATTGACAAACTTGCTATAGGCGGCATCGAAGGCCTGGGTCGTTGCCGTATCGGTCGCATCCCAATACAACCCGCCCCAGGAGTTGTTCATCACCTTGACGCCATTGCTGATCAGGTCGTCGTTGACGCCGGCAAAGAACTGTCCTTCGTCGGGACCAACGCGGTTGCCGTTGCCCGAGCCGTCGTCGGTCGGTTCCTGGTCGTTGATGATGCGCGCCGACACCAGCGTCGCCCCCGGTGCGATACCGCCAACGAACTGGCCGAAGGGTTTGCCCGCGGCAATTTCCGATACCCAGGTGCCGTGGCCGACGACGTCGTCGATCTTGGTGTTGTTCTGCGACGGATCGACATAGATCAGCTCATTGCTGACCCGCCCGGCCAGCGCTGGATGGTTGCGCATGATGCCGCTGTCGACGACGCCGATGATCACACCGGTACCGTCATAGCCGGCGTTATGCGCGGCATAGGTGTCGGTCAGGTTGAGCTGCGCGTCGATCGGCGGCTGTGGCGGCGGTGGCGGTGCGGGAGCTGGCGGGCCGCTCGGTGGCGGCGGCACCGGCGGTGGTGCGGTGGGGCGTGTATTGCCGCCGCCTCCCCCGCCGCAGGCGCTCAGGCTCAATGACATCGCGATGAGTACGGCCGCCTGCCGGCGACGCAGTCCGTGTATTCCCGCTTTCATATTGTCCGTCCCCGCCCCTGAATACGTTGGGCACAGCCGTTGAAAACAGCGACCCCTCGCTGTCTTAAGTGCATATTGACACAACATAATCGCAACTAATTGCGTGAAAACCCGCGCCGCGTCTCAGCGGGCAGCCGTTTGCCCGGCCTGTGCTGCGCTGCGATAATCAGCGGATTCTTCCCGCCGTATCTGTGGAGTTTTCCATGTCGGACGTTGTTATCGTCGGTGCCAAGCGCACCGCCATCGGTTCTTTCCTCGGCCAGTTCACCGGCGTCCCCACGCCGACCCTGGGCGCTACCGCTATCGGCGCCGCACTGGAACAGTCCGGTATCGCGGCCAAGGACGTCAATGAAGTGATCGTCGGCTGCGTGCTGCCGGCCAACCTCGGCCAGGCGCCGGCGCGTCAGGCAGCGATCAAGGCGGGTATTCCGGTCAGTACCGGCGCCACCACCATCAACAAGGTCTGCGGTTCGGGCATGAAAGCCATCATGTTCGGCCACGACCTGATCAAGGCCGGCTCGGCCACCGTGGTTGTCGCCGGCGGCATGGAGTCGATGACCAATGCACCGCACATGGTCAATGCCCGCACCGGCATTCGCTACGGCGACGGCCAACTGGTCGATCACATGGCGTGGGACGGCCTGACCAATCCGTATGACGGCAAGGCGATGGGCGTGTTCGGCGAACTGTGCGCCGACAAGTACCACTTCACCCGCGAAGAGCAGGACGCGTTCGCGATCGAATCGGTCAAGCGTGCGCAGGCCGCGCAGCAGAGCGGCGCGTTTGCCGATGAAATCGTGCCGGTCACGGTGTCCGGTCGCAAGGGCGACGTCCTGGTCGATACCGACGAGCAGCCCGGCCGTTCGGATATCGGCAAGATCCCAACGCTGAAGCCGGCGTTCCGCAAGGAAAACGGCACGATCACCGCTGCCAGTTCGTCGAGCATCTCCGACGGCGCCGCCGCGGTCGTTATGCTTTCGGCTGACGACGCCCAGGCGCGCGGCCTCAAGCCGCTGGCCCGCATCGTGGCGCACGCCACCCATTCGCAGGAGCCGGAGTGGTTCACCACCGCGCCGGTCGGCGCGATCCAGAAGGTGCTGGACAAGGCCGGCTGGAAGGTCGGCGATGTCGACCTGTTCGAGATCAACGAGGCGTTTGCCGTGGTCGCGATGACGCCGATCAAGGAGCTGGGCATCCCGCACGACAAGGTCAACGTCAATGGCGGCGCCTGCGCTCTGGGCCACCCGATCGGCGCCAGCGGCGCACGTCTGGTGGTCACCTTGCTCAACGCCTTGAAAGTACGCGGTTTGAAGCGTGGCGTGGCATCGCTGTGCATCGGCGGCGGCGAAGCCACCGCGATCGCGATCGAGCGTCTGGACGGCTGACCTTTACTTTACTTAACTGAACAGCGCCGGGATCGGGGTGCAAAAACCCGGTGCCGGTCGCGAACGTCGTTTAACTGCGTCCTGAAGCTATCTTCACAAAGAGCTAGCGTGAAATCGGGGAACGCGTTATTAATACGCCCGCCAAACGGCATTCCACGGCTAAGGAGATTCACAATGAAGTTCACGCGTACCCTACTCGCCTCCGCGCTCGTCGCGCTGCTGGCGGCTTGCAGCAACGGCGCGCAGGATTCCGCGCAGGACGCTCAGAAGTCGGCTGACCAGGCTCAGCAGGCTGCTGATCAGGCTCAGAAGGCTGCTGCTGCGGCCCCGGGCGCTGCGACCGATCAGGCCGCCGACCAGGCTAAGGCTGCTGCCGACACCGCTGGCCAGGCTGCCGACCAGGCTCAGCAGGCTGCCGCTTCCGCTTCCGCCGCTGCTCCCGCCTCGACCGCTGCTGCTCCGGCTGCTGCTGACCAGGCTAAGGACGCTGCTGCCAACGCTGCTGACGCTGCCGGTAAGGCCGCCGACGCTGCCAAGGACGCTGCCGGCAATGCTAAAGAAGCTGCCGACAAAGCCAAGGACGCCATGAAGGGCCACTAAGCCTTTCGGGTTTCCACTGCAAAAAAAACCGGCCGCTTTATGCGGCCGGTTTTTTTTTTGGGGAACGGGGAGCTGGGAATGGAGAACGGGAAAGCGAGTTTGCGGCGAACTACACGCCGCGACGCTCTTCACCGTTCCCTGTTCCCCCTTCCCTGTTCCCCATTATCATCTCCTGCTTGATCCAGCACGGCAGCCGTCCTCATGAGTGTCATCGCGTCACAGATCGATCCGCGTTCGCCCGACTTCCAGGCCAGCAGCGAGCAGTTGCGAGGACTGGTCGACGACCTCAGGCGCGAATTGACGCGTAGCGCGGAAGGCGGCGGCGAAAAGGCACGCGAGAAGCACACCGCCCGCGGCAAGCTGCTACCGCGCGAGCGTATCCGCGCCCTGCTCGATCCAGGCTCGCCCTTCCTCGAGCTTTCTCCGCTGGCCGCGCACGGCATGTACGACGATGCGGCACCGGCGGCGGGGATCATCACCGGCATCGGCCGCGTCAACGGCATCGAAGTGGTGGTGGTCGCCAACGACGCGACCGTCAAGGGCGGCACGTATTTCCCGATGACGGTGAAGAAGCATCTGCGCGCCCAGGAAGTGGCGCTGGAAAACCGCCTGCCCTGCATCTATCTGGTCGACTCGGGCGGCGCCTTTCTGCCCTTGCAGGACGAAGTCTTTCCGGACAAGGAACACTTCGGCCGCATCTTCTACAACCAGGCGCGCATGTCCGGCTTAGGCATTCCGCAGATCGCCGTCGTCATGGGCTCGTGCACGGCAGGCGGTGCGTATGTGCCGGCGATGAGCGACGAAACGATCATCGTGCGCGAACAGGGCACGATCTTTCTCGGCGGCCCGCCGCTGGTGAAGGCGGCGACCGGCGAAGTGGTCGATGCCGAAGCACTCGGCGGTGCCGATGTGCATACCTCCGTTTCCGGCGTCGCCGATCACTACGCCGAGAACGACGCGCACGCGCTGTCGATCGCGCGCGATATCGTTGCAAGCCTCAACAGCCGCAAGGACATGCCGCTGGCCTTGCGTGCGCCGAGCGAGCCGCGCTATCCGGCCGAAGAACTCTACGGCGTGATTCCGGCCGATACGCGCCGCCCGTTCGATATCCGCGAAGTGATCGCGCGCATTGTCGACGGTTCCGAGTTCCACGAGTTCAAGGCGCGCTACGGCAAGACCCTGGTCTGCGGTTTCGCGCATATCCACGGTTATCCGGTCGGCATCATCGCCAATAACGGCATCCTGTTTTCGGAGAGCGCACTCAAGGGCGCGCACTTCATCGAGCTGTGCAACCAGCGCAATGTGCCGCTGGTGTTCCTGCAGAACATCACCGGCTTCATGGTGGGCAAGAAGTACGAGAACGCCGGTATCGCCAAAGACGGCGCCAAGATGGTCACCGCCGTGGCCTGCTCGCATGTGCCCAAGTTCACCGTGGTGATCGGCGGCAGTTTCGGCGCGGGCAACTACGCCATGTGCGGCCGCGCGTACGGCGCGCGCTTCCTGTGGATGTGGCCGAACTCGCGCATCAGCGTCATGGGTGGCGAACAGGCCGCTTCAGTACTGGCGACGGTGCGCCGCGACGGTATCGAGGCATCCGGCAAGAGCTGGAGCGCCGAGGACGAAGAAAGTTTCAAGGCGCCGATCCGCGACCAGTACGAACGCCAGGGACACCCGTACTACGCCAGCGCGCGGCTCTGGGACGACGGCATCATCGATCCGGCCGATACGCGGCGCGTGCTTGGCCTGGCGATCTCCGCCTCGCTCAATGCGCCGATCGAGCCACAGCGTTATGGCGTGTTCCGCATGTAACGCCGCTCCACCTTTCCATATCACACACCATCCTTTGTGAGGGGCCATCACGGATGATCGTCGGTATTGATTTAGGTACTACCCATTCGCTGATCGGACGTTTCGACGAAACCGGATCACGCCTGTTTCCCAATGCACTCGGCGACGTACTGACGCCTTCAGTGGTCAGCGTGGACGATGACGGCCATGTGATCATCGGCCAGGCCGCGCGCGACCGCATGGTCAGCCACCCCGAGGCGAGCGTTGCATCGTTCAAGCGCTGGATGGGCACGGCGCGTGAAACAAAACTCGGCAAACGCAGCTTTCGCCCGGAAGAGTTATCCGCGCTGATCCTGCGTTCGCTGATTGCCGACGCCGAAGCCGCTACTGGCGAAAAAGTCACTGAAGCGGTGATCAGCGTGCCGGCGTATTTCTCCGACGCGCAACGCAAGGCCACTCGGGCGGCCGGCGAACTGGCCGGCATTCGCGTCGAGCGCCTGATCAACGAGCCGACCGCCGCCGCACTTGCCTACGGTATCCAGGAACAGCGCGACGGCGCGCGTTTTCTGGTGTTCGATCTCGGCGGCGGTACCTTTGACGTCACCGTGCTGGAATTGTTCGATGGCGTGGTGGAAGTGCATGCCAGCGCGGGCGACAACTTCCTGGGCGGCGAAGATTTTCTCGATGCGCTCGAAGCCGCCTTTCTCGCCGATCACAAGCTCGGCAGCCATGATCTGAGTGCGCAACAGCTTGGCCAGCTGCGTCGCCGACTGGAGCTGGTAAAGCGCGAACTGAGCCAACAGACCGAGGTACGCCTGAACTTCGCGCTCGGCGAGCGCCAGATCGACTGGTCGATCACCCAGGACCGCTTCAATCAGATCGTCGATCCCCTGCTACAGCGCATGCGCACGCCGCTGGAGCGCGCCATGCGCGACGCGCGCGTGCAACCCGAGCAACTCGACGAGATCGTGCTGGTTGGCGGTGCCAGCCGCATGCCGCTGGTATCGCGCCTGATCGCGCGCATGTTCGGCCGGTTGCCGATGCGCCATATTCACCCGGACCAGACCATCGCCCTCGGCGCCTGCGTGGCGGCGGGCATGAAGAGCCGTGACGAACGGCTGGAAGAAGTGATTCTTACCGACGTCTGCCCTTACACGCTCGGCACCGAAATCGGCCAGATGGACGATCACGGCCGCGTGCAGACGGGCATCTATTCGCCGGTCATCCACCGTAACAGCGTCGTACCGGTAAGCCGCGAAGATACCTTCTGGCCCATGCGCGACGGGCAGCGTGCGCTGAACCTGAAGGTCTACCAGGGCGAAAGCCCGATGGTGGTCAACAACATCAAGCTCGGCGAGCTGGAGATCAAGCTCGACCCGAAACGCCCGCGCACCGAGAGCGCGGTGAAGCTGCGCTTTACCTACGATATCAACGGCGTGTTGCAGGTCGAGGCCCAGGTACTGGCGACCGGCGAAAAATACGAGCTGATCCTGGAGCAGAACCCCGGCCTGCTCAGCCAGGAAGAGATCCGTACGCGCCTGGCGCGCCTGGACGAACTGAAGATTCACCCGCGCGACAAGCAGGAGAATCTGGCGTTGATCGCGCGCGCCGAACGCCTGTACGAAGAACACATCCAGGCACGTGCGCAACTGCAGGAATGGATCGCCCGCTTCCGCTCGATCCTCGAATCGCAGGACGATATGAGCATTCGCGAACACCACCGCGAATTCGGCCGTGCACTCGATGCGCTGGAACAGATGCGATGAACCCGTTCGAGCTGCTCGGTGTCGGTCGCGATGCCGACGAGCGCGAGATCCGGCGTGCGTATACCGCCAAGTTGCGGCATACGCGCCCGGATGATGATCCGGAAGGTTTTCAGCGTCTGCACGAAGCCTATCAGCGCTTGTTGCAGATGCGCCGGCATCAGGCGAATCAGCAGCCGGTAGTAACGATGGCGGCGCCCGTAGCGCCGCCCTCGGAGCCACAACCGACGTCTACGCCCGTCATCCGCGCCGAGCCGGTCTTCGTGCCCCAACGCCTGGATATCGACGCTTTCTGTAGCGAAGCATTTGGACGAGCGGCCACCGGCGACGACCGCATGCTGTCCGAATGGCTGCAGGAACAGCCGGCGTTCTGGTCATTCCGGGCCAAAGCCGATATCGGCCAGCAACTGGTGCGGCGCCTGTATCGCGACGAGCCGGCGATGCCAACGAAATGTCTGCATGTGCTGCTGAATTTCTTCGACCTCGATCACGTGCATGCCGGACACAATGCGCTGGCGTTGCAACGCCTGTCACGACGCAGCCAGCTGGCCTGGGAACTGATGCCCGAACATCGCCAGGCGCTTGCAGCGCGCATGAACATGCAGCGCCGACCACTGGAGCGCTGCCTTGCACGACTGCAGCGTCCCTACACCTGGTGGCGAGCGCTGGCCGCGGGCTTCACGCCCAACAGCGCGAAAGTGATGCCGCAGTTCATTCGCGAGCTGGCCGGCCCGTTCATCGAAGATCTGCCGCCGTCCGTGTCGCAGGAACAGATTCGCTTCTGGACTTCGGTAGGGCACAAAAATCCGGTCTCCGGAAGTCAGCTGCTTTTCATGGCCGGCGTCCTGTCGATGTTGTCGCTGGTGGTCATGCTTGGCGCCGCCGCAACGACTGTTTTTTCGAGCCAGACCGATATGCCCAGGCTGGCGCTTCTCGGCATCGGCGTTGCCTGGGCGTGTGGCCTGCTGTGGGTCGCGCTGCGCTACTACTTTGTGCTCGACGAATGGCTCAGTCGTGACGAAGACGAACCCGCGCGATGGCCGCGCTTGCGGTTGGCAACAGTCCCCTTGCTGTTGGTTATCGGTTTGATCCCTTGCCTGCTACTGCCGTTGTCGCGAGGTATGGGCTTCACCTTTCTGCTGCCGGCGCTGTGGCTCAGCCTGCGTCGCTACTGGCGGCGTCACGATCATGAAGGGTTCTACGTCAGTCCCGGTATCGCGCGGATTGGCCTGTTGATCGCTATCGTGGCGTTGCCGATATCGCCATCGTGGGTGTTTGCGGTGGCCACGCTGCTTGCCTGGGGGGATGATCTGCGGCGTCATCGCAAGGTGTTGCAGTTGGCTGGGTAGTCGAGCAGCGCCGCACGATCACCGCTGCCGCGGACGAAACTCCAACGGCTGCACATCGGGGCGCGCGTTCTTCGGCGGCGTCGGGCCGCAGGTACCGCACGTGCCGCAGCCATCGCCGCAGTTGCCGGTGGCCTGCTTGGGTTGCAGGCGGCGCCCCAGACGCTGCAATAGCGACGAGCGCCATGGCTTGTTGAGGCTCGCCGACGCGCTGGCCAGCACGCGCGTGCTGACGCCAGGCAACAGCTTGCGGAATGCGTAGCAGGCGCTACCGAGTACCAGCAAACCGATAATGACCGCCTGCACAACCGCAAAGGTATTCACGACAACGCCCTCGCCACTTGATAGGTGATCAGCGAGGCGAGGTAAGCCAGGCCGAACAGGTAACCCGCGGTCAACGCGACATTACGCCACGAATTGGTCTCGCGACGAATCACCGCCAGCGTCGACATGCACTGCGGCGCGAACACGTACCAGGCCAGCAGCGACAACGCCGTCGGCAGGCCCCAGGTGTGCGCGATCATCGGCCCAAGCTGGCTAGCCACCGCATCGTCGGTGCCGGACATCGCATATACCGTGCCCAGCGCCGACACCGCCACTTCGCGCGCGGCAAGGCCGGGAATCAAGGCAATGCAGATCTGCCAGTTGAAACCGATCGGCGCGAACACGTACTCCATCAGATGACCGATACGGCCGGCAAAGCTGTAATCGATGGCCGGCTGGGTCGCCCCTTCGGGTGCGCCCGGGAAACTCGACAGGAACCACAGCAGCACGGTGAGCGCCAGAATGATGCCGCCGACGCGCTTGAGGAAGATCTTCGCGCGCTCCCACAGGCCCAGTGCCACGTCGCGCACGTGCGGCATGCGGTAGGACGGCAGCTCCATCAACAGCGCGTGCTCGCTCTTGTCCTTGCGGAAGCGCTTGATCACCCACGCCACAGCCAACGCGCTGACGACGCCAACCACGTACAGCGTAAACAGCACCACGCCCTGCAGATTGAAAATGCCCCAGACCGTGCGTGAGGGAATGAACGCGGCGATCAGCAGCGTATACACCGGCAAACGCGCCGAGCAGGTCATCAACGGTGCGACCAGGATCGTGGTCAGGCGGTCGCGTGGATCGGTAATGCTGCGCGTCGCCATGATGCCGGGAATCGCACAGGCAAAACTCGACAACAAGGGAATGAATGCACGCCCGGTCAGGCCTGCCTTGAACATCAGGCGATCGAGCAGAAACGCCGCGCGCGGCAGATAGCCCGATTCTTCGAGAATCAGAATAAACAGGAACAGGATCAGAATCTGCGGCAGGAACACCAGCACGGCACCCAGGCCGGCAAAGACGCCGTCGTTGAGCAGGCTGTGCAGCGCGCTTTCGGCGGGCAAGGCGGCAGTGACCCACACGCCCAGCGCCGTGATGCCATCCTGGATCGCATCCATGATCGGCTTGGCCCAGGAGAACACCGCCTGAAAGATCAGAAACATCAGCACGGCCAGAATGCCGAGACCGAACACCGGGTGTAGCGCCCAGCGATCGAGCGCATCGTCGATCGCCGCCGTAGCGCGTGGCATGGTGACGGTGGCGGCAAGCAAGGCACGCACCTGCTCATGCAGGCCGGCACGGCTGGCGGCATCGTCCGCCTCGGCTGGCGCAGCGACCGGAATATCGCCGTCCACACGCTCGATCAGCGCCTTTGCACCGCCGCGTTTCACCGCCACCGTTTCCACGACCGGCACACCGAGGCGATGCTGCAATTCGGCCACGTCGATCACGATGCCGCGACGCTTGGCTGCATCCATCATGTTCAAGGCCAGCACTACCGGGCGGCCCAGCCGCTTCACCTCAAGCACAAAGCGCAGATGCAATCGCAGGTTGGTCGCATCGGCCACGCACACGATCAAATCCGGCGCGGCTTCGCCCGGATAGTTGCCTTCGCACACATCGCGCGTGATCTGCTCGTCCGGACTGTTCGCGTCGAAACTGTAAGTGCCCGGCAAATCGAGCAATTGCAGCACGCGGCCGGACGGCGTGACGAAGCGGCCCTCCTTGCGCTCGACGGTGACGCCCGCGTAGTTGGCTACCTTCTGGCGGCCACCGGTAAGCAGGTTGAACAGCGCCGTCTTGCCGCAGTTGGGGTTGCCCACCAGGGCGATACGCAAGGTAGTCGCGCTCATACTGAATCCACCTGCACGCTCACTCGTGCCGCTTCGCTACGACGCAAGGCAAAGCGGGTCGACCCGATCTGCACCAGCAGGGGATCGGCGCCCAGCGGCCCACGCGCGACCAGCCGCACCGGCTCGCCAGCGACGAAACCCAGGTCGCGCAGGCGTTGCGCGATCGGATCGTCAGCTTGGGTATCGTCAACTTGGACTACCACGGCGGCAGCACCTTTCGGTAAATCGGACAGGCGCACAAATGATGACTCAAATAAGAATGGTTCGCATTGTATATCGTGGCAGCCTCGCTGGGAAACAAGCTGGCTGGGCAGTAAAACCTTGCGGCATAGGGATTTATCGACGTTTCGCCCCGCGTACATAGCCCCAACCCGGATTCCGGTTCGATCGCAACGAGCTTTTTCCCGGTCACTATCAATGAAATACTCCCTGACCCTGCCCTTTCCGCCGGAAGCTGCATGTCCTTTATCCAGATCGCCGACCACGACTCGGTCCGCCGCATCACCCTCGATCGGCCGGAGCTGCATAACGCTTTCGACGACCGCCTGATCGCCGAGCTGACCGCCGCCATCGAAGCGGCCGGCAACGATGCGACCGTGCGTGCCGTGGTGCTAACCGGTGCCGGCGCCAGTTTCTCCGCCGGTGCGGACATGAACTGGATGCGCGGCATGGCCAAGGCCAGCGAGCAGGAGAACCGCGAGGACTCGCTCAAACTCGCGCGGCTCATGCGCAGCCTGCAGTTCTGCCCGAAACCGACCGTCGCACGCGTCAACGGCGCGGCCTATGGCGGCGGCGTCGGCCTGGTCGCTTGCTGCGATATCGCCATCGGCGTCGAGACTGCCAAGTTCGGCCTGACCGAAGTCAAGCTCGGCCTGGTGCCGGCCGTGATCTCGCCGTATGTCGTGCAGGCGATCGGCTTGCGTCAGGCGCGCCGGCTGTTCGTCACCGGCGAGCTGTTCGATGCCCAGGCCGCACAGGCGATGGGTTTGCTGCATCAGAGTGTCGCCACGGACGCATTGGATGACGCCGTCGACGGCGTGCTCAAGCTGTTCGCCAAGACCGGACCGCAGGCGCAAGCCGAAGCCAAGCAATTGGCCTTGCGCATGGCCGGCACCACGATCGCCTTGGCCGAACAGATCGACCGCGATAACGCGACCCTGATTGCACGCCTGCGCGTATCCGAGGAAGGCCAGGAAGGCTTGAGCGCCTTTCTCGACAAACGTGCTGCCGCATGGATAGTCCACTAAGGAGAGTTGCATGATCGACCATATCGGCATCCCCATTTCCGAACACGCCCGCAGTCGTGCGTTCTACATCGCGGCACTCGCGCCGCTCGGCTATGGCATCCAGATGGAAGTCACCGCCGAGCAGACCGGCAAGGATGCGGCGACCGGCTTCGGGGCCGACGGCAAACCCTCGTTCTGGATCGGCGCAGGCGAGCCCAACCGCACCCACGTCGCATTTCTTGCGTCGAGCCGCGCCGCGGTCGACGCCTTTTATCGCGCCGCACTCGCCGCCGGTGGGCAGGACAACGGCGCGCCTGGGCTGCGCCCGCACTACCACGCCAACTACTACGGCGCCTTCGTGATCGACCCCGACGGTCACAATATCGAAGCGGTTTGCCACGGTGCCGAGTAAGCTCACGATTGCTGCGCTGCGCATCGGCTAGAACGTGCCCATCTGCTATTTTTATTGGCTTTGCAACGCCTGCCAGGCGCTTTGAAGGAAACGGCATGTTCGAGCGCGTATTGATTGCCAACCGCGGTGAAATCGCCTGCCGCGTGATTCGCACCTGCCGGCGACTGGGCATTCACACTATTGCGGTGTACTCGCAAGCCGACGCCGATGCACAGCATGTGCGTCTGGCCGACGAAGCATGGCCGATCGGCGGCCCGCGTCCGGCCGATTCGTACCTGCGCGGCAACACGATTCTTGAAGTCGCGCGTCGCACCGGAGCACAGGCGATCCATCCCGGCTATGGCTTTCTGTCCGAGAACACCGGTTTCGCGCGCGCCTGCCAGGACGCCGGCATCGCCTTTATCGGCCCGAATCCGGAAAGCATCGATGCAATGGGCTCCAAGGCCGCAGCCAAAGCCTTGATGGAACACCACGACGTGCCGCTGGTGCCCGGCTATCACGGCGAAAACCAGGACGGCGCGCATCTGGCCGAGCAGGCGCGCAAGACCGGCTTTCCGTTGATGATCAAGGCTGCATCCGGCGGTGGCGGCAAAGGCATGCGCATCGTGCGCAGCGAGAAAGAATTTGCCGATGCACTGGCCTCCGCACAGCGTGAGGCGGCCAATGCCTTCGGCGACACACGCGTGATCCTTGAACGCTATGTCGAGCATCCGCGCCATATCGAGTTCCAGGTATTCGGCGACAAGCACGGCAACGTGATCCATCTCAACGAACGCGAATGCTCGGCGCAACGTCGTTACCAGAAAGTGCTGGAGGAAACGCCCTCCCCATTCCTCAATGCTCAACGCCGCGCCGCGATGGGTGCAGCCGCCGTCGCTGCCGCCAAGGCGGTCAATTACGTCGGCGCGGGCACGGTCGAGTTCATCGTCGGCCAGGACGGCGAGTTCTTCTTCATGGAGATGAATACGCGCCTGCAGGTAGAGCATCCGGTCACCGAAGAAACGCTGGGGCTGGACCTGGTCGAATGGCAGCTCCGCATCGCGTTTGGCGAAGCGTTGCCGTTACAGCAGGATCAAGTGCACGCGCGTGGGCATGCGATCGAAGTGCGCCTGTATGCCGAAGATCCCGAGCAAAATTTCCTGCCCGGATCAGGCAAGCTGCTGCGCCTGCGCCTGCCTGCGCCATCGGACCACGTGCGTCTCGATGGCGGCGTGATCGAAGGCGACACGGTAACGATCTTTTACGATCCGATGATCGCCAAGCTGATCGTGCACGATATCGATCGGCCGCAGGCCCTGCAGCGATTGCGCGAGGCGCTGGCGCAAAGCGAGATCGTCGGCCCCAAATCCAATATTGCATTTCTCGAACGCCTGGCGCGTCATCCGGCTGTGGTCGAAGGCCGTATCGATACCGGTTATCTCGATCGTCACCTGGATGAATTTCTCGCGGGCGAAGAGACAGCGCCGGCACATCTGTTGTTTGCCGCTGCGGTCGCTGCCTTGCTGCAGGAAGAAAATCAGGTCTCGGCAAACGCCAGCGATCCACATTCGCCCTGGGCAAGCGCCGATGCGTGGCGCATCGGTCACGCAGGCAAACGCATCGTCGCTTTGTCCCTGCGCGAGCAGCGCTATGAAATCGAAGCACACGGCTATGCCGGCGACTATCGATTGAACCATGGCGAGGATACCTGCCAGGTACACGGCGCACGCCTGGACGGCGCGACGCTCAGCGCACGCTTCGACGGCGAATCCCGGCGTGTACCGATGCAGGCCGATGCACAGCGCGTGCTGCTGCACGATGCCGATGGCCGGCGTTACAGCTTTACGCGTGCGGCTGCCTTTGCCTGGGAGTCGCGCGAGGGCACAGGCGGCAACCAGGTGATTGCGCCGATGCCGGGCCGCATCGTGCTGGTCAAGGCCAAGCCAGGCGATCAGGTGGAGGAAGGCCAGGAATTGCTGGTGATGGAAGCGATGAAGATGGAACTGGCCTTGAAGGCACCGCGTGCCGGCATCATTGAGAGCGTAAGCGCCGCCCAAGGCGACTTTGTCGAAGCCGACGCGGTACTGGTTCGTTTTGAACAGGCCGCCGGCTAAGTAACGAGGTTCCCATGCATACCGATCAGGTTCGTATCGTCGAAGTCGGCGCCCGCGACGGGCTTCAGAACGAAAAGACCATTCTGCCCGCGGACGTGAAGATCGCGCTGATCGATCGCCTGTCTTCCACCGGCTTGCGTACTATCGAAGCCACCAGCTTCGTCAGCCCCAAATGGGTGCCGCAGCTGGCCGATGCTGCGGAGGTGTTCCACGGCATCCGCAAAGTGCCCGGCGTGAGCTACCCGGTGCTGGTGCCCAACGAGCAAGGCTATCTGCGCGCACGCGAGGCCGGTGCGACCGAGATCGCCGTATTCACGGCGGCGTCGGAAGCTTTCAATCGCAAGAACATCAATGCGTCGATCGACGAATCGATCGAGCGCTTCGCACCGGTGATGGAACGCGCACGCGCCGACGGCGTGAAGGTGCGCGGTTACGTTTCCACCGTGCTTGGCTGCCCTTATCAGGGCGAGGTACCGATTGCCGACGTGGTGCGCGTCGCGCAGCGCCTGCACCAGATCGGCTGCTATGAAATATCGCTGGGCGACACGATCGGCGTGGGCACGCCGGCCAAGGCGCGCGCCATGCTCAAGGCGGTCGCGCAGGACGTACCGATGACCGCGCTTGCAGTGCATTTTCACGACACCTATGGCCAGGCGCTGGCCAATATCCTCTCCTGCCTGGAGGAAGGCGTGCGCGTGGTCGACAGCGCCGTCTCCGGTACCGGTGGTTGTCCTTATGCCAAGGGCGCCACGGGAAACGTGGCCAGCGAGGATGTGGTTTACATGCTGCACGGGATGGGCATGCAGACCGGTATCGATCTGGACATCTTGATTGCTACGGGCGCGTGGCTTGCCGGGCAGTTGCACAAGGAAACGGCGAGCCGGGTGACGCGGGCGCGTACGGCGGCGGAATAGGAAAGTATCCCGCGAGCACCCTGCCCCCTCACCCCAACCCTCTCCCCTGGCTACGCCGGGGGAGGGGGTTGGGGTGAGGGGGCTCTTAGCTCCCTTGAATTCCCCTAGCCCAACACGCTACATAGACGGTCTCACCGTCGCAGCCACGGGCACATCATGCAAATACGTTCGATGCTATGCACCTTGGTGCTCAGCACAGCGGCAAGCGCCAGCTGGGCCGCTGCATCACCGCATGATTACCTGCTGCTCCCCGACCGTGTCTGGACCGGCGACGGCGACACCGCACACGCTGATTGGGCGGTGCTGGTACACAACGACAGCATCACTGCGGTAGGCCCAAAAGCGTCCATCCAGGCACCGGCAGACACCCAACGCATCGAACTGCCCGGCGCGACACTCACGCCCGGCCTGATCGACCTGCATTCGCATCTGTTCCTCCACCCATACAACGAAACGCTCTGGAACGACCAGGTACTCAAGGAAGCGACGGATTACCGTACGCTCGAAGCAGCCGAGCATGCGCGCGTCACCCTGCTCTCCGGTTTCACCACGTTACGCGACCTGGGCACCGAAGGCGCAGGCTACGCCGACGTTTCGATCAAGCGTGCGATCGACGACGGGCTGATTCCCGGGCCGCGCATGTTTATCGCGACGCGAGCCATCGTCGCCAGCGCCAGCTATGGGCCCGGGCCGAGAGGCTTTCGCCCCGACCTGGATCTTCCCAGCGGTGCACAGGAAGTCAGTGGTGTCGATGCCGCGATGCGCGCCGTGCGCGAGCAGGCGGCGCATGGTGCGGACTGGATCAAGCTCTATGCCGATTACCGCGTCGGGCCCGACGGCAGCACGGCACCGACATTCACGGCGGCCGAACTCAAGGCGATCGTCGACACGGCGCACCTGATCGGCCGCCCGGTGGCCGCGCACGCAGCCAGCGATGCCGGCGTACGCATGGCGGTGGAAGCGGGTGTCGATAGCGTCGAACACGGTTACGGCGCGAGCGAGAGCACATTCAAGCTGGTCAAGCAGCATGGCGCCGCCTACGAACCGACGTTGACGGCGGTCGATGCGACCGAGGAATACTTCGATCACTATCGCCCCGGCCAGGACCCGCCCACCGCAAAAATGCGCGAAGCCGAACGTGCTTTCCGCACCGCACTCAAGCTCGGCGTCATCATCGGCAACGGCAGCGACGTGGGCGTATTCGCGCATGGCACCAACTGGCGCGAACCGGTAGCGATGGTGCGTGACGGCATGACCGCGCCGCAGGCACTGCACGCGGCTACCGATGTGGCGGCGAAGATCCTGCGACAACAAGAGCATTTCGGACGCATCGCTGTCGGCATGCGTGCGGATCTGGTCGCCTTTGCCGGCGATCCAACGGCGCATATCGACGACCTTGCCCATCCCGTGTTCGTCATGAAGGATGGAACCCTTTATCGCAGCCCGAACGAGAAGCCATGAGTCGCAGTTACCAGATTCGCCCCATCGAAGCCCGCGACGATGCCGCGGTGGCGGCGATCATTCGCCGGGTCATGCCCGAATTCGGCGCCGATGGCCCCGGTTTTGCGATCCATGACGCCGAAGTGGACACGATGAGCACGGCTTACGCCAAGCCACGTAGCGCCTATTTCGTGGTGGAAAGCGACGGCGAAGTGATCGGCGGTGGTGGCGTGGCACCACTCGATGGCGGCGACCCCAACGTGTGCGAACTGCGCAAGATGTATTTCCTGCCCGAAGCACGCGGCATCGGTGCCGGCTCGGCGATGATGCTGCAATGCCTGGACGCGGCTCGCACGCACGGTTTCAAGCGCTGCTACCTGGAAACCCTGACCGGGATGGATGCCGCCCAGGCGCTTTATGCTCGCCATGGTTTTCGCCGGATCGATGCGCCCATGGGCGGCACCGGCCACTTCAGCTGCGACCGTTTCTTTATTCTGGACCTGTAGAGACTGGCCATGGCCAAACACGATCCCCGCATCGACGCCTATATCGCCAGATCCGCCGAGTTCGCACAGCCCATCCTGCAGCACCTGCGCACTGTCGTACACGCGGCCTGTCCTGATGTCGAAGAGGGCCTGAAATGGGGATTCCCGCATTTCGGTTACAAGGGCGCGATGATGTGTTCGATGGCCTCTTTCAAGCAGCATTGCAGTTTCGGTTTCTGGCTGCAGGCCGAAGTGGTCGGTGGTGAAGCAGCCGAGGGCATGGGCTCGTTCGGCAAGATCACTTCGCTCAAGGATCTGCCTAGCAAGCGCGAGCTGACCGCCTATATAAAAAAAGCCATGGCGCTCAACGACGCCGGCGTGAAGACGAAACGCCCCAAGGCTTCACCAAAGCCGCCGCCCACGCTGCCCGACGACTTCGCCGCCCTGCTCAAGAAGAACAAAGCAGCGCATGCCGCCTTCCAGGGCTTCAGCCCGAGCGCGCAGCGCGAATACGTCGACTGGATCATCGAAGCCAAGACGGATGCCACGCGCAACAAGCGCATCGCCACATCGCTGGAATGGCTTGCCGAGGGCAAGCAGAGAAACTGGAAATACCAGGCATGAAGAAACCGCAATTGAGCTTTCGTATCGACGACCCACGCGCGGCCGATGTCGCTGCGCTGATCGAGCAGCTCGACGATTACCTGGCAAGCCTTTATCCCTCGGCCAATATCTGCCCGGTCACGGTGAAGGAACTGAGCCAACCCAATGTGACCTTCGTAACGGCACGCGTCGAGCATACGCCGGTGGCCTGCGGCGCCTGCGTGGACGCAGGCGACTACGTCGAGATCAAACGCATGTACGTACTGCCAGCCTGTCGCGGCCTGGGCCTGGGCAAGCAACTACTCGAAGCGCTGGAAAACCAGGTACGTGACAGCGGCGGGCATCTGGTCAGGCTCGAAACGGGCACCGCGCAGACCGAAGCGCTGGAGCTCTACGAGCACGCCGGCTATCGCCGCTGCCCCCCGTTCGGCGACCATCGCGCCAACCCTTCAAGTGTCTGCATGGAAAAACCTTTGTGACGATGCGCATAGCCACCGAACGCGACGCCGAAGCCTGCCACGCGATCTACGCGCCGACTGTGCTCGATACCGCCATCACCTTCGAAACCGAATTGCCCGGCGTGGAGGCGATGCGCCAGCGCATCCAGGCACGCCTGCAGCACTACCCCTGGCTGATCTGGGAAGAACACGGCCAAGTGCTTGCGTACGCCTATGCTGGCCGCTTTCGCGAACGTGCCGCCTATGACTGGATCGCCGAAACCTCGATCTATGTGCATGCCGATGCGCGACGGCGCGGCATCGCCCGGCGACTGTACGCCACGTTGCTCGACACGATGGCGCTGCAAGGCATCAATCAGGCGGTGGGCGTGATCACCTTGCCCGGCGACGTCAGCGTGGCCTTGCACGAATCGATGGGTTTCGAAGCGGCCGGCGTGTGGAAAAAGGCCGGCTATAAATTGGCGCGCTGGTGGGACGTCGGCGTGTGGCAGAAAGAATTGCAGGCCGTAGCCGCTACGCCATCGCCCGTACGGGCTTTTTCAATGCTTGTTCAAAGCAAGGAGTTGCGCGATCTATTGGCGCAATAAAACACGGCTCCGCACCCTTGGGATGCGGAGCCGGTTCGATCAATGGCTGTTGATGATCAGGTCGGTAATCACGCCAGTGGCGACGGCCACCAGCAGGAAATCACCGTTGTCGCTACGCACCCAGTTGTAGCCGCGTGGCGGCTCGCGCAGGCGGTAGGTGCGCCAGTCTTCCACCACGTAACGGCGGTCGCGATACTCCGGCGGCACATAGCCACCCCGGTGGTACCAGCCTTCGTGGCGGCCGCGGTCATGTTCGATCACTACCGTGCGGTCATGACCGTGGTCATAGTCATGGCCGTGATCACGATCGTGGCCTTGATCGTGGTGGTCACGATCGTGGTCTTGGTCATGCCAATCCTGCGCCGAGGCGGTCGCCGCGGAGGCGGCCAACACGATACCGACGGCCAGGGCAAACAAGGACTTCTTCATGGAGCACTCCCTCGTTGATGTTGGGCAAATGATTGCGTTTGCCGGGGTGCACCGTAGATGAATTCGATCGCCGAAAATCCATCGCAAATTCATACGTTAAGCTTGCATCTGGCTGTCTCTTTACCGCCTGATGCGCGGTTTGGGGCGTGCCTCGGCTACCATTGCGTTTTTCCACAAGGCCTTACGGATATTTCATGCAGCTCAACCATGTGAAGGCGATCATCACCGGCGGCGCCTCCGGTCTCGGTCATGCGGTAGCGCAGCATCTGGTCGCCCAGGGCGGCAAGGTCGCGCTGTTCGACGTCAATGAAGAAAAAGGACAAGCCGCCGCCAAGGCGCTGGGCGATGACGCTCGCTTCTTCCGCACCGATGTCACCTCCGAAGAAGGTGTCAGCGCGAATGTCGCTGCCGCTCGCGACGCGATGGGCGGACTCAATGTGGTGATCAACTGCGCCGGCATTCTTGGCGCGGGCCGCGTGCTGGGCAAGGAAGGCGCGATGCCCTTGGGCACCTTCGCGTCCACCGTGATGGTCAATCTGGTCGGCAGCTTCAATGTGGCCAAGGCCGGCGCAGCACTGATGCAGAACAACGAAGCCGGCGAAGATGGCGAGCGTGGCGTGATCATCAATACCGCCTCCGTCGCTGCCTATGAAGGCCAGATCGGCCAGGCCGCCTACTCGGCCTCCAAGGGCGGCGTGGTCGGCATGACGCTGCCGATGGCACGCGAGCTGTCGCGTTTCGGCATCCGCGTGGCGACGATCGCCCCGGGCATCTTCTGGACCCCGATGGTCGACGGCATGCCGCCGCAGGTGCAGGAGTCGTTGTCGGCTTCGATCCCCTTCCCTTCGCGCCTGGGCAAGCCGGACGAATTCGCCAGCACCGTGGCCTTCATCCTGGGTAATCGCTATATCAACGGCGAGACGATTCGCCTGGACGGCGCCGTTCGCCTGCAGCCGAAATAAACAGGAGCGAGCGAAGAGGAGCGAGTTGTCAGTAAGCGCTCCTGGTCACGCACCCTGCTTCCACTTACCTCTCACTCCTAATCACTTACTCCTGACCTATGAAAGCTTCCGACGTCAAGAAAGGCAACGTAGTCGAGCACGAAGGCACCGTGTACCAGGTACGCGATATCGAGCGCAGCTCGCCGACGGCACGTGGCGGCAACGTCACCTTTCGCTTCACGCTGTACTCGATCCCCGGCGGTCGCAAGTACGACCTCAGCCTGCGCGCCGACGACGACCTGAAAGAAATGGAACTGCTGCGCCGCGCAGCCAACTTCTCGTACATGGATGACGGCGCCTTCGTCTTCATGGACGCGGAGGACTACACCCAGTACATGCTCTCGCCCGAACTGGTCGGCGACAGCAGCGGCTATATCGTCGAAGGCGTGGAAGGCTACTACGTGCAATTGATCGACGACGCGCCGGTGGGCTTGCAGGTACCGACCAGCGTGGTACTCACCGTGGTCGATACCGCCCCCGAAATGAAGGGCGCCAGCGCCACCAAGCGCACCAAGCCGGCCAAGCTCAATACCGGCATCGAAGTGCAGGTGCCCGAGTACATCAGCAATGATGAGAAGGTGTGGGTCAACACGGTGACGGGCGAGTTCGCCGGCCGCGCTTAAGAGCGACGTGTGAGGCGAGCTCACTCGACCTCACGCCTTACTCCTGACAAAAAAAAGCCCGTGCAAGCACGGGCTTAATCACATCACCGGGTTTTACCAGGGGGCTACGACATCCGTGATCGCCCTCGGCATCGTGTCCCGTCGGACACAGCCTCTCGGACGGTCAGGCGGCGGTCTCACGACCATGCCACCCAAAATGTCGAAGAGTCGATGGATTCGGCACCCCTTGTACCGAACCCACCAACACCGGCCGCGCACAGGGGATGCGACCGGTAAGACATATCCATATGCCGCGACGCCCTGCGAAGCATCGCGGGGTTCCCGCATCCTGCGAGATCCCCTCCAGAAACCTTTGACTACCTAAACCGCCTTGGCCCAGGTCGCCGAGTCGGCGTGACTCGTCGCATGCGCCATCGTCAGCTGATGCGTCCAGAAGTTCGCCCACAGGTCGCAATAGCGCATGCATAGAGCCTGCACGCGCGGATATTGGTCCGGGGTCAACGCCTGGGTGAGAATCAGCCACAAATCGTTTTCGTGATCGTCGTCGGCCGCTTCGGCGGTTTCGTCTTCGCTGACACCGTGCACGAAGTAGTAACCGTCGCTGACGTCGATACCCAAGGCTTTGGTGGCCTTGCGCAGCGGCGGGCTGAACAGAATCACTTCCTCTTCGGCCGCGGCCAGCAGCACCGTGACGTCGAGGTAATTGCCATAGCTGTGCTCGAGAAATTCACGCACGGTACGCGAGCTCGAGGTTGGCGCGTAGGTCTGACGCTCGAGCAGGCTGATGCCGTAGTCGTCCAGCACGCGCTCGAACAGCGGATAGTGCGCGTAGGTCGGATTGCCACGGTAATAACCATCGGCATCGAGGCCGGGGCGAAAGCCGAACTCGTCCAGGTCGTTCAACGTCAGCAGAAACCGCGGTGCAAGCTTGGCGCCCGGACGCAGACGGGGCTCGAGCTGGCGGCTCTGTAACTGAGCTGCAAGCAAAGCGTCGGTGAAAATCTGCACAATGGCGTGCCGATACTCCAGATGGATCGTACGCATCGCATGCGCATTGAGCCCACCCTCGTTGAGCACCTGGATGGCTGGATGCCGCGCAACCGGATGCTCGGCGATCAGCTTGCGCAGATGCTCTACAAAAGACTCGTTACGTCGCCACAGCTCGTCGGGAAGGCTAGCGCGCATGATCGCGACGGCCTTCTTACGAGGTTGATCCAGATCGACCATCAAGGATGGCATGGCACGTTCCCCTCAGCGTTTTGCCTGCACCAAACAGCACAAAACCAAACGTTTGGTTTTCTACCAAACAAACGTTGGCGTGTAAAGTATTATTCGCTAGCTATAACAGCCCTCGAATCTCGTCGCTACATCGTTTCAGCGGTCCCGGGTCGTTGAGAATCTGCAGCCAGATCACTCCGCCTTCGATCTTGGCCAGGCCGTCCGCGCTCAGACGCTGGGCCACCTCGGCACCGTACTTCGGCTCGAGCAAGGCTGCAAGGATGTCTTCCCAGCGCTTGAAGAACCGCTGGATGACTTCCCGGGCCTCGGGGCTTTCCTGCATGGCGTCGGGCCACAGGTGCACCAGGGTGCACAGGCGCTGCTCGATGTAATAGCTCTCGACGGCATCGATCATCGCGTCCAGACGCACTTTCTCGTCCAGGTCCTGGCGCAGAGACGTGGTAAAGACCCCCTCCTCGAACAGGTTGCAGACGTGATCGACCACCTCGATCAGCAACCGCTCCTTGTTGGGAAAGTGGTGGTAAATGCTGCCCTTAAGTAAACCGCTCTCCCGGCCGATATCGGCCATGGAGGTGCGTTTGTAGCCTTTCTTGCGAAACAGCTGCAATGACACATGGATCAGATTTGACGGGTCGGTTTTCATTAGAACCTAGGCTCCATGCGGGGCGTTCGATACCCCCTCCGGCAGCCCCAGCGCCGGCGAGCGTACTGTATAACGAGAAATTACGAGATGAGCCCTAGCCCTTTTGGCCTAGGCTGCGCAATGCGGCGCAATAACCTTCCATTGCCCTCCAAGGTATCCGATTCGCGATTTCATTGCGTAAAGACCCGGATGGATACGACATATCCCGTGGCTCACCGCTCACGCTACTGCGTCCCGACAAGTTCATGCCCCGTAAGGCAGAATTGGCGGATCGTTTAGGAGCGAACGTAAGCATGTCCAGCAGCGGTTATTCACTACGCGCCACGGTGGTGGACAGTCTGATCAAGACCAAACGGCCGGACGTGCCGCTTCCCGTCGTACTGCGAAACACCGCCGCGGTGGTATTGCCCCTGGCGATCGGACTGGCGACCGGATACCCGGAAGCCGGGCTGGGTATCGCCGCCGGCGCCCTGGATACGATGTTTTCCGACCAGCCAGGCCCCTATCGCCAGCGGATGATCCAACTGGTGCTGGCCTCGCTGGCCGCCGCGCTGGCCTCCCTGTGCGGGTTTCTGATCGGCGACCAGCTCGTCCCGATGCTCATCGCCACCGCCTTGTTCGGCTTCTTCGGCGGGCTGTTGGTGGTTTTCGGGGTAGATATTGCCCGCGTCGGCATGACCAGCATGATCCTGCTGGTGGTCACCGCCGCCTCGCCGACCTCGCTCGCCGGCGCGAGCATCGGCGCCGGCCTGATCTTTTCCGGCGGCATCCTGCTGACGCTGTTTTCGGTGGCGGCCTGGCCGCTGCAGCGTTATCGCCCGGAACGCTATGCCCTGGCCAGCGTCTACAAGGGCCTGGCCGCGCTGGCGCGGCAGCAGGTGCACGACGGCACGGACGTGCCTGCGCTGACTGACGCCATGACCACCCTGCAACACACCCTGCTGGGCCGGCATCATGCACGCGGCCGAGCCATGGAAGCCTTCGGCGTGCTGCTCGAACTGGCCGAACGCATCCGCATCGAGCTGACCGCCATGGCGGAGCTGCGCGCCAATCCGACCATCCATTCAATGTTCCGCAACGACGCGGCGCGTGTGCTAACGGCGATTGCCGACGCGCTGGAAGAAGGCGAATCGCCCGTACAGGCCGAGCGTGCGCTGCAAACCCTGCAGGCCAGCGAGAACGCCCTGCTCGCCACGGGCGGCGATGCCGGTGGGCTGGCAGGGCATATCCACGCGCTATCGGGCCAGCTGGCCGCAGCCGTGCGTAACGCGAACTGGGCGGGCAGCCGCGGCGAACTGCGCGCGGTAGCAGCGGAAACTCCGTTGCCCGCCGCGCTGCGCAGCAGCTCGGCATGGGCCACCTTGCGCGCCGCGATGACGCCGCATTCGGTGGCCTTCCGTCACGCCGTGCGCAGTGCGATCTGCCTGACCGTAGCGTTCTGGGTCTCGCGGCAGATGCATCTGCCGCACGGCTATTGGCTGCCGATGACCGCCGCCATCGTGCTGCGCCCCGACTTTGCCGCCACCTTCAATTTCGGCCTGCTGCGTGTCGTGGGCACCATTCTCGGCCTCGTGCTGACCACGGCGGTGCTGCATTTCACGCCGCACGAAGCCTGGGCACATCTGGCGGTCATGGCCGTGCTCTGCATGGCCTTTCGCTATCTCGCCACCGCCCACTACGGCATCGCCGTGGCCGCACTGACCGGCACGGTCGTGATCCTGCTCTCGTTCGAAGGCGTCAACTCCTCCGACGCCGTGCTCGACCGCGTGATCAATACCGCGCTCGGCAGTGGCATGGCCTTGCTGGCCTACGTGTTGTGGCCGACCTGGGAACGCGGCCGCGTGCGCCGGTCGCTGGCCGACATGCTTACCGCCTATGCGCACTACCTGCGCGCGTTGGCGCACCCGGAGCAACGCGACGCACACCGCGAAACCCGAACGGCCGCGCGTACCGCACGCAGCAACGCCCTGGCTTCGCTGGACCGCATGCGGGTCGAGCCGGCGACACCTCGTTACCTGATGGACCTGGCCGATACCTTGTTCGCCAACAGCAATCGCCTTGCACGCACGGCGATGACGCTGGAAGCGATTATCGACGACGACCGTGCCATCCCCGAACAGGCCGAAGTCAGCGCCTTCGTCGAACATGCCGCCGACATGTTGCAAAAGATCGCCGTGGCCCTGCACGACACCCAGCCACTCGGCCCGCAACCCGACCTGCGCGCACTGCAGCGCAGCTTGGCGACCTTGCTGACCATGGCCGAAGACAAACCCATGGCCGACTCGCTGACTCGCGTCAGCGATCGACTGGTCGACAACGTCAACACCCTGGCCCACATCACCAGCCGCGCGAGCGAGCCGGCGACCGTGCCCGCGCGCAGCGGTGCCGCGGGGCAACATGCTCCGTAACAGCGGAACATCTACACTCAGCCGATGCTGAAGATCGACTCCCACGCCCATATCCTGCCGCGCGACTGGCCCAATCTGGCGGCCAAGTTCGGTGACGAGCGCTTCCCGGTGATGATGCACGACGATGGCCGTCACCGCATCTACAAGGACGGTAAGTTCTTCCGCGAGGTGTGGGAATCCGCGTTCGATCCGCAGCACCGTATCGACGACTACGAGCGCTTCGGCGTCGACGTACAGGTCATCTCGACCGTACCGGTGCTGTTCTCGTATTGGGCGCCGGGCTACCAGGCGCTGGAACTGCATCGACACTTGAACGACCACGCCGCCAGCCTGTGCCGCGACTACCCGCGCCACTACGCCGGTATCGGCACGGTACCCCTGCAGTCGCCGGACCTGGCCATCCGCGAGCTGGAACGGTGCATCGACGAGCTCGGCCTGCAGGGCGTGCAGATCGGTTCGCATTGCAACGACTGGAACCTGGACGCGCCCGAACTGTTTCCGTTTTTCGAAGCCGCCGCCGACCTTGGCGCGGCGATCCTGGTGCATCCCTGGGACATGATGGGCAGCCCAAGCATGCCCAAGTACTGGCTACCCTGGCTGGTCGGCATGCCGGCGGAACAATCGCGCGCGGCTTGCTGCCTGGTGTTTGGCGGTGTGCTCGAACGGCTGCCGCGGCTGCGCGTGATGCTGGCGCACGGCGGCGGCAGTTTCCCATGGACCATCGGCCGCATCGAACACGGTTTCCGCATGCGTCCTGACCTGGTCGCCACCGACAATCCGCGCAACCCGCGCGATTATCTCAAGCGTCTGTTCTTCGACTCCTGTGTGCACGATCCACAGGCATTGCGGTACCTGCTGGATGTGACCGGCGTCGACCGCGTCATGCTCGGCACCGATTATCCTTTCCCGCTGGGAGAACAACATCCCGGCAGCGGCATCGAAGCCTTGGGGTTGGCCGATACCGAGCGCGCCCGCCTGTTCCACGGCACCGCGCTGGAATGGCTGGGATTGCCGCTGCAACGCTTTCAAACCGCATCCTGAGGGGAAACCAAGCAATGGGCTTTATGCGTCACACCTTCGTCGCGGGCGCGCTGCTGCTCGCCGGTACCGCGCTCCACGCCACCGACGTCAGCATGGCCGGCGGGAGCATCAGCTTCAGCACGCCCGATAGCTGGGTCGGCATCATGGAGACCCAGGGCGACCCGGAAGTCCGCGTGTTCCAGGTACGCGACCCGTCGCCCACGGCGAACAACAGCCTGGCGCGCGTGACCGTGACGGTCAAACAGGTTGCCGACCTCGGCGATTTTCAGCTCTACGTGGACACTGCGACCGGCAAGGCCAAGAGCCTCAGCGGCTATAAGGCAATCAACAGCGTCACCAACACGCGCGGTCCCAGCACGTTCGAATACACCGCGCAGGAAAACGGCGTGCAGTTCGCTTATCTGGAGCGTTACTGGATGAAGGACAACCACGCGGTGCAGCTGCGTTGCGTACGCCCAGCGCAAAGTCAGGCCGGCGCGGGCTGGCGTGCCGAATTCGACAAGGGCTGCGAAGCGGTATCTGCCGGGCTGCAAAAATAATTCTCGTGGCGACGGGCGATGCATCGCCCGGGCTGCAACCGCAAGAGACAAACGATGTCCACTTCCTACGAAGCCACGCGCGCCTGGGCGCAAGCCGCCGATGCCGCCGACCCATTGCGCGCGTTTCGCGACGAGTTCCTGATACCGCCGCATGGTGATGGCCAGACCCATTACCTCTGCGGCAACTCGCTCGGCCTGCAGCCCCGTGCCGTGCGCGAAGCCATCGGCGAGGAACTCAGCGACTGGGGCGAGCTGGCGGTCGAAGGGCACTTCCGCGGGCGCCGCCCCTGGCTGAACTACCACGAGTTCGTTCGCGATGATCTGGCTACGGTCGTGGGCGCCAAGCCGATCGAAGTCGTCGCCATGAACACGTTGGGCGTGAACCTGCACCTGATGATGGTGAGCTTCTATCGGCCCACGCCCGAGCGGCACGCCATACTGATCGAAGCGGGCGCTTTCCCTACCGACCGCTATGCAGTGGAGTCGCAGGTTCGCTACCACGGCTTCAGCCCAGCGCTGTCGTTGATCGAGCTGGAGGGCGACGAGCCGAATGGCGGCATCTCGATGGCGGCGATCGAACGGGCGCTGGCCGAGCATGGCGAACGCATCGCGCTGGTCATGCTACCGGGCGTGCAATACCGCACCGGACAGGTCTTCGACCTGAAAGCCATCGCAGCGCTCGCGCACAAGTATGGCTGCATGGTCGGCTTCGATCTGGCCCATGCGGTCGGTAACCTGCCGTTGCAGTTGCACGACAGCGGCGCCGACTTCGCAATCTGGTGCAGCTACAAATACCTCAACGCCGGCCCCGGCGCGATCGGGGGCGCCTTCGTCCACGAACGCCATGCGACAGCCACCTTGCCGCGTTTCGCCGGTTGGTGGGGTCACGACAAGAGCACCCGCTTCAAGATGGGACCCGAGTTCGTACCGACACCCGGAGCGGACGGCTGGCAGCTTTCCAATCCACCGATCATGGCGCTGGTGCCGCTGCGCGTCTCGCTGGAAATCTTCCGCCGCGCCGGCATGGAGCGCCTGCGCGAAAAGGCGCTCAAGCTCACCGGCTACCTGGAATGGCTGGTCGATTCGCAGCTCGGCGATGTACTCGAAGTGGTCACGCCGCGCGAACCGTCACGGCGCGGCTCGCAGCTGTCCATTCGCGTGAAAGCTGGGCGCGAGCAAGGTCGTACCCTGTTTGAATATCTCGAACGCAACGGTGTCGTCGGTGACTGGCGCGAGCCGGATGTGATTCGGATTTCGCCGACGCCCTTGTACAACCGCTTCGAAGATTGCCTTGCATTTGCCGAAGCAGTGAAGGCATGGGCGAAAAGCTGATCTGAGGACCATGCACGCTGCTCACACAATCAGCAGCGTGTAGCAAGTGATTGTCGGCAAAGCCTTGAATGATGCTTATCCACAGGCTTACCCATGAGGCATCCACAATGGCTGTGGACAACTCGCAACGTGAAAAAAACCGCCTATTTTTTTGGCGACTTCAGGAAAGCTAGAACTACCTCCTAGTCGTCATTCCGGCGCAGGCCGGAATCCAGTGGCGTCATCACTGGGTTATCGCGAAAAGCTACGAATACGCTAGCGAAACCCAATAACCGAAGCCACTGGATCCCGGCCTGCGCCGGGATGACGATTGGAAAAACAGAGGTTATTCGAGGTTCCCTTCCGCCGCGACGCATAGTTACGTCACGGCCTGTCGCAACGAAAGTCGCTCCTACAAAGATTGCACTCTTACAGCGCCGCCAAACGTGCGGCCAGTTCATCCAGACGCAGATCCATCCCAGCACCCGGCGAAGTGCGCGCAGCGAGACTGGCTTCCGGTGTACGCCCTGCCCCACTGGCTGCCGCCGCATCGGCTGCGGCACGATAGGCATCGCGGAATGGCACGCCAGCGGCAGCCTGCTCGATCGCGACATCGGTGGCATACATCGCCGGCTCGATCGCTGCGCGCATGGCCGGCTCGTTCCACTGCATCCGCGCCAACAAGTCCGGCACCAGTTCGAGCGCAGCAAGGCCGTGGCGACAACCGTGGAACAGCGAACCCTTGGAAAATTGCAGATCGCGCTGATAGCCCGATGGCAGCGATAGCAGCTGCTCGATCTCAGTGCGTGCCGCGGCGACGCTGGCATAGCTGGCGCGCAGCAGTTCGACGACGTCCGGATTGCGCTTGTTCGGCATGATCGAGCTGCCGGTGGTGTATTCGCTCGGCAGCTTGACGAAATCAAACTCCGCCGTGGTGAACAACGACAAGTCCCAGGCCAGGCGGCGCAGGTCGAGCAAGGCGCCGGCAATCGCCTCCAGCACGGCCATTTCGAACTTGCCGCGCGACAGTTGCGCATAGATCGGCGAGATCTGCATGCGCGAGAAACCCAGCGCGCGCGTCGTGTGCTCGCGATCGAGCTTGAGATTTACACCATAACCGGCGGCAGTGCCCAGCGGATTGGCATCGATCAGGCTCGCAGTTTGACGAGCACGCATAGCGTTATCGATAAAGCCTTCGGCAAAACCAGCGAACCACATACCGGTGGAAGAAACGACTGCGCGCTGCAAATGCGTGTACCCGGGCAACGGCAATGCCGGTTGCGCTGCACGGTCGAGACACACCTGGGCAATCGCACGGCAATGCGTTTCCAGTGCTGCGAGCTGCTCCTTCAACCACAGACGCGTGGCAACCAGGATCTGGTCATTGCGGCTACGACCGGTGTGAACACGGCGACCCGCGTCACCGAGCCGCTCGGTCAGGCGTGCCTCGATCGCGGAGTGGCAGTCTTCGTAGCGATCGTCGAGCACAAAGCTTCCCGCACGGAAATCATCTGCCAGAATGTCCAGCTCCTGCTTGAGCGCTTTCGCCTCATCGGCGGTGACGACACCGATGTTGGCCAATCCCTCGACATGCGCCTTGCTCGCCGTGATGTCATGCAGGAAGAATTCGCGATCCAGCACGACATCGTCGCCAGCGAGAAACTTCATGATGCGCGCGTCGATCTTGATATCGGCCTTCTGCCATAACGGCTGGGTCATGATGATGTCCTTAAGGATTCAATGGGCCGCGCGATGCGCGTCCTTCAATAGTTTGGCCAACGCGGTATCGATCGGCAGCGTTTCGCGCTCACCCGTGGCGCGGCGCTTGAGTTCGACCAGCCCTTGCTTCAAGTCGCGCGGCCCGACGACCAGCTGCCATGGCAAGCCGATCAGGTCCATCGTGGCGAACTTGCCGCCGGCACGCTCGGCCGTATCGTCGTAGAGCACCTCGACGCCCGCACGCGTCAACTCCGTATAGAGCGCATCGCAGGCCATATCGGTCTGCTCATCGCCCTGTTGCAGGTTGACCAGGCCGACATGGAACGGCGCTACCGAGTCCGGCCAGACAATGCCTCGCTCGTCGTGGCTGGCCTCGATGATTGCACCGATCAGCCGCGACACGCCCACGCCATAGCAGCCACCATGAATCAGGTGATCGTTGCCGTCGGTACCCGTGACCGTCGTCTTCATGGGCGCCGAGTACTTGGTACCGAAATAGAAAATCTGTCCCACCTCGATGCCGCGCGTCTGCATGCGCCGTTCGGCCGGCACTTCGCGCTCGAAGCGCTCGGCTTCGTGGACGTCTTCGGTGGCAGCGTAAGGGGTCGCCCAGGCATCGACCCAGCTCCCCAGGTCACCCTGATAGTCGACGTCTTCGCCGGGTATCGGCAACGACAACAGCTCACGGTCAACGTAGACGGCCGATTCGCCGGTATCGGCCAGCACGATGAATTCGTGCGAAAGATCGCCACCGATGGGACCGGTTTCCGCACGCATCGGAATCGCGGTCAAACCCATGCGCGCAAACATGCGCAGATAGGCGACGAACATACGCTGATAGGAAAGACGCGCGCCGGCCTCGTCCAGATCGAACGAGTAACCGTCCTTCATCAGAAACTCGCGCCCGCGCAGCACGCCGAAACGCGGGCGCTGTTCATCGCGAAACTTCCATTGCACCTGATAGAGATTCATCGGCAGGTCGCGGTACGAGCGCACCGTCGCGCGGAAGATCTCGGTGATCATTTCTTCGTTGGTCGGGCCGTACAGCAGTTCGCGCTCATGGCGATCGCGGATGCGCAACATTTCCGGGCCGTAGGCATCGTAGCGGCCGCTTTCGCGCCACAGGTCGGCCAGTTGCAGGGTCGGCATCAGCAACTCGACCGCGCCGGCGCGATTCAACTCGTCGCGCACGATCGCTTCGATCTTGCGCAGCACGCGCAAGCCCAGCGGCAGCCAGGCGTAGATGCCGGCCGCCTCCTGGCGAATCATGCCGGCGCGCAGCATCAGGCGATGCGAAACGATCTGCGCTTCGGCGGGGTTGTCTTTCGAGGTGGGCAACAGATAGCGGGAAAGGCGCATCGGAAGATCTCGTCGGGTGGTATCAGCTCTCGAGAGGAATACCGGTCAACTCGGGTACGCCGATCGCACGATTGATGTTTTGCATCGCCTGGGTCGCCGCGCCCTTGAGCAAGTTGTCCAGGGTGGCTACGACGACCAGTCGCTTGCCGTCGACGGATAAGGTAAACCCGCCGATCTCGACATGATGCTTGCCGGCGATCTTGCTGACCCACGGTGCATCGTTCTGCACCGTGACCAGGGGTTCATCCTCGTAACGCGCGCGGTAGCGCTGCACGATCTCGTCGAGCTTGGCCTGGCGCGCGAGGTACAGATTGGTCGTTACCGTCAAACCGCGGAAGTGCGGCGCGACATGCGGCAGAAACTCCACCGGCAGGCCCAGATGGCGGCTCGCTTCTTTCTCATGCATGTGCCCGGTGAGCGAGTACGGCATCAGGTTGTCGCGCAGCTTTTCTGGGTCGTTGCGATCGGACGGCGTGGTGCCGGCACCGGAATAGCCGGAAACGCCAAAGCACACTGGCGGCGCAGCCAGCAGGTCTTTCAGTGGTGCGATGGACAGCTGCATCGCGGTTGCATAGCAGCCCGGATTGCTGATCTTGCGCTCGCCGCGCCAGCGTTCGCGGGTGAGCTCGGGCAAACCGTAATACCAGCGCTCGTCGAAACGATAGTCCGCCGAGAGGTCGAGCATGATGGTGTCGGGCGCGACCACATCGAGTGCCTCGACGTACGGTGCCGCCTTGCCGTTGGGCAAGGCCAGAATCACCACATCCGCCTTTTGCGCGGCGACGCCTTCCGGGTCGAGACTGGCGTAGCTCAGTTCGCCTCGGTAGCCGTCGATATGATCGGCCACGCGCTGACCATCGAGTTCACGCGAAGAAACAAACACGAGTTCGAGCGCCGGATGATCGGCGATCAGGCGAATCAGCTCGGCGCCCGTGTGACCGCGCGCGCCGACGATGCCGATGGTTTTCTTGTCGGTCATGACGGCAGCCTCAATCGACCAGGGTCGGCTGGCGCGTGGCACAATGCGCTACGCAGCGTGCGATGGTGGCGAAATCTTCGCCCAGGCCGTACCAGAACACCTTCCAACGCTCCTGCTTCAGGCAGCCATCGGACTCGGCGTAATAGAACGGGTTGACGGCATTGCCATGGCGTGAGCGCCAGAACAGCTTCGGGTTTTCTTCGCGCATCACCAACCAGACCGCGCGGCCCAGGCCTTCGCCTTGCGCATCGTCGAGCACCGCGAACTTGTCCAGATACGCCAGCCCGTCTTCCTGGGTGAGAATCATCGCGGCGCGATAGTTTTCGCTGACGTAGATGCGGTACGGCGTCGTACGCTGAAAATAATCATCCACCAACGTACGACCGAAGCTCGACTCGATCAGCCCACGCATGCGCTCCTGATCGACACCATTCCAGCTGTCGAACGTGAGCACCTTCTCGCCCCGGCGCACCAGCGTGCCCGAACCCTTGTGCGTGAACAGCTCCTTCGCCAACTCGGCCGGTCGCGTGATCGACACCGACGAGGTCAGCGGCAGATCGGCAAGCAGGTCGGCGATCTGTTCGATCTTCAGGCGCATGCCGCCATTGATCCACGGCTGCTGCATCAGGTGTTCGAACTCGGTACTCAGGTTGATCGAATCGATCACCTTGCCCTTGTCGTCGAGCAGGCCGCCGGTGCCGGTGAGGAACACGATCTTGTACGGCTGCAACACGCGCACCAGTTCGTTCGCGGCGAAATCGGCGTTGATATTGAGAATCTGCCCTTCCTCGGTCTCACCCAGGCTCGCGATGACCGGAATGGAACCGGCGCGCAGACTGGCCTCGATCGGTGCCAGATTGATCGAGCTGACCTTGCCGACCAGCCCATAAGTTTCGCGATCGAGATACTTCGAGGTAAACACGCCCGACGGTACCGAGGTGGCGCGCGTGTCCATCGCCTGCAAGGCTTCGACCAGACGCAGGTTCTGCTCCTGGAAGACCTTGCGCACGATCGACAAGGCCTGCGGCGACGTCACGCGCAAACCGTTCACGGTCTGCTTTTCGATGCCGGCCGCGGAGAGTTCCTCATCCAGCTGCGGACCGGCGCCATGCAACACGATCGGCGTCAGGCCGACTTGCTGCAGGAAAGTCAGCGACGAGGTCAGCGCCGGCAAGTCGTCGCGCAACACCGCGCCGCCGACCTTGACCACGGCAAAGCGCTTCGCGTCCAGCTGCGAAAAGCGCTTCAGGTACTGCTGAATTTCCTTCGCACTGCCCATGCTCGAAAGCAGGCGCACGATGGTCTTGCGGGTCTTGGCTTCACTCGTCATGGTGGAAGCGGCTCCGGTGTTCAAGGCTTCGCTGAATTTTTCCAGCCGGGAAGGTTCGTACCCGGCGGTTTCAAGATTGTCCACGGTCGATCATCCCGTAAATGGTCTGCGCGTAATGCTGCAATTGGTCGAGGGCCACCCATTCGTCGGCCGAATGCGCCTGGGCAATGTCGCCGGGGCCATAGACGAACGAGGTGTAGCCGGCCGCCGAGAACAGGGCCGCTTCGGTCCAGAAATCCACCGCGTTGCCGACCGGAATGCCCAGCTCGTCGGCCAGGTCCCGTGCAGCCAGGCGACGCGTTTCGGCGGTGGCGGTATCGCCGGCCGGCAACGAATCGCCACGGAAGGTTTCGCCGTATTCGATCGGATGCGGCTCGACCAGGGTACGAAAGGTTTCCAGCATGCGGTGGGCATCCATCGACGGCAGCGGACGGAAACCGAAGCGCACGTCGCCGGTCGGCGCGATCACGTTGGCCTTGATGCCGCCTTCGACCTTGCCGATATTGAAACGCAGGCCGGTCAGGCCGCCGAAGCGCTCATGCGACTGCGCCGCGACGAAATCCAGCGCGGCCGCGCCCCAGCGAATCACCTGATGCAAGGCGCTGTCGGAGGCTTTCTGCTCGCCCGAGGCGTGCCCGGCCTTGCCCTTGAAGCGCATCTGCACCGAATGAATGCCGCGATGCGCCAGCACCGCCTCGCCCTTGGTCGGCTCGGCCACGATGATCGCGTCGTACTTCGGCTTGGTCTTCAGGAAACCGTCGATGCAGCGCGCATCGTTGGCTTCCTCGTCGGTGGAAAGCAGCAGAGCCATATCGCCGGACGTGGCATTGGCCACCGCCACCAGTGCGGCGGCGGCGCCCTTGATGTCGCAGGCGCCCAGGCCGATCGCACGATCGGCCGTGACCGTGAGCTCATGCGGGTTCTGCGTCCAGTGCGGCGAATCCGGGACCGTATCCAGATGCACGTTGAACAAGTACTTCGGGGTGCCACGCACTGCATAGAGGTTGACTGCACCGGCACCGAAATCGGTCACCGTCACGTCGAATCCCGGCAGGTTGTCGCGCAGGTAGTCGAAGATTCCGCCCGTACCGATCTCGCGCGGCGGGTTGCGCGTGTCGTAGCTGACCAGCGCGGCGAGATGCTTGAGGGTGGCGTCCAACAGGGCATTCATAAAATACGGGCTCCTTTGCTTATCGTCGGTTGTTGTTGTCGTCGTTGCGATTGACTTCTGCCCACAGCGTGCTGCTCATGCCGAACAGCTTGATGAAGCCCTCCGCCTCGGCCACGCCCCAGTCCGCGGATTGCGCGTAGGTGGCGCCCTTGGCATTCAAGATATGCGGCGAGCGAATCTCCACTGCGGTCACCTGCGCGCCGCTGGTTTCCAGCACTACTTCGCCGTTGACGCAACGCTGGCTGGAGGCGAGAAAGGCCTCGAGATCGGTCTTGATCGGATCGTGATAGAAACCTTCGTAGACCACCTCGACCCACTTGCGCGCCACCTCCGGCTTGAAGCGGTTCTGCTGCTTGGTGAGCACAGCTTCTTCCAGGGCACGGTGCGCGGTGAGCAGCGAAATCAGACCCGGTGCTTCGTACACGATGCGGCCCTTCAGACCGATCGTGGTATCACCGGTGTACATGCCGCGACCGACGCCGTAAGCGGCGAACAGTTGGTTGAGCTTGGCCAGCAACGTCGCACCCGGCAGCTTTTCGCCGTTGAGCGATACTGCCTCGCCCTGCTCGAAACCGATCGTCACGCTGAGCTTTTCCGCCGGCCATTCGCTGCGCGGCTTGCACCAGCCGCGTGCGCCCTCGCCCGGCGTCTTCCAATGGTCGATCTCGCCACCGGAAAGCGTCACGCCGAGCAGGTTCTCATTGATGGTGTAGCTCTTCTGCTTGGCACGCACTTCAAAGCCACGCTCTTCCAGATACGCCTGCTCGTAGGCGCGCGTCTGCGTGTGCTCTTTTTGGATTTCACGAATCGGCGCGACGATTTCGTAATCGCCCAGCGCCTTGACCGCGAGGTCAAAGCGCACCTGGTCGTTGCCCATGCCGGTGCAACCGTGCGCGATGGCACGCGTGCCCAGTTCGGCGGCACGCTTGATCGCCGCGTCGACGATCAGGTAGCGGTCCGATACCAGCAGCGGATACTGGCCCTGATAGCCCTCGCCTGCGTGCACGAACGGCTTGACGAAGCCTTCCCAGATCGCCGGACCGCCATCGACCGTCTGATGGCTGGCGACACCGAGCTCTTTCGCACGCTGTTCGATGAATGCACGCTCTTCGGCATCGACACCACCGGTATCGGCGAACACGGTGTGCACGGCCCAGCCGCGCTCTTGCAGGTACGGCACGCAGAAACTGGTGTCGAGACCACCGGAGAAAGCGAGAACGATATCTTTGCTCATGTCTTCAAGGTCCTGGGGAAAGCGATTCAACGGGTTCGATCAAACGGATTCAGTCAGGATGCGCGGCTCGCAGCGCACCGGAAAATTCATGGAGTTGGCGATGTAGCAAACATGGTGTGCATCGTCGTGCAGCGATTCGGCCTTGCCCGCGTCGCTTTGCGCGGTGACCGTCACCGTCGGCCGCAGCACCACCTCGGTGAAGCGCCCGCCATGCTGCGCATCGATGCTCAACACCCCTTCGGCATGATCCTGGTAATCGGTGACAACCACGCCCGCGTCGGCAGCCAGGTGCAAATACCAGAGCATGTGGCAAGTCGACAGCGAGGCCACCAGCATGTCTTCCGGATTGTGTTTGGCGCCGTCGCCGCGAAAGGCGGCATCGGACGAGCCGGCGATCACCGGTTTGCCTGCAACGCGTACCTCATGATCGCGGCCATAGCCTGTGTACGTCCGGGTGCCGTCGCCACGGTTTCCAGTCCATACCACCTCTACCGCATAACGATGGGCATGGTTGCTCATGCTTTGGTCTCCTCGCGAACTCGCATCAGATCAGCGCCCGGCCAGCAGCGAGGTCATCACCGCCTTCTGCACATGCAGGCGGTTCTCGGCTTCGTCGATGGCGATGCAGGCGGGCGAATCCATCACCGCATCGGTCGCCTTGACGTTACGGCGCAGCGGCAGGCAATGGCTGAAGAGGCCGTTGTTGGTCAGTGCCATCTTGGCCTCGTCGACGATGAAGTGCTTGTGCGCGTCGCGGATCGGCTTTTCCTGCTCCCAGCGGCCGAAAAACGGAAGTGCCCCCCAACTCTTCGCGTACACGACATCGGCGCCGCTATAGGCTTCCTCGATGTCGTGACTGACGCGAAGAGAACCGCCATTGTCCTTGGCGTTCTGCATGCCGGCCTGCATGTAGCGCTCGTCGAGCACGTAGTCGGGCGTGGGGCACAGCAAGGTCACGTCCATGCCCATCTTGGTGGCGATCAGCAAGGCTGAGTTGGCTACCGCCGTGTTGAGCGGCTTGGGGTGATAGGTCCAGGTCAGGACATACTTGCGATTCTGCAGGTTGCCCAGGTGCTCCTTCATCGCCAGCGCATGCGCCAGCTCCTGGCAAGGGTGGGTGATCGTTTCCATATTGATCACCGGCACGGTCGCGTACTGGGCGAAGGCCTTGATCACCCGGTCCTCGCGATCGACTGCCCAGTCCTGGAATTTCGGGAAGGCACGTACCGCGATCAGATCGACGTAGCGCGACAGCACGCGCGCCACCTCGGCGATGTGCTCTTCGGTATCGCCGTCCATGACCGTACCGACGTCGAATTCGATCGGCCACGCGTCCTTGCCGGGCGCCAGCACGATGGCGTGCGCGCCAAGATGGAATGCGCCCAGTTCAAAGCTGGTCCGCGTGCGCATCGACGGGTTGAAGAACAACAAGGCGACGGACTTGCCGCCCATCTGCTGGCCGCGCGGCGAACGCTTGAAGGCGGCCGCCTGCTCCAGCAGCGTGTCGATCTCGGCGCGGCTGTAGTCCTGCGTAGTAAGAAAGTGGCGAACGGTCATGACGGCTCCAAATCCCAAATCCAGAAAACAAAAAACCCGGCTCACAGGCCGGGTTTTGTCGTCGATTCACGTTAAACGCGTGCGACAGCCTACCCGGCCGAATGTCGGACCAGCGGTCGGCGAGCACGCGACGTCATCCCAGCGGCCATGCGGGCGCTAGTCAGAACGTTGGCGGTATAGACGGCTGTGGACATGTGGGTTCCAGGTTGAACGCTCATCATGACGGGAATTTCGCTGCCGTGCAACATCCTCATGTCACTGGCAGCAAAACGCCGCCCGGAGGCGGCGTTCTGGCTGGCTTTCGGCGGGCCGCTCAGTCGGCCGGGGCCACGCTGACCCTGACGCGCAGGCGCTCGCCCGGATCGTAGTTCAGACGGGACATGTAGACCTCGCCGCGATAGCGGTATTCCACGTCGTAGCCCATGATCCGGCGCTGCTCGCTGACCGAACTGACCTGACGGCAGGTGGTCTGGGTGCTCTGGTATTCGCCACCCGGGGTGCGCGAAACGCTGTTGCCCACGGCGCCACCGGCCACCGCACCGACCACGGTCGCGGCCTTGCGGCCATCGCCCTTGCCGATGGTGTTGCCGAGCACGCCGCCGACCACCGCACCGAGGATCGTGCCAGCGGCGCTGCCGTGGCTGGGTTCCTGCTGCACGACGGTCTGGTCGTAGCACTCCTGGCGCGGCACTTCGGTACGGGCGACACCGTAGACCGGGTCCACTCGCAGCACGTCGGCCCAACCGAAGTGCGCACTGCCACCGTCAGCACCCGGGCCTGGACCTGCACCCGGAGGGGGCGGCGGCGGGGCATCGTTCGGATAGCGCGAGTTCTGCGCATAGGCGCCGCCGGCCACAGTAGTCAGGGCCAGGAACAACGCGGGGAGAAACATTTTGGCCATGACGACCTCCATAGATTCGGGGCTTCAAAGACGCTTCTTTGCTTTTTTCAATTTCAACAAGTTCACACTGAATACACGCTTAGATTGGCAGCCCCCGCCGCGGCTCCGCTCACATGTTGTTAAGATGGCCGGCCGATTTATTCCCGCGCACCGGAAGCCCGGACCGACCATGCCGATCTCGCTCTACAACAGCCTTACCCGCCAGACCGACGTCTTCACTCCGCTCGATCCGAACCGGGTGACCATGTATGTCTGCGGCCCCACCGTCTACAACTACGTGCACATCGGCAATGCGCGCGGGCCGGTGGTATTCGACGTGCTGGCACGGCTGCTGCGGCGTCACTTTCCCGGGGTGATCTACGCGCGGAACATCACCGACGTGGAAGACAAGATCAACGCCGCCGCCCAGGCGGAAGGCGTGCCGATCTCGACCATCACCGACCGTTACGCCCAGGCCTATCGCGAGGATATGGCCGGGCTGGGCATCGCTCCGCCCGATCTCGAACCGCATGCCACCGCGCATATCGACGAGATCATCAGGATGAACGAGAAGCTGATCGCCACCGGCCACGCTTATGCGGCCGAGGGGCATGTGCTGTTCCGGGTCGAGTCGTTTGCCGACTATGGCAAGTTGTCGGGCCGCGATACGGAAGAGCTGATCGCCGGTGCCCGCGTGGAAATCGCCCCCTACAAGCAGAACCCCGGTGACTTCGTGCTGTGGAAGCCCTCCACGCCCGACCTGCCCGGCTGGGACAGCCCCTGGGGCCGGGGGCGTCCGGGCTGGCATATCGAGTGCTCGGCGATGTGCGCGGCGCAACTGGGCCAGACCATCGACATCCATGCCGGCGGCGTGGACCTGCTGTTTCCGCATCACGAAAACGAAATCGCCCAGTCCACCTGCGCCAACGACGGCAAGACCTTCGCGCGCTGGTGGCTGCACAACGGCATGCTGACCTTCGACGGGCGCAAGATGTCCAAGTCGCTGGGCAATGTGCTGCTGGTGCATGAGCTGCTGAAGCAGCATCCCGCCGAGGCCTTGCGCCTGTTGTTGCTGCGCGGCCATTACCGCCAGCCGCTGGATTGGTCCGATGCCGCGGTGGCGCAGTCGATCAGCACGCTCGATGGCTGGTATCGCGTGTTGCGCGACCTGGCCGAGGTACCTGTCGAAGGCGAGCTGCCGGTTCCCGCCGGCGTAGAAGCGGCGCTGTGCGACGACCTCAATACGCCGCAGGCGCTAGCGGAGTTGTCGCAGCTGGCCGATGCCGCACGTCAGGCCGGCTCCGATGCCGAAAAGCGCGAAGCCAAGGCAGCGCTGCTTGGCGGCGGTGCCCTGCTCGGGCTACTGCAGCAGGATCCGGAAATGTGGTTCAAGGGCGCTTCGAACGACATCGATGCCGCGGCTATCGACGCTTTGCTGGTCGAACGTCAGGAAGCGCGCGCGGCGCGTAACTTCAAGCGCGCCGATGAGATTCGCAACGAGCTGGCGGCGAAGGGCATCATGATCGAGGACGGTGCTGGTGGGGCGCGTTGGCATGTTGTAAAGCAGTAGAGCCAAGAGCCCCCCTCACCCCAACCCTCTCCCCTGGCTTTGCTGGGGAGAGGGCTAGGGTGAGGGGGCGCTCTTGGCCTTATCGCGCGATAATGCCGGGATGACTACCGCCATATCCCCCACCGCCGAACAGGCACAACAAGACATCGCCGAGGAATTCGCCTTTTTCGGCGACTGGTCCGAGCGTTACCAATACCTGATCGACCTGGGCAAGCAGCTCCCCGCCTTCCCCGACGAATACAAGACCGAGGACTACCGCGTAGTCGGCTGCCAGTCGATGGTATGGATGGTCCCCAGTGGGGACGCGCAGAAACTGCACTTCATCGCCAGCAGCGATTCGGCCATCGTCTCGGGCCTGATCGCGCTGGTGCTCAGGGTCTACTCGGATCGCTCGGCCAGGGAAATCGTCGAGACCGAACCGCGCTTCATCGAAGCCATCGGCCTGGCCAAGCACCTCTCGCCCACCCGCTCGAACGGGCTCGCGGCGATGTTGGCCAAGATCAAGGCCTATGCGGGAGCCTTGGTCTGAAAAACAAAGCCCCGCCGACTGGCAGGGCCTCGTTTGTCAGACAGACAACTAACGATCAGTCGCCCATCTGCTTCTGCAGATGCTCGCGGCGCTCTTGCGCGTCGAGCGACAAGGTAGCGATCGGGCGCGCTTCAAGGCGCTCGACGCCGATTTCCTCATCGGTCTCTTCGCAATAACCGTAGCGGCCTTCCTCGATTCGGCGCAGGGCCTTGTCGATCTTGGAAATCAGCTTGCGGTAGCGGTCGCGGGTACGCAGTTCCAGGGAGTTTTCCGTTTCACGCGTCGCGCGCTCGGCTTCATCGCCGACGTCACGGACTTCGTCACGGAGGTTTTCCATGGTCTGTCGGGATTCTTCCACCAGCTGATCACGCCATTCGCGCAGCTTGTTGCGGAAGAAAGCCAGTTGCTTGGGGCTCATGTACTCCTCGTCGTTAGACGGGCGATATCCCTTGGGCAGGTCAATGTTGGTGGTGGACGGGAGCGCGTAGCGGCCGTCTTCTTTGGTGATGCCGTTATCGAGTATTGCGGAGCTATTCATCGAGGACTGCGAGGTCTTCTGTTTTGTGTGGGAAGTGTGGCGTGCGGTGGCCGAGGCCACGCGCGGCGATGCCACGGCGACTGCGCTCGCTACCTTGCCCGGAGGGAGGGCAGCGGGCTTGGGCGCCGGGGCACTGGCAGCGACGGGCGCTGCCGGCTTGGCCGGAGCCTTGGTTTGGTGCACTGCAACTGGCGTCGGCTTGGTGGCCGGTGCCGGCTTGGCAGCTGCCTTGACCGGGGCCGGCGCCGCTTTGGCGACCGGCTTGGCTGCAGGCTTGGGTGCGGCGGCTTTCACCGGTGCCTTGGCCGGCGGCGCCTTCTTGGCGGCGACGGGGGCGGCAGCGGGCTTCTTGGCCGGGGCCTTGGGAGCGGGTTTCTTGGCTACGGTCTTGGCGGCTTTGGTCACGGGAACGGCTTTCTTGACGGGCGCTTTCTTCGCTGCAGCCTGCTTGGCTGGCGCGGCTTTTTTGGTTGCTTTGACAGGCGCTTTGGTTGCTGCAGCGCTCTTAGCCGCCCCCACGCCCTTGCTGGCGGCGACCTTGGTCTTGCTGACTGTCTCTTTCGCCTTGGGCACGGCCTTCCCTTTGTGTGCCTTAGCGGGTGTCGCACTACGCGTCGTTTTCGCCATTTCCCTTCACCATTTTTGGCCTTGGCGGCCGGGTGTTATAGCCCATGTATCTAACACCGGCAACCATGCTTCTGGAATACTGCGCAAATAGGCGCCGAAAACCGTCGCCGCAATGTGAAACGTCGTGACTCGACTGATACTTCTATTTCTCTCTTTCTACAAGCGCTGGTTGAGCCCCCTGCTCGGTCAACGCTGCCGCTTCTACCCCAGCTGCTCCGATTATGCACGGGTTGCTGTGACGCGCTTCGGTCCGTGGCGTGGCAGCCTGCTTGCGATCTGGCGCATCCTGCGCTGCCAGCCCCTTTGCGAAGGCGGCCCCGACCCCGTCCCTGACCGTTTTACCTTCCGCCGCTGCGGAAATACTGGAGAACCGCATGTCCACTGACTGGTTGATCAAGAATGCCGAGCTGGTTAACGAAGGCCGCCGCTTCCACGCCGATCTGCGTGTCAGGCAAGGCAGGATCGAGACCATTGCCGGCACCCTGGACTCCCGTCCGGGCGAACAGGTGATCGATGCCAGCGGGCTGTGGCTGCTACCGGGCATGATCGACGACCAGGTACATTTTCGTGAGCCTGGCCTGACGCAAAAGGCGGATATCGCCCACGAATCGCGTGCCTGCGCCGCCGGCGGCATCACCAGCTTCATGGAAATGCCCAATACCAGGCCGCCGGCACTCGACCGCGACACGCTGGAAGCCAAGTTCGCCCGCGGCGCGGAGACCTCGGCGGTCAACTACGCCTTCTATATGGGCGCCAGCAACGACAACCTCGAAGCAATCCGCTCGATCGACCCCAAGGCCACGCCCGGCGTGAAGGTGTTCATGGGCGCCTCCACCGGCAACATGCTGGTGGACGACCCGCATGTGCTCGACGGCATCTTCCGCGAAGCGCCGACGCCGATCATCACGCACTGCGAAGACACGCCGATGATCGACGCCCTGCACGCCAAGGCGCGCGAAAAATACGGCGACAACATCCCGGCCCGCGAGCATCCGCTGATCCGTTCGCGCGAAGCCTGCATCAAGTCCACGCGGCTGGCGATCTCGCTGGCACAGAAGCACAACAGTCGCCTGCACGTGCTGCATATTTCCACCGCCGATGAGCTTGCCCTGTTCCAGCCGGGCCCCATCGAAGGCAAGCGGATCACGGCCGAGACCTGCGTGCATTTCCTGCATTTTTCCGATGAGGACTACGAGCGCCTCGGGTTTCTGATCAAGTGCAATCCGGCGATCAAGACGGCTGCCGACCGCGAAGCGATCATCAAGGCGCTGGCCGAAAGCCGCCTGGATGTGCTCGCCACCGACCATGCACCGCATCTGCTGGAAGAAAAAGCCCAGCTGTATGACAAGGCGCCATCCGGCCTGCCGCTGGTGCAGTTCGCACTTCAGGCCGCTCTGCAGCGCGTGTTCGAGGGCAAGCTCACGCTCGAGCGCGTGGTGGAGGCAGTCACGCATTCGCCGGCCAAGCTGTTCAACGTGCACGGTCGCGGCTTCCTGCGCGAAGGCTATGCCGCCGATCTGGTGTTGGTCGATCCGAAAAAGAAACATACGGTTCGCCGTGATGAAGTGCTGTCCAAGTGCGGCTGGTCGCCGTTCGAGGGCTACACCTTCGACAGCTCCATTGCCGCCACCTTCGTCAACGGTGAACGCGTATGGGACGGTTCGCGCGTCAATGACAGCGTGCGCGGCCAGCGACTGGCTTACGATCGATGAGATTTGGCGTTATCGGATGGGCCGCCACGCTGATGCTGGCGGCCACGCAGGTCATGGCCCAAAGCATTCCCGCTACCTTATCGCAGGGAGGCTTGGTGATCGCCAAGGTGACGCCGGGCAGCAAGGTCACGGTCGACGGCAAGCCGGTCCGTGTCGGTGAAGACGGCACGGTCGTCTTTGGCGCGGGGCGCGACGAAAAGGGCCCGTTGATGGTGAGCATCAATGGGCGCGCCAGTCAGGCGATCCGCGTGTTGCCGCGCGACTGGCCGATCGAGCGTGTCAATGGCGTCCCGCCCAAGACGGTCAACCCGCCGCAGGATATCGCCGAGCGCATCAAGCGCGAACAGGCCGAAGTGACGGTCGCGCGCGACCGTGACGACGATCGTGAGGACTTTACCCACGGCTTTATCTGGCCCGTGCAGGGCCGTATCAGTGGCCGCTTCGGCAATCAGCGCATCTACAACGGTGACCCGAAAGCCCCGCATTCGGGCATGGATATCGCCGTACCGCAGGGCACGCCGGTGAAGGCGCCGGCATCAGGCATCGTCACCTTCGCCAAGCCCGATCTCTATCTCACCGGCGGCACGATCCTGATCGATCACGGTTTCGGATTGAGCTCGAATTTCCTGCATCTGTCGCGACTGGACGTTCGCGTCGGCGAGCGTGTGGCGCAAGGTCAGGTGATCGGCGCGGCAGGCATGACCGGCCGCGCGACCGGGCCGCATGTGCATTGGGGATTCAATTGGTTCGGTGTGCGACTGGATCCGTTGTTATTGCCTGGGATCGAGCAAGGAAAGCCGTAAAGCCGCTCGCTTTGCTCGCTGAAAAGGGTAAAGAGTAAAGAGGAAAAGCAGCGACGCCTGATGAGCTCTTCCTCTTTACTCTTTAACCCTTCTCAGGTGGCGCAGCCACCGGCTTTACTTAGAAACAGCAGCTCCACTGCCATACCCGCCAGCAACACCCTTGCTCGCATACGCCACCGCATCATGCGGGTGCAGGCTCTCCTGGTGTTCGACGCGGACGTGGAAATCGGCTAGGCGATCATCGGCATCCAGCGCCTTTTGAATGCGACGCGACGCGTCTTCGCAGAACATCAGGTTGCTGCCGTTGGCCAGTGCGAACGCCTGCTCGTCTTCGCGCTTGACCGCGGTCTGCACCGGCGTGCCCAGCGCATGCTCGACGCGATCGATCAGCTGGATCAGATTGAAATCGTTGCCTTCACTGGGACGTACACGAATACGTGCGACGCTACGCTGCGCATGCGGCGTGGCGACGATGCCGCGTTCGCTGCCCAGCCACGACAGCACGGCGGCATGATCGACCGGCTGGCCCGCATCGAAGTCCTTGGCAAACTGGTCCTGGATCAACTGGCGCGACAGCGCCGCCGATGCAGGACAGGTCGAGGAATAAACGATCTCGGTACCGAACTCGATCATCAGCTCGTCGCCGGTCAGGCTTGCTTCGACGCAGACCGGATACGCACGCCAACCGCTGTTGCTGCTGCGTAGCGCCGGGCGCCGCACGAGATGCTCGAAGCGGATGCTCAGGCAGGCCCGGTCGGAAAGATCCTTGTGGGAGTCGAGGAAGCCGCGCAGCAGCTGATGCAGCATGCCGACGCCAAGCGTCTGGCTGCTCAATGCTTCCTCCACCTGCAGGTAGAGGCGCGACATATGAATGCCGCGCTTGTCGGGACGGTGCAGGTTGACGAAGGCACCGACGCGCGCGCTGGCACGCTGCACGTCGCCATCGCCGGCGTCGAAGCGCACTGGCACCTCGATGCCATCCATACCCACCCAGTCCAGCGCACCGGCCAGATGAGGTTGCGCGTGCACGGCGACATCGGGGAGCAAGCGAGCGGTGTTTTCGGGGCTGTACATGGGGAATCCTAAAAGTCCTGCGGGCACTGATGGCCTAAGCCGACAATCTTGGGGCAGAAGCCGCAGCCCACAATAGGCGCGGTGGGGAAACGCTGCGTCCGCTCAGTCGCCGATCTGGCGATGCCAGGCCCTCGCGGCGAGCCAGGCGCGCCAGGCCACACCCGGGCCGCGCTGCTGCTGGCGCTGCCGCAAGACGGCGAGCGGATCGGGGGCCTTGGCCGCACGCTGGACCGAAGCACGATTTTGCTCCGACTCCAGGCGACGAAATACGCTGATCGGGCCGGCGAGCTTGTTCGCATCAGCCCAGGCACGCTTCAAATCATGCAATTGAGCACGAATCGCCGCTTCGCGCTCCTCACTGGCCTGCCGCAGCTGAGTGCGACTGAGACCGAAGCGAGCGAGGCGGGCCATGGGCAAGGGGAGACGATCGCGCTCGGCATCCTCTTCGAGGCGCAGCAGGCCGTGCAGCAGATGCGACAAGGTCGCGAGCTGCGCGGCTCGCTCGGCCGATGCGTCCTGGCCGAACCACCAGGCGTTCTCCAGTTGCGCCCAGGCGCCATGCAGCTGCGATGCTGCGGCAACTTGCGACGGGAAATCGGCCGCCGTGCCCTCTTCCAGCTGGGCCATGGCAGCAAGTACGGGTGCCAGCCAGCGCCCGCCCGGCAAGGCATGCGCGCGCTCGTCGTCGAACAGCACCTGGGTCAGCGGATGCCGGCCACCGCTTGATGCAGCACCAGACAGCTCTTCCGCCCACCAGTTGAGCTTGGCCGCGGCGACCTGCGGCTCGCGTATGCCATAGGCCGCGCCGAGTAGTTCCTGTTCCAGCGCAGCCAATGCGATATGGCCGGGATAACGGTGCGGATCGACGAACGCCAGCGCAATACGCTGCTGCGGCTGCACCGACAGCCACTTGTCGATATAGCTGTCCAGCGCGGTATTTTCGCCGGGTACGGCCGCCGTGTTCATGCGATCGCCTGACGCCGTTCAACCCAGGCGGACAGCTCCGCCGGATGCGCAATCACCGCATCGGCGCCCCATTGCTGCGGGTTGCCGCCGTCGAGATAACCCCATTCCACCGCGACCGAATACAGACCCGCTGCGTTGCCGGCCAGAACGTCGCGACGATCGTCGCCCACGAAAAGGCAGCGCGCCGGATCCAGGCCAGCACGTTCGCAGGCGAGCAGAACCGGCGCGGGATCGGGCTTTTTTACCGGCAACGTATCGCCGGAAACGACGGCACAGACGCGAGGCATCCAGCCGATACGCTCAAGCAGGAGATCGGTGAGAAATCCGGGCTTGTTGGTCACCACACCCCAGGCGATGCCGCGCGCTTCGAGCGTAGCGAGCATGGCGTCGACACCGTCGAAGGGGCGCGTGTGCTCGGCCAACATGCCCTCGTACAAATCAAGATAACGCTGCACGCGCGCCTGGATGCCAGCCTCGTCGAGCTCTGGAAAACCGCGCTGCAGGATCGCACGGGTACCGCGCGACACCACTTCGCGCACCGGCTCATAGGGCGGCACCGGCGCGTTTTCCTCTTCGCACTGGCGCACCAGCGCCGCGTAAAGATCGGGCGCGCTGTCCAGCAGAGTGCCGTCGAGATCAAACAGCACGCCTTGAATGGATGTGGGTAAGGATTTCATGCGGGTTTGCGCGCGCTCAGCAGATAGTTGACTGCGGTGAATCGGCTGAGCCACGCCTTGCGGTTGACCGGGTTGTAGCCAAGCCCAGAGACGTCTTCGAGCTCCAGCCCCGCATGGCGCAGCAAACGCCCCAGCTCGGACGGCTTGAGAAACTGCGCGTAGTGATGCGTGCCACGTGGCAGCATGCGCATGATGTATTCCGCGCCAAGAATGGCCGCGCCGAACGATGCCGGTGTGCGATTGAGCGTGGACATGAAGACATGACCGCCCGGCTTGACCATCGCCGCCAGGTCGGCCACCAGCGCGGCCGGATCGGGCACGTGCTCGATCAGCTCCATGCAGCACACCGCGTCGAACGATTCGGGCTCGGCCGCCGCCAGTTCGGCGGATGGCTGCACGCGATAGTCCACCTTGAGGTCGGACTCGTGCAGATGCAATTTGGCGATCTGGATGACCTTCTCGCCCATGTCGATGCCCGTCACGCGCGCACCCTGACGGGCCAGCGCCTCGCTGAGCAGGCCGCCGCCGCAACCCACATCGGCAACACGGGCGTCGCGCAAATCCATGCGCGCGGCGACATAGCCCAGGCGCACCGGGTTCAGGTCGTGCAGCGGTCGCGACTCGCCATCCGGATCCCACCAGCGCGAGGCCAGCTTGTCGAAACGGGCGATTTCTTCCGGACTTACGTTCGCAGCTTGCATGGGGACATCCTCAAATCATCGCAGTGCGGCAGTGTAAGTACCGCAGTGTACTTGGACCGGTTCAAACGAAATTAACGGGCATCCCATTCGTGCACGGTCACGTCCCAACCACCGCTGGTATGGACCGGGTCCTGATGCACGATGATCCGCGCCGCTTCCAGGCTTTCCGCCCGGATCACATAGGCGCCACCGCTCTTGTCGGTGAACGGGCCGGTCAGCTCCAGCGTGCCGCCATTGCGCAGGCCCTGCAGGAACTCCTGATGGGCAACGGCCGCCGCCGGATCGAACTGGGGCCGACGCATGGCGATAACGAGATAACGGTTCACGGTGCCTCCTTACTCAAGTCGCCGCGATGCGCTCGCGCCAGGCGCGTGTCTTGGCCAGGATGCCCTCGACGTCGACATCCACCAGCTCGCGCTGACGCAGCTTGCGCTGGCCGGCGATCCACACATCGCTTACCTGGTGACGGCCGGTGGCATAGATCAGCTGCGAGGCCACGTGATACATCGGCTGCGTTTCCAGGTCCGACAGGCGTACCGCGGTCAGATCGGCCTGCTTGCCGGGCTCGATCGAACCGATCTGCGCATCCAGGCCCATCGCCTTGGCGGCATTGAGTGTGGCCGCACGTAACGTATACGCCGCGTCGAAGGCGGATGCATCCTCGGCGACGGCTTTGGCCAGCATCGCGGCGGTACGCATCTCGCCGAACATGTCCAGGTCGTTGTTCGACGCGCAGCCGTCGGTGCCGATGGCCACATTGACGCCGGCCAGGCGCAGCTTCTCGACCGGGCAGAACCCGGAAGCCAGCTTGAGATTCGATTCGGGGCAATGCACGACCGACACGCCCGCTTCGGCGCAGGCGGCGATCTCACCGTCGGTGATCTGGGTAAAGTGCACCGCGATCAGGCGATCGTTGACGATGCCCAGTTTCTGCAGCCGCTGGAACGGGCGCAGGCCGGTCTTTTTCTTTTCGTCTTCGACTTCGTGCGCGGTTTCGTGCGTATGCAGATGGACAGGGATATCGAGCTGATCCGACAGCACGCGGATACGCTCGAAGCTGGCATCGGACACGGTGTACGGCGCGTGCGGCGCGAACGCGGTCGAGATCAGCGCATCGCCGCGGAAGCTGTCGTGCACTTCGACGGCCCGCTCGAAGTAGTCGTCCTGGCTCTTGGCCCAGGCGGTCGGGAATTCGATGATCGGCAGGCCGACCGTCGCGCGAAAGCCCATGCGCCGATAGGTGGCGCCGATGGCATCGGGAAAGAAATAGTTTTCGTTGGCGCAGGTGGTCCCGCCGCGCAACATTTCGGCCACCGCCAGCTCCACGCCATCGCGCACGAATTCCGGCCCGATCACCTTGGCCTCGGCCGGCCAGATGTGCTGCTGCAACCACACCATCAGCGGCAGATCGTCGGCCAGGCCGCGCAGCAGCGTCATCGGGTTGTGCGTATGGGTGTTGATCAGGCCGGGAATCAGCACGTGCTCGCCCAGTTCGCTGCGTTCGCGCGGCGCGTAGGCGGTGCGTGCCTGGGCCGTGGGCAGCAAGGCGACGATGCGATCCTTGTCCACGACCACCGTGTGGTCTTCCAGCACGACACCGTGCGGCTCGACCGGCACGACCCAGCGCGCTTCGATGCATAGATCAACGGTTTGTGGATTTTGATGGGTCATGAGTCTGGCGGCCTTATTTACAAGTCGGGGCGGAGCACCTTGCGGTGACCGCCCCGTTTTAGCGTTTGAGTCTTACGGAAATACGCTCATCTATCACCCTTCCCTACTCGTCATCCCGGCGTACGCCGGGATCCAGTGACTTTCGGCGCGTGAAACGAGCGGGAGAGCAAATAACATAAAGTGTGCTTCGCACCAGTTCTTTACTGGATCCCCGCCTGCGCGGGGATGACGTACTGACAAAGGCGCGGGCTTTGCCCGCGCGTCAGTACGTCACTTTACACGGCTGACGTATTCGCCCGAACGCGTATCGACCTTGATCACTTCGTCCTGATTGACGAACAACGGCACGCGCACGACGGCGCCGGTTTCGAGCTTGGCCGGCTTGCCGCCGCCGCCCGAGGTATCGCCACGGACGCCCGGATCGGTCTCGATGATCTTCAGTTCGACGAAGTTCGGCGCCTGCACGGCGATGATGAGCGTGGCGCCGTCCGGCTTGGTCCAGGAGGTGACGACGCACTCCTCGGTGCCCATCAGCCACTGGGCGGCATCACCTAGACCCGCTTCATGCGCACGGTGCTCGTTGAACTCCTGGTCGGAGAACACCCACTGGTCGCCATCCTTATAGGAGAAGGTCATATCGGCATCGACCACTTCGGCACCATCGACCTTGTCGCTGGACTTCATGGTCTTTTCGGTGGTGCGGCCATTGACCAGGTTGCGGATCTTGATGCGGGTGAAGGCCTGCCCCTTGCCCGGCTTGACGAACTCAGCGTCGGTGATGACATAAGGCTCGTTGTCCATGAGGATCTTCAAGCCAGTTTTTACGCCATTAAGGTCGTAGCTCGCCATTGCGCAGAACTCCAAAAGGATAGTGACACCCCACCGGCATGCTCGTTTGCGCCGCGCCAGGAAGGATTTAGCAGTTAAAATGTCGGATTGAACGGGCAGATGCCCGCACGGGACCACTTATGATAACCGCAAGCCCAGGCGCCCGCATAACACCGGCCACGCCCCAGGCCCACGGCGACTGGCGCCAGCTCTGGCGCGATGCCGTCACGGATGCCGACGAACTGTTGCGCCTGCTGGATCTGGGGCACCTGGAGGCCGGCCTGCCGGCAGACCAGGCCGGCTTTGCGCTACGTGTGCCTCGTGGCTTCGTGGCCCGCATGGGCCGAGGCGACGCACGTGACCCGCTGCTGCTGCAGGTGCTGCCGCAGCTGGCCGAGCTGGAGCCGGCCCCGGGCTATACGGTCGATGCGGTGGGCGATATGGCCGCCCGCACCGCCCAGGGCGTGCTGCACAAGTACCAGGGGCGAGCCCTGCTGATCGCCAGCGGCAGTTGCGCGATCAATTGCCGCTATTGTTTCCGCCGCCACTTCCCCTATGGCGACGAGATGGCCGCGGCCGGGCAATGGCGTCATGCCCTGGCCCATGTGCGCCAGGACCCGAGCATCAGCGAACTAATCCTGTCCGGAGGCGACCCTTTGTCCCTCGCCACGGCCAAGCTGGAAGAACTGACCCACGGCCTGGCCGATATCCCATCGGTCACGCGGCTGCGCATCCACACGCGCCTGCCGGTAGTACTACCCGAACGGGTGGACGATGCTCTCCTACAGTGGCTGGCCGACCTGCCGTTACAGAAAGTGATGGTGCTGCATGCCAACCACGCTCGCGAGTTCGACGCCTCGGTGGACCAGGCCTGCGCAAGGCTTCGCGATGCGGGCGTGACCCTGCTCAACCAGTCGGTGCTGCTGCGCGGAGTCAACGACGATGCCGATACGCTGGCCGAGCTGTCCGAGCGTCTGTTCGCCGCCGGTGTGCTGCCCTACTACCTGCACCAGCTCGATCGCGTCCAGGGCACGGCGCATTTCGAGGTCGACGATGCGCGCGCATTGACGCTGGTCGAGACGGTGCGGCAACAACTTCCCGGCTATCTTGTGCCCAAGCTGGTGCGCGAGGTGGGCGGCGACGCATCGAAACGGCCATTGTGAGGCAATCCTCATTCAAACCCGCTTTGATGCTGGCAGTCCTCACGGGAATCCGTTAAAACCTTTTTTGCAGTCCGGTGCATTCACCGGTCCTGCCTCATACGCTTTCGTTTCGGTGAAATCCAAGGATCGTTCGACGTGTCGACGAAAACAGACCTGGTAATCAAGATTCTTTTCATCGAAAAATCGGTCGAGGACGCCGAGCAGATCATCAGCCTGTTACGTAATAACGGTATTGCGGTGCGCCCCGCGCGCGCCACCAACAGCGAACAGATGCAGGCTGCCCTGGACGAGCTGGGCCCCGACATCGTGCTGTTCGACCCGGAAATCGGCAGCCTGGACCTGCGCGAAGTCACGCGTCTGCTCGACGGTCATGGCCGCGACCTCTCGCTGATCGCCCTGGTCAGCCAGCTGGACAACGACCTGGCCACCGACATGTTCATCAACGGCGTGCGCGGCATTGCGCTACGTTCGCAACCACGCCAATTGCTGGCGGTGGTGCAGCGCGACTTCGACTCGCTCAACACGCGTCGCCAGTTGCGCCGGCTCGAATCGGCATTGCGCGAATCGGAGCGCCGCTGCGATGCCTTGCTCGATTCGTCCACCGATGCGATTGCCTACGTGCACGAAGGCATGCACGTGCGCGCCAACCAGGCCTATCTCGAGACCTTCGGCTACAACGAATTCGACGACCTGCTCGGGTTGCCGGTGCTCGACATGATCGGCGCAGCGGACGCAGACGCATTCAAGACCACGTTGAAGTCACTATCGCGCGGCGAAAAAATTCCGGGCCGCATCGAGGTGCAGGCGCGCCGCGCCGATGCCAGCTCGTTCAAGGCCAACGTGGAGTTCGCGCACGCCACGTTCGAAGGCGAGCCCTGCCTGCAGGTGGTATTCCGCCGCCAGCAGGTCGATCCGGGCGTCATCGAACAGCTACAGCGCGACCCGGTCACGGGCCTGTTCAACCGCGCCCGTATGCTCGAAACCATCGACCAGGCGGTCGCCGCCGCAACCGAAGGCAGCATGGGCCAGGCGCTGCTGCTGATCGAGCCCGATAGCTGGCAGGCGGTGGTCAGCGGCATCGGCCTGGGCAAGGCCGACGAACTGCTGGCCGCGTTTGCCACGCGGGTGGAATCCCTGCTCAGCCCGGATGACAGCGCCGGCCTGATTGGCGAACACATGATCGGCGTGATGCTGCATTCGCGTAACGACGAAAGCATCAAGGAATGGATCGCCGCGCTGCAAAAAAGCATTGCGGGCGAGATCTTCGACGTCGGCACGCGTTCGCTTACCGTGGCCGTCAGCATCGGCGGCAGCCTGCTGAGCGAAAAGAACGCCAATACCGAACTGCTGCTCGACCAGGCCAACCAGGCACTGCGCAATGCGCAAAGCCAGGGCGGCAACCGCAGCGAACTGCACGACCCGGCCGCCCGCGAAAAGGCCGATGCCGAACGCGAGCGCTACTGGCTGACGCTGCTGCAGCAGGCGCTGACCCAGAACGACTTTGTGCTCTATCACCAGCAGGTGATCAGCCTGCAGGATGCCGAAGGCGAGTTTTCCGAAATCCTGCTGCGCCTCAACGGCCCGCAAGGCGAGGTGCTGCCCGGCTTCTTCCTGCCGATCGCCGAGAAGCACAATCTCACCCCGGCGATCGATCGCTGGGTGTTGAACCAGGCGATCGAAATGTTGCGTCAGCGCGAACGCTTCGGTACGCCGTCCACGTTCTTCATCAAGCTCACCGCCAGCTCGCTCAACGACGCCCAGCTGATTCCCTGGTTGGCCGCGCGAATGAAACAGGCCGCACTCAAGCACGGCCATATCGTGCTGGAAATGACCGAGAGCAAGGTGGTGACCCTGCTGCGCCCGGCGCAGGAGTTCGTCAGCGCCTGGAAAAAGATCGGCGGTCGCTTCGCATTGGAGCAGTTCGGTTCCGGCCTCAACTCGTTCCAGTTGCTCACGCATATCGAGGCGGACTATCTGAAGCTCGATCGTAGCTATATGGCCGAGCTGCCGCAGCATCCGGAAAACCAGAAGCGTATCGCCGATCTGTGTCGGCAGGCACGCGAAATGGATCGGCAGACGATTGCCGAATGGGTCGAGGATGCAGCGAGCACGTCGTTGCTGTTCGCCTGTGGTGTGGACTTCGTGCAGGGTAACTTCCTGCAGGAACCGCAACGCCTGATGGCTTGATGCGTTCGACTCTCCCATTGCGGGAGAGTCGAACTTCAAGGGCGCCTAATCCTGGCGCTCCCACACCTGGCTGCGACCGATCAGTGAAAAACCGATGTAACCATGTACATCGAGTTTCCTACCGCCATCGGTCAGCGTGAGTTTGACCTTGTAGACCTTACCGGTCTTCGGGTCGACGATCTTGCCGCCATCCCACACGTCGCCGTCCTTGCTGACGTCCCACAGGATGGTCATGCCTTCGATCGGCTGGTCCTTGCGGCTGCCATCGCATTTGACACACACCGGATGTTGCCCACCCTTGGCAATCTCCTCCGGCGAAAGGTTCATCACTTGCAACACCTTGCCTTGCAGCTTGCCGCCGGCATCGGTGATCTCGATCACCGACTTCTGCTTGCCGGTGACATCGTCGACCTGTTTCCAGATGCCGATGGGGGTGTCATTGGCGGCGTACACGGCGGCACTGGAAACCACCAAGCTCGCTGCAACGGCCCATAACAACGCAGATCTCATGGCGCACTCCTTAAGCAAAAAGCCAGGGATCATGGAAAGCGGGGCGGCATCCTTTCCGCCCAACCTTTTCACATACGCCGAGCGAGGCTCGACAAAGGGTTAGAACTGATAGGTGGCGGTCAACGAAGCCACGTTGCCGGCATCGGAGAACGAGCCATTCATGTTCCCGTTGCCCAACGCCAGCGGTGCCGTATTGTTGATGCGTGCATCGCTCAGGAACTGATGCGAATAGGCCGCATCGAACGTCAGGTGCTCGGTCGGCTTGTAGCCCACGCCGATACTGACGATCTTGCGATCGTTGTCCGGCACACGCGGGTCGCGCGTCGCGTCGGTGGTGGGCGTCTGATCCCACGACAGACCGGCACGTAATAGCCACTGATCGCTCACCTGGTAGTCGCCGCCCACGCTCAACGTCCAGGAGTTCTTGTACGACTGCGGCAGACTGAGCATCTGCACACCATCGGAAACCAGGGTCAACGTCTGGAACTTGGACCAGTTGGTCCACTCCGCCGATGCTCCCAGGCTGAAGCGGTCGCTGAACTTGTGCAGATAATCGATATTGACGAATGCAGGCAGATCGAGAACAGCCGACGCCGGGCCACCATCGGGATTGAGCGGCGGCAGCTGCAGCGAGGGATTGCCTGCGTTGAGCTGGTTCAAGAGCGGGATGAGCTGAATCAAGCTGCGCACATCGATGGTAGACCCCAGTCCGGGCTTGCCGTCGTTGGGGAAGTACATGGCGTAACTACCCTTGAGCCGGTTGCCGACGCGCGAGTGGTAGCTGATGCCAAAGGAGTCGGCATCGGTGGGCTTGAATTCCGCACCCAGGAAATAGCCTTCGGACCAGTTATGTACACGCACGTTGATCTGCGCGATCTCATCCGGCGACTGCGCCACCGGGATACCCAGCGCAAGCGAAGCCGTGCTGCCGACATCCAGACCGTTGTTGAGCTGTGCGCGCGTACGCTGCGCGATAACGCCGGCACCCAGTGAGAACGTATCAGTCACTTTAAAGCTCGCCGACATGCTGAAGCCAACCGACTTGAGCGAAGTCATCGTGCCGAATTGCGAGCCACGCCATTGGGGGCTGTATTTGGTCAGCAGGCCATAAGGGACTTCGATGCCAAAGCCGATGGCAAAGCGATCCGATACCGGCATGGCATAGAAAGCCGATCCTTCGTTGATCACCCGATGTCCCGCATTGGGGTTGTCACCGGGTGTGTCGCGGCCGAAAGCGTCCGTGGTCGAACCGTGGAATTGCGCACTGATATCGATACCGATCCAGGTGCCTTGCATCACCGGACCGGTAAGCCATGCCATCGCGGCGGGATTGTTATACGCGGCCGACGGATCGTTCTGCCACAGCGAGCCACCAGCGAACGCGCGGCCGTAGCCTGCTGCATTGGTCACCGGCAACTGAAAGGCCGCCGCATGGGCTTTCTGCGGTAACCCGAAAGCCAGCAACATCGCTGCCGTCATGGCGGTAACGGCCAGGGTCTTCGTTTGGGAAGAAGCAAAGGAACGTTTTTTCATCATGTTGACACTCTCGGGGTCGCAGGAAAGATACGCGGGCTTTTCGATACCACATGCCCGTATTGGTGTTTGAAACCTTCAATTTCCGGCCAATCCTGGCCAAGGCACTACGACAAGACACTGCTTCTTGAGAACGGCCACGGCATACATGCATGCCGTGGCCGACACTTGCTACCTGCAGGTAGCAACCGCCACTTCGATCAATGAACCGTGAATGTGGGCGAGATGCCGAGCGTGCCGGTCGCGCTACACGACGAGCTGATCGTGCCGACCAGGGTGATCGCGCTGCTGCCAATGGTGGCATTGGCGCTGCCCGCGCAGGTGAAGATGCTGGCAGTGACATTGACGCCATTGATCACCGCAGTCGTGGTGGTGGGCAACGACACCGACCAGGGCAAGTTATTGGCATGGACCGAGGAGCACAGGCCGCCGCCGGAGAACGTCGCCTGAGTGACGGAGACGTTGCCCGAGCCGTCGGTGACCAGCACAAAATTCGATGTGCAGGGCACGTTGATGCCGGCAATCGACAGGTTGGTGGCGCCGGTGGCGACAAAAGTGGTGTTCACCGGCGACGCACTAGCAGCAAATACCGGAGCGGCAACGATCGTACCCGCGGCCATTACACATGCCATGGCCAATGCTTTGAATTGCGCTTTCATATCCATACCTCGCAATAAAAGTTGAGACGTAACGGCACCGCCCGGTGCCGAACGTTTACATCGACTAAAACGACTTCCCCTGTGTTTCGACGCTCCACGGCTCGTTACCGGGAACCAATCTTTTGCTTCCACCGATCAACTGCGCGGCAACCGCCTGCTCCGCCGCGTCGACGGCTTGCGCCGCCGTATTGGCCTGCTCTACGACACGCTGCACGACACGAACTTGCTCCGGCGTGCCAAGTGGCGCGGTGAGCATGGGACCGATAAGCGCATTCAGACGCGCCAGCAGCGTGGCATCGTCGATCACCTCGCCGACGCATAGCGCGTCGATCAATTCATCCATGTTTTCGCCAGCCAGCAGCCCGGACAGGCTTTGCAGGCAAAACCGCAGACGCATGCTGAGCTCGTTGCGCGGCCACTCCGGCAACGCGCGCGAGAACGCTTCGAAGAAACGCTCGTAAATCGGCCGATAATGCTGTTGCAGGTAGTCGCGAATGAAGCGCGACGGATCGCTGTAGACGCGCCCGAGCAGGCGCATGAATACCGGATCGCCCGCCGGCGGGCGGCTGAGTCGCAGCGCTGGCACGAACAGCACACTCAACACGGCCGCGGCTTCAAGCGGCTGCCCATCCTGCTGTTCGCAGCAGGCCAGCAATTGCAGGCGCTCGCGATTGAGACGGTCCAGCCGCTTGGCCAGCATCTCGTGTACAAGCAGCTCCTTGCTGCCGAAGTGGTAGTTGACCGCGGCAAGGTTGGCATCCGCGCGACGGGTGATCTGACGCAGCGACATGGCCTCGTAGCCGCGCTCGATGAATAGCCATTCCGCAGCCTGCAACAGGCGCTCGCGCGTGCTGGCGTGACCGATGCTGGCGTGCTGGCTATTCACCCTTTTTGAAGCCCCTGAAGCGAGATGTGAGACAGATCCCTGTTCGGCCGGGCACGCATCGCCCGCCAAACACCTATTTCAACTGCTGACTTCAACTACCCCATTCAATCCGTCTCTTCAAATCAATAATTGAAACGGATGTTTATACGATGGACCTGGGGTCGGGACGGGTCAATCTGCAACGCACAAGCCTTATCCGGGCTCAATCTGGCTCGTTTTGATGCCATGCAACGCGATCAACGAAAGCGCGGAAAATCGCCGGTTTTAAGGGTTTGAAACAGGCTTCGGCGAGTAACATATGGGCGCTCGAAAGCACGCGGCGTCGATAACTGCCACGACAGGAATTGTTGCAATGCACCCGGTCTCAACGACGCCTTGGCATGACAGCGGAGCGCCAGAATCAATTTCCGGAGTTAATAACCTTAGTTTCCACCGTCGCCCCGGCGGAGGCTGGGGTCCAGCGCCTTCAATACGATGAAGCAAAAGGCACTGGATCCCGGCGTACGCCGGGATGACGGATCAGGAGGTGGTTTTAGAGTCCAGCAGCCTCAGTTTCCACCGTCGCCCCGGCGAAGGCCGGGGGCCAGCGTCTTCAATACGATGAAACGAAAGGCACTAGATGACCAGCTTCGCTGCTGTGATGCGCCTCCGGCGTGCGCCGGGATGACGACGGATAGGAGATGGTCTTTAGCGTCCCAAAGTCGCTGAGGATTCAGCGCTCATCGCGCGACGCCGGGCGTCCACGGGCCCCGTCGGCCTGCGCGGCCTGCATCGTGGCATCGGCCGCCTTGGCCGCCACGTCCGCCATGCTCGCCACCTGTTGCACGGCACGCACCTGTTCGGGTGTGCCCAGCGGATCGGTCAGCATGGGCAGCACCAGGGCAATCAGACGTGCCAATAACACGTCCTCGCCCAACAGCTCCCCCATGCTGAGCGCGGCAATCAATTCGTCCACACGCTGTCCCGCGAGCAGGCCGGCAAGGCCCTGCAAGCTGAAGCGCAGACGCATGCTCAATTCACTGCGTGACATGTTCGGCAAGGCGCGCGAGAACGCCTCGAAGAACCGCTCGAAGATCGGGCGGTAATGGTCTTCGAGATAGTTACGGATAAACGGCGACGAGTCGCTATAGACGCGGCCCAACAGACGAATGAAGGTCGGATTGCCCGCGGGCGGCCGGCTGAGGCGCAGCGCCGGTACGAACAATACGCTCAGTACGGCGGCGGCATCGAGCCGGCCACCGCTTTGTTCCTCGCAGCACGACAGCAGCTCCAGGCGTTCGGCATTCAGGCGATTCAAACGCCTGGCCAACACCTCGCGCATCAGCAGCTCCTTGCCGCCGAAGTGATAGTTCACCGCGGCCGAATTGGCCTCCGCACGACGTGTCACTTCCTGTATCAGCATGGCCTCGTAACCATGCTCGATAAACAACGTCTCGGCTGCCTGGAGCAGCCGATGGCGTGTGTTCGTATTGCCCAGGCCAACGTCTTGGCTATCGACAGGCATACCGTTCCGGGTCCTTTACTACCGCGAAATTAAAGCCGCTAGACACCGCCAGATTGCCGTCCATTGGCCATTCGATGTCTGTCCGCGAATGAGTGCTGATACTAGCAGGAGGACAGGCTGGCGACGGATAGACGGCCATCATCCGGAAGAGATAGCCATGCTCAGCCCGGGCAACAGGCAACAAAAAACCCGCGGAGCGATCCGCGGGTTTTCGTAGACAGTACGAGGAAGCGGTGACGCTTACTCGGCCGACTTCGCAGCCTTGGCGGCAGCGGCAGCGGCGATGTCTTCCTTGATGCGGGCGGCCTTGCCTTCCAGACCGCGCAGGTAGTACAGCTTCGCGCCGCGAACCTTACCCTTGCGCTTGACCTGGACCGAGTCGATGGCCTGGCTGTGCGACTGGAACACGCGCTCTACGCCGGTGCCATGGGAAATCTTGCGCACGGTGAAAGCCGAATGCAGACCGCGGCTGCGCTTGGCAATGACAACACCCTCGAACGCCTGGACGCGCTCGCGGTTGCCTTCCTTGACCTTCACGTTGACCACCACGGTGTCGCCAGGGCCGAAATCCGGCAGCTGGCGGGTGATCTGCTCGGCTTCGAACTGTTCAATGATCTTGTTCATGGCACACCCGTCGATTTTTCAATTAGCTGCGGTCACTGATCGGCCGCATCGTTTTGCCGCGTCTGCTTGAGAGCATGTTCGCGGCGGAATTCATCCAGCAATGCGCGAGACTGTTTGTCCAACGTGCATTGCGCCAATAAGTCCGGTCGTCGCAACCAGGTTCGTCCCAGCGATTGCTTCAGGCGCCAGCGGCGGATAGCCGCGTGATCGCCGGACAACAACACCTCCGGCACGTCCCCGTATGCGTCTTGCACCGGTTTCGCATAGTGCGGACAGTCGAGCAAACCGTTCGAGAACGAATCCTGCTCGGCCGATTGCGCGTCATTCAACGCGCCGTCCTGCAAGCGGCCCACCGCGTCGATAATCACCGCGGCACCCAACTCGCCGCCGGACAGCACATAGTCGCCGATAGAAAGCTCTTCGTCGACCTCATGCGCCAGCAAACGCTCGTCCACACCTTCGTAACGCCCACAAAGCAAAGCGATTCGCGGCTTTTTGGCCAGCGCTTCCACTCTGCCCTGCGTCAGCCGCGCTCCTTGCGGACTGAGATAAATCACGTGCACCGGCTCCGGTGCGGCCTCGCGAACGGCCTTGATGGCTGCACGCAAAGGCTCGATCAACATCACCATGCCGGGGCCGCCGCCGTAAGTACGGCCATCCACGGTACGGTAATTGTCGGTGGCGAAATCGCGCGGATTCCAGGTTTCCACCTGCAACAGCTGTCGCTGCTGCGCGCGCCCTACGACACCGACGGCAGCGCACTGGCGAACGAAGTCGGGAAACAGCGTAACGACATCGAAGCGCATCGGACCCTCTATACGAAGCTTTAGAACTCGGGGTCCCAGTCCACCACCATACGCCCGCCGGACAAGTCCACCGAACGCACATAAGAGCCCTGGACAAAGGGAACCAGCCGCTCGCGCTCGCCGTCCCTCACTACCACGACATCGTTGGCACCGGTCGCGAACAGGTGAGTGACCCGTCCCAATGCCACGCCTTCCGTGGTGACGACCTCAAGACCTTCGAGATCGACCCAGTAATACTCATCCTTGCCGGGAGGCGGCAACTGCTCGCGAGCGACATAGATGTCGCTACCGATCAGCGCTGCCGCTTGATCGCGGTCCGTCACGTCGGGCATGAAGGCGATTAACCCTTTACCCTGCGGACGGCCCTTGACTCCCTTGACCTCCGTCTCCACACCCGGCGCCGCAGTGAGCAGCCAGGGCTGGTAGTCGAAGATCCGGGTGCGTGGGTCGGTCCAAGATTCGATCTTGAGCCAACCCTGCACCCCGTACAGCCCGACGATACGTCCAACCAGGACGCGCCGACCGGCTGCCGTCATGCTCAGGCAGCCTGCTGCTTGCCGGCTTCCTTCAACAGGGCAGCAACCTTGTCGCTCAGCTGAGCGCCCTTGGAAACCCACTCCTGCACGCGAGCGACGTTCAGCTCAAGGCGCTTGTCCTTGCCCGAGGCCACCGGGTTGTAATAACCGACATTCTCGATGCTACGGCCGTCACGCGCGCTGCGCGAATCGGTCACGAGGACGTGGTAGAACGGACGGCCCTTGGCGCCGCCGCGCGAAAGACGAATCTTAACCATAGTAAAAACTCCAGAGTTGCCGGAAGCGCCGGCAGCACGCCCTAGGTGTGGGCGCGGTAAACGCGGCATTTTAATGATGTGGATCAGTTGTGTAAAGAGCCGGGGCGTAAAGTCGCCCGCCAAGGCGGGCTGAAAAGGGTAAAGCCGGCCGCTTTGCGGCCTGAAAAGGGGGAAACTCAACAGCAGAGCGAGCACCCTGCTCTTCCCCCTTACTCTTTCCAGCGAGTACAGCGAGCGACTTTACAGGCGCCAAGGGCGCCGGCTTTACCGCATCGGAGGCATCCCACCGCCCATGCCGCCCATACCCTTCATGGCCCCGCGCATCTGGCGCATCAGGCCCTTCGAGCCGCCCTTGGACAGCTTGGACATCATCTTTTCCATCTGCATGTACTGCTTGAGCAGGCGGTTGACGTCAGCCGGCTGGGTGCCCGAGCCACGCGCGATACGGGCGCGGCGCGAGCCGTTGAGCAGGTCCGGATGGCGGCGCTCCTTCTTGGTCATCGAACTGATGATCGCCACCATGCGGTCGATTTCTTTGTTGTTGACCTTGGATTTGACGTTGTCGGGCAGATTGGCCACGCCTGGCAGCTTGTCCATCAAGCCGGCCAGGCCACCCATGTTGTTCATCTGCTCGAGCTGATCCTTCATGTCGTTCAGGTCGAAGCGCTTGCCCTTCATGACCTTCTGGGCGAGCTTGTGCGCCTTCTCCTGGTCGACCTTGCGCTCGACTTCCTCGACCAGCGACAGCACGTCGCCCATGCCCAGGATGCGCTGGGCCACACGATCGGGGTGGAACGGCTCCAGCGCATCAGTCTTTTCGCCGGCGCCGAGGAACTTGATCGGGCGACCGGTGACATAGCGCACCGACAAGGCGGCACCGCCACGGGCATCGCCGTCGGTCTTGGTCAGCACGACGCCAGTCAGCGGCAACGCTTCGGCAAAAGCCTTGGCCGTGTTGGCCGCATCCTGGCCGGTCATGGCGTCGACCACGAACAGGGTTTCGATCGGCGTGATCGCGGCATGCAAGGCCTTGATCTCGGCCATCATCGCCTCGTCCACGTGCAGGCGGCCGGCGGTATCGACCAGCAGCACGTCGACCACTTCGCGGCGGGCGGCAGCGATCGCAGCCTTGGCGATATCGACCGGATTCTGGCCCGCCTCGGACGGGAAGAACTTCACCCCGACCTGTTCGGCCAGCGTACGCAACTGCTCGATGGCGGCCGGACGATAGACGTCGCAGCTGACCACCATCACTTTCTTTTTCTTGCGCTCGGTGAGGAAGCGCGCCAGCTTGGCGACCGTGGTCGTCTTACCGGCACCCTGCAGGCCCGCCATCAACACCACCGCCGGCGGCTGCTGCGCCAGGTTCAGCTCGGCATTAACCGTGCCCATCACCGCAGTCAGTTCATCGCTGACCACCTTGACCAGCGCCTGGCCGGGCGACAGGCTCTTGAGCACGTCCTGACCGACCGCGCGCACCTTCACCCGTTCGATCAGGGCCTGCACCACCGGCAGCGCGACGTCGGCTTCGAGCAGCGCGATACGTACTTCACGCAGGCTCTCGCGGATGTTTTCTTCCGTCAACCGCCCGCGGCCGCGCAGGCGGTCGACGGTGGCGGAAAGGCGTTGGCTGAGCGACTCGAACATGGCTTGGACGCAATAAGGTGAAAGGAGGCAATTATAACCGACAGATTCGCTGGGGAACGCCGTAACCCGCGACAATAACGACAGAAGGCACGCCTACAGCTGGGCAGCGGCCTATGCGACACTTTCGCGCTATGGTCCTTCCCGCCCTCGCCCTGCTTGCCATCGTCCTGTACCTCGCGGCCGCTGCCGGGCTGGCGCGACCGCTGCTGAACGGCGGAAAGCCATTGAATCGCACCGCCCTGGGTGTCGCCGGCCCCGCGGCGCTTATCCACGCCGGCCTGCTGCTCAGCATTCACCGTGGCTCGCTCGACCTGCACTTCTTTGCCGCGCTGTCGCTGGTGGCCTGCGTGGTCTCGATCATCACCCTGCTGGTGAACCTGTGGCGCCCGGTGGCCGCGCTGGGTGTGATCGTGTTCCCGCTGAGCGCCCTGCTGCTGGCCGTCGACAGCTTCATGGTGCGCGAGCGCCTGCCCTTGACGATGGATTGGCAGATCAAGCTGCACGTGACAGTGGCCCTGCTCGCCTTCAGCGTGCTGTCGATTGCCGCGGTGCTGGCGATTCTGCTGGCGGTACAGGAGCGCGCGCTACGCCATCGCCAGTTCGGCAACTGGTTGCGTGCGCTGCCGCCGCTGACGTTGACCGAGACTTTGCTGTTTCGGTTGATCGGTGCGGGCTTCGTCTTGCTTAGCCTGACCTTGCTTACCGGCATTTTGTTTGTCGACGATCTGTTCGGTCAGCATCTAGTACACAAGACCGTATTGTCGATCATTGCGTGGCTGGTGTTCGGCGTCCTGCTTTATGGGCGCTGGCGACATGGCTGGCGTGGACGTCGCGCAGTGAATCTCACGCTGATCGGCATGGGTGTGTTGCTGCTGGCGTTCTTTGGGTCGAAGTTCGTGCTGGAAGTTATTTTGCATCGCGGGGCTTGAGCTTCACCTGCAGCCCCACGGGGTCAATCGCCGCGAGCAGCATCGATCGCTTGCGACAACCGCTCCACACCCAGCACTTCCATCTCGCCGACCTTGCCCTTCTTCGGTGCATTCGCCTTGGGCACAATCGCTCGCTTGAAGCCATGAGTCGCGGCTTCTTTCAGCCGTTCCTCACCATTGGGCACCGGGCGAATCTCGCCGGACAAGCCGACTTCGCCGAAGGCAATGGTCTTATCCGGTAGCGGTCGATCGCGCAGGCTCGACAATACGGCCAGCAGCACGGGTAAATCCGCGGCCGTCTCCTGCACGCGAATACCGCCAACCACATTGACGAAGACGTCCTGGTCGTACGCTGCAATACCTCCATGGCGGTGCAGCACAGCCAACAACATCGCCAGGCGATTCTGTTCCAGACCGAGCGTCACACGACGCGGGTTGCCGAGCGACGATTGATCGACCAGGGCCTGCACTTCGACCAGCAATGGACGCGTGCCTTCGCGCGTCACCATCACGGCGCTACCGGAGGTCGGGCCTCCATGTGCGGAAAGGAAGATCGCCGAAGGATTGGGCACCTCGCGCAGACCCTTTTCGCTCATCGCGAAGACACCCAGTTCGTTGACCGCGCCGAAGCGGTTCTTGAACGCGCGCAGGACGCGAAAACGGCTACCCGATTCGCCTTCGAAATAAAGCACCGCATCGACCATGTGCTCGAGCACGCGCGGACCGGCGATGCCGCCTTCCTTGGTCACGTGGCCGACCAGAAATACCGACGTACCGGTTTCCTTGGCAAAGCGTGTCAGCTTGGCGGCCGATTCGCGCACCTGGCTGACCGAGCCCGGCGCGGCGGTGAGCAATTCGGTCCATATGGTCTGGATGGAGTCGATGACCAGCACGCGCGGACGTGCCGCCGCGGTTTGTTCGAGGATACGCTCGATGCAGGTTTCGGCCAGTGCATGCAAAGGCGCGAGCGGCAGATCCAGGCGCTGGGCACGCGAGGCGACCTGGGCCAGGGATTCTTCGCCGGTGACATAGACGCTTGACAGCTGCGCACCCAGCGTACCGAGCATCTGCAACAGCAACGTGGATTTGCCAATACCGGGATCGCCACCAATCAACACGACCGAACCGTCGACCAGGCCGCCGCCAAGTACCCGGTCGAGTTCACCGATGCCGGTGCACGTGCGCACATCAGCGGTCAGCGCGACTTCGGTCAGCGGCGTGACTTTGGGAGGTTCCACGGCGCCGGCATAACCGGTGCGCCGTGCCGCGCCGACCGATTTGACCGCCGGCTGCAGCACCACTTCGCTCAATGTGTTCCACACACCGCATTCGATGCACTGGCCCTGCCATTTGGAATGCTCGGCGCCGCAATCGGTGCAGACGTACGCGGTTTTAGCTTTGGCCATGAGGAAGCGACTCGGTGATACAAGCGCACAGCTTAGTAGGTGCGCATCGCAGGAGGCGAGACGCGCTATCCCTCGTCCTCGACAAACAGCACGCGTCGGGTCATGCCGCAGGTGAGGTCATAGGAAATCGTGCCCGCCTGTGCGGCGATTTCCTCCACCGGCAGTTCCGGCCCCCACAACACCACCCGGTTGCCTACCTTCGCGTGCGGCGCGGAGCGCAGGTCCAGGGTAATCAGGTCCATCGATACGCGTCCGATCAGTGGAACGCGCTGCCCACCGATCAATACCGGCGTACCGGCCTGCGCACTGCGTGGATAGCCGTCGCCGTAACCCACGGCGGCTACGCCCACGGCCATATCTTCGGGACAGGTCCAGGTGCCGTTGTAACCGATACGCTCGCCGCGTTTGATCTGGTTGACCGCGATCAGGCGCGTACTCAAGGTCATGGCCGGCCGAAAACCGAAATCCGCGGCGTTCTTGCCATCGACTACCGACAAGCCGTACAGCAAACCACCGGTGCGCACCCAATCCTCGCGCGCCTCCGGCCAACCGAGCACGGCGGCTGAATTGGACAAGGAACGCGGCCCCGTCAGGCCCTTGGTGGCCTCATGAAAGCGCGCCATCTGCGTCGGCGTCCGCGTGCTGTCGAAAACTTCCGAATCGGAAAAGTGCGCAAGCAAGCCGATATCCGGATCGATGCCCGGCATGGCGGCTAGCTGTGCGTGCACCTGGGCCACATGCTCCGGTGCGAAACCGAGACGATGCATGCCGGCGTCTATTTTCAGCCACACGCGCAATCGTCCACGCGCGGGCGTCGCTTCGGCCAGCCAAGCCAGTTGCGAGACATGATGAATCGCGGCTTCGAGTCCGAGGCGCTGCATTTCGGCTATATCGCCCGACTGGTCCGGGCCGGACAAGACGACGATGCGCTGCTTGTGCCCCGCCGCGCGCAACCGCAGGCCATCGCCCAATGCAGCCACGGCGAAGGCCTCTGCTTCGCCATTCAAGGCGCGTGCAACGCGCTCAAGGCCGTGCCCGTAGGCATCGGCCTTGACCACCGCCATCACTTTTGCGGGAGCTGCCATCTCCTTGATGCGAGCGAGGTTATGGCGTAACGCGGCGAGGTGAATGGTGGCGACAGTGGTTCGGCTCATTGATCCGTCAATAGAAAACGTTATTCGAACGCGCCCACGAAGGAATCCGGCGCGTAGTTTTCGAACTTGGTGTAGTGGCCGAGGAAGGCCAGCTTCACCGTATCCGTGGGGCCGTTACGTTGCTTGCCGATGATGATTTCGGCCAAGCCCTTATCCGGCGATTCCTTGTTGTAGTACTCGTCGCGGTAGATGAACATGATCACGTCCGCGTCCTGCTCGATAGCGCCCGATTCGCGCAAGTCCGACATCATCGGCCGCTTGTCGGCTCGTTGTTCCAGCGAGCGGTTCAACTGCGAGAGCGCGATCACCGGCACCTGTAGCTCTTTGGCGAGGCCTTTAAGTGAACGCGAAATTTCTGAAATTTCGGTGGCGCGATTCTCTTTATTTCCGGGCACCTGCATCAGCTGCAGGTAGTCGATCACGATCAGGCCCAGACCGCCGTTCTCGCGATGGATGCGGCGGGCACGCGAGCGCAGCTCCACCGGCGACAGGCCCGGGGTGTCGTCGATAAAGATCTTCGCTTCGGAAAGGATCGCGATGGCATTGGTGACGCGCGGCCAGTCTTCCTCGGCCAGATCGCCGTTACGCAGATGCTGCTGGTGGATACGGCCGATCGAGGAAATCAGACGGAAAGCCAGCTGCGAGGCGGACATTTCCATCGAGAAGATCACCACCGCCTTCTTCGCTTTCAGTGCGGCCGCCTCGGCAATGTTGACCGAGAACGCGGTCTTGCCCATCGAAGGACGGGCCGCCACGATGATCAGGTCCGACGGCTGCAGGCCCGAGGTCAGCTCGTCCAGGTCGGTGAAGCCGGTGGAGATACCGGTGAGCTGGCCGCGATTTTCGTAACGTTCGGACAGCAGGCGGAAGGCGTCTTTCACCGCCTCGCGCATCGACACGGTATCTTTCTTGCCGCGCGCGCCGGACTCGGCAATCTTGAAGACGCGCTGCTCGGCCTTCTCCATCACCTCCTGCACGCTCTGCCCTTCCGGGCGATAGCCGTCTTCGGTGATTTCGGTACCGGCATCGATGAGCTGACGCAGGATCGACTTCTCGCGCACGATATCGGCGTAGGCACTGATATTGGCCGCGCTGGGCGTCGCATTGGCCAGCTCGATCAGATAACTCGAGCCGCCGACCATCTCGGCCAGGCCATTGGCCTCGAACCAGTCGCCCAGGGTCACCGCGTCGCAGGGCATACCCTTGTTGGCAAGCTCGGTAATCGCACGCCAGATCAGACGATGATCCTTGCGATAGAAATCGTGCTCGCTGAGGCGGTCAGCCACCTTGTCCAGCGCATCGGGGGCGAGCATCAGTCCACCCAGGACGGCCTGCTCGGCGTCGAGCGAATGCGGCGGTACGCGCAGCGCCTCGATACCGGACAGGGATCCGGATTTACGCTCTGGAACAAAGGACATTGCTTTTCCTCGCTTCGAGGCGCCCGATCGACGCGGGCGGTCTTCTTCGTCATCCATCATACGCGGCGAGGTCTCAGGAACCGATACGGAAAGCTGTGGATATCTTGTGGAAACTTGGGGATAACTAGGCGCGTCGGCGCCTGACGCCGCCAATAAAAAAAGGCGCCTTTCGGCGCCTTTTTTGGGCGACCCGCAAGAATTACTTCTCGCCGACCACGATCACCTTGACCGAACCCTGCACATCAGCGTGCAGCGCGATCACGACGTCGTACTCACCGGTGGTGCGGATCGGGCCTTCGCCCTGGATCACTTCATTCTTGTGAATGTTGTGACCGGCGGCCTGCAGCGCTTCGGAAATCTCGCGCGGACCGACCGAACCGTACAGCTTGCCTTCCGGGCTGGCGTTGGCGGCAATGGTCACCGACACGTCGGCCAGCTTGGCGTGGCGCGACTGGGCGTCGGCCAGCAGGCTGTTGGCCTTGGCTTCGTACTCGGCACGGCGCTTCTCGAAAGCTTCGAGATTGGCGGCGTTGACCGGCACGGCCTTGCCCTGCGGCAGGAGGTAGTTACGACCGTAACCCGGCTTGACCTTGACCTTGTCGCCCAGGTTGCCGAGGTTGCGGACTTTTTCGAGAAGAATCAGTTCCATGGTGGTTCCTATTCGTTAGCACCGGTGTGGCCCGATGCAGCCAAGGACGGTTGTCCGAAGGAGTTGCACCCTCTCCCGGCGAAGGGAGAGGGCTTACGACGCGCTAATTAAACGTCGTGGTTGTCGGTGTACGGCAGCAGCGCCAGGAAGCGTGCGCGCTTGACCGCAACGGCCAGCTGACGCTGATAGCGTGCCTTGGTGCCGGTGATGCGGCTCGGAACGATCTTGCCGTTCTCGGTGATGTACTGGCGAAGCGTGTTGAGATCCTTGTAATCGATCTCTTTGACTTTTTCGGCAGTGAAACGGCAGAACTTGCGGCGGCGGAAGAACTTGGACATGGCTTAAGGCTCCTGATCAGTCGTCGCTGTCGCGATCGTTGTCGTCACGGCCGATGCGACGATCGTCGCCATCGGAGTCGTCATCGCGGCGACGCGAAGACTTGGCGTCGTCCTTTTCCTTGCTCTTGAGGATGAAGGACTGCTCGGTATCAGCAGCGTCGCGCTTGACCACCAGGTGGCGCAGCACGGCGTCGTTGAAGCGGAAGCCCGACTCCAGCTCGTTCAGCGCGTTCTGGCCCACTTCGATGTTGAGCATCACGTAATGCGCTTTGGCCAGGTTGACGATCGGGTAGGCCAGCTGACGGCGGCCCCAATCTTCCAGGCGGTGGATCTTGCCGCCGTCGGTCTCGATCAGCGCTTTGTAGCGCTCGATCATCGCCGGAACCTGCTCGCTCTGGTCAGGGTGGACCAGAAACACGACTTCGTAATGACGCATGGTCATTTTGGGAAAACTCCTTGTGGATGCGGCCCTTAGCGGGCCTGGCAGCCTCCCGCCGGATGCGGTGAGGCAAGGTCTGAACGCGATGGGCTGCGGACAGAAGCGGGATTCTATCCCGAGGGCAGGACGGGTGTAAAGGCTTGATTTGCCTGACGGGAAGGCGGCTGCGCGGCCTCAGCCGACGGTAAAGCTCTCCCCACACCCACACTCCCCGGTCGCATTCGGGTTATGGAACACGAACGCGGCATTCAGGCCCTGGCGCTGGAAATCGATCACCGTGCCATCGACCAGCGGCAGGCTCTTGCTGTCGACGATCAAGGGGACGCCGTCGACCTCGACCAGGCTGTCTTCGTTGCCGATCGCCTCGGCCAGGTCCACCACATAGGCAAAACCGGAGCAGCCGGTGCGCTTGACGCCAAAACGCACGCCCGTGGCCCCTGGCGTCGTGCTCAGGAACTGGCGCATGCGTTCGTTGGCGGCGGGAGTGATCGAGATGCTCATAAATAAAAGTGTGCGCTTTATGTCGGCCTTGCGGCCCAAAACCGTCGCGATGCGGACGGGGGCTCCATTATGATGGTGGTTTGCCCATACGCGCCAACATTGCGGCGCCCAGCAGGAGTTTCAATCCATGGCGGTGGTTAGCGTCAAACAGGCTCTTTCCGGCAAGCTCGAGGCCGGCTCCAAGGTGACCGTACGCGGTTGGGTGCGCACCCGGCGCGATTCCAAGGCTGGCCTGTCCTTCGTCAATGTGACCGATGGCTCGTGCTTCGACCCGATCCAGGCGGTGGTGCCGGCGACGCTCGGCAACTATGAGACGGAAGTGAAGCACCTGACCAGCGGCGCGGGCCTGATCGTCACCGGCACCCTGGTGCCGTCGCAGGGCAAGGGGCAAAGTTTCGAGCTGCAGGCCGACGAAGTCATCGTCACCGGCCTGGTCGACGACCCGGAAACCTATCCGATCCAGCCCAAAGCCCATTCGATGGAGTTCCTGCGCGAGGTCGCCCACCTGCGCCCACGCACCAACCTGTTCGGCGCGGTCACCCGCATCCGCCACACGATGATGACGGCGATTCATCGCCATCTGACCGAACAGGGCTTCTTCTGGGTCAATACCCCGATCATCACCGCCTCCGACGCCGAAGGCGCCGGCGACATGTTCCGGCTTTCCACGCTGGACCTGGCCAACCTGCCGCGCGATGAACACGGCAAGATCGATTTCCGCAAGGACTTCTTCGGTCGCGAAGCGTTCCTTACCGTGTCCGGACAGCTCAATGTCGAGGCGTACGCGCTGGCGATGAGCAAGGTGTACACCTTCGGCCCGACCTTCCGCGCGGAAAACTCCAACACGCCGCGCCATCTGGCCGAGTTCTGGATGGTCGAGCCGGAAATCGCCTTCGCCGACCTGACCGCCGACGCGGACTGCGCCGAAGCTTTCCTCAAGGCAATCTTCAAGGCGGTCCTGGAAGAGCGCCCCGACGACATGGCCTTCATCGCCGAACGCGTGCAGCCCGACGCGATCACGCGTCTGGAGACATTTATTGCCCAGCCGTTCGAACGCATCGATTACACCGATGCCGTCGATATCCTGAAAAAATCGGGCCAGAAATTCGAATTCCCGGTGGCATGGGGTATCGACCTGCAAACTGAACACGAGCGCTATCTGGCCGAGAAACATATCGGCCGTCCGGTGGTCGTTATGAATTACCCGGAGCAGATCAAGGCGTTCTACATGCGTTTGAACGACGACGAGAAGACCGTCGCGGCCATGGACGTGCTGGCACCGGGCATCGGCGAGATTATCGGTGGCTCGCAGCGCGAAGAGCGCCTGGACTATCTCGACCGCCGTATGACCCAGTTCGGTCTCGATACGGCCACCTATGGCTGGTATCGTGACCTGCGTCGCTACGGCACGGTGCCGCATGCGGGCTTCGGACTCGGTTTTGAACGCCTGCTGGTCTATGTTTGCGGTTTGTCGAACATTCGCGACGCGATTCCCTATCCACGTGCGGCAGGGACGGCCGAATTCTAAACTCAAGTGTCCATGCGCCATCGATACCTAGTCGTTCTCCCCACGATTCTGCTCATTGCGCTGCTGGGCGGCTGCCATAGCGTCAAAAAGCTGGTGCCGCCCAACTTTCGCCCGCCGGAGAACCCGACGGGCCAGCTCGATCTGGCCAAGAAAACGCTGCAGGACGCCACGCCCTGCTGCACCAGCTTTGCGGACTTCTCCTATCAGAGCCAGTTGCCCTGGAGCCCACAGAAATTCGAGCTGGGTCCGGGCAGCTCGGTCTTCAGCCTCAATGGCCAGCGTAGTTACTTTCTGAGTTTCCGCCTGCCCGTCGACGGCAAGCTGCCCTATCGCATCGGCTTGAAGTCCGAATTAAACGGACGCTGGTTGCGCAGCAGCTATCTGTTTGCGCCTACGGTGGTTCTGCTCGACGAGGCGTTCCAACCCGTGGACGAACAGCAGGATGTGAAGCTCTGCGAGCATGTGGGCTGGAGCGACGACACGACCGGCGCGTTCGGCAGCTTCGAGGTCAAGAACCCGAAGGCGCGCTATATCGTCGTGTTCAGCTCGGCCGTGCAACAGGCGAGCAACACCTATTGGGAGCAGTCGCCCGCCGCGTTCTCCGCCGAAGCACCGGTCAACATGAGTGCGGCCGGCAGCTTCAAGATTCCGCATGGTCCCGACGGCATACTGTGGGTCGGCATGATGGACAAGGCCTATGCCAGCGCGGTCGACAATGCGGTCTGCGGCAAAGCGCCCGCGGGCGATGGTGTGCTCAAGACGCTGCGCGATGTCATTCCGGTGCCGCTGTGGTCCGATTCGGGCAACAACGCCGCCAAGACGAGCAGCAACTCGTCCTCTTCCTCATCCGGCGATGGCGGCACCGCCAGCGGCGGCAGCACCAAGCCATGATCGAAATCTATCTGTCCCTGCTCGTCGTGGGGGTCATCTTCTTTCTGTTGCACTTTGTCGCACAGGTACGTATCGCGTCGCTGCTGCGTGTCCGCCATCCGCACGAATGGAACATCATTGCCGTGCCCGAAGGCGGCGGCAAAGTCGGTGCCGTGCGGATATGGATGCGTTTGCAGCTAGCGCTGCGCTCGCCGGTACTGCCCGCACTCGAAGATAAGGCCGTCACCCAGTGGCGACGCGTCTGGCGTTACGCTCCATGGCTCGCGTGGATCTGCTGGTTCGGCGCCCTGGCGCTGCAATGGTCCGCGCGCTGACATCCACGGCAAGGAATCTTTCATGCAACTGGATCTGACCGGACGCCATGCTTTCGTCTGCGGCGCATCGCAAGGTATCGGCCGCGCCACTGCTATCGAACTGGCGGAGCTGGGGGCGAACGTCACCGTGCTGGCTCGGTCGACCGATGCCCTGAAGGAACTGGTCGAGCTATTGCCGCGCAAGAGCGCCGATCAGCAACATGCCTGGCGCACCGCCGACATGCTGGACACCACCGCCCTGCTCGCCGTGGCCGCGGATGTCGCCGCTGGAAACCCGGTACATATCCTGATCAACAATACCGGCGGCCCGCCCGCCGGCCCGGCGATCACCGCGGTACCGGAAGCGTTCGAGGCTGCCTTTCGGCAGCATCTGCTCGCCGCCCAGTCGCTGGTCCAGGCCTTCGTGCCCGGCATGCGCAACAGCCATTACGGCCGCATCGTCAATGTCATCTCCACCTCGGTCAAAGAGCCGATCGCCAGCCTGGGCGTATCCAATACGGTGCGCGCGGCAATGGCCGGCTGGTCGAAGACCCTGGCGGGCGAGCTCGGCCCCGACGGCATCACCGTCAACAACGTGCTGCCCGGCTATACACGCACCGATCGCCTGAACAGCCTGCTGCAAGGTCAGGCGTCGAGCACCGGGCGCGGCGCGGAAGAAGTCGCCACCGGCATGCTGGCCGCCGTCCCCGCGCGTCGTTTTGGCGAGCCGTCCGAGGTCGCCGCAGTCATCGCTTTCCTGAGTACGCCGGCGGCGGCTTATGTGAATGGCGTAAGTATCGCCGTGGATGGCGGGCGCACACGTTCGTTGAGCTGAGCTCCGGCGCCTGTACGCGGGCGTCCGGTGCATTCTCGTCACGCAGCCTATAAGCTTGCGCGATGTCACCCAAGCGCCTCGCCAATCTTATCGACGGTCGCCTTGAAGCACCGCGTGCCAACCGCTGGCTGGACGTGTTCGAACCGGCGACCGGTTCGGTCTTTGCGCAATGCCCCGATTCCGATGCGAGCGATGTCGATGCTGCCGTAGCCGCCGCACGACGCGCCGCACCGGCCTGGGCAGCCACCTCCGCGGATGTTCGCAGCCATCTGTTGCATCGCCTGGCCGATCTGCTCGAAGCGCGGATGGAGGAGTTCGCCGCACTGGAGTCTCGCGACAGCGGCAAACCGCTGGCCCTGGCGCGAAGCCTGGATATTCCACGCGCCGTCAGCAATCTTCGCTACTTTGCCGCGGCCATCGTGTCGTGGAGCAGCCAGTCGCATGCGATGGAACTGGGCGCGATCAACTACACCTTGCGCCAGCCGCTGGGCGTCGTCGGCTGCATCAGCCCGTGGAATCTCCCACTCTACCTGTTCACCTGGAAGATCGCGCCAGCGCTCGCCGCGGGCAACGCCGTCGTCGCCAAGCCTTCGGAAATAACCCCCTGCACCGCCGCGTTACTTGGCGAGTTGAGCATCGAAGCCGGCCTGCCACCGGGCGTGTTCAACATCGTGCAAGGACGCGGACCCGGCGTCGGGCAGCCGCTTGTCGAGCACCGTCAGGTCAAGGCTGTGTCGTTTACTGGTAGCACGCGCACGGGCGAGATGATCGCGACGGCAACGGCGACGCAATTTAAGAAAGTGTCGCTGGAAATGGGTGGGAAAAATCCTGCCATCGTCTTTGCGGATGCGGAGCTGAGCGACGCCAACCTCGACACCATCGTGCGCTCGGGCTTTGCCAACCAAGGCGAAATTTGCCTGTGCGGTTCGCGACTGTTGGTGCAGCGTTCGATCTACGCGAATTTCCGCGAACGTTACCTTGAGCGGGTACGCGCCTTGCGCGTCGGCGATCCGAATGAAGCGACCAGCGATCTGGGCGCACTGGTATCCAAAGAGCATTTCGACAAGGTCATGGGCTGCATCGCGCAGGCGCGCGAGGAAGGCGGCGACATACTTTGCGGCGGGCATGCCATGCAACTGGATGGCCGCTGCGCCAACGGCTGGTACGTGGCACCGACGGTCATCGAAGGCCTCGCGCCGGACGCCGTTACCAACCAACAGGAAATCTTCGGTCCGGTCGTCAGCCTGATTCCATTCGACGATGAGGCCGAAGCCATCGCCATCGCCAACGGCACCGGTTACGGCCTGGCCGCATCGCTGTGGACGACCGATCTCTCACGCGCGCATCGTGTCGGCGCGGAACTCGATTTCGGCATCGTCTGGATCAACTGCTGGCTGCTGCGCGACCTGCGCACGCCCTTCGGCGGCACCAAGCAATCGGGCCTGGGCCGCGAGGGTGGCGAAGAAGCGCTGCGCTTCTTCACCGAGCCGAAAAATATCTGCATTCGCTATTGAGATCGCTATCGTGACCAACCCATTGCAACCTCTGCTCGACAGCAACCGCATCTGGTCCGCATCGGTGCGCGAGCAGGATCCGCACTTTTTCGAGCGGCTCGCGCAACAACAGGCTCCCAAGTATCTTTGGATCGGCTGCTCCGATTCGCGCGTGCCCGCGACACAGATCGTCGACCTGCCGCCGGGCGAAATCTTCGTCCAGCGCAATGTCGCGAACGTGGTCTCGCACTCGGACCTTAACTGCCTCAGCGCGATCCAGTTCGCCGTCGATGTGCTGAAAGTCGAACATATTCTCGTCGTCGGCCATTACGGCTGCGGCGGTATCCAAGCCGTGCTGGACGATCGGCGACTGGGGTTGGTCGATAATTGGTTGCGCCACGTCAGCGATGTGGCGATCAAACATGCGGGCATGTTGGCGGGCATCGATCTGATGCAGATGCGCAATTCGCGCCTGTGCGAACTCAATGTGATCGAGCAAGTCATCAACGTGTGCCAGACCACTACCGTGATGGACGCCTGGGAACGCGGCCAGCAACTGTCGGTGCATGCATGGTGCTACAGCCTGTTCGACGGCCGCATCAAGGACCTGGACCTGCATATCAATTCGCGTGAAAGCACGCGATCTTCCTACGATCACGCGATCGAACGCCTGCTCGCCATGCCTGGAACGGAGCGATGAGCGATATCATTCGCACCTCAACGGCACCTGCGCCGGTCGGTGCGTATCCGCACGCACGCCGCGTGGGCAAGCTGCTGTTTCTTTCCGGCGTCGGTCCGCGCCAGCCTTCGGACAACACCATTCCGGGCAATGTCTACGATGCCCACGGCACCCTGGTGGCTTACGACATCGAAGCTCAATGCAGGCAGGTATTTGCCAATGTCCGCGCGGTGCTTGAAGCGGCCGGCACACGATGGGAAAACCTGGTCGACGTGACCGTGTACCTCACCGACATGGCGCGCGACTTTCCAAGCTACAACCGTCTTTATGCCGAGCATTTCGCCGGCGTCGATGCCGCGCGTACGACTCTCGGCATCACTGCACTGCCTACGCCGATCGCCATCGAACTGAAGTGCGTCGCGGCCTTTGACTGATCCGCACAAACAAAAACCCCGGCAGCGGTAACGCTGTCGGGGTTTTCAACGTGCCCTGGAACGCGGAACGGGTTATGCCGTCTTCGCTGCCTTGGCCGCCTTGTGATGGTGCTGCTTCTGGTGATGCTTGGTGGCGGACTTTTTCGCCAGCACCGTGTGGTGACCGGTAGCGGGCGCAGGCGCGGTTGCGGCGATCACCGAACCGGAAAGAGCCACACCGGCGACGAGCATGAGAGCGATCGCAAGTTTACGCATGGTGGTATGCCTCGGGCGTTTGAGTGCCGCGGACCCGGCCGGAACCCGGCGTGCTCGGGCGGCGCGACGGCACCAACATAGCACTGGCTTTTACGTTGAGAAACGAGATTTTTCGTGTCGGCAACACACGTTCTTACAACGGGGTAATTGACTTTTCGAAAGGCGGATTCTGATTCGTATTTTCTTGCGCCTCAGTAATGCAACACTGAAGCAGTTGCAGGATCAGCGCCTGGGCCTGCACGGCCTTTTCTTCGTCATAGGCAAGGCTGTCCTCGTCCATATAGTTGAGCTGGGCGAGCTCCAGTTGAACCGCTTCGACCCCGTCCTGTGGACGGCCGAATTGCCGTGTGATGTAACCACCCTTGAAGCGGCCATTGACCACGAAGCTGTAGCGCGACTGCGCCTTCAGGCAGGCCTCCAGGCGCTGCTGCAAGGCTGCTCCGCAGCTCGCACCCTCGGCAGTGCCGAGGTTGAAATCCGGGAGCTGCCCGTCGAACAGCATCGGCACATGGCTGCGGATGGAATGACCTTCCCACAACACCAGACGGCCGTGCTCGTGGCGCAACCGCGCAACTTCCTGCGCCAGCGCCTGGTGATAGGGCTGCCAGAAATCATTTACTCGCCGTTGAATTTCTTTCTCGTCCGGCTCGGCACCTTCCAGGTACAAAGGTTCGCCGTCGAAACCGATGGTCGACACCAGGCCGGTCTCCTTGCGACCCGGATACAGCGCATGGCCGTCGGCGGGCCGATTCAAATCGACGACGTAGCGCGATGCCACCGGCTTGATCACACTGGCGCCGAGTTGGTGCGCCAGCGACTCGTACAAGCGCCCGACATGCCAGTCGGTATCGATGGAACGCTGCGCCCTCGGCGTCATGCGCTCGGCGATATCGGGCGGTATATGGCTACCGTCGTGCGGCAGGCTGATCAGGAGCGGCGTAGTGCCGCGATGCAAGGTGTGCGTGGTCATACCGGCAAGTTTAAGTCATCAGTACGAGTTCTTCGGCCGAACTCGGGTGGATTGCCACCGTGTCGTCCAGGTCGCGCTTGCGCATGCCCAGTTTCATCGCCACTGCGAAGCCCTGCATCATCTCCTCGGCCCCCAGGCCGAGCACATGAACTCCGACCACCAGCTCCTCCGGGCCGACACAGACCAGCTTCATCACGGTCTGTCCGGGGTGCTTGGCCACGGCCCACTGCATCGGTGAGAAACGCGTGCGATAAATCCGCACATCCGTGCCGTGCAGCGCCCTGGCCTGTTCCTCGGTCATGCCGACCATCGCCAGCGGCGGCTCGGCAAAAACCACGCTGGCGATGTGCTTGTGCTCCAGCCGCGCATCGGGTTTGCCGCCGAACAGGCGGTCGGCCAGACGCCGGCCCGCGGCGACGGCAACAGGCGTCAGCTCACGGTTTTCGCATACGTCACCGACAGCACTGACGCCCGGCACATTGGTGTTTTGCCAGGCGTCGACCAGGATGCGGCCATACTTGCCCAGCTTGACACCTACGGCGTCCAGATCCAGCGACTCGGTATTGGGCACGCGCCCGATCGCCCACAGCACCGCATCATAAGGGCCGCAGCCGCCGGTGGTCGCGTCGTCGAGCATCAGCTGACCATCGACCTGATGCAGTCCGCGCACCTGGACATCGCGGCTGAACCGGATGCCCTGCTCCGTCATGCGCTGCTCGAGCTCACCGACCATTTCCATATCGAAGCCGCCAAGCAGGCGACCGCGCGCATGCACCGTGACCTCGCTGCCCAGCGCCCGCAGCAAACCGGCGAACTCCATCGCAATGTATCCGCCGCCGACAATCCCGATGCGCCTGGGCTGTTCGTGCAAGGCAAACATGTCGTCGGAGATCAGCCCCAGCTCGAACCCCGGCACGTCGATGCGATGCGGGCGTGCACCGGTCGCGATCACGATCTGCTTTGCACTCAGTTCGTCGCCGCTGCTGGTAGCGATCGTATCGTTGGAGACGAAACGTCCCGCTTCGCGACGCCAATGCACACCGACTTCGTCAAGCCGCTTTTGATAGCGCCCCTTGATGCCGTCGATATAGTCCGTGCGAAGCTGGCGAAAATGTTCCCAGTTGAACGGACCTGGCGTCGACGAAAACCCGTACTCGCCTGCCAGTTCCTGCGCGTGGGCCAGCTGCGCGGCAAACCATAAGGCCTTTTTCGGCACGCAGCCGACATTGACGCAGGTACCGCCCAGCATGCCCGGATCGAGCATCGCAACACGCGCACCATGGCGCGCGGCGCGGATGGCGGTGGCCAGGCCGCCCGAGCCCGCACCCAGTACGATCAGATCGAAACTCTCGGCCATCGGTATCTCCTGTTCATGGCGTGCACGTTAGTGGCGGGGGCTTTAAATGGGTGTCAATGCTGACAGGAATGATCTTTGGGAAGCCTGGAAAAAACCTCAGCCTTCCGTCATCCCGGCGAAGGCCGGGATCCATTCCTCGGTCCTCGCCTGTCAGACAGCACGTGGCAAGCATCGACGCTGAGGAATGGATCCCGGCCTTCGCCGGGATGACGAATAGGAAGGCTTTCTGAGGGTTTCATTCAAAGACCAAACCGCGCAGGCGCATAAGGCATCGGATCGATCTCGGGCGTGGCGCCGGTCAATTGCGCGGCGACCAGTTCACCGGTCGCCGCCGACATGCTGATGCCCAGCATGCCGTGCGCGGTGGCCAGGCTCAGGTTCGACCAGCGCGTGCTTGGGCCGATGATCGGAATCTCGTCCATGCTCATCGGACGCCAGCCCCACCATTCCTCCTGCAGGTCCGGCCCTACCGGTTCGTGCAGGCTTTCCGCGGCCGCGCGACGCAGGGCATTCAAGCGAATCTGATTCAGGCCTTCGTCGTAGCCGGAGAACTCCATCGTGCTACCCAGCCGAAAGCCGCTGCCCCAGGTGGTGACGCAAACGGCCGCCTCGCGCAGCACCAGCGCATGGCGCGGCACCCGTGCGGGACGGCTATAGGTCAGCGAATAGCCCTTGCCCGGCTGCATCGGCAGGCGCAGTCCCAGCTCCCTGCCCATCAGCGGCGACCATGCCCCCAGGGCCATGATGACGCGATCCCCATAAAACACGCCGCGGGTCGTACGGACATGGCTGATGCGGCCTTCCTGAGTACCGAACTGATCGATGCGCGCACCGCTTTCGATGACCCCGCCCAACTCGCGCACGCGCCGCGCCAGCTCGGCCACATAGCGATCGGGCCGGAGCTGCGCATCGTCGGGGTGGTACAGGCCGCCGACGATGCCCGGCTTGAGCGCGGGCTCCATGCCGGCGATCTGATCGCCATGCAGGCGGCGTACTTCCACGCCCAGCTTGTCCAGTACCGCCGCATGATGGCGCTCGTCCGCGTGCAGCAGCTTACGGGTGCGATAGACATAGAGCTCACCGCGCTCGACGAACTCGCAATGCAACCCCTCCTGCTCGATCAAGGAGCCAATCAGGCGACGTGAGCGCTGCAGGATCGCGGAGCGGGCCGCGGCAGCATGGTGGAAATCGCGCCAATTGCAGCGCCGGGCAAAACCGAGCATCCAGCGTGCGCGGTCCAGGTCGACCCGGGGATTGAGGTAGAGCGGCGCGTCGGCGCGCAGCATCGAGCGCATCGCCACCGAGATCATGCCGGGCATGGCCAGGGGGGCGGCATGGCTGGGGGTAATCGTGCCGCAATTCCCATGCGAACTGCCGCTACCTGGCGTACCTTGCTCCAGCAGGCGAACGGACACGCCCGCCTTCAACAAATACAGCGCACAAGCGAGGCCAATAACACCACCGCCCAGAACAAGCACATCACTTCGCGAAGCATCCATCCGCTCATTGTAGCGGTGCGTTCGGCAACCTCATCCCCAGGGGAGCTTGCAAAATGAGAATTACAGATGTAATTTCATTTCGGACTACACACGTAATCCTTGCCATGATCGCTTTCGCCAGCCAGTTCGCTTCACCCGCCAGGGCCATGCCGTTGCAGGCGACGTTCGCCAGAGACGTCAGCTCGGCGCGCGACCTGCTGAGCGACATGGAACCGATGAAAAACGATCTTGCGCGCTACAAATACCTGTCCGATCAGTTGCCCAGACTGAGTGAAAAGCAATGGATCGTCGGCCAGCAATTGGCTGCGACACTGGAGAACCAGCTCGGCCTGTACGACGAGGCGGTGCACGATTTTCCGTTCGACAACCGCGTCCGGGTGGAGATCGAACCGGTCAAACTGCCGGGCCCCGCCTCCTGGAAGGCGGAGGACGCGGCCGAGGTCATCGCCCGTCTGGCCACCGACCGCCGTCTGGTCATGATCAACGAGGTGCACCACGACGCGCATACCCGTGAACTGACGCTCGAACTGTTACCACGGCTGCGCAAACTGGGCTTCAATTATTTCGCCGCCGAAGCGCTGGACGACAAAGATACCGAACTGATGCATCGCGGCTACCCGGTGATGGGCGGAAGCCCTTACTTGAACGAACCGGTCTACGGCGAGATCGTACGCGAGGCCATCCGCCTGGGCTTTATCGTCGTCGCGTACGAATCGCCAGGATCGTCCACCGCCGAACGCGAACAGGGCCAGGCGGACAACCTCTATCACCGGGTATTCGCGCGCGATCCGACGGCCAGGCTATTCGTGCATTCGGGCTACGCCCATATCGACAAGGCAACCGGCAACTTCGGCGGCGACATCGTGCCGATGGCGGTTCATCTCAAGCGCCTGAGCGGCATCGAGCCCCTGTCGATCGATCAGTCGCAATTGCGCGATATCGGCGGACGCGGCAACAACGAAGCCTATCGCCAGTTGACCGTCGACTTTCATCCCGATGGCCCCAGCGTGCTGGTAAGCCGGCACGACGGCACAGTGTGGAGCACCGATAAGCGTCTGCACGATGTCAGCGTGTTGCTGCCGCCCATGGACCACCGTCGCCGCCCGGGCTGGCTCACGCTGGGTGGCCAGCGCGAGTCACGCCTGATCACGACGGCGCTATGCGACAAGAAGGTGCCGTGCCTGATCGAGGCGCGCTACGCCAATGAAACCGACAACGCCACGCCCGCCGACCGGGTCGCCATGATGGTGCCCGACAGCGTCAGTTCGCTGTATCTGGGCCCCGGCGATTACCACCTGACCGCCATCGACGTCGACGGCCGGCTTTTAAGCGAACGCAAACTCCACATCGATGCGACGACACCATGACCACCATCAGTGAAGCCGAAGCCCGCGTCATGGATGTGCTGTGGCAAGCCGCGCCACGCACATCCGAAGAGATCGTCGAAGCCTTGCGCGAGCCCACCGGCTGGCATGAGAAAACCATACGTACCTTGCTCAACCGGCTGCTCGGCAAGGGCGCGGTAACGGCCGAACGCGACGGGCGGCGTTACATCTACGCGCCGGTGCTGACACGCGAAGCATGGCAACAACAGGAAAGCCGCAGCCTGCTCGATCGCGTGTTCGGCGGCAAGGTGACGCCGTTGCTCGCGCACTTCACCCGCCACGAAAAGCTCTCGGCCAAGGACATCGCCGAGCTGCGCAAACTGGTCGACGACATCGAGAAGAAGGGGCGCTGAGATGAACGACGTACTGTGGCATCTGTTGCCGTGGAGCACGCTGGGGTTGCTGCTCGCCCTGCTGCTGCGACGTCCGCTGCGAAAGGCATTCGGTGCGTCGCCGGCCTTCACGCTTTGGGCCTTGCCACCCTTGTTCTGTCTGTTGCCCTGGCTGCCTGCTACACCGTTGTCCACCACCTCGCCGCTCCTGCGCGTGATGCCCGACAGCGCTGCGGCACTTGCTACCGAGATGCCCGCAACCGTCAGCGTGCTCGGCCTCGGCGCGCTATGGCTGGCCGGTGTCGCCGCCTGTGTCGTGCGACTGCACGTCCACTACGTGCATCTGCTCAGGCAAGGGCGCAGGCTCGATCCGGCAACGGCGGCAACGCTGTTACCGATGCTGCAGGGCCTGCCGTTGGAGCGTATCCGCACCGCCGAACAAGGCCCCGCCGTGCTGTGGGCGCCGCGTCCCCGGCTGTTGCTGCCGGCGGATTTTCTCCGGCGTTTCGATGCCGCCGAGCGCGCCTGCGTGATACGTCACGAGCTGACCCATCTGCGCCGTGGCGACGCATGGTGGAGCCTGATCGCCGAACTGATGCTCGCACTGCTCTGGTTTCACCCGTTGGCATGGCTTGCGTTGCCACGCTTTCGCCTGGACCAGGAACTCGCCTGCGACGAACGCAGCCTGCGCGACGCGCCCGAACAGCGTAGCCAGTACGCACACACCTTGTTGCACAGCACCGGCATGTCGTTTGCGCCGGCCATCACCCCGTGGCTCAACCACCCCCAATTGAAGGAGCGGTTACTCATGATCCAGCAGGTTGCTTTCAGTGTTTCGCGTCGCCGTATCGGTTATCTCGTCATTGGCCTGTTGATGAGCAGCAGCGTAATGGTGGCGCAGGCAGCCACCCAAAATACGGCGCACGGTGCGACGGCGGATATCCAGTTCAATCAGAAGATTACGCCTGCGTACCCGAAAGAATCGATCGTCAACAAGGAACACGGCATGGTCATGCTGAAAATTCAGGTGGACACGCAGGGCAAGGTCAAGACGATCGACTACGACGCCAAGCACAGCACCACCACCTCCACCGCCCTGATCAAGGCGGCCAGCGACGCCGCTGCGCAGTGGCGCTTTTCTCCCGCCACACGTAATGGCAAGCCGATCGAAAGTTATGCCCAGGTCCCCGTGCAGTTCGATCTGAACGAGTTGCCGACCAACTCAGCCTCGTCCAAATCCTGAAGACTTCCCTATAACTTATTGATTTGATAACCTCGGCACGCCTACTGCCGAGGTTGTCCTATGCGCCACCAGGAATCAGCCGCCTGCGCACCCAAGCCTGCCTTGCCGCGCCTTATGTTCCGCGGCGTGCTTTGCCTGGCCATCGCTGTCCTGGCCGCCTGTTCCACGCCCGCGCCGCGCAAACGCCAACCCACGTTCAAGGAATCGCATTCGTCGCTGGCCGACGAACCCGCACGCGCACCCAATGCCGTGGGTACGGCCAACGACGTGCTGTTTCGCGCCATCGCGCTGGTCGGCACACCGTATCGTTGGGGCGGCAACACGCCCGATGGCGGCTTTGATTGCTCGGGGCTGGTCGACTATATCTACCGCAATGCCGCCGGCCTGATGTTGCCGCGCACTTCGCGCGATATGTCCGTCATGAATGGCGTCAAGGTCAAGAGCATGACCGACCTGGCCAGCGGCGATCTGGTGTTTTTCGCCAGCAGCGGCGGCATCAGTCACGTCGGCGTCTATGTTGGCAAAGGGCGTTTCGTGCATGCACCCAATAGCGGTGGCACCGTGCGATTGGACGATATCGATGGGCCGTATTGGCGCGACCATTTTGCTTATGGCAAGCGCCTGCTCGATTGATCGTCGTTGACGCTGACAAGCTGCGCGCGGCCTCGGAAAACCACGGGAAGGTCATGAAAATATCCGCGTCGATATGGCTCGTACTGCTTTGCTTGATGACCGGCACGATGACCGCCTGGGCAGGCACGCTGACCTTCTTCGATAAGCCCGCACGAGAAACCCGGGTTCCGTTGCCGGCCAATCCGGACGTGCCCGGCGCCAAACCCATACTGACCTGCTGGTATTACCCACGCTTCATGGTCAAGCAGGTCGACCGCGGAGAGAAAGGCGCCGAACAACTGGCCATCGCCCCGATCGCAACCGACCACACCGCACCACCCTGCATCGAGAAACCCGCCAAGGACGAACAGTCGATCCAGGACTGGAGCGGCTATTTCTGGGGCGTGAAAGGGAACTATGTTTTTTTCCAGGCCGCCGACAGCATCAACGGCGGCACCGGCTTTGCCGTCTTCAACGCCGACAACGGGCAGCGGCTCCACACAGGCAACATGTCCGATGAGCAATTCCTCGCGCTGCAACGGCTGACACCCGCCAGCACACGCGGTACCGATCCCCGCATCACGCTACCGCCGTATCCCTTGCTCATGCGTTACCACAGCAACTTCCAGGCGCCCTGCTCGCTGCGGTCGGCTCCCACCGTCTGCTGGAATCTCGTCCGCCAGACGCTCGGGCTGACACAGGCCACACCGCCCGACTGCAGCAAGGCCTACGCCGAACAGGAACAGCAAGCCACGGCCGCGGACAAAGCCGCTGTGGCAAGCAACCCCACCGTGATCACCTACGACGTGGAAGCGGTCGTTGACGGCAACGGCGTCGTACGACTCACATCGGTCTCCCCGGCAACGGCCTGCTTCCCGGCCGAGTAAGGCACTCGTCGATCACGCTTTCTTATCGGCCACACCGCAAGACTCAGGGTTTTCCCCGTCACGGAGCGAACACCATGAGCATCGAAAAGATCGTCTACACCGCCACTGCCACCGCCAAGGGCGGCCGTGAGGGGCATATCCATAGCAGCGACGGTGTGCTGGATTTCGACCTGCGCATCCCTAAGGAAATGGGCGGCCCCGGTGGGGCCGGCAGCAATCCCGAACAGTTGTTCGCGGCCGGCTACGCGGCCTGCTTCGAAGGCGCGGTGCGCTTTGTCGCCCGTGAGAAGAAAGTCGCGCTGAAAGAGGCATCGGTGACCGCGCATGTCGGTATCGGCCCGCGCAAACCCACCGGCTTCGGCATCGCGGTGAAACTCGAGGTCAGCCTGCCGGGTATCGATCGTGCTGTTGCGCAGGAACTGGTAGACACGGCACATCGCGATATCTGTCCGTATTCGCATGCGACACGGAACAATGTGGACGTGGACATTTCTTTGGTGTGAGCCGTAAAAAGAAGGCCCGCTCATGGCGGGCCTTCTGACTCCTCACCGGCTACCGCAGGCAGCGGTTTGGTATCAATGCGCGTCCGCACCCGGCGGATGCGCATGACCGTGCTGGATTTCTTCTTCCGTGCCGTCGCGCACTTCGTTGATCGTGACATCGAAGTGCAGCGCCTTGCCGGCCATCGGGTGGTTCAAGTCCACGTCGATGGTGCTCATACCGACCTTGTGCACCGTGACCACGCGATGGCCGCCCTGCTTGAGCGCCAGGACGGTGGTGTCGCCGACCTTGAGCTTGGCGCCGTTCTGGAAGTATTTCTTCGGCACGCGCTGAATCTGGCCGTCCTGGCGTTCGCCGTAACCGTCGACCGGCGCCACGTCCACCTGCAACGACTCACCGGCCTCATGCTCTTCCAGTGCCTTTTCCAGGCCCGGAATCAGCTGGCCGTGGCCAAGCAGAACCCACAGCGGCTCGTTGCGATCGAGCGAACTTTCCACCTTTTCGCCGTCCACCGTCAGGGTGTAGTGCAGCGAGACGACCTTATCCTTGCCAGCCTTCATTGCGTATCTCTTAGATAGATCAAACCGGGGATTCTAGCACCCGCTCAAGGGGATGGCTTGGCCCGGCCAAAGCCCACGCCACGGGCCTCCGGGCCGAACCCGGCCAGCAAGGCCAGGACGACCGCGACCACGGCGATCCACAGCCCCATGGCAAAGGCCAGGTCGCCGCCATGCCAGTCGGCGATCAGCAGCTGGGCATTGCCGGTATAGGCGGCCAGCAGGTTGCCGATCTGGTAGGCAAAGCCCGGCAGGGTGCCGCGCACGCCATCGGGCGACAGCTCGTTCAGATGGGTCGGCACCACGCCCCAGGCACCCTGCACCATCACCTGGATCAGGAAGGCGCCGATCGCCAGCAGCAACAACGAACCGCCGTGCACCCATAGCGGAATCACCGGGATCGCCAGCAAGGCCGCGATCACCATCGCCCGGCGCCGGCCGATACGTTCGGACCAGGCGCCAAAGAACAGGCCCCCGAACATCGCACCCAGATTGAGCATGGCCACCAGCATGAAAGCCGCACCCGAGCCGGTCGGCAGGTGCAGGCTCTTCTCTTCGAAGGTGTGATAGAGGTCCTGCGAGCCATGGCTGAACATGTTGAACGCGGCCATCAGCAAGGTCATGTAGATCGCCAGCTTCCAGTGGCCACGCATCGACTCGACCAGGCTGCGCTTGCCATGCTCGGCCTTGCTCGCCTCCCAGACCGGCGACTCGGGGACCGAACGGCGGATGTAGAGCACCAGCAAGGCCGGCACTGCGCCCACCACGAACAAGCCGCGCCAGCCGATATGGTCGATCAGCAGCCAGTTGGCCAGCGCACCGAGAAAGAAGCCGCAGGGATAGCCACTTTGCAGCAAGCCGGAAACCAGGCCACGCGCCTTGGGCGGCACCGACTCCATCGCCAGGGAAGCACCAAGACCCCACTCGCCGCCCATCGCCACGCCGAACAGGAAGCGCAGTACCAGCAGCACGGTCAGCGAAGGCGCGAATGCAGTGGCCAATTCGAAGGCCGAAAACAGGATCACGTCGAGCATCAGGATCGGGCGGCGTCCGAAACGGTCGGCCAGACGTCCAAACAGCAGAGCACCGATCGGGCGCGCGGCCAACGTAAGAAACAGACCATAGGTCACTTCCGACGGCGACACCTTGAATTCGTCGGAAATACCGACGATGACGAAGGTCAGCAGAAAGTAGTCAAAGGCGTCGAGGGTCCAGCCGAGAAAGCTGGCCAGTACCGTGTGGCGTTGCTCATGATTGAGCTCGCGCAGAGGTGACAGAAACGACATCAACATCCCTTCTTGCGACTTGGACCGCCGGAGGCTAGCACTTTGGCGATGGCTGCGACATGGTTGGCGGCACGCGAACGGCAAGCGAAAAAACAACGCTCCGCTTACGACTGCTTGGGCATGCTGGGCGAATGATCGATGTTTCGACACGACGCCTGATCGCCAAACGGTTTCCGACTTCTGGCCAGCGTCTGCACGCACGCTGGAAGCTTGCCTACGATCCGGCCTACGCGGCCACACGCGAACTACTCGATGGCTCGCCCTTGCCGGTGCTGGATATCGGCTGCGGCCTAGGCCTGCTTGCGCATTTTCTCCACGCCACCGATGCGCTGCCGGGCTATGTCGGCGTCGATCACGACGAGCGCAAGATCGACGCGGCAAGGCAGGCGATCGAACGCGGCGGCCTGTCACGCGACATCGAACTGCATCACGCCGATGCCGCCAGCCTGCCACCGCACGACGGCCATGTCGTCCTGCTCGATATCCTGCACTACCTCCCGCGGGAGCGGCAGTCGGACCTGCTCGCCACGGCCATGATGCATCTGGCCGAGGACGGGATCCTGATCATCCGCAACGTACTGCGCGAACCGAGCTGGCGTTTCCATGCGACCCGGGTGGAGGAATTCTTCCTGAAGAACTCAGGATGGATCCCGGTTGGCGCCCAGCACTATCCGAGCGCCGAGGAGATTCGCGGGCCGCTGGAGCGGCATGGCCTGAAGGTCACCATTAGCTCGCTGCATGGGCGTACTCCGTATAACAGCTACCTGATCGTCGCCCGTCGGTGAAAGAGGCTCAAAGCCTCGCTGATTTTGTAGGAGCGACTTCAGTCGCGACCGGCCTTGACGTAACCACGGCCCGCGACTGAAGGGAACCTCGAATAACCTCAGCTTCCATCGTCGCCCCGGCGCAGGCCGGGGCCCAGTGTCTTTAGCACGGTGAAGCGTAAGGCACTGGGTCCCGGCCTTCGCCGGGACGACGGATAGGAAAGGCTTATAGAGTCCCTGAAGCCGCTCCTACAAAGGCCCGGAAAGGATTTTGTCCTACCTTTGTGCAGCCGCAGCATAAACCTGTTACACTCAGCGGGACGGCTACTCATGTTTAAGCCGCCTCCCTCCCTATTTGATACATGCAACGCGGTTCGTGACGCTCCGAGTTGCTCTGGAGCTCTCATGTCATTTGAATCGCTGGGCCTTGCGCCCGCGTTGTTGCGTGCGCTTGCCGACCAAGGCTACGCCAACCCCACCCCCATCCAGGCCGCTGCCATCCCGGTCGTGCTGGAAGGCGTCGACCTGCTCGCCGCCGCCCAGACCGGCACCGGCAAGACCGCGGCGTTCGCGCTGCCGTTGCTGCAGCACCTTTCGACCCGCCCGCCCAGCGTCGGTCGTCGTCCGAGCGCGCTCATCCTGACCCCGACGCGCGAACTGGCGGCACAGGTCAACGATAGCCTGCGCGACTACGGCAAGCACATGCGCATCAATACCGCCACGATCTTCGGCGGTGTCAGCATGGGCCCGCAGATCCAGTCGCTGCGTCGCGGTGTCGATATCGTCATCGCCACGCCCGGTCGCCTGATCGACCACATGCAGCAGCGCACGATCGATCTTTCGGGCGTCGAAGTGCTGGTGCTGGACGAAGCCGACCGCATGCTCGACATGGGCTTCCTGCCCGCATTGAAGCGCATCCTCACCGCTGTGCCACGCAAGCGCCAGACGCTGCTGTTCTCGGCCACCTTCGCACCGCCGATCAAGGCGCTGGCGATGCAGTTCATGCACCAACCGCGCGAAGTGTCCGTCAGCCCGCCCAACACGGTCGCGAGCACGGTCACCCATCGCGTGCATCCGGTGGACGCCTCGCGCAAGCGCGACCTGCTGCTGCACGTGCTGTCGCAGGACAGCCGTCGCCAGACGCTGGTGTTCAGCCGCACCAAGCACGGCGCGGACAAGCTGGTGCGTTTCCTGGAAACGTCCGGCATGCGCTCCGCCGCCATCCACGGCAACAAGAGCCAGAACGCGCGTACGCGCGCGCTCAGCGACTTCAAGACCGGCCGCGTCACCGTGCTGGTGGCAACCGATATCGCCGCGCGCGGTATCGATATCGACCAGCTGCCGATGGTGATCAATTTCGATCTGCCGATGGTCGCCGAAGACTACGTGCATCGCATCGGCCGTACCGGCCGTGCCGGCATCGAGGGCGTGGCCGTGTCTCTGGTCAGCCATGAAGAAGCCGGCCTGCTGCGCGATATCCGCAAGCTGCTGAAAGACGAGATCGAAGTCAGCGACATCGCCGGCTACGCCCCATCGCAGCCGCTGCGCCTGGATGCCAATGCACCGCGTCCGGCCCAGGGCCAGCGCCAACCGCGCCAGCCGCAGCAGCGTCAGGGCAAGCCGCCGTCGCATCGCCCGCATGGTCATGCGCAGTCCAACGGTGGCGGTGGCGAGAGCCACGCCGCGGGGAATCGCAAGCGTCGGCCGCGTCGTCGTCCGGCGGCTAAGGCCTAAAGAGCCCCTCTCTCCCCCGGATTAAGTCCGGGGCAGGCTCCAACCCTCTCCCCCGGCAAGCCAGGGGAGAGGGAGCCATTGAGGGAGCGTGAGGGCATCTAGTCTTTCCGTACCAATGCCGTGAGCACGTGGTCTTCCCAGTGCCCGGCAATGTTCAGGTATCGCTTTGCATAGCCTTCGCGCTCGAAACCGAGGCGCGTAAGCAACTGCGCGCTGCGTTGGTTGTGTGGCATGTAGTTCGCCATCACGCGATGCAGGCCCAGCGGGCCGAACGCGAATGCGAGTCCGGTCGTCAACGCTTCGTGCATCAAACCCTGCCCCTGCCGCGCCTCCGCTATGCCATATCCGAGATGGCAGGCCTGGAATACGCCGCGCACGATATTGGCGAGGTTGAACGTCGCGACGCATTCATTGGACTGGGCATCGAACACGGCAAACGCATACCCGCGATCCAGACGCGCCATTTCGCGCGCATCGGCAACGGTCTGCAGGCAATGATCGAGCGTGTAGTAGATGTGCTCGCGCGATGGTTCCCACGGTGCCAGATGTACGCGATTGTCGATGCGATAACGCAACAGTTCCGACGCATCCGATTCCATCGGAATGCGCATGATCAGACGTCCGCTTTTTAAAGCCGGCAGCACGCTCACAGATCGGCAAGCACGCGCGCGTGATGTCGCAGATGGTCTTCCATGAAGCTGCTGATGAAGTAATAACTGTGGTCGTAGCCGGCCTGGCGACGCAGGATCAACGCCTGCCCCACGTCGGCACAGGCCTGTTCGAACAGTTCCGGCTTCAGCTGTCCTTCGAGGAATTTATCCGCCTCGCCCTGATCGATCAGGATCGTGCCGGGAAAGGGTTTGCGCCGCACCAGTTCGCTGGCGTCGTAGTCGTGCCAGACGGTCTGGTCGGCGCCCAGATAATGGGAAAAGGCCTTCTGCCCCCACGGCACGCGCGATGGCGCGACGATCGGCGCGAACGCCGATGCCGAGCGATAGCGCTGCGGGTTTTTCAACGCAATCGTCAACGCCCCGTGACCACCCATCGAATGGCCGAAAATGCCGCTGCGCGATGCGTCGACGGGAAAATGTGCGGCAATCAGCGCGGGCAATTCGTCGGTGATATAGCTGTACATGCGAAATCGCGACGACCAGGGTGCCTGGGTGGCATCGAGATAAAAGCCGGCCCCTTCACCGAACTCCCAGTCGCCGGTCGCGCCCTCGATACCGGTATCGCGCGGGCTGGTATCGGGCATGACCAGCACCAGGCCCAGCTCGGCGGCCACGCGCTGGGCGCCGGCCTTGATCGTCGCGGTCTCCTCGGTACAGGTCAGGCCCGCCAGGTAATACAGCACGCCACAGGGCTCCTGTGCAGCCTGGGGCGGCTGAAACACCGCAAACCGCATACTGCCTCCACAACAGGAAGACTCATGCCGGTAAAATCCCTGCGTACCGCCGAAGCAACGCTGCTCGGAGATCGTTTCGATGGAGGCTGTCATGGCCCGATCGTCCTGTCCGCCAAAGAGCGACGATGATAGCGCCGGTGACGCCTGCGCGGACCTGTTCAGCACAGGCTTAAAGCAGCGGTCAGGCCGGGCTGCTACAATAGTCGCCATTCTCTTGCATGCCCTCGCGCGTGCCCTATCGAGGTTTCCATGTCCTCCCCGTCTTCCGATTCCACTCCGGCCCCCGCCGGATTTGCTGCGCTTGGGCTGCACCCTGAGCTTTTGCGGGCCTTAGCCGATGTCGGCTATGAATCGCCCTCGCCGATTCAGGCTGCCACCATTCCGCCCTTGCTCGAGGGCCGCGACGTGCTCGGCACCGCTCAGACCGGTACCGGCAAGACGGCCGCTTTCGCACTGCCGATCCTTTCCCGCATCGACATGAAGCCGGGCAAGCCGCAGTCGCTGGTGCTGGCGCCGACCCGTGAATTGGCCATCCAGGTGGCTGAAGCGTTTCAGCGCTACGCCGCCCACTTCCCCGGTTTCCAGGTGCTGCCGATCTACGGTGGCCAGGGCTACGGCCCGCAGCTGCATGCGCTCAAGCGCGGCGTGAACATCGTGGTCGGCACCCCCGGCCGCGTGATCGACCACCTTGAACGCGGCACGCTGGATCTGTCCGAGCTGCGGTACCTGGTGCTCGACGAAGCCGACGAAATGCTGCGCATGGGCTTTATCGACGATGTCGAGAAAGTGCTGCAGGCCACGCCGCCCGAGCGTCAGGTCGCGCTGTTCTCGGCCACCATGCCGGCGCCGATCCGCAAGATTGCCCAGCATCACCTGAAGAACCCGGTCGAAGTGAACATCAAGTCGTCGACCACGACCGCGGCCAATATTCGCCAGCGTTACTGGTTCGTCAGCGGCATGCACAAGCTCGATGCGATGACGCGCATCCTCGAGGCCGAGCCGTTCGACGCGATGATCATCTTCGCGCGCACCAAGCAGGCCACCGAAGAGCTCGCCGAAAAGCTGCAGGCGCGCGGTCTCGCTGCCGCGGCGATCAACGGCGATATCGCGCAGCCCCAGCGCGAACGCGTGATCCAGCAGCTCAAGGACGGCAAGCTCGATATCCTCGTCGCGACCGACGTGGCCGCACGCGGCCTGGACGTCGAGCGCATCAGCCATGTGATGAACTACGACATTCCGTACGACACGGAAAGCTATGTGCATCGCATCGGCCGCACCGGGCGCGCCGGCCGCAGCGGCGAAGCGATCCTGTTCGTGACGCCGCGCGAGAAAGGCATGCTGCGCTCGATCGAGCGCGCCACCCGCCAGCCGATCGAAGAAATGAAGCTGCCGACGGTCGAAGCAGTCAACGACCAGCGCATCAGCCGCTTCAAGCAGCGTATTACCGACACGCTGGCGATCGGCGAACTGGGCCTGTTCCAGCAGTTGATCGAGCAGTACGAGCAGGAACACAACATCCCGGCGGTCGAGATCGCCGCCGCGCTTGCACGCATTGCCCAGGGCGACCAGCCGCTGTTGCTCACGCCGCCGCCGAAGCGCGAAGCACCGGCGCGCGACTTCGCGCCGCGTGAGCGCAACGATCGTAACGATCGCGGTGACCGTAACGATCGCGGCGAGCGCCGCCCCCGTCCCGAAGGCGAGGAACGGCCGCGCCGCGAGCGCGAGGCGCCGCGCGAATTCGGCACTCGTCCGCTGCGCGCGCACGTCACCGAGCAGGGCATGAAGACCTATCGCGTCGAAGTGGGCCACGAGCATGGCGTCAAGCCGGGCAATATCATCGGCGCCATCGCCAATGAGGCCGGCCTGGAAAGCCAGTTCATCGGCCGCCTGAGCATCCGCAGCGAGTTCAGCCTGATCGACCTACCAGATGGCATGCCGCCGGAGGTCTTCCAGCACCTGCAAAAGGTATGGGTGAGCCAGCAGCAGCTGCGTATCCATGAGTGGGACGGCCAGGACGCCAGTGGCGGCGACGCACCGGCACCACGCAAGGGCGGTTTCCGTCCGGGCGGCGGTGGCTTCAAGGGCAAGCCCCGTCCGCCAGGCGGCAAGCCTTCGGGCAACAAGCCTCCGCGCAAGTTCAAGTAACGCCACGGCTGTCGCCGGATCGTTCCGGTCCGGCGACAATCCGTTCGCGGCAGCGGGGCTGGAAACGCTGTGCGCAAGCTCTATCTTTAGCGCATGACCAGCCTCCCCAGTCTCTATATCTCCCATGGTTCGCCGATGACGGCGCTGCACCCCGGTCGCAGCGGTGTACGGCTGAGCGAACTTGCGCGCGCCTTGCCGCGTCCCAAGGCCATCGTGGTCGCCAGCGCGCATTTCCTCGCCCGGCAACCGGTCGTCGGTGGCGCGCAGGCGCCGGAAACCGTGCATGACTTCGGCGGCTTCCCGCGCGAACTCTACGAGATGCGCTACCCGGCCCCGGGTTCGCCCGAATTGGCGACGCAGATCCAGGACTTGTTGAAGGACAACGGTCTGCCTGCGTTGGTCGATCCACACCACGGTCTCGACCATGGCGTGTGGTCGCCCCTGCACCTGCTCTATCCGCAAGCCGATATCCCGGTGGTGCCGTTATCGATCCAGCCCGAACTCGGGCCATCGCATCAGCTCGCCGTAGGTCGTGCACTGGCGCCTCTGCGCGAGCAAGGCGTGCTGCTGATCGGATCGGGCAGCATCACGCACAACCTGTATGACTTCCGTGCGGGCTACAGCGATACGAACGAAGCGCCGTATGTGCGGCCTTTCATTGAATGGCTCGAACAGCGGCTGGCCGCGAACGACGTCGACGCCCTGCTCGACTATCGCCGGCAGGCACCGTTCGCCGAACGCGCCCATCCCACCGACGAGCACTTGTTGCCATTGTTCGTGGCACTGGGTGCCGGCGGCGACGGCGCTGCAGCGCAACGCATCGACGCCGGCATCGACCTGGGCTTCCTGGCGATGGATATCTACCGCTTCGATCGCGCCGCCTGATTTACTGCACGATGATGGTGCCGACCATCATCGGGTGGATCGAGCAGTAATAGGCGTAGGTACCGGGCTTGGAAAACGTGACAGCGTAACTGTCGCTGGTATCGAGCGCCTTGGATGAAACGAAGCCCGTACCGGCGCTGGTGACGACATGCGGTTCTTCGTCATGGTTGGTCCAGACGATGCGCGTGCCGACCGGAACGGTCACGCTCTTGGGCGAAAAGCCAAAGTTGCGAATATCGACCTGGGTGGTGTGGGCGGCCGCGGCGCCCGCCGCCTGCACGGCATGCGGCATCGACAGCATGACCGCCACACCCAGCACGATCCGTTTCAACGCACCGCTCATGCCAGCACCTCCTCGGTCACCGCAAGCGCGTGCCGGCCCTGGACATGGCGCACGTCGCGCACGCCCAGATAGCTGTGCAACTTGCCAGGCGGTACCTCCTTCAACGGGCCGGGGCCTGGTCCAACGCCAGGAGCGGGCTGCGGATACGCGGTCGAACGCGCGGTGTAGAACGTGATCGTACCTTCCACCTTTTGTTGAATCTGATGGATGTGGCCGTTGAGCACGCTGACCGAGCCGAACCGACGCAGATAGCTCACCGCCTCGGCGCTGTCATCCGTACCCCAGCCCCAATCCGGATAGAGCGGCCATAGCGGCATATGCGCAAACACCACGATGGGCGTCTCGGCCGAAAGCGATGCGAGATCGCGTTTCAACCAGGCCAGCTGATCCGCTCCCAGTGAGCCGAGCCCGCCGGCCTTGAGGTTCAGCACATTGATCAGGCCGACGAAATGCACGCCATGATGATCGAAGCTGTACCAGCCGCCAGCCTGCTGGCGCTCGCCGAAACGCCGGAAAAACTCCGCGCCGTTATCACCGATCACATCGTGCTCGCCCGGTACGTAGAACGTCTTGCCGACGTGCGCCTCGCGCATCAGGTCCGATAGAAATTCAAACTCTTCAGGCTTGGACAGATGCGTGAGATCGCCGGTATGCAGGATGAAATCCGGGCGCTGCTTCTGCGCGTTGATCTGACTGAGCGACGCGCGCAGCGTTGCGGCCACATCCATGTTCGGCTCCTTGTGGAAACCGATATGCGAATCGCTGATCTGCACAAAGCTGAAGGTCGCATCCTTCGCCGCGTCGGCAGCGCCGTCGCCAAAGGGCTTGGCCTGTAATACGCCCCCCTTCATTAGCCACACGGTGCCGGCGCCGGCCCAGGCCATGCATTTGAGGAATTGGCGTCTGCCATGGGTTTCGTCATGGATATCGTGCATCTCGTCTGCTCCGCGATGGGCGCATGGCCGGACGGCCAGCGCGGAAGCGCACCGCCGGCACCCGGCGATCCCTTCCTTTGGAGCACTACTGCATCCAACCCACGCCTATTCCGCCTCGAACGCATAGGGAATAAAGTCGCGCCAGGGGAGGTAAACCCTCTTATGCCAGCCGATCAGCAAGCCCTGAGAGCCACCACCGACGCCGTGACCAACGCGCGCTTCGAAGCCATCGTGCTGCCCTTTCTGGACGCGGCCTACAACCTTGCGCGCTGGCTGGCCCACGACGACGCGGACGCACAGGACACGGTGCAAGAAGCACTGCTGCGGGCGCTGCGTTACTTCGACAGTTTTCGCGGCGGCGATGCGCGCGTCTGGCTGCTGGCGATCGTGCGCAATACGTTCTACACCTTGCATACCAAACACGCCTCGGACCGGCTGCACGACAGCATCGACGAAGAGGCCCACCCGATTGCCGACGACCGACCTTCGCCCGAAGCGCTCGCGCTGCTCGCCGTGGATGTCGGGTCATTGCAATCGGCCCTGCAGCGGCTGCCGCACCCCTTGCGCGAAGTGATCGTGTTACGCGAATTGGAAGAATGCTCCTACAAAGAAATCGCCAGCGTCACCGGTCAGAAGATCGGCACCGTGATGTCCCGCCTGGCCCGCGCGCGCGAACGGCTGAAATCCGAATTGATCCACCATTCCAAGGAGGCGCGCCGTCATGATGTGTGAGGACGCCCGACTGCTATTGCACGCTTACCTGGACGACGAACTGGATGCGGCGCAAAGCGCATCGATGGTCGGCCATCTGAAAACCTGCTCCGTGTGCGCCGCGAGTTACAGCGATCACACCCGACTGCGCAAGGCCTTGGCGCAGCCGGGGCTGTATCGGAAGGCGCCCGATGCCCTGCGCCAGCAATGGACCACGGTAAAGCCGGTTACGCCCAGGGCGCGTCGTGCCTTGCCGACATGGTCGATGGCTGCCGGCCTCGCGGCCGCCTTTTTGTTGGCCGGGACACTGTGGGTTGGCGAGGTCCATGGACCGGCATCGCCGGATCTGCTCGTCAACGAAGCGATCTCCGGACACCTGCGTTCGCTCCAGGCAGCGCATCTTATGGACGTGGTTTCCACCGACCAGCACACGGTGAAACCCTGGTTCGAAGGCAAGCTGGATTTCTCGCCGCGCGTGAAAGAACTGGCCAGCGAAGGCTTCCCGCTTGCGGGCGGGCGTCTGGACGCCATCGACGGCCACAGCGTGGCCGCCCTGGTCTATCGCCGTCGCCTGCACGTGATCAATCTGTACCAGTGGCCGGCGGAGACCGAGTCGGTGCAGCAGACCACGCAGCAGAACGGCTATACCGTGATCCGCTGGAGCGACCACGGCATGCGTTTCCTGGTGGTGTCGGACGTCAACCCGGGAGAATTGAAGCAGTTCGTGCTGGCGTTTCAGAATGAGGAAACGATGCGCTGACTCAGGCCAGTTGCGGTAGCGGCTGCGACTCGATCGGATCGGGCCAATCGGTCGGCTGCAGTGGCACCAGCCCATGGGCCAGGCGCGCCTTGTCGCATTGCGGGCTGGCGACGCCGAATTCCCACGCAGGCATCACTTCCCGACATACCGACGGGCGCTGCTCGTAGATGCCGCAATGCGCGGCAACGCCCACCTCGCCGCACAACGCCACGCAGCGCGGTTTCGCCGCATTGGTGCCGCGCATGGCAACACGATGCGGGTCGAGCTTTTCGGTCAGGTCCGACGGCACGACACCGCCCGTGAAGGCCTCGGCTTCCGACCAATGAAAGGCCACGCGAAAAAACGCGCAGCAGGCCCCGCACCGCAGACACGGATGATCCATGAGGTTCTTGGGAAGCGCACCCCCAGGCACGCAGCGCAATCATTCTAGGGCCTTCCGGGCTGCCGTTGCAGCAGCCCGGACGCGATAGACCCTTAGACCGGCCCGTTGAAGGTGTTGCAGGCGCTCATGTCGCCGCTCTTGAAGCCGGCGGTAAACCACTTCACACGCTGCGCCGAGGTGCCGTGGGTAAACGAGTCCGGCACCACCCGGCCCTGTGCCTGCTTCTGCAGGTTGTCGTCGCCGATCTGGCTGGCTGCATTGAGCGCCGACTCCACGTCGCCGTCCTGCAACCACTGCAGGCGCTGCTGGGTACGGTTGGCCCACACGCCGGCAAAGCAGTCCGCCTGCAGCTCCTGACGCACGGACAGGCCGTCAGCCCCTTCCATACGCGCACCGCGACGACGCGCCTGGTCGACCTGCGCAAACACGCCAATCAGGTTCTGCACATGGTGGCCGACTTCATGCGCGATCACATAGGCACGGGCGAAATCGCCCACGGTATGAAAGCGCGTTTCCAGTTCGGTGAAGAATCCGAGGTCGAGGTAGACCTGCTGGTCGCCCGGGCAATAGAACGGCCCCACCGCACTGGATGCCGCGCCGCAGGCTGTGTTGATTCCGCCCTGGAACAGGACGAGCTTGGGATCGGTATAGGTCTTGCCGTGTTCGGCAAAGATGGCACCCCAGGTTTTCTCGGTAGAACCGAGCACGGCGCTGACAAAGTCTTTTTGCCGTGGATCGGGCGCATACGGCTGCCCGTTGCTGGGCGCACTGACCTGCTGCTGGCCACCACCATCGACCTGGCTGAGCAAGGCAGTCGGGTCCTTGAAGAACACCAGACCCAGGATCGCCAGGATAATGATCCCGCCGATGCCCATGCCGCGGCCGCCACCAAAACGCGGACCGCCACCACCGCCGCCGCTGTCGACTTCGACATTCTGGCTGCGCTCACCTTTCTGCCAATCCATACGCACCTCGGCTGAATGCACGATCGTCGATACCGCGGCAGGGACGATACCGCCCGGATCGGATCACGCCAAGCGATATCTTGCGGTCGACGGGCACTTTTTCGGGACGGGCACGACGGCGGCTATAGTGAGCCACTCCTCCAGCCCGAGACACCCATGCTGCAGCACCTGCCCGCCCTGGTCACTTTGCTCAATGTGTTGCTGCAATTTGCCACCTTGTGGGTGGTGGGCAATGCACGCAAGCGCTATGGCGTGAAAGCGCCGGCCATCAGCGGCCATCCGGGCTTCGAGCGCGCCTGGCGCATCCAGATGAATACGCTCGAAGCGAGCGTGATGTTTCTGCCGGTGCTGTGGCTGGCGTCGATGTATGGCTTCCCGGCGCTAGCGGGTGGCTTCGGTTTTCTTTGGCTGATCGGTCGCGCGTGGTACATCCCGGCGTATCTGAAAGACCCGGCCAAACGTGGAACGGCCTTCGGGCTTTCGTTGTTTGCCTGGGTGGCGCTGGTTGTGTTGTCGGCGTTTGGGATTGTGCGGGCGATGGTGGTTGGTTGAGTCGGCAAAAGCCCCCTCACCCCAGCCCTCTCCCCTGGCTTCGCCGCGGGAGAGGGCTGGGGTGAGGGGGCGCCTTTATTCAGGCCGCAGGCGTCACCCGCAACCGATCGATACGCGCGCCATCCATCGTGATGACCTCAAACTGCAAGCCTTCGCTTTCGAACCGGTCTCCGGCGTTCGGCAAACGACCCAGCCGCTGCAATACATAGCCGGCCAGGGTCGCGAAACTATCGTCACCGCTCAGTCGCACGCCAAGCAAATGCTCGATGCGTCGAAGATCGAGACTGGCATCCACCAGCCAGCTGCCGTCCGCTTCCTGTATCGCGGACGGATCGCCGCTTTCGTCGTCGGGAAACTCGCCGGCAATCACTTCCAGCACGTCCGCCGGAGTGACCAGCCCGAGCACGCTGCCGTATTCATCGACCACCAGCGCTACCTGTAACGGCGAGCGCCGAAATTCGTCGATCAGGCGCAGCACGCTCAGCGATTCGAGCACCGTCAGCGGCTTGCGCACGACGCTTTCCACGTCGATGCGACCATGATCGAACAGGCTGGCCAGCAGGTCGCTCGACGATGCCACGCCGATCAACTGATCGAGATCATCGCCGGCCACCGGTAACCAGTGATGATTGATGACGGCGATTTCGGCGCGTAGCGCTTCGGTGCTTTCGCGCGGATCGATCCAGCTGATTTCCGGGCGCGGCGTCATGATCGAACGCACCGGACGATGCGCCAGGTCGAGCACGCCCTGCACCATCGCCAGCTCGTCCTTGCCGAAGACCGCCACGCTGCCGTCGTTCGACGACGCCTGCGCCTTGGGCACATCGTGCTCGTCCTCGCCGCCCGCGCCGAGCAAACGCAGTACCGCCTGCGCCGTGCGATCGCGCAGATTGCGTGCGCTGCTGAAAAGGCTGCGGCGACGGTTACGTCGCATGGTCTGGTTGAACGCCTCGATCATGATCGAGAAACCGATCGCGGCGTACAGATAACCCTTGGGAATATGGAATCCCAGGCCTTCGGCGACCAGACTAAAGCCGATCATCAGCAGGAAAGACAGGCACAGGATGACCACGGTGGGCCGCGCGTTGACGAAACTGGTCAACGGCTTGCTCGCGCTGATCATCAGGATCATCGCCACCACTACCGCGATCATCATCACCGACAGATGGTCGACCATGCCCACGGCGGTGATCACCGAGTCGAGCGAGAACACCGCGTCGAGTACGACGATCTGCGTCACCACCAACCAGAACTTGGCTTGTGCGCGGTTGCCGCTGCCGTGCTCGTCCTCGGCTTCGAGCCGTTCGTGCAGTTCGAGCGTGGCCTTGAACAACAGGAACACACCACCCAGCAACAAAATGATGTCGCGCCAGGAAAGCGAGAAGTTGTTCCAGGTAAAAATCGGCGTGGTCAGCTTGACCAGCCAGGACATCGCGCCCAGCAAGGCCAGGCGCATTATCAGCGCGAGGGAAAGACCCAGCAGCCGCGCCCGGTCGCGCTGCGAGGCATGCAGCTTGTCCGCGAGGATCGCGATGAAAACGAGATTGTCGATACCGAGCACAATCTCCAGCACCACCAGGGTGAGGAGACCAGCCCAGGCCGTAGGGTCGGCCATCCAGTCGAAAGCAAACATGGGTCGGCGCAATGCGCCTGGGGTCCTCCCGGGTAGCAGGCTTGAATGGCAGGACACTATACCGGGAACCGTATGACGCCCGCTGCTGACAAACCCCACGCCAGCAGGCAGCATGAACTACCTGCCCTCAATCAAGGCCCCCTCCCGCATGGATACGGATATCGCGCTCGTCGCACACCCGGCCGAGCCGCCACCCATGCCGTATTCGGCCACGCCCGTACCCGAATCGCCGAACGGCTGGGCCGCGGTGGGCATGCTCGTGCTTTATTTCCTGCTGCAGGCCTTCGTGGGCGCGGTAATTGCCGCCATGATCGGACTGGGGGTTCTCCTGGTCGATCACGCCCAGCCAGCCGCTGAAATCATGCGGACGATCAAGGCGTTGATGGCTCGCCCGAACATCAACGTACTGCTGGTTGCCGGCGCCCTTGGCGGCGCCACCGCGATCATGTGGTGGCTGGTACGCCACCGTTGGCCGCAACTGTGGCGACGCGCCGCCGTGCCGGGTTTCGGCCTGGCGACTCCCCGTGACACCTCGTTCTATGCGATCGCCGTGGCGGCGGGCATCGCCCTGCCGATCATCGGTGGCGTACTCACGCAGTTTCTGGCCCAGGGGCATCACGTACCGCAGGACATCAAGCAGCTCGGAGCGAACGCCTCGCTCGCCGCAAAATTCGTCCTGATGATCGTCGCCATCGCCATCGCACCGTTGATCGAGGAACTGCTATTTCGCGGTGTATTGCTCTCGGCATGGCTGAAGCGGTTGAACGTCGGCTGGGCGGTGGCCTGCACGTCGCTGGTGTTCGCCCTGGTGCATCTGCCGGATCTGAAATTTCTCTGGTACGGCCTGCCCAATCTGGCCATGCTCGGCGCCGCCTTCGCGTGGCTGCGGCTGAAATCCAATTCGTTGTGGCCCGCCGTTATCGCCCATGGCATGAACAACCTGGTTACCACGCTGGCTTGGTTTTTCGCCATGCACAGTGCCGGTTGAAGGAATCTCCAAGAACCTCGGTTTTCATCGTCGCCCCGGCGAAAGCCGGGGCCCAGCGTCTTGAGCACGTTGAAGCGTATAAGGCACTGGGTCCCGGCCTACGCCGGGACGACGGATAGGAGAGTTTTTTGTGCTTCCCCTGCGAGGCTTCTAAGGAATCAACTTCAGGCCACGCAGCAAACGTGCCGTCTCGAATACCGGCAAACCCATCACGCCGGAGTAACTGCCGTCCAGGTGCTCGATCAGTGCACCGCCGCGTCCCTGGATAGCATAGGCACCCGCCTTGCCGAACGGCTCGCCGGTTGTGACATAGGCATCGATCTGTGCTTCCGACAACGCAGCAAAACGCACCTTGGAAACGCAAACCTCGCTGTGTTCCTGGCCTCTGCCAACCGCCCACAGCGCCGAGATCACTTCATGCGTGCGCCCCGATAACCGATGCAGCATTGCCTTGGCATCGTCGGCATCGACGGGCTTGCCGAATACGTCGTTGTCGAGCACGACTTCCGTGTCGGCACCCAGCACGATGGCATCGGCCGCACCCAGTGATGCAAGACCGGCGGTTGCCTTGTCGCGCGCCACGCGGCTGACATAATCGCGCGGCGATTCGTTCGTGCCGCGCACTTCGGGAACGTCGACGTCCACCACCGTAAACGGCACATCCAGTTGTTCCAGCAGCTGACGGCGGCGCGGTGACTGTGAGGCGAGATAGAGCATCTAGGGTTCCTCAAGGCTCAGGCTGTATTCGCGGAAATGTTCGTCGCGCTTCCAGCCCAAGGATTCGTAGAGCCGTTGTGCGGGCACGTTGTCATGCGCCGTCGACAGGGAAAGGCTGGCAGCGCCGATCGCACGAGCGTGCTCGGCCGCCGCATGCAACAAGGCTGCCGCGACACCATGCCGTCGCGCATCGGCGGCGACAAACAAGTCGTTGAGCAGATAGGTCCGCACGGTACGCACGGAAGAAAACAGCGGATAGAGCTGGGCGAACCCGACGAAACGCGAGCCGTCCATCGCGACTAATATCAACGACTCGTTCCGCGTGAATCTCTCGGAGAGAAAGGCATGCGCACGAGGTAGATCCATCGGCTGGCCGTAGAACTGCCGATAGGCGTCAAACAAAGGGACGATCTTGTCGAGATCGTCGACCGTGGCCTGGCGAATGCGGGTATTCATCCGTAGTGATCCGTATCGATTGCTAGGGTCATCCTGGCACAGCCCGACTCATTCCTGCGCCCTTCAGGCCCGATGATATGGATGCCCTGCCAACAAGGTCGTTGCGCGATAAAGCTGTTCGGCCAGCACCAGACGTACCAGCATGTGCGGCAACGTCAGCGGCCCGAGCGACCAGCTCTGATCCGCGCGCGCAATCACCTCTGGCGCGTGGCCATCGGGTCCGCCGATCAGGAACGCGAGATCGCGGCCGGACATGCGCCACTTCGCCAGTTGCTGTGCGAGATCCTCGCTCGACCACGTCTTGCCGCGCCCATCGAGCGCGACCACATGAATATCGCGCGGAAGTGCGGCGAGGATCGCGGCGCCTTCGTCCTGAATCGCGCGCGCATCGTCTCGGCCCTTGCCGCGCGTGCCGGGCTTCAGTTCGATCAGTTCCAGCGGTAATTCGTGCGACAACCGCTTGCGATATTCGGCAAAGCCTTCGGCCACCCATGCGGGCATGCGTTCACCGACGGCGATCAGACGTGCGCGCATGAGTCGAATCGAGAGAGAACAAGACATCTGCGCCACCGTTTCGGTAGCGCGCGGAGAAAGCCGGCGCGATCAAACTGCGCTGATGGCTTCGTTGTCGGCGCCGCGATCGCCCACGGTCCACAGCCTTTCCAGGCCATAGAATTCGCGGATGCGCGGCAGCATGACGTGCACGATGACGTCGCCCAGGTCGACGAGGACCCATTCGGCTTCTTGCTCGCCTTCCACACCGATCGGCATCACGCCCGCCTTCTTGGCGAACTTGACGACTTCGTCGGCAATGGATTTGACATGGCGAGCCGAGGTGCCGGAGGCAATCACGAGCAAGTCGGCAATGGAGGTTTTGCCGCGGACATCGATTTCACGAATGTCTTTGGCTTTCAGTTCTTCCAGCGCGTCGATGACATGCTGGCGGAGGGAGGTGGCGTTAGCCGGTTTCATGCGTTGTGCGGTCGGACTCAAGAGTGCTGGCCTCATGCAGATCGGAGCGCCCGATTGGCGCGAGCGCAGTATAACGCTCCGCTCTGTGGGCCACGTCAAGCCATGCGGCCTAGGTCTTCACGCCGAAAGCCCGGCGCGGGCCTGGGCATATTCACGCATGAGCTCGGCAACCAGGGCCGCGGCGGGCATCGGACGGACAAGGCTGGCCGCCTGGCCGCACCATTCCGAGATCAGATCGCCCCGCCCGGCAGCGGCCGCAGCCTTACGCAACGGCGAGGTCAGGGCATTGAGGATGGGATACGGCGGCAGCTCCTCGGCCCGCTTGGACATGGCCTCGACATAGCGATTGCGCAGCCCGCGTGCAGCGCGGCCGGAAAAGCTGCGAATGGTGGTGATCTGATGGTCCTGTGCCTGTTGCAGATCCTGCTTCCAGGCTGGCGCGGCGGAGCTTTCCGGACACGCCAGGAATGCCGTGCCGAGCTGGCTGGCGGCGGCACCCAGCACCTCGGCTGCCAGCATGGCGCGCCCATCCATGATGCCGCCGGCGGCAATCAGCGGAATATCGACCGCCCTGGCGGCCAGGGGCAGCAAGGCGAACAAGCCGATCAAGGCGTCCTCCGGCTCATGCAGGAACGTGCCTCGATGGCCACCAGCCTCGGCCCCCTGCAAACCGACGGCATCGGCTCCCAGTTCGGCCCAGGCCCTGGCCTCGGCCACCGTCGTCGCAGTGCCGATGACGTAAATATCGAGCTGCTTGAGTTCGCGCAACTGCGCCGGCGTGATCAGGTCGAACGCAAAGCTCGCTACCGGCGGTCGCGCCTCGCGCAAGGCCGCCAGCTGATCGCTGAATCGGAACGCCCAGCGCTCGGGCAGGCTGGTGCGTATGGCCAGCCCCTCCTTGACCATCAACGCATCCAGTCGCTCGCGTGCGCGGGTGACCAGACCGGCATCGGCGGTGAACTCGTCCGCCATCACGAACAGGTTGATCGCGTAGGGCTTATCGGTTTGCGCGCGCACCTGCGCTGCCTGATCAAGGATCGCCTGCGGGCTGAGATAACCCGCGCCAAGCGAACCAAGGCCGCCCGCCTGACTGACCGCCGATACCAATTCAGGCGTCGTCGAGCCGGCCATCGGGGCCTGGATCAATGGATGGGAAATACCGAGTCGTTCGGTCAACAGATGGCGCACGAGAGGTCCTTTCCGTGGGGGATCAGGGACCGGCGCATTAAATCATGCGGCATCGCGGCAAAAGCGAGGAAAGAGTGAAGAGTAGCGAGAAAAGAGTCCAGGCATGCCACACATCACACTGACCGCTCTTACTCTTTTCTCCCGCCTCTTCACTATCAACCCATAAAAAACCCCTCCCCCGCCATCGCGGGAGAAGGGTCGATGCGTTCGACTAACTTGAGAGGCTTAGCCGCCCGACGACGAGGTCGAGGCCGGAGCGGAGGACGACGAAGCAGCCTTCTTGTGATGCTTGGCTTTGTGGGTCTTCTTGGTGCCGTCAGTCGAGCTGCTGCTCGGCGGCGTCGCACTCGAGCCTGCGGCGCTCTGCGCCATCACGGGGGAAACGGCGAGGCCAAGGAGCAGAGCGGTCGAAGCGGCGAGCACGGCGTAGCGAGAAACTTTCATGGGTACTTTCTCCTGAGACGGTGAGGTAGTGCGTGCGGCATCGGCCGCACTTCCATGGATCGCCGGAGTTGCCCTTCCTGAGGCCACCTCGGCATGGCCGAACGAAGCTTTCGATGCGAAACCCGATATGAGATCACCCTCAACTTCGCCCTATACGTGCGGACCGTCCTTAGGCCCACAAACTCCGATTCCAGGCCCTGCCCCTGACCTGACCTGCTCGATGTGTGGGACAGGGTATACCTCGGGCATGGCTTGGCAACCGCACGACGGAACCGCCGTTCAGGTTCAAGACGACTGCAAGATTTTGCTTAGCAACGATTTAACGAGGTTGCAGCAGACGGCCGCCCATGGCGGCATTGACGCCGATCACGATCAACACGGCGATGGCGTGCATGGCCAGATCGCTGGCCGCCGAGTCGATCGGATGGAAGATGCCCAATAGTGCTGCCGATGCCGACGCGCTGGCCAGGCCGATCATGATGGCTGCCTGTACTGGGCGCAGCGGGTAGGCACGGCGCACCAGCAGAACCAACAACACCGAAAGCGGCACGGACAAGGCAACGATAAACACCAGGCAATCGGCGGACTCCGGGAAACTGACCGCATCGGCGTTGGGTGCGATCAGCGCACGCAGGCAACCCCAACCGCTGGCCGCCATCCATACCAGCAGCGTCGGCAGCGGCAACCACACCCAGGCGTTGCTGCGACCGGGAACCGATAGCGCAAAGGCAGCCCAACCTGCGGCGATACAGGTGAAGAACGCGCTTACATCGGCACAGCAGACCAGCGGCGCGCTCTCCCAACGCTGCAGCATGCTGCCCATGCCATGACGCCACAGCAGATAAGCGGCGATCGTGAGGACAGCCAGCGTCCAGCCGACGGTACGCCGTCCGGGAGACAGCAGCCGCCGCACCGGTGCCGCCTGGGCGCCTAGCGACTTGATCAAGCTGTCGATGGGAAACGGTTCGGCCATGGACTTCAGGAATCTCCGTGCAAACGTTGCCGCAGCGTCTTCAACGCGCGATGCAAATTGACCTTCAGCGCACCGGTATTGCGACCGGTGGACTCGGCAGCTTCGGCCAGCGATTGTTCCTTCAAACCCAGTTGCTCGACGGCTTCACGCTGTCCCGGCGGCAACTCCGATACCGCCTGGCGCAGGCGTGCCGCCTCCTGGGAGCGCTCGGTCTGCGTGGTGGCGTCGCCAACATCCGGGTGCATGTCCAGCGCAAACTCATCGCTGACCTCGCGCGCCCCATGGCGGCCATGGCTGCGCAGGAGATCGATCGCGCGCCGGGCCGCGATCGCCGCCAGCCACGCATCGTAGGAACGCGCCGGATCGTAGGTATGGCGGACGCGATGCACAGTCAACAACGTCTCCTGCACCACATCGTCGAGCGAGTCGATCGCCACGCCCTGCCGCCGCGCCACCGCGCGAATCAGCCCGACCGAATCGGCCAGCACCTTCTCATACGCCCGACGGTCGCCATCCTGGGCAGCAGCCATCCACGCAGAGCGTCGCTGCGATGCTTGCTCCTGAGAGCTTTGGATGTTGTCGGACACGTGGGAAATGGGACTCGCCTGGCGGGGAAAGTCGATATATAGACCCATCGTGCCGGCTGTCGTCAAGCCGGGCATTGCTGTCCTTTGCGTTTGAAGTTCGATCGGGTATTCGTCACGGGTTGCGCCAGGGTTACAGGGGGGCGAAAAAAAGCGTGACGAGTGAATGAGAGCCGACGGCTTTTACTCGTTTCTCGCTCCTGGACGCTCATTTCTACCGGGCCCGGTAACTCTCGTCCCACGACCAGCGAAATAGTCACCGTAACCCTCAAGGATTCACCCATGCTCATCCTGTTCCTCGCTTATCTTGGTGGTGCGCTGACCATCCTCAGCCCGTGCATCCTGCCGGTGCTGCCGTTCGTGTTCGCACGCGCCGACCGCCCGTTCATGCGCAGCGGTCTGCCGATGCTGATTGGTATGGCGGTGACCTTCGCGCTAGTGGCAACACTGGCGGCGGTCGGCGGTGGCTGGGCGATTCGGGCCAATCAATACGGGCGCATCGTGGCGCTGGTGATTCTGGGGCTGCTTGGCCTGACCCTGATTTCTTCGCATGTCGCCGAATGGATCGCGCGTCCGTTCGTCGCGCTCGGCAACAAGCTTTCGCAACGCTCGGAAGAAAAAGACTCGGTGCTCTCGGCCGCTGGACTCGGTGTGGCGACGGGTCTTTTATGGGCGCCTTGCGCGGGTCCTATCCTCGGCCTGCTGCTGACCGGCGCGGCCCTCAACGGCGCCAGCGTACAAACCACGCTATTGCTGCTCACCTACGCGGCAGGCGCCGCCACCTCGCTGGCGCTGGCGCTGGCGATCGGCGGCAAGGTGTTTTCGGTGATGAAGCGGTCGCTCGGTGCGGGCGAGTGGGTACGCCGTGTGCTGGGCGTGCTCGTACTCGCGGGTGTAGCTGCCATCGCCATGGGCCTGGATACCGGTTTGCTGACGCGCCTTTCGTTGGCCAGCACCGGCGGTATCGAACAGAAGCTGGTGGATGCGGCACGCCCGGCACCGGCGCCACAACCTGTGCGCAAGCAAGGCGAGCCATTGCCGGTGGAAGGCGAGATGCCCTCCATCGACGGGGCCACGCAATGGCTCAACAGTCCGCCGCTGACCGCCGCGGCGCTGCGCGGCAAGGTCGTGGTGGTCGATTTCTGGACCTACTCCTGCATCAACTGCATCCGCGCCCTGCCGTACACCCGCGCCTGGGCGGACAAGTACAAGGATCACGGCTTGGTGGTGATCGGCGTGCACTCGCCCGAATTCGCCTTCGAGAAAGATGCGGACAACGTGCGCGATGCGGTGAAGAACTTCGATATTCACTATCCCGTCGCCGTGGACAGCAATTACGCGATCTGGAAAGCATTCAGCAACGAATACTGGCCGGCGCATTACTTCATCGATGCGAAGGGACAGATTCGCCATCACCATTTCGGCGAAGGCGAATATCAGCAAAGCGAAGACGTGATCCGCCAGTTGCTCACCGAGGCCGGTTACAAGGACCTGCCCGGCGGTTACGTGCAACCGAATGCCAAGGGCGCCGAAGCCGCCGGTTCGGGTGACTACAGCCGCTCGCCCGAGACCTATGTCGGCTATGCGCGTACCGCCAATTTTGCCGGCAAGATCGCGCACGACGACAGCTGGAACTATCACGCGCCGGCCGAGCTGCAAAGCGGACAGTGGACACTGGACGGCCGCTGGACCGTGAACGAAGAAGATGCGCAACTGGACAAGGCCGGCGGTCGCATTGTGTATCGCTTCCGCGGCCGCGACCTTCATCTGGTGCTTGGTCCCGGCAGCGATAACAAGCCCGTGCGCTTCCGCGTGCGCATCGACGGCAAGGCGCCCGCACTCGATCACGGCTCGGATATCGACGCCGATGGCAACGGCACGGTAACCGAGCAGCGCCTTTATCAACTGATTCGCCAGAGCAACGGCAGTGGCGAGCGACTGTTCGAGATCGAATTTCTCGACCCGAACGTCAAGGCCTACGCCTTCACTTTCGGCTGATTCGATGCCAGGTCATCACAACAAGGAGAACTTTTTATGGACAACACGGTAAACAACAAGCGCTCGTTCTTTGACATGGAAGTGCTTGGCAGAGCGCTGGTGTTCTGCAGCGTCGTGGGCGTATTTGTCGGTTACGGTCTTTACAAGTTCACCGCGGTCGAAGCTGAAGAAATATATCCACTGACCAGCAACAGTCCGATGTTTTCCTGGCTCTATGAAATCCTGTCCAAGCAAGGTGTTTCCAACCTGGTGGGCGTTGCGGAAATCGTGTTGGCGCTGATGATGGCCGCTCGCCCCTGGAACTGGCGCATTGGCCTGGTCGGCAGCGCGGGTATAGCGCTAGCGCTGATGAGTACGCTGTCGTTTCTGATCACTACGCCCGGAATCGGCGCCGATGGATTCATCATCAAGGACGTCGTGCTGTTGGGCGGCGCGCTATGGAGCGCCGGACTTGCCTGGAACTCTCGCCCTACGACCCGTGGCCATCGCGCGACGGGTTCAACGCCTCTCCCTGACATGGCTTAAAGCAAAGGTAGCTCATGAGCGACAAAACATCTCAATCGAGTCGTCGTCGTTTTCTCTGGAGTGTGCTGGCCGGCGGCAGTGCGCTAGCCGTCGGCGGCGCCTGGTCCATGCGCCTGCTGGCCGACGACAAGAAAACCGTCACCCCGACCACAGAAAAGCCGGCTTCCGCGCAGGACATTCTGCTGCAGTGTTTTGCCGACGACGATGGGCGTCATCTCGGACCGTGTCACGTACAGAAACTCGTACTCAACGATGCGCAATGGCATGAGCGCCTTTCCGACGCTGCGTACTACGTCATGCGCCGTGACGGAACCGAGCGTGCGTTTAGCGGCGTGCACGACAAGCCCAAGGTGCCTGGCCTCTATCGGTGCCCCGGTTGCGATACCGCGTTGTACGACGCGGCCACGCAATTTGATTCGGGCACCGGCTGGCCCAGCTTCTGGCAGCCGATCGCGAAGGAAAACGTCGTCGAGAAGCGAGACAACAGCTTTGGCTGGGAACGCACCGAAATTCGCTGCGCGGGTTGCGACAGCCACCTGGGGCATGTGTTCGACGACGGTCCGGAGCCGACGGGTTTGCGTTATTGCATGAATTCGGTGGCATTGCGGTTTGTGCCGCGACGGGTTAGTTGATGGTCTGGAGCCCCCCTCTCCCCTGGCTTTGCCGGGAGAGATGGCAGGGGTGAGGGGGCCCCCGGTCTAATGCCGATACGGCGCCAGCAAAGACGGTTCGTCGAACAGGCCCGCCGGCAGCAGGTAGCGTGGGTCGCGCCCTTCGGCAAGCAGCTCGCGGATACGAGTGGCCGAAATTTCCAACGGCGTCACCTCCAGCTCGACAACCTTGCCGGCAGGCGTGTCGTGCAACAGCTCGGGATCAGACACGCGACGCGGCGCAATTTCGAACGCCAGCTCGACCGACCACGCCGCATCGATCCCCGGACGGTTGAGCACGCCGATATGCGCGTAGTCGAACAAATCGCGCCAACCATGCCAGCTCGGCAATCCGGCGAAGGCATCGGCGCCGAGCAGCAGTATCAGTGGCCGATCGCCCTGCTCCGCACGCAACTGCCGCAAGGTATCGATCGTATACGACGGGCCCTCGCGCTCCAGCTCGCGCGTATCGAGCGTCAACCGCGACTGTCCCTGTAACGCAGCACGCAGCATCGCAACGCGTTGTGCCGGCGACGCAGTCGGAGCATGGCGATGCGGCGGCACATGGGCCGGCATCAACCGCACTTCGGCATCGAGCAACTCGGCCGCTTCCCAGGAAACACTCAGGTGACCCAGATGCACCGGATCGAATGTGCCACCGAACAAGGCCAGAGGCTTCACGCCGTTATCCCATGGTGAGTGCGGCACGCGGCTCGGCTATCGCGGCAATCAGCCGCTCCGCCTCCAGCCACGGATCGCCGCCTTCGCGGCCCTTGGCCATGCGATCGATACGCGCCGCACGCGCCAGGCATTGCAGCCAATGCTCGCGCGGCGCGCGGCGCAGCGCCTTGCGAAACAGCTGTTCGCGCGCTGGCCACAGACGCTCGGCGCGTGCCTGCGCGGAAAAATCACGCGCATTGGCCAGACGCAGGGCCAGTTGCAACTGATTGACCAGCCACCCCATCAGGGCGATTAGTTCGTCGCCTTCGGCATGCAGGCCGGCAAGAATATGCAGGGCTCGCCCGCCCTCACCCGCAAACGCCGCATCGGTGAGCTTGAACGCGTCGTAGCGGGCACTGTCGGCGACGAGATGCTCCATCTCGGTCGCATCAATACGGCCGCCCTGCGTGTGCAGCACGACCAGCTTGTCGATTTCCTGCGCCGCGGCGAGCAAGTTGCCTTCCACGCGCTCGGCCAGTAACGCGGCGGCATCGGGCGTGGCGGAAAGCCCACGCGAGGAGAGCCGCGCGCTGATCCAGGAGGCCCACTCGTTCTGGCGTGGCGCGTTGAATATCACCAAGGCGCCTGCGGCATCGAGGTTTTTGGTCCAGGCGCCTTCGTGCTTGTTGCTCCACTCCACCGCCGTGATCAGCAAGGTCACATCCGGCGGCGGGTTGGCGCAGAACTCGTTGATCGCCTTGGCGCCTTCGGTGCCGGGGCGACCGGTAGGCAGGCGCAGGTCCAGCAGACGGCGCGTCGCGAACAACGACATGCCGGCAGCGGCGCGAGCCAGATCGTTCCAGTCGAAGTGGTTGCCTACTTCGAGCACCTCGCGCTCGGCATAGCCTAGCTTGCGGGCCTGCGCGCGCAATGCATCGGCCGCTTCGAGAACCAGCAGTTCCTCGCCCGCCAGAAGATAGACGGGCTGCAAGCTATCGGCGGCCAGCGCCTTGTGCCATTGAGCGGGATTGAGCGGCATGGCCGTCAGGACAGCCTGGGTTTCAGTGCGTGCTGCTTGCCGGCGCCGGGCCGGGCGCCACGTCCTGGGCGACCTGGTGCTTGCCGGCGGCCTGCAGGCGGAACAGGATTGCCTGCACCATGTCGTCGATCAGGCTGCGCTGAATCTGGTCGATCTGCGACTGGTTACCGATGGTGTTGAAGGCGTCGTAGCTGAACTCGCGCGACATATTGATCGTCTGCGGCGGAATCAGCGGAATGGCGTTCATGTCATTGACGCTGAACTGCACGTGGTAGTGCACCGCGTATTCCGTCACGCGCGCATCGCCACCGACAGTGAGCGTATCGGTGGTGAACGCCGCGGCCGGGATATTCAGCTCGGCGATGCCGTTACCCGCATGGTCCTCGACCGTGACACCGGAACTGGCCAGGGTGCGGCTCAGGCTGCGCTGCAAGTCACCATTGCCGGCAATGTGTACACGTTGCATCGACGGCGGCAGCGCCGCGCTGCCACGCAGATGGAAGCCGCACGCCGTCAGTGCGAGTAGCGACAGCAACAGCAAAGCTTTGGACATGCGGCTCATTGAGTTCATCCTGCGACGATGTTGACGATCTTGCCGGGTACCACGATGACCTTGCGCACGGTCTGTCCTTCCAGGAAGGCCGCGACCTGCGGGTGCGCACGGGCCAGAGCCTCGGCCTCTTCCTTCGAAGCGTTGGCCGCGACCTCGATGGTACCGCGCAATTTGCCGTTCACCTGAACCGCAAGCGTCAGCGAGTCGCGTACCAGCGCAGCCGTGTCCACCTGTGGCCAGGACTGGTCTTCCAAAACACCCGCCGGATGGCCCAGCACCTGCCACAACGCATGGCTGACATGCGGCACGACCGGGTTGAGCAACAGCACCATCGCCTCGAGCGCTTCGTGACGCACGGCGCGGCCCTGCTCGCTGTCGTCGTTGAACTTGTTCAACGCATTGAGCAATTCCATCAGCGCCGCGATGGCGGTGTTGAAGGAGTGGCGGCGGCCAAAATCGTCGCCGACCTTCTGGATGGTTTCATGCACCTGGCGACGCAGCGTCTTTTGGCCGGCGTTCAATGCCGACGAATCGACGTCAACGTGATCGGGGCCGGCCGCATGCGTGGTCACTTCGCGCCAGAAACGGCGCAGGAAGCGCGCCATGCCCTCGACACCGGCTTCGCTCCATTCCAGCGACTGCTCCGGCGGCGAAGCGAACATCGAAAACAGGCGCACCGTGTCGGCACCGAACTTTTCGACCATCGACTGCGGATCGACGCCGTTGTTCTTCGACTTGGACATCTTCTCGATGCCGCCGATCAGCACCGGCTGGCCGTCCGCGCGCAAGCTCGCACCGGTAACGCGGCCACGCTCGTCACGCTGCACATCGACGTCGGCCGGGTTGTACCAGTGCTTGGCGCCGTTGGCTTCTTCGCGATAGTAGGTTTCGGCAATCACCATGCCCTGGGTGAGCAGGTTCTTCACCGGCTCATCGCTGGCAACCATGCCCTCATCGCGCATCAGCTTGTGATAGAAGCGGAAGTACAACAGATGCAGGATGGCATGCTCGATACCGCCGATGTATTGGTCGGCCGGCATCCAGTAATTGGCGCGCTCATCGACCATCGACTGCGCGCCCGGGCTGGTATAACGCGCGACGTACCAGCTCGATTCCATGAAGGTATCGAAGGTGTCGGTTTCGCGCTCAGCCGCACCGCCGCATTGCGGGCAGGTCGTCTTGCGCCACTCGGGATCGGCCTTGATCGGCGAAACCACGCCGGAGAAAGCGACGTCTTCGGGCAGCACGACGGGAAGCTGGTCTTCCGGCACCGGCAGTGCACCGCAGCTCGCGCAATAGATCACCGGGATCGGACAACCCCAGTAACGCTGGCGGCTGACGCCCCAGTCGCGCAAGCGCCAGTTGACGCGGCGTTCGCCCTTGTTGGCGGCGGCCAGCTTGTCGGCAAGGTAATCGAACGCCTGGCGATAGTTCTTGCCGTCCATCTCACCGGAGTTGACCACGCGCATATCGGCGCGCGTCTTGTCGGTATACCAGTCGTGCCAGGTGCCGGCATCGAAGGTTTCGCCCTCGACCGCGATCACCTGCTTGATCGGCAGGCCGTACTTGGTGGCGAATTCGAAATCGCGCTCGTCGTGGCCGGGCACAGCCATCACCGCGCCGGTGCCGTAGCCCATCAGCACGAAGTTGGCGACCCAGATCGGCACCTGCTCGCCACTGATCGGATGCGTGGCAAACAGGCCGGTAGCCATGCCGCGCTTTTCCTGGGTTTCCAGCTCGGCCTCGGACACGCCGCCGTGCTTGAGCTCGGCCAGGAAAGCAGCCAGTTGCGGATTGTTCTCGGCCGCCTTGAGCGCCAGTGGGTGCTCGCCGGCGATGGACACGAACGTCACGCCCATCAGCGTGTCCGGACGCGTGGTGAACACGGTCAGCGGCTCGGCTTCGTTGGGTACCGCGAACTGGATTTCCAAGCCCTCGGAACGGCCGATCCAGTTGCGCTGCATGGTCTTGACCGCATCGGGCCAGCCGCTGAGCGTATCCAGGCCGTCGAGCAATTCTTGCGCGTAGGCGGTGATCTTCAGGAACCACTGCGGGATCTCGCGCTTTTCCACCAGCGCACCGGAGCGCCAGCCGCGGCCGTCGATGACCTGTTCGTTGGCCAGCACGGTCTGGTCGACCGGATCCCAGTTCACCACCGCGTTCTTGCGATAGGCGATGCCCTTTTTCATCAACCGCGTGAACATCAACTGTTCCCAGCGGTAGTACTCCGGGCGGCAGGTGGCGAACTCGCGGGTCCAGTCGTAGGCGAACCCCAGGCGCTTGAGCTGCTCGCGCATGTGTTCGATGTTCTGATAGGTCCACTTGGCAGGCGCGGTGTTGTTCTTGATCGCGGCGTTTTCCGCCGGCAGGCCGAACGCGTCCCAGCCCATCGGTTGCAACACGTTGCGGCCGTTCATGCGCTGGAAGCGGCTGATCACGTCGCCAATGGTGTAGTTGCGCACGTGGCCCATATGCAGCGCCCCCGAGGGGTACGGCAGCATAGAAAGACAGTAGTACTTGGGCTTGTCCGACGACTCGTTCACTTCATAGGCGTGGCTGGCCGCCCAATACTGCTGCGCGCCTGTTTCCACAGCCTGCGGATCGTAGCCGCCGGCCGTTTCCCGGCTGTCGTCCTGGGTGTTGGGGTCTTGAATGTCCTGCATGATTCCGGGCGCCAATGTGCTTGCGCGGCCCACGCCGGACTCAATGGCCGACGCGCCGCGGGGAACGCAGCAGACTAGCCGAGCGCCGGCTCAGCGCCAAGTCTGGCGTGTCTGTGCGGCGTGTGTTTCGGACAATTTCCAGGTTCCTCAGGTCGCCCCGGCGAAGGCCGGGGCCCAGCGACTTCCTTGAAGTTAAGACACTAGCCCCAGCCTTCGCCGGGGCGACGTGAGGGGTATGTCGCTCTTAGTGTGCCGTCGGGCACTGCGCGCCCTGCCCGTCGGCAAACGGCCGTGCGGCGCTGGCGATCTGGTCGGCCAGTTGCGCCAGCAACTGCTGGTGACCCTGGACCAGGGCGTCATAGCCGGCACCGACCTGGGTGGTGACCTGGGTGGTGCATGCCAACGTGCCCTCGCCCTTCAGCGCTCGCAGGCTCCAGGCGGCGTCGATCAGGGCATAGTTGCCCGGCGCGGAGTCGAAACGACGGATATCGACCTTGATCCGCAATATCGGCTGGTTGCCGACCGGCAAGCCGGTGACATCCTGGGTATCGAGCGCGCGCGCCAGATCGGCCGACAAGGCGCCGCGCACTTCGTCGGCCAGGGGGGCGATCCAGCGCTCGCCCTCGAGCATCTGCATGCCCTGGTCGCCACTGCGCACGACCAGTTGTGGCTGATCCACCTGGGGTGGCACGGCCACCGGCAACAGCTCGAACTTGAATGCCGCCGGCTGCACGGGAATCGCCGCCCGGGTGGCGGTGGGTACGTAGCCGCCCGCGGGCTGGATCAACGTGTAGTAATGCAGCGGCGCCGAGGCGCAGGCGCCCAGGGTCACGGCCGCACCCAGCGTCAGTGCGCGATATCCGAGGCGAATCATGGCTTGCTCCCTTTGGGCTGCGACGGGCCCGATGGCGGCGGCGTGGGCGTATCGACCGGTGTCGGCTTGGGCGGCGCCGGGTCGGCCTTGCGGCCACGGATCAGGGCTTCTGGATGACCGCCCAGGTAATCGGTAAGCACGCGCAGCGAACGCGCGGCGCGCTGCAACTCCTGCAGGGTCGCGCCCAGGTTCTGCTGCAACGGCGAGTCCGACGACAACGCGTTGTTGGCCGTGCCCAGCGTCTGCTGCGCTCCCTTCAAGGTGTTATGGAACTCCGGCAACACCTTCCCATTGACCTGCTTGAGCGTACCGTCCAGATCCGCCAGCGTCTGATCCAGATGCTTGCCGATGCTGTCGAACGGAATCTTCTGCACCTTGTCGACAATCACGCCCAACTGCTCCTGCAGCTTGTCGAAGCTGCCCGGCGCGGTGGGAATCTGCATCGGCCTGGCGTTGATGTCGAAGTCGACCTTCGGCGCATTCGGGATGAAATCGAGCGCGATATACAACTGGCCGGTCAGCAGGTTGCCCGAGCGCGCCTGCGCACGCAGACCATGTTCGACCAGCTTGCCCATCATCTGCGCCAGATCGGCGTCCTCACCGCGCGCCTGCGCGATGGCTACCAGCTTGTCGTGCACGCGGCCAAGTCGCTGCGGATAGACCACGGCGCCGACGACCAGCGGGAAGCGCTGCGCCTTTTCGTCGTAGTCGAGATTGATCGAAACCACCCGGCCGATATTGATGCCCTGGAATTCCACCGGCGCGTCGATCGCCAGGCCGCGCAGCGAGTGGTCGAAACGCATGCGGATATAACGCGGCTCGCCATCGGGCGGTGCCATCGCCGTGGCCTGATCGTTGAACAACTGGAATTGCGCATCCTCGGCCGCCGGAGTGGCGTCGTGAGGACCGGCTGGGTCCTGGAACGCGACGCCGCCGGCGAGCACGGTCGCCAGCGATTGCGTATTGAGCTTCAAGCCGTTCGCGCCCAATTGCACGTCGACGCCACTGGCATTCCAGAAGCGGCTGGACTTGGTCACGAACCCGTCGTTCGGGCTGTCGATGAAGATCTGCACCGATACGCCCTTGCCGTCGCGATCGAGCTGATAGGACGCCACGCGACCCACCTGGATACGGCGAAAGTAAACCGGCGAGCCGATATCCAGCGAGCCCAGGTCGTCCGAGTGGAGGGCGAAGCTCTTGCCCGGCGCGCCATGGGTAATGGCCGGCGGCGTCTCCAGACCGGTAAATTCGTCCTCGGGGTCTTTCGATTCACCCACGTCCGCGCCGATAAAGGCACCAGAAAGCAGAGTATCGATACCCGACACGCCACCCAGGCCGATACGCGGCCGTACTACCCAGAAGCGGGTGTCCTTGGTGGCGAAGCTCTCGGCGTTCTTTTCCAGCGAGATCCGGGTGATCACATGGCTGCGGTCCTTGCTCAACCGGATCGAGGTGACCTTGCCGATCACCACGTTCTTGTACTTCACCGGCGTCTTGCCGGCCTCCAAGCCCGAAGCGGTCTGAAAACTCACCGAGATGGTCGGCCCGGCCTGCACCCAGGCATTGATGACCAGCGAAAGACCCACGAGCGCCGCCAGCACCGGCACCAGCCAGATCGCCGAGGCGCTGAAGCGTCGCCGCTGTCGTACGACCGGCTCGGGCAGGTCGTTGTGGCCTTGCGGCGGCTTGGGTTGGTCAGTCATGGGTTTCCTTGCTATCCCAGATCAAACGGGGGTCAAAACTCATCGACGCCAGCATCGTCAGCACCACGGTCAAACCGAAGAACACGACGCCCGGCAAGGGCTCGACCAGGCTCAGTATTCCAAACTGCACCAGGGCCGTCAGCAAAGCGACCACGAAAACGTCCAGCATCGACCAGTAGCCGATGAACTCCACTAGGCGGTACAGCTTGGCACGTTGCCGCTGCGCCCAGGCGGTACGGCGGTGAGCGCTGATCAGCAACAGGCTCATCGCCAGGAACTTCAGCATCGGCACCACGATGGACGCCGTGAAGACGATGATCGCCAGGTCCGGCGAGCCCTTGACCCACAGTTCCAGCACGCCGCTGAGAATGGTGTTGTCGTCCACGTCGCCCAGGCTGACCGTGCGCATGATCGGCAGCACATTAGCCGGAATGTAGAAAAAGAAGGCCGCGATCAGCAGCGCCCAGGTACGCGCGAAACTGCCCAGCTTGCGCCGATGCAACGCAGCCCCGCAGCGGGGACAGGTGGCGTCATGCAAATCCGGTACGTCGCGGCAGACCAGCCCGCAGACATGGCAGCCGATCAATCCCAGCTCATGCGCACGCGGCAAGTTGCTCATGCCGGCGGCGCCTCGGTCAGGTCCCACAGGCGGCGCATGTCGACACTGGCGAAGATGGTGATCAGCAGCATCAGGACCGCGTACGCAAAGATGCCCGGATTAGGCAGCACGTCGAAATACACATGCGCTTTGACGATGGCCACCAAGGCGCCGAGCACGAAAACCTCGTTCATGGTCCAGGGGCCTACGTAGTGCAGGATCGTCATGGCGGTGGCAAAGCCGGGAGCGCGCTCGCCACGCCGGGCGAAAAACAGCACCCACCCCAGGGTCAGCATCTTGGCCAGCGGGAAAAAGAACAGGGTGGCGGCAGCAAGGATGGAGACCACCTGCGAATGATCGTTCCACATCATGATGATCGTGCCCCACAAGGTGGTGCTGATCTCCTGGCCGTTGAGCCCCAGGGTGACAATCGGCCAGATATTGGCCTGGATAAACACCACCATCGCGGTCAGCACCAGGGCGAGCATGCCGTTGGTGCCGATGCGCTGATGGCGCTCCAGCACAGCGTCGCAGCGCAGGCAGCGCGCGGTTTCGCCACGCGCGAGTTCACGCCTGCGATAGACGGTATCGCAGTGCTCGCAGATCATCAGATTGTTTGCTTCCTTGCCGTCCAAGGCCTGCTGGGGCGCGTTCATGGCGCGGATTCTCGCAAATCTTGATGACCGGCGGGGAAACGGGCGCGCTCTTGATATGCTGCGCCCCGCCCTGATTTTCTCCCGGATCGCACAGGAGTCTCCCTAAGTGACCAGCACCACCGCCAATCCCCATGTCTTCGATGTCGGCCAGGACAATTTCGAAACCGACGTGCTGCAGGCTTCGCTCGACACCCCCGTCCTGATCGATTTCTGGGCGGAATGGTGCGGCCCCTGCAAGACGCTGGGCCCGATGCTGGAAAAGCTCACCGCCGAATACAACGGTGCTTTCCGCCTGGGCAAGGTGGACGTGGACAAGCACCAGCAGCTGGCGGCGATGTTCGGTATTCGCTCCATTCCTACAGTGATGCTGGTGAAGGATGGGCAGATTGCGGACGGCTTTGCCGGTGCATTGCCCGAAGGTCAACTGCGTGAATTTCTCTCCCGTCATGTCCAGCCGCTCGACGGCGAAGCCGCAAACGACGTGGCCGAGACGCCGGAAGAAAGCCCTGAAGAGATCGTTGCGCGGCTGCGGCAGGACATTGCCCATGAGCCCGATCGCGCGGAACTGAAGCTCGATCTGGCCCTGGCCTTGATGCGCGCCGGCCAGACCGATGCCGCCGATGCCGAGCTCAAGGCGCTGCCGGCCAATCTCGCGACCGATGCGCGCGCGGTGCGTCTGCGCAATCAGTTGGAGTTGTCGCGGGCCCTGCAAGGCGCGCCATCGCTGGGCGTGTTGCGCCAGCGCGTCGAGGCCGACGGCAACGATTGGGAGGCACGCGATCTGCTCGGTGTACGCCTGTTACTGGAAGACGACGCTGCCGCGGGTCTGGATCAGTTCCTCGCCATTCTGCAAAAAGCCCGCGACTGGAACGATGGCCAGGCCAAGAAACGACTGCTGGCCGCGTTCAGCACGCTGGACGACGCCGAACTGGTCGGGCGTTATCGCCGTCGGATGGCATCGCTGCTGTTCTGAGCGGCGAAAACCGCTAAGTGCCTGTAGGAGCGACTTTAGGGAACCTCTAAAAAACCTTTCCTACCCGTCATTCCGGCGCAGGCCGGGATGACGATAGGAAGAACTGAGGTTTTCCGAGGTTCCCTGACGTCGCTCGTACAAAGCATCACTCCACCGCGCAACATACTCGTGCGTATGGTAGCCTTTCGGTCCCCATACCCGAACCCGTCCTCATGCGCGCATCCACCCTTCGCCACCTCATGAACCTGTGGCCACCCTACCTCTTCAACAGCATCCGCGTATTGCGGCTGAGCGAGGACTGGCGCGAAGCCAAGGTGGTGCTGAAGCTGCGTCCGTGGAACCGCAATTACGTGCGTTCGCAGTTCGGCGGCAATCTGTTTGCGATGGCCGATCCGATGTACATGTTGCTGGCGATGCATCGGCTGGGGCCTGACTACTACGTCTGGGACAAGGCGGGCGAGATCGAATTCGTCGCTCCCGGCAAGACCCATGTCTACGCGCACTTCAGCATGGACGATGCGGCCATAGAGCAATTGCGTACGGCCGCGGCGAGTGGCGAGAAAGTGCTGCAATGGTTCGAAACCGAGATCAGGACCGCGGCGGGCGAGCTGGTGGCGCGGGTGCGCAAGCAACTCTATGTACGCTTGAAGCCGCGCGCCCGCTGATCAAACCCGTTCGAACTGTGCCACTTCGTCCAACTGTCGCATCGCCTTGACGAGGCTGCGGCCGGCGATCTCGTCACCCAGCCACGCAAACGCAGGCCAGCGCTTTAGCCATCCTGCATGACGATAAGCCACCCACGCCACTCCTGCACCGACAACAAGGCCAAAGGCGACATTGATGGTCAGCCACGCTACGCCGAACTGCCGGTATATGCCGAACTCCATCAGCATTTGCACGACGAAAATCATGAACAGTGGCCACAGTGGCAGCCATGCCAGCAAACCCCATTGTGTGAGGCGAATGCGGAGCCTGCGCGCCAGAAGCAGTTGCCTTTGAATCGCAAGCACCGGTGCGGCGTAGTCGATCGAGCCGATCGTAACCAGTTGCCTGATGGCAGCAATCACACTAAATACCGACAACAGAAAAAATACCGATGCGGGCGCCGCACCCCACGGATCCTGCAATACAAGGCTGTAATTATCGGCAAGAAAGCCAGCTGACCAGACGCATCCGATTAATGCGAGGACCAATTCTCCCGCAGGCAGCCACAGCCAGCGGCGTAACGCCGACTGCGCCTTGTCGACTTTGATCTCGCGGCGCAAATTAGCATTCAGCGCGTCGCTCTGCTCGATGCGCCGATTGAGTTCGTTCCAGGCAAGCTTCATCTCGTCCAGTTCCATTGTCATGCTCCGATAGGTTGCGCAACCATCTGCCCGCGCAGCTTTTGTTTGATGCGGTTGATCTTGGTCGCCACATTGGTCTCGCTGATACCGAGGATCTCGGCAATCTCTCCGTAATTGCGATCTTCCAGATACAGCAGGATCAAGGCGCGATTGAGCGCGTCCAGTTCACCGATAAACCCGTACAGCACCTGCAGCCGTTCGTCCGGTTCGGGCCGCTCTTCGCCTGCCACGCTTTCCATGTGATGCGCCTCCAACGGCTCCAGCCGCCCATCGTCGCGACGACGACGCGCCTGCGAAATCGCCACGTTCAAGGCAATCCGGTACAACCAGGTGGAGAACTTCGCGCGCCGCTCGTCGTAACTGCCAAAGGCACGCCATAGCTGGACGCTGATCTCCTGCTCGAGGTCCAGCCGGTCCTCGCGCGAGAACGCGTAGACACTGGCTACCTTGGCGATCAGGCCACGATGGTCGCGTAAGCGCGTTTCGAAATCCCGTTGATCGATGCGTCTTGCCATGTGTCCTTCGCCGTTCCCCGTTCAAACCATGATTCGCAGGCGCGCGAAAAAAATCACACCTGACCTTGGTCCGATACCCGACATCTGCCACACTCCCCAAGCTCGCAAAACGGCATCAGACATAGCCATCCAAGGGGGATTGCGAGCCGCATCATGGAAATGAAATCAATGATTTCGACGAAAACCTGGACGCAACAGGCCTTATGGCCGTGCCTGATCGCATTGCTGTGGGCCTGCGGGTTGATTTACGCCATATGGGCCTTTCAACCGTGCTGCGACGAAGGCGTCCACATTCCGCAAATCCAGTATTTTCTACGTGGACAATTCACCGTCCACCCGTATCTGACAACGATTCCCGGCTATCACGGGCTCGTAGCGATACTACTGAAGCTATCTTCCAGCAGTTCCGTCGCCGCGATGCGAATCGCCAGCGCGCTGTTCAGCCTCGCAGGCGCAAGCCTCTTTTTCGCCATCCGGCGATCCCAGGGAGATCCTGACGCCCTGCAATCGACCGCGGCGCTCTTCTTCCTGCCTTTTCTATTTCCTTATTATTTCCTCGTCTATACCGACGTGCTGTCGCTGGCGCTTGTGCTCGGCGCGACACTGGCCTCATTGAAACAACGGCACCTGTTGGCCGCCATCACGATTACCACATCGATCATGGTGCGCCAAAACAATGTCGTCTGGGCCGGTTTTCTCCCCCTCGTTTCACTCTGGCCAAGCATACAGTCCCAACTTTGGACACCTTCACGGTACTGGCGCGGTGCCATCCGCATTGGCGCACCCTACCTGTTGCCAGTCGCGGTGTTCATTGCCTATTGGATCTGGAACGGCAGCATTTCTCTGTCCAGCGCGTTGACGACTTACCACCCGGATGCCAGCTTGCACGCTGGCAATATCTACTTCGCGCTGTTTCTCTTCGCGCTGTTTTTCCCTTACCCGATGTTGTCCGGAGCAAAGCGCCTTCTTTCCCAGCGGAAAACCGCACTCTGGGTTCTGGCGATCGTTGTGCTGTTTGTCTGTTTCGCTAAGCTCAAAGGCAGCTACGACAATGTCGTCACGCCGGATTACTACTCTGTTCGCAACCACTTTATCGCCATGGTGCAACATGACCTCCCGCGGCGGCTCTTTGCCGCGCTGGTAGGACTGGCCGCGTGCAGCATCGCACTCACCCGGTTCGAACATCCGTCAGGTGTGCTCATCTATCCCTTTGCGGCGTTCTATCTGTCGTCGTCGTGGCTTATCGAAAATCGCTACGCCATCATCCCGTTCGCCCTCTGGATGGCATTGAGAAAGGTCGATAACCAAAAAGCGGAGCGGTTTACCCTGGTCGGCTGGATAGCCGTCTGTCTGTTCCTTGGCTGGGGCATCTTCAGCAACCGATTCATGCTCTAACCGGGTGGAAAGTGCGTAGCTGGCGCAGCTCGGGCACTACAATGGCCACTCCCCAAGCTCCGCCCCGGCCATTCCCATGACGCACCTGCGCATCAAACGCTATCTCATTACCGGCCTGCTGACGTTTATCCCGCTCTGGGTGACCTGGGCGGTATTCAAGTTCGTGTTCGGTCTGCTCGCCGGCATCGGCACGCCGCTGGTCGACGCCTTGCTGGGTGCGGCGTCGACCCACTCGCCGGATGCGGCTGCGGCCTTGCAAAACTCCTGGGCAACCTCGCTGTTGGCCCTGCTGATTACCGTGCTTGCGCTTTACCTGCTCGGCTGGCTGGCGACCCGTGTGATCGGCCAGCGGCTGCTGTTGGCATTCGACGGGCTGCTGGCACGGATTCCGCTGGTGCAGACGATCTATGGCGGCACCAAGAAGTTGATGGCGGTGCTACAGCAAAAACCTTCGGGCCTGCAGCGCGTCGTGCTGGTCGACTTTCCACGCCCCGGCATGAAGGTGGTCGGCTTCGTCACGCGCCTGATGATCGAAGAAGGTACTGGCCGCGAGATGGCCGCCGTCTATATCCCGACCACGCCCAACCCCACGGGCGGCTATCTGGAGCTGGTTCCAGTCGACGAATTGACACCGACCGACTGGACCATGGACCAGGCTATGGCTTTCATCATTTCCGGCGGCGCAGTGGCACCCGATACCCTGCCCGCTTCACCTGCCTTGTCAGAGAACCGCGAATGAAGCTGCATCAACTTGCCTTGCTCGGCCTGCTGGGACTTGCCCCGATCACACATGCGACCGACTGGACCACGCCAGCCGAAGCCGCTCATTTCCGCACCACGCCCGACTACGCCACGACACTCGACTACCTGGAGCGACTCGTCGCTGCGGCGCCGGACAAACTCAAACTCGTACGTTTCGGCACGACACCGCAAGACCGGCCGATGATGGCCGTGGTCGCCAGCGGTGACGGCACGTTTACGCCGGATGCGGCGCGCCGCACGGGCAAGCCCATCGTGTTGGTGCAGGCGGGCATTCACCCGGGCGAGATCGAAGGCAAGGACGCCGGGCTCATGTTGCTACGCGACTTCGCCGTGACCGGCAAGCTGCCGCATCTGCTCGATCACGTCGTGCTGATCTACATTCCCGTCTTCAGCGTCGACGGCCACGAGCATGCCAGTCCGTACAACCGCATCAATCAAAACGGCCCGAACAGCATGGGTTTCCGCGGTCAGGCGCAGTACCTGAATCTCAACCGCGATTACGTCAAGGCCGATGCGCCCGAAATACAGGCATGGCTGAAACTCTGGCAGCAATGGTTGCCTGACTTCTTCGTCGACGTGCACACCACCGATGGCGCCGATTACCAATACGACCTGACCTGGTACACCGAAGACCCGCACAAGCTCGATCCTGGCGTGGCGAAATGGCAACGGCATCTAATGGTCGACCAGGCGATACCTGCCTACGAGAAACGTGGGCATCTGGCGTCGATCTATCTCGAATTCGTCGATGGCCGCGATCCGCGCAAGGGCATCGAGAACTTCGGTTCCGGGCCGCGTTTCTCCACCGGCTATGTGGCCCTGCAGAATCGGCCTGCACTGTTGATCGAAACGCATATGCTCAAGCCATACGAGGTACGCGTGCGCGGCACCTACGATCTGGTCGAACTGCTGCTGGAAAATATCGGCCGCGATCCGAAGTCATTACTGGCCGTGAACAAGCACGCCGACGAACAGGTCATTGCACGCGCCACCGACGCCAAGGCGTCCGTGCCATTGACGTTCAAGCCCGACCCCAGCGCCGAACCGTTCCAGCTAAAGGGCTATGCCTTCTCGACCACACATAGCGATGTATCGGACACGAACTGGATCCAGTACGACCCTAGCAAGCCTCAAACATACACCATCGACAACCGAAACGGCCTGTTGCCGGATATCTCGATCGATCCACCCGCAGCGTACGTCATACCTGCGCAATGGACGCAGATCATCGAGAAGCTCGACGCACATGGCATCGCCTATCGCCGCCTGAAAATCGCGCAGGACGTAACTGCCGGCAGTTATCAGATCGACCATCCACAGTGGGCCAGCAAGCCGTTCGAAGATCACCTGATGCTGCGCGACTTTACGATGGTGCCCATGACACGCAAGGTCGAACTGCCCCCCGGCTCGGTGATCGTGCCGATGGACCAGCGTACGGCGAACGTTGCGATCGAGCTGCTTGAACCGCAGGCACCTGATTCGTTGTTGCGTTGGGGTTATCTCAATGCCATCTTCGAGCAGAAGGAATATGGCGAATCGCGAGTCCTGGAGAAGCTGGCGCGCGACATGATGAGCAAGGATCCCGCGTTGAAAGCGCAGTTCGAGCAGAAGCTCAAGGACGATCCTGCCTTCGCCAAGGACAGCAATGCACGCCTGAGTTTCTTCTACCAGCGCTCGCCCTGGTACACCACGCAGGATGTGGGTGCGTATCCGGTACTTCGCCTGGACTCCGCGCAAACCAATGAATTGCTCCGCACGCTACAGCACTAGGTATCGCATGAACATCACCGCATCGAATGAACATCCCACGCTGGAAATCTGGCTGATCCGTCATGGCGAAACCGAGTGGAGCTTGTCGGGACAACATACGGGCCGCACCGATGTGCCGCTGACCGAGCACGGTCGCGAGCAGGCGCGGTCGCTTGCACCGTTATTGGCGAAACAATCGTTCGATGTCGTGCTGACCAGTCCGATGTCGCGTGCGATCGATACGTGTCGCGAGGCGGGGCTTGGGGCTGGCTCGCGGGTCGAACCCGATCTCAGCGAGTGGAACTACGGCATCTATGAAGGCCGTACTACGACGGAGATACGCGCAAGCGTGCCGGGGTGGACGGTGTGGAATTCGCCGGTGCCCGAAGGCGAGAGCATTGAGCAGATTCAGTTGCGGGCGAATGCCCTGATCGAGCGATTGTTGACCATGCGGGGGCGTGTTGCGTTGTTTTCGCATGGGCATTTTTTGCGGGTGCTGGGTGGGTGTTGGATGAATGGGCTTGCTTTGACGGGTTCGCACTTGTTGTTGGATACGGCTACGGTGAGTGTGCTTGGGTTTGAGAGGGAGACGCGGGCGTTGCGGCGGTGGAACTCGCGGGGGGATTGATTTGGTTTCTTGGTGGCCTTGTTGTGTTTGGGCGACCTGGCCGCTTATGCAGCCCCTCGTACTTCGTCATTCCGGCGTAGGCCGGAACCCAGTGGCGTCAGTGTTTGGTTCTTGCCTGTGTGCTTTCGCGACCTGGCCGCTTACGCAGCCTCTCCTACTTCGTCATTCCGGCCTACGCCGGAATGACGAATAGGGGAAATTAGAGCGAGGTTGGATTTTGCTCTTCGCTCCTGGCAAGCGATGCGTAGCGAGCGGTCAGCTCTTCGGGCCCCCTCGGGAGCCGAGTGAGGTTTGGACGATAAGGCCCCGAAGGGGGCATCGACAGGACGTCGATGCCTTTAGGACGGGACACGGATGTCCCGTCCTAAAGCCCGGCCAGACCTCACGGTCCGAAGGACGGCGGACTAGGGGTGTCCTTTCTTTGGTTAGCTTTCTTTGGACAAGCAAAGAAAGTAACTCGGCGACCGGCAGGTCGGCGAAACACGCCGCAGGCGACTTTCTGGCACGAATGATAAGCCAGAGCGATGCATGCTTTCGCGACAACAGACAACCGAAGCCACTGGATGACCAGCTTCGCTGTTGTAAAGCGCCTCCAGCCTACGCAGGGATGACGATGTTGTGGGACTGAAGCAACGACCTACCCAGCAACCACCTCAAACGGCCGCATCATCTCATTGGCCTCATGCTCAAGCAGATGACAATGCCACGCATACCGCCCGGCATACCCATCGAACGTCGCAATAATGCGCGTCACCATCCCTGGATAAACCTGCACCACATCCTTCCAGCCTTGCTCGTGCGCCGGCGGCACTTGCGCCGGCCCCTTGTAGCGAACGGTCTTGGAATCCATCCAGGTATTGATATCGAAGGGCCGCCGATCGAGCACCTGAAACCGCACCAGATGCAAATGAATCGGATGCGTATCTTCAGTGAGATTCACGAAGCTCCAGATTTCCGTGCTGCCAAGCTTCGGCCGTTCCGTCACCGGTTCATGCCAACGCTTGCCGTCGAGCAACATCAGCATCGGCTCGGCAACGCAATCGGCGTACTCGTCCAGGGTGAGCAGCCGCGTCTTCACTGCCGATGATTCGGCCGTGCGCGGAACATCGCGCAGCTTGGCCGGTACCTGACTGGTGTCGTTCGCCTTTGGGCTACCGATATGAAACTGCATGACCGGCAATGCATCGTTCATCAGCTCGATGCTCTGACCGGCAAGCTCGGCAAAATCGATCACCAGGTCGGCCCGCTCACCCGGCGCCAGCAACAGATTCGTTTGCGTGACTGGCGCGGCAAGCAGCCCCTGGTCGCTGCCGATCTGCAAAAACGGACGGCGGCCGCGCAAACTCAGATGAAAGAAGCGCCCGTTCGCGGTATTGAGCACGCGAAAGCGATAGCGACGTGGTTGCACGTCGAGGTAAGGCAACAAGGCACCGTTGACCAGCACGGCATTGCCGAACACTTCGGGCACCCACGGTGCATCGGGCTGGCCGGAGACCGGGTAATAAAGCTGGGCATCCTGGGTGAGCAGGCGGTCGCACAGCACCAGCGGAATTTCCTGCTCGCCTTGCGGCAGGTTCAATGACGCTTCGTGCTTGTCGCGCAGCAGCGCCAGACCGAACATGCCGGCATAGATGTTGAGCCGGTTAATGCCCATCGCATGGTCGTGATACCACAGCGTCGCTGCATCCTGTTTATTCGGATACTCGTAGACGCGCGATTTGCCCGGCACATACCAGTCGTCCGGATAACCGTCGCTGGATGTCGGCGTACGTCCGCCATGCAGATGCACGATAGCGCGCACTTCAGGCTGATCTTTCTCGGCGCCGTGAATATTGTGGTCGATCGGCAGGAAATGTTTACCCGGCAAATCGTTGGGAAACTCCACGCGCAATCGCTGGCCGCTGGTCATTTCCAGCGTCGGGCCGGGCATGCAGCCACCATAGGTCCACACACGCGTCGGCTTGAGATCGCGATGCAGGCGCTGTTCGGTTTCGCGCATGGCGATTTTGAGCGTCTCGCCATGGCTCGCGCGCATCACCGAGGGAATCGGCAGTGGATCGACAAACGCCTTGAGCCGGGTCGGGTCGAGCATGGGCGGCAAGGTCACCGGCTCGGTTGCCGCGTGCTTGCATAGTGCATTGCCGGCCATCTTTCCCGCCGGCATGCTCATCGAATGGGCCAGCAGACGTGCAGGAACCGCGCCGGCCGTCAGGCCGAACGCGGTCCACTTGAGCAATCGACGCCGTGTCAGATCCAAGACGCGGCTTTCCCTGTCGTATGAATTCCGTTACTACATTTGGCCATGCATCAACCCAGCTTGGTGGTGTGGTGCGAGCGATGATTCCATGCTTCGGGTGCATTGAACGAGAACGGCCACCACCACGGCTTCTTCGGCTGACCGGTCTGTTCGTCCAGGATCAGCTTACGCTCAAAAATGAACGGCTGGTGGAAATCGAACATGCTGTCGATCTTGCCGGCGATCGCATCGAACGAACCGCCGCCCAGGCGCTTGCTGCCCAGCCAGTTGTCTTCGATGAAGCGGGTGATCGAACTCTGGTCGCTGACGTTGTGGTCGACGAAGTTCTGGCGGGCCCACGGCGAGACCACCAGTAACGGCAGGCGCGGGCCGTAACCGCAGCGGCCCTGTGCGTGACCGTTACCCTGGGCAACGCCCGGCAGCGTATCGCGGGCGTTGCAGGCGCCGGCGCCATCGAGCGCGTCGTCGCTGGTGCTGGACGCATTGACGCGCGGCGCGGCCTGGTGGTCGTACCAGCCGTCGGAGTCGTCATAGGCGATGACCACCGCGGTGTCGTTCCACTCGTCGTGCTGCTGCAGGAAATTGATCACGTGCACGACGAACTGCTGCTCGTCCAGCGGATCGGAATAACCGGCATGACCGTCCTGGAAACCCGGCGCCTTCAGGAAGCTCACTGACGGCATGTTGCCGTTGTCCACCGCAGCGTAGAAATCATCGATGTCGTACTGATGATTGGCCTGGTCGGTGCTGCCGATCTTGGCGACCGAGCTGGGACGCGCGTGGGTCGGGTTGGCAGTGGAGGTGTAGTACTGGAACGGCTGGTGATGCGGGATGTAGTCGGCCTTGTTGGTATTGGTCACCGCCGAGCGAGTCTGGCGGCCACAGCCGGTGCTGCCATCGGCATTGGTCTTGGTCAGGTCGAAGCCGCCTTCGAAGAAGCCCCAGGTGATGTTCTTGTCGTTGAGCAGGTCGCCAACGTTCTTGCCCGTGAGATGCACCTGGTTGCCGCTGGGCGAGGAACACACGTCGTCGATCGGATCAGCGTCGCTGATCAGGGTCAGGCCGCCATGGCCGTCGTCGGCCACGGCACCCGTACCGTTGAGTGTCTGGTCGACACCATTGGTCTGGCCGGAAACCAGATTGATCGCGCCAGGCGTGGATGGACCGAACGTGGTGCCATAGCTATTGTCGCTCATGGCGAAGTTCTGGGCGTAGTTCCAGTAGGCCGTGACGGTATTGCCGTCGTAGTAGCCCATCACCTGGCCGACGCCGTTTTCGGCGGCCGATCCGCCCGGCAGGGTTTCGCCCGAACCGGTGTTCTTCGGGAACAGGTCCATCTTGCCGCCATCGAAGGCGAGCTGTTCGGCAGCGTAGTCGTGGTCCTGGTCGGCCGTGGCGGCCTGGGCGCGGCTCAGGCGGAACGGGTTGATCGCACCGTCGCCGTTATCGCTATTGAGCTTGTTCGGATTCTTGGTCAGCAGCTTCGCGGTGAAGCCGTTGACGTCGGGCGTGAAAGGCTTCGCATAGAACGTCGGCTCGCCCTTGCCGTTGGCGGCGAGGGGATAGCTGCCGAAGTAATGATCGAAGGAAACGTTTTCCTGGAAGATCACCACGAGATGTTTGATCGGGGTGGCGGTCTTCGGTGCCTGGGGGCCGCGGTGCAGCGAAGCATCGACGGTTTGTTGCGACTGCCCGAACGAGGCGGCTGACGCGGTAAGGATGCAGGCGGCTAGGCAAGCGGCAAGACGATTGCGCATGGCTGTGAGTCTCCGGATGGGTGGGTTTGCGCACGCCCCCTACGCACGAAACTCCCGCAGCTTAGACAGCACAGATGACACGCCAGTAACAGCGGCAAGACATGCATTCGGACGTCCATACGCCCGCTTGCATCGTAATTTCTTACGCACCCTACCCTGACTTCCGACACTCACCCGCGCCCGCACTTCCGCCTAATTTTCGTTACTTAATAACATCTCGCCGCATCGCGCGGGCTGCCCGTTCGGGCTTCACGACAGGGGAAATCAATGAACAAGCCGTACCTTAAGCCGCTTTGCCTGGCAATCGGCGCTACCTTGATGCTGAGCGCCTGCGGCCCATCCGAACAGGCGACAGCACCGGCCGCGCCGGCCAAACCGGCCACCAGCGCTTCCGTACCGGCCACGGCCACGACGACAGCCGCCGCGCCGGCGATGAAGAAGAATCCGTTCGATATCAGCGAACTCGATCCGAACATCAGCGCCTGCCAGGACTTCAACGGATTCGTCAACGCGAAATGGGCCGCGGCGCACCCGATTCCCGACGACTTCTCCAGTTGGGGCGCCTTCTCCGAGCTGGAAGAAAACAGCCTCGCGACCCAGCACGACATCGTCGATGCGATGAACAAGGGCGCGGACAGCGCGCAAGCCGGATCGATCGAACAGAAGATCGGCTGGCTGTATCGCTCAGGCATGGACGAGGCGACGATCAACAAAGCCGGCGCCGCGCCGTTGAAACCCGAGCTCGACCAGATCGCCGCGTTGAAGAACGGCAACGATGTCGCCGACTTTATCGCCCAGCGTTACAACGAAGGTGATAGCTACATCTTCAACTTCGGCTCGGGCCCGGATTTCCAGAACGCAAAAATCCAGATCGGCTATGCGAATGAAGGCGGCCTGACCCTGCCGACCAAGGATTACTACAACGATCCCAAGTACGCCGATATTCGCGCGGCCTACGTTGCCTACATTGCCAGGCTGCTGCAGTTGACCGGCGTCAGCGAAGCCGATGCAAAAAGCCAGGCCAACGACGTGCTGAAGTTCGAAACGCAGCTGGCTGCTGCGTCGCTGTCGCCGGTGGACGAGCGCGATCCGAAAAACCAATATCACTTTGCCACGGTGAAAGAAGCCGACAAGATCACCCCGCATTTCAGCTGGGACAAGTTCTTTGCCGCGCAGGGCATCACCATCGACAAGGGCTTCTCGTTGTCGCAGCCGAAGTTCTTCGCCGAGTTCGACAAGCTCCTGGCGAGCGCGCCGATCGCACAGTGGCAGGCGTATCTGCGTTTCCACGCCATCGATGGCTCGGCCAACCTGCTGTCGCAGGATTTCCAGGATGCGCGCTTCGCGTTCTATGGCCAGACGCTGTCGGGGCAACCCAAGCAGAAGCCCCGCTGGAAACGTACGCTCGATGCGGTCAACGGCGGCATGGGCGAAGCACTGGGCCAGTTGTACGTGGCCAAGGTCTTCAAGCCCGAGGCGAAACAGCGTGCCGAGGAACTGGTCGAGAACATCCACAACGCGCTGAAAACGCGCATCGAAAACGTCGACTGGATGAGCGCCGAAACCAAGGCCAAGGCGATCGCCAAGTGGCAGACCTTCCTGCCCAAGATCGGTTATCCGGACAAGTGGCGCGACTGGTCGGGCCTTCAGATCAAGCCGGACGACTATTACGGCAACATGCTGGCCACGCAGAAATTCAACTATCACTACGACCTGGCCAAGATCGGCAAGCCGACCGATCGCAAGGACTGGGGCATGACCCCGCAGACGGTCAACGCGTATTACAGCTCGCAGGACAACACGATCAATTTCCCCGCCGCGATCCTGCAACCGCCATTCTTCGACGCCAGCGCCGACGATGCGATCAACTACGGTGGCATCGGCGCAGTGATCGGCCACGAATCCAGCCATGGCTTCGACGACGAGGGCAGCCAGTTCGACGGCGACGGCAACAACAAGAACTGGTGGACCAAACAGGATCGCGCGCAGTTCGAGGCACGCACCGCCAAGCTTGTGCAGCAGTTCAACGACTACACCCCGCTCAAGGACAAGCCCGATCTGCACGTCAATGGCAAGCTGACCCTGGGCGAGAACATTGCCGATCTTGGTGGCTTGAACGTTTCCTACGATGCGTTACAGAACGTTCTGAAGCAGCATCCGGAAGAAGCCGCCCAGTCGATCGACGGCTATACGCCCGACCAGCGCTTCTTTCTGAACTGGGCACGTGTGTGGCGCGACAACGTGCGGGAGAAGCTGCTGATCGTCTTGATCAACTCCGACCCGCACTCGCCTGCCGCACTGCGCACCATCGGCCCGCCGTCGAACATGGAAGCCTTCGCCAAGGCCTTCCAGTGCAAGCCGGGCGACGCGATGGTTCGCCCGGCCGACAAACAGGTCAAGATCTGGTAGCCCGACCGCATCAAAAACGGCCCTGTGCCTGTGTACAAGGCCGTTTTGCTGTTGCCGTTTGGCCCCTGACCTTTGACACTGTCCGCTCCATGACTATTGACCTAGCTTGGAGGGTCATGACCGTGACCGGGATCACCCGGCGCGGCTTGATCGACACGACATAACCGCCCGCGGGGGCGTTTTACTTAGAGGGACATCTATGACCAAGCCGTTTCTGAAACCGCTCGCCTTTGCGGTTAGCGTTGCCCTGGCCCTGACGGCCTGCGGCAAGCAGGAGCAAGCCGACCAGGCCGCACCTGCCAAGTCCACCACCGCAGCCGCTCCGGCCGCCGCCGGCACCACTGCTGCCGCCGCTGGCGCCAAGAAGAGCGTCTTCGACATCAGCGAGCTGGACACCAATCTCAACGCGTGTAACGACCTGAACGGCTTCGTCAATTCCAAGTGGGTTGCCGCCAACCCGATCCCCGATGACCGCACCCGCTGGGGCGCCTTCGACCAACTGGCCGAAAACAGCCTCAACACCCAGCACGAGATCGTCGACGCCGCCGACAAGGGTGCCGAACAGGCCCAGGCCGGCTCGATCGAGCAGAAGATCGGCTGGCTGTATCGCTCGGGCATGAACGAAGACGCGATCAACAAGGCCGGTTTCGAGCCGTTGAAGCCGGAACTGGACAAGATTGCCGCGCTGAAGAATGGCGGCGACGTCGCCAGCTTCATCAGCAAGGACTACGCCGAGGGCAACGGCTACGTGTTCGGCTTCGGCTCGAGCCCGGATTTCCAGGACGCCAAGATGCAGATCGGCTACGCCAACCAGGCGGGCCTGGGTCTGCCGACCAAGGATTACTACACCGATCCGAAGTACGCCGAAATCCGCACCGCGTACGTGGCCTATATTGCCAAGCTGCTGCAGCTGACCGGCGTGTCCGAAGCCGATGCCAAGGCCCAGGCCGACCAGGTGCTGAAGTTCGAAACGCAATTGGCCGCCGCCTCGCTGGCACCGGTCGAAGAGCGTGACCCGAAGAACCAGTACCACTTCGTGACCGTCAAGGAAGCGAACAAGGTGACCCCGCATTTCAACTGGGACACCTTCTTCTCCGACCAGGGCGTGAAGGTCGAGAAGGGCTTCTCGCTGTCGCAGCCGAAGTTCTTCGCCGAGTTCGACAAGCTGCTCGCCACCGCACCGATCGCCCAGTGGCAGGCTTACCTGCGCTTCCATGCGATCGACGATTCGGCCAACTACCTGTCGCAGGATTTCCAGGATGCCAAGTTCGGCTTCTACGGCCAGACCCTCGCTGGTCAGCCGAAGCAGAAGCCCCGCTGGAAGCGCGTGCTCGGCGCCGTCAACGGCGAAATGGGCGAAGCACTGGGCCAGTTGTACGTGAACAAGGTATTCAAGCCCGAAGCCAAGCAGCGCGCCGAAGAGCTGGTCACCAACGTGCGTAACGCGTTGAAGGCCCGCATCGAGAACCTCGACTGGATGAGCGCCGAGACCAAGGAAAAGGCGATCGCCAAGTGGAACACCTTCCTGCCGAAGATCGGCTATCCGGATCATTGGCGCGATTGGGCCGACCTGAAGATCACCCCGGATAACTACTACGCCAACGCGCAGGCCGCGGCCAAGTTCAACTACGACTACGACATCGCCAAGATCGGCAAGCCAACCGACCGCAAGGATTGGGGCATGACCCCGCAGACGGTCAATGCGTACTACAACCCGACCGACAACACGATCAACTTCCCGGCCGCGATCCTGCAGCCGCCGTTCTTCGATGCCAGCGCGGACGACGCGATCAACTACGGCGGTATCGGCGCGGTGATCGGTCACGAAGCCAGCCATGGCTTCGACGACGAAGGTGCCCAGTTCGACGGCGACGGCAACAACAAGGACTGGTGGACCAAGGACGACAAGGCCAAGTTCGAGGCCCGTACCGACAAGCTGGTGCAGCAGTTCAACGACTACGCCCCGCTCAAGGACAAGCCCGATCTGCACGTCAACGGCAAGCTGACCCTGGGCGAGAACATCGCCGACCTGGGCGGCCTGAATGTGGCCTATGACGCACTGCAGGCAGCGCTGAAGGCCCATCCGGACGATGCAGCCCAGAAGGTCGACGGCTACACCCCGGACCAGCGCTTCTTCCTGAACTGGGCTCGCGTGTGGCGCGGCAGCGTGCGTGAGAAGCAGGCCGTCCTGTATCTCAACACCGATCCGCATGCACCGTCCTCGCTGCGTGCGATCGGCGCCCCGTCGAACATGGAAGCCTTCGCATCGGCGTTCCAGTGCAAGCCAGGCGATGCCATGGTCCGTTCGGGCGATAAGCAAGTGAAGATTTGGTAAGGCCCAAACCTTCCGATCGTCAGAAACGCCCCCGCTCGCGGGGGCGTTTTTTTTATCCCGGGCATCGATCATCATGACAACCGTCGCCAGTTCAGTGCTGGCGACCTGATGCCCTGGGGGAGGGGCAAATCACCATGTCGCCATCCATGCGCCGCGAGCTGAGGCAGCTGCAGCCTTTCGCCTGGTTGTTCGGAGCCTGCTTGTTGGCCCTCTGGCTGCTGGGCCGCTATCCGACGCTGGCAACGATCGTTTTTCGTGGACTGGAATACGGCGCGTTCGTCTTGATGTACCTCTGGGCACCCTTCTGGCTGTTCATGATCTTCGGCTGGCTGTCGCGCTGGCTCATGGAAATGCCGAACACGCCAGCGGATGCCTCAAAGGACCGCGCTGACGCACCTTGATCCGGGACCTGGTGGATGTGGCGTTCGTCCAGCGCAATGCATATTGCAAATCATTCTCATTAAAAATAACATTCGCTGAATCATTGGCATCTGGATAGGGAGAACGCCCGGATGCCACCCGAACTATGGATCGCCGCGCAGATGCGCGGCGAGTAACGGTTTTCGCCCAGCGGGCCAGCCGTCGATCCGACGTTTTCCAATTCAGCGAAGAAACCATGGCCCACATCACTAGTCGTAAGCATCCTGTTGCCCGCCGCCTGCCGCAGACCGCGCTGAGCATCGCGACCGCCGCCACCCTGATGACGGGCCTGGCCCTGAGCGCCCCGGCGATCGCCAACGATGCCGATACGACGCCGGCAACGACGACCGACACCAAGACCACCAAGAACCTGCCGGGCCTGCAGGTCGATGCCTCGACCACCAGCAACTACAAGGTCGATAAGGTTTCTTCGCCCAAATTCACCCAGCCGCTGCTCGATACCACGCAGACCATCCAGGTGATCAGCAAGGAGCTGATCCAGGAGCAAGGCGCCAGCACCCTGACCGAAGCGCTGCGCAACAGCCCGGGCGTGGGCACCTATTTTGTCGGCGAGAACGGCAGCACGACGACCGGCGACGGCATCTACATGCGCGGCTTCGATACCTCGAGCAGCATCTTTGTCGATGGCGTGCGCGACCTCGGCACGATCTCGCGCGATGTGTTCAACATCGAACAGGTCGAAGTCACCAAGGGCCCGGCAGGCACCGACAACGGTCGCACCGCCCCGACCGGCGCGGTCAACCTGGTCAGCAAGCAGCCGGAACTGGACAACGCCACCTCGGCCTCGTTGTCGTACGGCAGTGCCAACCGTCGCCGCGTCACCGCCGACTGGAACCAGGTCACCGGCGATACCTCCGCCTTCCGCCTCAACGTCATGGCCCAGGACAGCGGCGTGCCGGGCCGCGATGCCATCCAGAACAACCGCTGGGGTGTCGCGCCGACCTTCGCCTTCGGCCTGGGCTCGCCGACGCGCGTGTACGTCGACTTTCTGCACGTGAAGCAGGCCAACGTACCCGATGGCGGCGTGCCGACGATCGGCCTGCCCGGTTTCAGCACGCCCGATCCACTGCGCCCGCAACTGGGTAGCGCACGCCCGGTCGACCCGTCGAATTTCTACGGCACCACCGCCGACCACGATCACGTCAAGGCGGACATGTTCACCGTGCGCCTCGACCACGACTTCAATCCGGACGTGGTCCTGCACAACACGCTGCGCTGGGGCCGCACCACCGAAGACTACCTGCTGACTTCGTATCAGCTGTCGGCCACCACGCTGGCCACGCCCCATATCAACGATCCGTCGACCTGGACGATCACGCGCAGCCTGCCGACCTTCAAGCATCAGAGCAATCGCATCATCACCGATCAGGCCAACATCACGGCCAACTTCGAGACCGGCGCGATCACGCACAACCTGAGCACCGGCATCGAGCTGACCCAGGAGAAAGCCACCACCATCGGTATCGTGCCGCTCAATGGCACCACGTGGCCCGCGGCCAATCTGTACGACCCGAACGAGAACGTCACCGGCCTGATTTATGGTCGTAATGGTGCCTACACCAACGGTCAGACCGACACGGCCTCGGCCTATGTATTCGACACGCTGAAGTTCGGTACAGCCTGGGAAGTGAATGGCGGCGTGCGCCTGGATCACTACAGCACCGACTTCTCCAGCATGGTCGCCTGCGGCGCCAAGAATGGTCCGGTCTGCGGCACGCTGCCGACCGGCTCGGTGGTCCCGGGCCTGGATGCCAAGAAGAGCGGCAACCTGCCGAACTGGAAGGTCGGCGTGCTGTACAAGCCGGCGCCCAACGGCAGCATCTACTTCAATTACGCCGTGTCCGAGCAGCCGCCGGGTGGCAGCACGCTGACCCTCAGCAGCTCGGTCAACAGCGCCGACAATCCCAACTTCGATCCGCAGCGCGCACACACCGTCGAGGTGGGCACCAAGTGGGAGGTGGCCGACAGCAAGCTGCTGCTGACCGGCGCGATCTATCGCACCGTGGTCACCAACGACCTCGTGCAGGATCCGGTCGACCTGCTGTACTACCAGATCGGCAAGAAGCGCGTGGAAGGTATCGAGCTGAGCGCGGTCGGCAAGATCACCGACAACTGGGCCGTGACCGCCGGCTTCACCACCATGAACGCCAAGGTGATCAACGGCACCAACGTGTCCCAGGACGGCACCGACGATCTGGCCTATACGCCCAAGAGCGCCTTCACGGCCTGGACCACCTACCATCTGCCGTTCGGACTGAGCATCGGCGGCGGCGCGCGCTACAACGGCGAGTTGAAGCGCGGCACCGATGGTGCAGTCGGCACGCCCGCTTTCGTCAGCTCGTACTGGGTGTTCGATGCGGTGGCGATGTATCCGGTGACCAAGCACTTCGACCTGCAGTTGAATCTCTACAACCTGTTCGACAAGAACTACGTCGCGGCGATCAACAAGAGCGGCTACCGCTACACCCCGGGTTCGCCGCGTTCGGCGATGTTGACAGCGAATATTCGGTTCTGAAGCTGCGCGACTCTTCCTAAGTCGTCATCCCGGCGCAGCCGGGATGACGAACTTTTGTGGGCTTCTCGCAACGTCTCGATTGCCCCAAGATAACCCCATGCTGCTACACATCCCCGACGTCCTCACTGCCGACCAGGTGGCGCACATCCGCCAGCGCCTGGACGCGGCCGACTGGACCGACGGGCGCGAAACCGTCGGCGCGCAAGGCGCCAAGGTCAAACGCAACCTGCAGCTGCCCGATGCCTCGCCGCTACGAGAAGAACTGGCCCGCGAAGTACTCAAGGCGCTGGCCGCAAACCCGCTCTACCACGCTGCCACGCTTCCGCTGCGTACCCTGCCTCCGCGCTTCAACCGCTATGAGGGCGGCGGCGAGTATGGTTTTCACGTCGATGGCGCGGTCATGGCGCTGCCCAACGGCGAGCAGCTCCGCAGTGATATCTCCTGCACGCTGTTCCTGGCCGATCCGGAGACGTATGACGGCGGCGAGCTGATCGTCAGCGACACCTACGGCGAACACGAGATCAAGCTCCCGGCCGGCGACCTGATCGTCTACCCCTCCAGCAGTCTGCATCGCGTGCTGCCGGTGACCCGCGGCGCACGCGTGGCGGCATTTTTCTGGGTGCAGAGCCTGATCCGCGACGACGCCAGGCGGCGCATGCTGTTCGAGCTGGACACCTCGATCCAGACCCTTACCCACACCGGGGCGGATGCCGCCGCAGTGCTCCAGTTGACCGGGATCTATCACAACCTGCTCCGGCAATGGGCTGAGAGCTAAAAAGGCCAAGCTGGACGTTCGGGTTCCCACCCGGCTCCCATCAGCGGATAATCGACGACCCTTGCAGGTCGGTAGCCCTCCCCTTGATGTTTGTCCCCGGTCAACGTTGGATTTCCACTGCCGAGCCCGAGCTCGGCCTCGGTACCGTACTGCGCGTCGAAGGACGCGGCGTACAGGTCCTTTTCGCCAAAGCAGGTGTACTTCGCCCTTATGCGGTCGATTCGGCGCCACTGGTCCGCGCGGAGTTTCGCGCCGGCCAGCGTGTCGCGGGCAAAGGCATCGCCTTCCTGGTCGAGCGCGTGGAGATCAAGGAAGAGCTGCTGATCTATCGCGGCGAAGGCCGCGAACTGCACGAAGGCCAGCTTGACGACGAGCAGAGCGTCAGCCAGGCCGACGACCGCCTGGTCGGCGGCCGTACCGATCCGATTTCGCAATTCGAACTGCGCCTGGAAGGTCTGCGCCGACGTGCTGCGGCGCGACGCTCACCCTCCTGGGGCCTGGGCGCGGCACGCATCGGCCTGGTGCCGCACCAGCTGCGCGTGGCGGGCATCGCCGCGTCGCGCCGACCGCCGCGCATCCTGCTTGCTGACGAGGTTGGCCTGGGCAAAACCATCGAAGCGGGCATGATCCTGGCCCGCCAGCTGGCCACCGGGCGTGCGCAGCGCGTGCTGATCCTGCTGCCCGACACGCTGGTCTATCAGTGGTTCGTCGAACTGTTTCGCCGCTTCAACCTCAGCTTCGCCATCTACGACGAAGAGCGTTGCGAGGCACTGGAGCAATCCGATAGCGCCAGCAATCCGTTCGAGGACGAACAACTCGTCATCGCCGACTTCAGTTTTCTCGAGCAGTCGCCCAAGCGTGCGGAGCAGTTGCTGCAGGCGCCATGGGATCTGCTGGTGGTCGACGAAGCCCACCATCTGGCATGGTCGCCCGATGCCGCCAGCCCGCGCTATACGCTGGTAGAAAAGCTTGCAGCGGTAACGCCCGGCGTCATCCTGCTCACTGCGACACCGGAACAATTGGGCCGCAGCGGTCATTTCGCGCGCTTGCGCCTGCTCGATCCGCAGCGTTACCACGACCTCGACGGCTATCTTGCCGAAGCCGACAGTTTTCAGAGCCTGTCGCGCATGACCGATGCCTTGCTCGACGGCGAGCCGCTCGACGCCGAACAGCGCGCCATGCTTGCCGACGCCTTCCGCAACGACGATGCGCTCACCGCTCGCCTGGCCGATACGACCAAGCCGGAAAACGCCCGCGAAATTCTTGCGGCGCTGATCGATCGCCACGGCACGGGCCGCTCGATGTTCCGCAATCGCCGCGCCGGTATCGGTGGTTTTCCCAAACGCCTGCCGGTATGGCATCTGCTCGACGCCGATAGCATCGATGACAACACGCGCCAGATGCTGCTGGCCGAATTCCATGCCGATATCCAGCAACCGTCACCGGTGCTGGAACTCGATTACGCCAACGATGCGCGTGTGGACGCTTTGGTCGAACTGCTGCAGGAACATGCACAGGACAAGTTCCTGCTGATCTGCCGCAGTCAGGCCAAGGTGCTTGCACTGGAAGAAGCGCTGCGCACCAAGAGCGGTGTCGGCGTGGCTCGTTTCCACGAGGGCCTGGGGATCGTGCAGCGCGATCGCAATGCCGCGTATTTCGCGCAACCCGATGGCGCGCGTCTATTGCTGTGCTCGGAAATCGGCTCGGAAGGCCGCAACTTCCAGTTTGCGCATCGCCTGGTGCTGTGGGACTTGCCGCTCGATCCCGACCTGCTCGAGCAACGTATCGGTCGTCTCGACCGTATCGGTCAGAAACACGACATCAGCATCCACATCCTGGCCGTGACTGACAGTGCGCAGCACGTGCTGGCACGCTGGTACGACCAGGGTATCGATGCATTCCGTTCCAGTCCTTCCGATGGACGCGAGCTGTTGCGCCGCTATGGCGAGTCGCTGGCAAGACTGGCAGACGAACATGCACGCGGCAGCGATGGCCGTGATCAGGAACTGGATGCGCTGATCGCCGAGACGCGCGCCAGCCATGAAGAAATGGCCGAGTTGATCCGCGCCGGCCGCGACCATTTGCTGGAGCTGGCCTCCAGTCGCGATCCGCATGCCGACGACCTGCACTCGGCTTTTACCCGCGAAGACAACGATCCGGCTCGCGATGCTTTCGTGCAGCGCCTGCTCGAACAGTACGGCATCCACGCCGAAGACCTGGGCTCGAAAGTGGTATTGCTCGATCCGCAGTACCTTTCCACCGATGCCCTGCCCGGCTTTGCCGAAGGCCCGCAATCGGTAACCTTCGATCGCGACGTTGCCCTGGCACGTGAAGAATTGCCGTTGTTGCGTTTCGATCATCCGATGGTTGCCGCTGCGCTCGATCTGGCGCTGTCCGGCGAGCAGGGCAATGCTGCCTTCATGGTGGACGATGTATTGCCGCCACGCAGTGCGCTGCTGCAGGCTGTGTTCCTGCTCGAATGCGTCGCCGATCGCAAGCTCGATCCGGAGCGTTTCCTGCCGACGTCGCCGATCGTCGTGACGATCGATACGCGCCTGGCCGAACGGGCGGATTTCGAGCCCAGCGATATCGCGCTGCGCAAGGCGGCAGATCGCAATATCGAGGTGGCACGTTATCGCAAGTTTCTCACCAAGCTTGTACCGCCGATGCTGGAGAAGGCGGAGGTTGTCGCCGGGCAACGTGGGCAGGCGCTGATCGACGATGCCATTGCGTTGGCTACCGATACGCTGGATGCCGATCTTTCGCGACTGCTGTCGCTACGGGCGGTGAATCCGTCGATCAGCGAGGCGGAGATTGCCGCGGTGTCGGAGGAACGCAGTGCGTTGCTGGCGGCGTTGCCGTTGTCGCGGTTGCGGTTGGATGCGGTGAGGTTTGTGGTCAGCGCGGATTTTTTGGCATTGCGTTGAGGGCCTAAAGCTCCCCTCACCCCAACCCTCTCCCCCGGCAAAGCCAGGGGAGAGGGAGCTAAAAGCGCGCAAGATTCAAACTTGCCTCACTGTGCCCCCTCTCCTCTGGCTTTGCCGGGGGAGAGGGCTGGGGTGAGGGGGCCGGCTGCTCGCGGGAACCTTCTAAACCACCATCCGCCTCTTCACACCCAAACCCACATAAGCCACCGACAGCAACAACACCCACGCGACACCCACATACAGCGCAACGCGCGTATCAGGGCTGTAGCCGAGCATGAATACCACGAAGGCGAAGAAGGCCAGGCACACCACGCTGCTTAACGGCCATAGACGCAACGGGAATGCGGTGGGCGTGACTTGCTTGCGCCGAAAGCTGAAATGCGCGATCAGCACCATCGACCATGTCCATACGGTGTTGAAGGCGAGGATCGACATCATCATGGCGAAGATGCGTTCGGGCAGCAGGAAATTGAGCAGCACGCCAAGGATCAGGCAGACGAGTGTCACCAGGATGCTACGCACCGGTACGCCATGGTCGCCTACATGCGCCAACCATTGAGGTGCCTGACGCTTGCTCGACAGGCTTTGCAGCATGCGGCTGGCGCTGAATGTGGTGCTGTTGAAACCCGATAGTGCTGCCGTGATCACCACGAAATTGATCAGGCCGGCGGCTTGCGGGATGCCCAGCTTCGCGAACGTGGTAACGAACGGACTGCCGGTGGTACCCAGCTGATTCCACGGGTACAGCGCCATGATCACGAACAGCGCGCCGATGTAAAAAATCAGAATACGCCACAACACCGAATTGACTGCGCGCGGAATCGTGCGTTGCGGCTCGGCGGCTTCGGCCGCGGCCATGCCGATGGTTTCGATACCGCCGAAGGCGAACACCACCACGGGTAGCGCCAGCACCATGCCGGTGATCCCATGCGGAAACCAGCCGCCGTGTTGCCAAAGGTTCCCCAGGCCCACCGGCTTGCCGCCATTGCCCCAGCCCAGCCAGATCATGGTGGCGCCACCGATGATCATCAGGATCACGGTAACGACCTTGATCGCGGTGAACCAGAATTCGAGCTCGCCGTAGACCCTCACCGTCATCAGGTTCAGGCCGCCGATCATGACGACCGAGCCCAATACCCAGATCCACTGCGGCAGATCGGGAAACCACGGCTTCATATAGATGCCCACGGCCGTGCTTTCGGCAATGCCTACGCCGACCATCAGGATCCAGTAGTTCCAGCCGGTGAGATAGCCGGCAAACGGGCCCAGATACCGATGCGCATAGGTGCCGAACGAACCGGCCACTGGATCGTGCACGGCCATTTCGCCCAGCGCGCGCATGATAATGAAGATCATCACGCCGCCGATCATGTAGGCGAACAAGACCGAAGGACCGGCCAGGTTGATGGCGCTGGCCGAACCGAGGAACAGGCCCGCGCCAATCGCCATACCCAAGGCCATGAAGGCGATATGACGCGGCCGCAGCCTGCGCTGAAGATGGTTGCTCATGAAAAATCCAGCCGGGGTCAGCGCATCAGACGGCGCTTGGGTTTGATCGGAAATTTGCCGCGCCAGTACTGGATGAGCACGTAGCCGCCCACCATACCGCCCAGATGCGCGAAGTGGGCCACGCCCGATTGGGTGCCGGTGACGCCGAGAAACAACTCGATCGCCGCGTAGCCTGTTACGAACAACCATGCGGGCATCGGAATCGGCAACAGGATCAGCATCATTTTCTCATGCGGATACATCATGCCGAACGCCAGCAATAACCCGAAGATCGCGCCGCTCGCACCCAACGTCGGATAGAAGCCGTTCGGAAACCAGTACATGACCATCAACTGCGCCAGAGCGGCAACGATCAGGCAAACAAAATAGTAAATCGTGTAGTCGCGAGCACCCAAGGTGCGCTCGATGGTGCCGCCGAACATGAACAAGGCAAGCATGTTGAACAGCAGGTGCGTGATGCCGCCATGCATGAAGGCGTAACTCACCAGCTGCCAGACGCGAAAGCCCACCGAGAAGTCGTCGCCGATCCGGTCCGGCCCCAATGGCCAGAGCGCGAAATGGAGCAACAGGGTCGTCCCCATGAACTGCTGCAGCAGATAGACCGCGATATTGACGATCAGCAGGTTACGGGTAACGGGAGGGAGGTCCAGCGGCATGCGAAAAATCCATTCAAATCAGCCAGCCAAGACTAACGGTTGCCGCCCCTCCCGTCATGTCGCGGCATCGTGCCGCAGCTTTGGCGGGTCACCACCGTTCATGAACCTTGGCACGAGAAAGCGGCATCAACGCCACGCATCCATCTTTACTTCCCATCCAGGGCTTAATTCATGACCCAACCGCAACGCATCCTGGTGGTGGACGATGACCCCGACGTCCGCTCGATGCTCAGCGACCACCTGGCCCAGGCGGGCTACCAGGTCGATACGGCCCAGGACGCCGCCGCCATGTGGCAATTGATTGCCCGCTCGCAGCCCACCTTGATCGTGCTGGACATGACGCTGCCCGGCGAAGACGGTCTTGCCCTGTGTCGCCGCCTGCAAGCGCACGGCCACCCCGCCGTGATCGTGCTGGGAGCGCTCGATGCGCCGGCCGAGCGCATCACTACATTGGAAACGGGTGCGGACGACTACGTTGCCAAGCCCGTCGACCCGCGCCAACTGTTGGCCAGGATCAGGGCGCTCCTGCGCCGCATGCAGGCGCAGAACGATGGCGCCGACAATCTCGGCCTGTTGAGCTTCGACGGCTGGCAGCTCGACCGGCGGCGGGCCCGACTGATCTCGCCGCGAGGTCAGGCCATCGCCCTGGGCCGAACCGATCACCAGGTGTTGTGTGCCTTGCTCGATCACGCCAATTGCGAAGTCAGCCGCGAGTACCTGGTCGAACATATTTTTCAGAAGAACTACCTGCCAAGCGATCGCGCGATAGACATGAGCATCAGTCGACTACGACGGCATCTGGATAACCATTCCACGCACCCGCAGCTGATCCGCACGGTGCGTCATGTCGGTTATATGCTGACGGCACAGGTCGAACCGGGCACATGATGCACGATAGCTTGCGCGTAACTTTCTGTTGCGTTGCAAGATAAAGCATGGCGAAAATCGCCGGAATAGTCGCATGATCTTGCGCGTTTTCAGTCGATCCTGACCTCGCTACATTGTCTGTTGGGGACAATGAGGAGAGGCGCGCATGCGCCGTTTATCAGTAGCCGTCGTGACCGCATTGCTGGTCTGCGGTTGCCATCATCATCCGAACAACGAGAAGGCTGCCACGTCATCACCGGAGGCACTCTTCTCTCCGGGTATCGTCGCACCCGACCTCGCCCAGCACCTTCGTGCACTCGCCGAACGCAATGGCCATGGCGACGACAATCAGCAGGTCGTCGATTATGTTGTCGCGCAATTTCAGCGCATGGGTCTGGAGCCGGGCAATAACGGTAGCTGGCTGCAGGACGTGCCTTATCTCGAAGCATCCGTGCACGCACCGCAAGATACGCAGCTGAGCCTTGAAGGCAGCAACGGCACGACACGTCTTGCCTACGGCACCGATATGCTCGCCAGCTCGCCGGCCAACCTCGCGCATGTCGCATTGACGCAGTCGCCGCTGGTGTTCGTGGGTTACGGTGTCGATGCGCCCGATCAACAATGGAACGACTACGCGGGCATCGATGTGCGCGGCAAGACCGTGATCGTGCTCAGCAACGATCCCGGTTGGAGCGGCCAAGACCCCAACTTCTTCAAAGGCCGCAACTTTACTCACTACGGCCTGTGGGCCTACAAGCTGGAAGAAGCTGCCAGGCAAGGCGCCAAGGCAGCCTTTATCGTTTACGACCAGGCGGCCACCGGATCGTCCTGGAGCGCTATCCAGAATGGCTGGAAGCGACCGCAGCGCAGCCTGCCGCAACGCGAGAACGAGGCGCGCCTGCCCGTCGCCGGCTGGCTGAGCACCGCGGCTGCACAAGCCCTTTTCGCCCAGGCCGGACTGGATTTCGCGACACTGCGTCAACAAGCGTCGCAACGCGGTTTCAAAGCCATGCCGATGACGCTGCAAGCCAGCATCACCATCGATAGCGACATCGTGCAGAAACACACGTCCAACATCGTCGGCAGACTGACAGGGACGCGTCAGCCCAATGAGGCGATCGTCTATTCCGCGCATTGGGACAAGATCAGTCACGACGGCAATCCGATCCGCCGTATGGTCGACAGCAGCTCGGGCATGGCCGGCATGCTGGAGATTGCCGAGGCGTTCGTGCACAGCGCACCCAAGCCGCATCGCAGCGTGCTGTTCCTTGCCACCGCGATGGGCGATTCGGGCATGCTGGGTTCACGTTTTTATATCGAGCATCCGCCGATTCCGCTGCAGCAGACCGTCGCGGCCATCAATCTGGACACGTTACCGATCGCTGGCCCCGACCGCACCATTGCGCTGATCGGCTACGGCCAGTCGCAGCTCGATGATTACCTGGAAGCGGCGGCAAAGATGCACCATCGCAGCGTGACGCCCGATCAGGCGCCCGAACGCGGCTTTTTCTTCCGCTCCGATCAGATCAATTTCGCCAATGCGGGCGTTCCTGTGCTTTACGCCAGTTCGTCGGCACAGCGAACCGCCGATGCCGGCGAGCAGAGCTTCGATATGCATGGCGCGATAGAAGATCTGCGCATGCTCTATACGGTCGGCGACAAGCTCTCGATGGAAACGAGCTACCCGCAGTGGAAGCCGCATAGCGACTTCAAGCGGCCGGCAACGATCTCGGGGCGTTGACGTAGAGCCTCAGAAAACTCGGTTTTCATCGTCGCCCCGGCGAAGGCCGGGGTCCAGAGTCTTCAACATGTTCAGACGTAAGACGCTGGGCCCCGGCTTTCGCCGGGGCGACGGAGAGGTTTTTTTTTGAGGCATCCCGAAATCCGTCACGCCATTAGCTCCGCCCACAAAAAAAGCCGCCCAGAGGGCGGCTTTGAACTGTGGAACACAACTTGAGACCTTAGCCGTTCTGCAAGATGCCTTCCGGGCGCTTGGCGCCGGCGAAGCGCTTGGCCCAGTAGGCCTCCTGCAGATTGTCCACGCGCACAGTCTTGCCGCGCGAAGGCGAATGAATGAACTGTCCGTTGTCGATATAGATACCGACGTGGGAGATGCGACCGCGGCCGCCACGACCGGCGGTGCGGAAGAACACCAGATCACCCGGGCGCATATCCGCGCGCTTCACGGCGAGACCGGCGACAAACTGGGATGCCGAGTTGGTGGGCAGTTCCAGGCCGACCGCATGGGCGAACACGTAGCGAACAAAGCCGCTGCAATCGAAACCGGTGGACGGATCATGACCGCCGCGCACATAGCGGATGTCACGCAGCTTCATCGCCAGACCGATCAGCGCGTGGCGCAGATCCATCCCGTTGGCGTTGTCCAGCTCGCCGTCATCGTCGGCATCGGCCATTGCGTCGACCGAATTGCTCTTGGCATCGTTGGTCGACGCCGGCAACTCGGCAGTCAGGTTGCTCGGCACCACCGACTGGGCCAGGCCCGGGGCCGGAGCAAACACCGGCAACTGGGTCATCAGCAACGGCGCAGCGGTCGCGAACTGCGATGCGGAGACGTCTGCGGAAGCTTCGGGAGCGGTTTGAGCGAGAAGCGGAGCGGAGATGAAGAAAGCGGCAGCCAGGGCGGTAGCTACGGACAATCGCTTGAGCGGCATGCGGGACTTTCCCCTGTTGCTATTCAAAGATTGGCCGCCTGCATGGCTGGCGACCGTGACAAGGGAGTGAAGTTAGCAAAGAGACATAGCCCGTTTGTTCGATCGCGGTTAACTGAACTCGATCGTTCCAAAACTCATTGGCGCGCCCAATTCCATGTCAACTCAATGAAAAATAACAATTTTCTATTGTTATCGCGGCGTGGAGACGGAATAAATGAACCTGATAACCCTGCCAGTACGCCAATTCATACCTAGAACTTAAGTCCTACGCCCGAAAATGGCGGTACCGATGCGCACCTCGGTCGCACCCTCAGCGATGGCCTGTGCGAAATCGCCGCTCATGCCCATGGACAGTCGTGGCAATACCCTGCCTCGGGCCACGGCCTGATCCCGCAAGTCGCGCAGCTGACGAAAGCAGGCGCGTACGGCATCGGCGTCATCGGAGTTCACCGCCATGGTCATCAGCCCGCCAACACGCAACGTCGGCAGGCCATCGAGCGTGTCCAGAAAAGCCGGTAGCTCAGCCGGGTCCAGTCCCGACTTGCTTTCCTCCGACGAGGTCTTCACCTGGACCAGCACGTCCAGTGTGCGACCTTCGATCTGCAATCGCTTGTGCAGGGCGTCGGCCAGCTCCCACCGGTCCAGCGACTGCACTTCGGTGGCCAGCCGCGCCACATCCTTGGCCTTGTTGGTCTGCAGATGCCCGATCACTACCCAGTCGATGGCGCAATCGCTCAAGGGGCCGGCTTTCTCGCGAATCTCCTGCACCTTGTTCTCGCCGAAGCGATGCAGTCCAAGCGCGACGGCAGCGCGTACCGCCTCGGCGGGAAAGGTCTTGCTGACCGGCAGGATCGACACTTCGGCAGGGGCGCGCCCCGCCGCCACGCACGCCGCGTCGACGCGCTCGCGCATGGCCGCCCAGTTCGCGGCCAGATAGGAAAAATCGTTGTGCTGGTTATCGGACATGGCTATCGAGCATAAGCCGACGGCGGTAGTGCCGCCGGCTTCATGTCATCCATCAGCCTGCGCGCTGCGCGAAATGGCGCGCCACCACTTCAGCCACCACCATGCTGACCTTCTTGCCGGTCGGAATGTGCAGGAACTCGTTCGGCCCATGCGCGTTCGAGTGTGGACCCAGCACGCCGGTGATCAAGAACTGCGCCTGCGGAAATTTCTCGCCCAGCATGCCCATGAACGGAATGCTGCCACCTTCGCCCATGTAAGCGGCAGGCGTACCGAAATAGTGCTCGGATGCGTCGGCCACCGCCTTTTCCAACCACGGCGAGAGCTGCGGCGCGTTCCAACCGCTGCCGTCCTTCTCCAGCTTGAAGCTGACTTTCGCACCGTACGGCGGATCTTTTTCGAGCAACGCCTTGACGAACTGGCCGGCCTTCGCGCCCGACAAGGTCGGCGGTACGCGCAAGCTGAGTTTCACCGAGGTCTTCGGGCGCAACACATTACCGGCGCTTTCCAGCGGCGGCATGCCGTCGACACCGGTCACCGCCAATTGCGGGCGCCAGGTGCGGTTGAGCACCAGCTCGGTGAGATCTTCGGTGACCGGCTTCATGCCTTCAACAAACGGGAACTTGTCGTACACCGCCGTACCCAGCACGTCGGCCGAACGCCTGGCTTGTTCGATACGTTGAGCCGGGATATCGACGTACAGCTCCTGTGGCTTGATCTTGCCGGTTTCCTGGTCTTCCAGGCGGCTGAGCAGTTCGCGCAGGATGCGGAAACTCGACGGAACCACGCCCGACGCGTCACCCGAATGCACCCCTTCTTCCAATACCTGCACGGTCAACTCGCCACCGGTCATGCCGCGCAGTGACGTGGTCAACCACAACTGATCGTAGTTGCCGCAACCGGAATCCAGACACACCACCAGCGAGGGGTTGCCGATGCGCGATGCCAGGTGATCGACGTAATACGGCAAGTCGTAGCTACCCGATTCCTCGCAGGCCTCGATCAACACCACGCAACGCGCATGCGGAATGCCTTGTTCATGCAGCGCCAACAAGGCGGCGAGCGAACCGAAGATCGCGTAACCATCGTCCGCGCCGCCGCGACCGTAGAGCTTGTCGCCCTTGATCACCGGCGTCCACGGTCCCAGGCCTTCGGCCCAACCGGTCATTTCCGGCTGCTTGTCGAGATGGCCGTACAACACGACGGTGTCGTCGTTCTGCCCGGGCACTTCGATATAGATCAGCGGCGTGCGCCCTTCCAGCCGTACGACTTCCAGCGTGGCACCGGGCAGCGACGACAGCTTCGAGCGCGCCCAGGTTTCCATCAGCTTGACCGCCGCATCCATGTAACCGTGCTCGACCCACTTGCTGTCGAACATCGGCGACTTGTTCGGAATACGGATGTACTCCACCAATTGCGGAACAATTTCCTCATCCCACAATCCGCTGATAAAGCTGGAAAGGCGAGCGGTATCCATGGCGGGTCCTCGAAAGCGGAAAAGCGGGCATTGTAACGCGACCGCCAAGCTGAACGACGACGCCCACGCCAGTCCTCGCTGACAGCTGCTTGCCGCCAGAAACGCGCATCAACGGCGTTCAGGCCGGCTGAAACCCCTAGGCGAAAAAGCCAAAGTGCGAAGACACCCATCAAGAGGATTTCGCATGTTCCGTCCGTTTCTCGTCTTCATCGCACCATTGATGATGTCGTCGCTGATGTTCGTTCAATCCGTCCATGCTGCGACCCCGGTCAATATCAACACGGCCGATGCCCAAACCCTTGCCGATTCGCTGGACGGGATCGGCTTGACCAAGGCACAGGCGATCGTTGCGCAACGCGAGGCCCATGGACCTTACAAAAACGTGGACGAGCTGGCCCAGGTGAAAGGCATCAGCACCAGCCTGGTCGAGCGCAACCGCGACGCTCTCCGGCTGGCCGACGCGGCCCCGGCGTCGGCCAGCAAGGCCGCGGCGAGATCCGCCAAGGCCAAGGAATAAGCCCGACCTTCCCGTGCCGGCACCGGCACGGGAAATCCCTCGCTCTGTCCGCTGCGGCCCTGGCGAAGCGGTGCAGTTGCATTACACTCGCCGCACTTCAACCACCCCTGCCGCCATGATATTGCCGCGTTACAGCATTGCCGCCTCCACCATAAGCGGCGCAGGCAAGGGCTTGTTTCTAGAAGAAAAAGTGGTCGCCGGACGAATCATTACCGCACCCGACGAGATCGATCGGACCTGGCGCCACGACGAGCTGGACAGCGACCCCGAGCTGAAAGCCCAGATGTACGCTGCGGCACGCTGGTTCGAGGACCGCTATACCTTGTCGCCCGATTGGCCTGACGAGTGCTATATCAACCACAGTTTTACGCCTACCGGCCTGTGGCACCTGGGTTTTATCTTTGCGCTCAAGGATTTGCCTGTCGGTGCCGAAGTAACGGTCGACTACCGCCATCTACTGCCGCCGGGGCAGGAAGAAGACTTTATCGACACGGCTACTGGTGAGAAAATCATCGGCTTGTCCTGGCACGAAAGCTTGTCCTCGAGCACCCGGGCGCTTAGTGCGCTGCTGGACTCCGCCCACCCTCGTTGATCTGCGATGTCCGATATACCCACCCTCGAAACTCCGCGTCTGCGTCTCACGGCACTCACTGAGCGCCACTTCGACGACTACGCCGCCATGCTGGCGGACCCGGCCAATACGCGCTGGCTCGGCGATGGCGAGCCGCTCGACCGCACGACCGCCTGGCGCTCGCTGGCGATGCTGCTGGGTCACTGGCAGCTACGCGGTTTCGGCATGTGGGCGATCGAGCTCAAAGGCACGAACGAATTCATCGGCCGCGCCGGCCTGATGCACCCGGAAGGTTGGCCCGATACCGAGCTCGGCTGGATGCTCAAGCCCGATCATCGTCACCATGGTTACGCAACGGAAGCGGGCCAGGCGATTCTCGATTACGCCTGGAACCACCTGCGACTGCAGCGCGTCATCAGCCTGGTACGCATCGGCAACGAAGCCTCCGACCGTGTCGCCGAACGCCTGGGTGGCGAACATATCGAGGATATGGATTTCCACGGCAACTCCAATCACGTCTTCGCTTACTACACCCCCTGTCAGACACGGCGCGTTTCCTACGCATGAGTTTTGTCCGCCGTCTGGACACCGATGCGCTGCGCGAGCAGCCTTGGGCCAACGGCACGGGTAGTACGCTGCTGATCGACAGCGGCCCGGATTCGGATCGGTGGCAATGGCGCCTGAGCATCGCGCGCATCGAGCACGATGGTCCTTTTTCGACGCTGCCCGATACGCGACGTGCGTTCGTTCCGCTCGATGCCCCGATTCGCTTGCGCTTTCAGGACGGTCGCGAGCGCGAGCTGCTTCGATTGAACCTGATGACATTCGATGGGGGCGATGCGCCCCATGCCGAGCTTGTCGACGGTACGACGCGTGCGTTCAACCTGATGCTGCGTGGCGATGCTCAGGCTCAGCTGATCGCGCGGCCGTTGAACGGTTCGATGTTGTTGCCAGCGCGCGCGAACTCACGCTGGTATGTGCATCTGCTTTCCGGGCGCGCGCAGTTGCATGTCGCGGGTGAAACCCATGCACTGGATAGCGGCGATCATGTGTGGGTATCGTCGAAGACGGGAACGCGAACGCAGTTGGAAGGTGGCGGCGAAGTAATACTGGTCGAGTTGGGGTGAGGGGGCGCTCTTAACCATCAAGCCGCAAACTCACTTCCCAAACTCAACAACAACATCGTTCAACGGCAACTGCGAACGCCGCGCCTCACTGCCGGCAGCCTTCCAGGCATCCCCCATCCCGAACAGTTGCCCTTCCGTTTCCGGACCGAGCAGATCGAAACGATCGAACACATACGGGACGCCTTCGGAGCCCTCGAACGTCGCGGCATTCGCCAGCTGAAAATGCAGATGCGGCGCAGCCGAATTCCCGGACTGGCCAAGACGCCCCAACAGCTGGCCCCGATGTACATGATCGCCGGGCTTGACCGCGACGCTACCGCGTTGCAAATGGGCATAGCCGGCAAAGACACCCGGCGCAATCTTCAACACGACATAGTTGCCGAACAAACCATCGGTGGTCAGCGCAACCGGCTCGGGCTGCGCCTCGAGCGGTTTGTGTTCGGGCTGATCGCTGCGCGTACTGACCACCACACCATCGGCGACGGCAATCACTTCGGCACCATAACCCAACCAGTCGGCGTGACGACTCTGATGGATGTCAGTGACCTTGTCGCTCATCGCTCGCCCTCGCACATCGACACCAACCAGATCGATGGCGTATCGCTGCGGGATGGTCAGCTGTCCGTTGACAGCCACCAGGCTCCCCCAGTGATGCGATTGCGATGCGCCGGGACCTTCATGCGCCAGCCAACGACCGCTGCGCAAGGGCGGCCCGAGCACCATCGCCTTGGCCGAATTCACCTCTACCGATGCGCCGTCGAGCAATACCGGAGTCTTCTTGTCCGTCTCGAACATCATGCGGTGATGCAGGGTATGCGGTACGACAGCGCCTGCAGGCAAGGTGATCCACACAAAGACCACCGCGCGCTTGCCCGGCGCGATCGAAACAGGCGCGTGCTCTTCCGGAGCCGGCCGCACCCAGGACGCCAGTTGCTCGGCGGAAAGGCTAAGCAACGGTGTGCCGGCCTGGTCGCCGAAGACTTCCAGCCCCTCAGGCTTGAGCGGACCGGTATCGCCATAGAAGTTGGTGATGTGCAGCTCGTACGCCAGATGCGTTGCGCCGTCGCTGCCGACAAACGCGGTCGGCGCGAACGGCACGCGCGCCTCGACCGGTGCCAACGCTTCCTGAGCATGCGCCAAAGAAAATACCGCGCCCAGAACCCAAAACCATCCCAACGCCATCTTGCGCATCGTCACACCCGCATCCCCTAAAAGGCACACGCATGGTGCCCCAGGCACGCAGCTGATCACAGCTCCCCGGACAGTGACCAGTGCCGGGCGATGACCCGCGCTATAAACGACGGTAGATCACGTCCTGCAACGACGCATCGTCAAAGGCACTGCCGTTGGTCAGGTGACCATCGTACGGGCCGACCTTGCTCACACGGCTGCCATCACGGAATACGATCTGCAAGCCGTGCTCGGGCTCCCAATCGCAGTTGCATTCCAGCGACACATAAACCTGCTTGTCACCATAGGCCTGCCGACTGACTATCGGCTCGTCACCGAGCTGCACATACGACCACACATCATCCGGCGAGGCGATCTGCACATGAGCCTCATCGTCGGGTGATGTATACGCGACCATGTCCTGGTAGTAGGCGAACACGTCCAACGAGGCTGCCTTCAGGACAGCCTCGTCGGCGGCGAGAAAGTTGGCGATGGTGCGATGAAAATCCTGCTTGTTGTCATCTTCGAGATAGCCTTCGAGCACAATGCGGCACAACGCACCGCCGAGCACCGTGACCGGGCGCTCGCTGCTCAGCCACCAACCCGTACCTTCGTCTTCCTCGATGACACCAAGCCCGGGGATCTCCATGATGCCGCCTCCTAGAACGAACGCCGACCCAACGAGCGGGCGACTTCCGCCAGCGCGAACACACGCGCTGCCTGGGTCCAACCCGTCACCGCGGACAGCAATTGCACCAGCAGCACGCCACCAATCAGCCCGATCCAGCTCGCCGCGCTCCACTGGATGCGCAGCATCCCGAGCAACAGAATCAGACCGTAACCAATGGCGCTGATCAGCACATAGGTGAACAACGTCGTCAGCGGGCGCCGCAACAGCTGCATCACGCCCCGGGCCAACGCGATCGTTGCCGAGCGCAACGACGGATCGGCGATATAGGCCGAGCGCGCCGAATCGACGATCGCGTGAACCAGCACGAACAACACGCCGATCAGCCAATAGACGCTGTGCTCCCATTGGTCGCCCTGCGATTTCAGCACCGCTTTCTCGTCGTGCTTATCGGCGAAATCCGCGCCATGGCTTACCAGCCACGCCGCGCCGGCATACAGCAGCACCGACCACAGCAGCAGGCGGAACATTTTTCCGTACATGCTCAAGCCATTGTGCAGATGCTCGCCCATGCTCGGCGTACGGCCGGAGCGCCCTGCCCCGACGATCATGCCGTTGAGCCAGGGCGACAGCAGCAGCGTTACGAGCGTGCCCGCGATCGCAGCCGCCTTCAGTCCACCGCTCTGGTCGGCAACGATGCGCACGACATCGCCGGCCATCATGGCATCGAATTGTTTGGCCCAGGCATCGGCATGTACGGAGTGATCGAGCAGCTCGCTCAATGTTCCCCACACTGGCAACGCAACGACCAGCGTCGGAATCAGCAGGAGCAGCAGCCAGACCAGCAGCAGGCGCCACTGGATGGCGGTAAACAAAGCGCGGAACACCGCACCCATATCGACACGACGTGCATTGTTGTAGGCCATTACATCGTCACCAGGAAAGAGTAGAAGGCCTGCACCAATGCACTCGCATCGGCACTCCAGCGTCGCGACGCGGCGCCATGGCTGTCATCCGTGCGGCTGTCGTTGAGCTTGTTGTCGTCCAGGTAGATCTTCTGCTCGGGATCGAGCTCGGCCGAAACCACCTTCGAAGGCTTGATAAAGGTAAAGCGCGCCCACCGTCGATTGTCGGTCCAATGCACGTCTTCGCTGCTGCCATCGGCAAATTTCACGCGCAGCAGCTGCGGCACGGGCGCACCATCGCGCACCACGGTCACGATGCCACGCCATGAGAATGGCCCGGCGCTGTCCTTTGCCTTCGGATGCGCGTTGCTCCAGTCGTCACGCTGCTTGTCCACCTGCTTGTCCAGCGTCGCCTGATCGGCTTCGGTCCGCTGACTGCCTTTCACGTAGGTCCCCGGCTGCGGCAACACTTCCTCGTTGTCGATCGCATCGACACGGTCGTCGATGCGCGCCGTGCCGTAGACATACTGGTCGAATACCTGGTTGACCGTCTTTGCGTCACCCGAGGTATCGATCAGCGCCTGGCGAAGATCCGCCGCCGACGGATGGCGGAAGTGCCAACGCTTGTAGTACTCGCGAAAGCCACGCTCCATCACATCGTGACCGAGCCGCTCTTCGAGGTCGTGCATCGCCGTGGCCGTACGCGAATACACCGTGCCGTAGCTGGTGCTGGACAGGCGATTCCAGCTGTTTTCGCCCAGCGGATCGACCGGCTGGTCCAGCCCCGCCATGATGCGCTCCAGCACAAAGACATCGGACGAATAGTCCATGCCCAGCCAATGCATCCAGTCGACCAGGGTCAACACGCGCTGCTTGCGCTCGCGCAGCATGCGCTGGTCCCAATACTCGTTCAGGCCTTCGTCGAGCAGGGGCTCTTCGAATTCGTTCGATGCGAGCAAGCCATAGAAATAGCCGTGGCCGAACTCATGGATCGTGACGAAGTCGAGCTCGTAGGTATCGGAGGTTTCCGGATTGACCTTGTCGTAGCCCTCGGCAGTAAAGAACGTCGGGTACTCCATGCCGCCCGCTTCGGTAGCGTTGTACGGCGGCACCACCGCGGTGACCGTGTGATACGGATACGGCCCCAAGGTACGCGAGAAGAAGCCCAGCGAATCGATCGACGCCTTCAGCACCGGCTGCGCACTGGCGACGTACTCGGGTGGATAGATCACCCGCACCGCCACCTTCGGACTGCCCGGCCCTTCATAGCTGCCGTCGAGGGTCTTGTAGCCCTTGGCCGCCACCCAGGCAAAGTCGTGCACATCGTCCTGCTTGAAGTGATAGGTCGACTTGCCGCCCTGCTGCAGCGGCTCGCCCTGCTGTTGCCCGACCGCGCCGACCGTGTAATCGGAGGGCACGGTCAGTTGCACGTCATAGCTGCCGAAGTCGGCGTAGAACTCGCTGTTGAAGTGGAACTCGTGCACGTTCCAGCGAACCTCGGTGGCACCACGCTCGCCCGGCAATTCAAGCACGCCGATCTTGGGAAACCACTGGCCGACCAGATTGAAGTCGCCGAAGTAACCGGTGCGCTCGATCACGCGTGGCAACTGGCTGAGAAAACCAATGTCCAGGGTCAGCGTACCGCCGGCCGGCACCGGCTGCGCCAGATCGATACGCGCAACGGTCTGGTCGGTCTCGGGACCGCCATCGGGATGGACGAACGACCACTTCAGCATGTCGTTGCCCTGCTGCACCTGCTTCAGCTCGATCCAGCCCCACTCGCCTTTCTTCACCTGGGCTACGCCGCGCGAACTGCCATGCGCGGTCAACAGGTCGCGTTCGGTGAAGAACGTGCTTTGTGCGTTCTGGAAGGCATTGAGATAGAGATGCACATAGACGCTGCGCACTTCGCGGTCGCTGCGATTGCGCCAGGTCAGCTGTTCCCTGCCGGTGACGGCATGCTTGGCTGCATCCAGTTCCGCATCGATGCGATACGCGACCACCCGATCGGACAAGGTCGCTTCGGTACCGCTACGCTCGCCGCCCCAGGCATTGGGCGCGCTCGGTACGGCAACAGCGGCCGCATTGCCATGCACCAGCGGAATCTCCGCGGGTACCGAGGCCGCGGTGCTCGCTGCGGCGGGCAGCGACGCTGCCGGCGCAGGACCAGCCTGCTGCGCCCAGGCCATCGGGCCGAGACCGACACCACAAACCCACGCTGCAATCAGACAACGCGCCCTGCCTTTCCCAATGACCATCTGTGCCTCCCCACGTGACAAGCCAGCGTGCGACAAGCGCATACGCGTGGCATAGGCCAAAGGTCACGGATAGCGTCGAAACTTACTGCGGACTAGTAGACGTCGCGGCGATATCGGCCTTCGGTGCGCAGTCGCTCCACGGTATCGGCGCCGAGCACATCGACTAGTACCGCTTCAACTCCGGGAGCCATGCCAGCCAGGCTGCCACATACATAGATGGCGGCGTTCGCATCGACCCACGCGCGCAACGACGACGCGTTCTCGCGCAGGCGGTCTTGAACGTAGACACGCTCAGGCACCGCACGCGACCAGGCCAGATCGAGCCGTTCGATCATGCCCTCGGCCTGCCAGCGCTCTATCTCGTCCCGGTAGTAGTTGTCGTGTTCGGGCTGGCGTTCGCCGAACAACAGCCAATTGCGCCGATGTCCTGCCGCGATGCGTGCCTTGAGCAGCGCACGCAGTCCGGCCATGCCCGTGCCATTGCCGATCAGGATCATCGGCCGATCGTCATCAGGAGCATGGAATTGGGGATTGCTGCGGATGCGCACGGCCATGTCGGCACCCAGCGCCGCATGAACCGTCAGCCACGCCGAGCCCAGGCCGAGCTGGCCCTCCTCGCGCCGCATCTGGCGCACCAGCAGATGGATGGCGCCGTCCTCGGGCACCGACGCGATCGAGTACTCACGATGCGGCAACCGCTGCAAGCCATCGGCCACGCGTTGCATCGGGACTCCCACCACCTCGGCCATATCAGGCAGACGGCTTCGCGCAAGCAAGTCGGCAAAGCGACCCTCGCCATCATCGCTGGCGACCAACGCCTGGCCATCCAGACCGGCCTGCTCCAGCCAACGCGTGACATCATCGGCTGCGTGCTGCGGACCGATCTCGACCAGATCGCCCGCCTGCCAGCTCACCTCACCCTCGAGCGAATGCAATGCGAGGTGGAAGCAGCCCTCGCCCAGGCTGCCCCGATTCAGGTGCCGGCGTTCGACCAGTTGCCAGCGTCGATAGTGCGGGCGCTGCCAATCGGGCATGTCCAGCGTGCCGGTCAACAGCGAAAGATGATGCTGCCAATGACGCAGTGCGGACGGGTCGCCGTTGTCCACGTGCACCGGATCGAACCATGCCTGCGCTCCACAGGCACGCAACCAATGTTCCAGGCGCCGACCGAAACCGCAGAAATCGGCATAGTCGCTGTCACCCAGCGCCAGCAGGCCAAAATGCAGCTTCGACAAATCCACGGACCGAGCCATCGTCTGCCGCACGAAACCTGCCGCAGCATCGGGCGCGTCGCCTTCGCCCGTCGTGCTGACAATAAACAGCACGCGTTCGGCGGTGGCGAGCATGGATGCATCAAGCTGCCCCAGCTCGCACAACCGGACGCGCGCGGATGCCGATTGCAGACTCTGCGCAGTCTGTCGAGCCAGTTCCGCGGCGAAACCGGTCTGGCTCGCATAAGCAAGAAGCGTCACAGCCCCTGCCTGCCCGACGGCATCTGCGTGGCTTTCGGCCGATATCGCACGGCGGCGCCAAGCAACGAGCGCAACGAATCCGCACCACGCAACTGCACACAGCGATGCAGCAAACACTCGACGTTCACCCGGCCATGTCCAGATCAGCTCGCGCGCATGCCAGATCCACAGCACAACGATCAACATCGCCAGCGCCGTCAGCAGAATCAGATTACCGACGGCGACACGCTCTCGCCTGATGGCCGAGGTACTCATGCCTGCAAGGCTGCGGCAAAAGCCGGTGTCAGGCGCGGCTCCAAACCGTCCTGCGTACGCAGCACGAACAGCACGGCGAGATCGCGGGCTTGCGCATAGGCGAGACCCCGATCCGGGCCGAGCAAGGTCATCGCCGTACCCAGCGGATCAGCCTGCAAGGCGCTCGGCGCGAGCACGCTGACGGACGCCACGACATGCGGCACCGGTCGGCCGCTGCGTGCATCGACGTGATGCGAATACCGGCCATCGCCCTCGGCAAAACGGCGCCGGTAATCGCCGGAGGTCGCGATCGCCATGTCCTTCAATGCCAGCGTGCAGAAATATCGATCCGGCGCATCGGGCATTTCGATCCCGACACGCCAGCTCGAACCATCCGGCTTGGAACCGTGTGCCTTCATCTCGCCGCCGACCTCGACCAACCAGGCGGTCACGCCCTGCGCGGTCAGCCAGTCGCCGACGACATCCACGGCATAGCCCTTGGCGATCGAGGACAGGTCGATATAAGCGCCACCCGGTTGCCTGATACGACGTGCTGTTGCATCGCGCTCGATGCGCCACCAACCGATGCGCTCGCGCGCCGCGGCGATAATGTCGTCCGCTGGCGCACTGTGCTGTGCAGCCTCGGGACCGAACCCCCAGGCGTTGACCAGAGGACCGACCGTAGGGTCGTACGCACCGTCCGTATCGCGAGCGAGCTGCAGTGCGTGCTCGACGACATCGAAGCACGCGTTCGACAAGGTATGCCAACTGCCGGCGGCCGCCGCATTGAAACGCGACAGCTCCGAATCACGTTTATAGGTGCTCATCGATGCATCGACGCGATCGAGTTCGGCCTGCATGCCAGACTGTATGGCGTCTATGGGAAAGCCGGCCGCTGCAACAAAGCGCAGCGACCAGAACGTACCCATGGTTTGACCGCGCAGGCTGTGCACCTGCACCGATGCATCGATCGTGGACATGGCGCGGCGTTTACTCGGGCAGCACTTCCAGCGTTGCCGAATAGGACACGCGACGCTGCCTGGCCTGCTTGATCTGCGTGTTTCCGTCCTGGGCGCTGGCGTTGATCCAGTACATCCCCGCATGCGGCCAGGTGACGGTGAACTTGCCATTCTTGTCGGTATTCGTATTGATCTCTTCCGGCGCATTGCGATAACGCGTGGCACCGGCGATCGCCGTCACTTTCAGGTCCGACGCGGGCTTGCCATCGAGCAACAGTTGGAACGTAGCTGCCTCGCCCGAGACCAGATCGTTCACCTGGGTCACCGGCACCAGCTCGATACCGTCGCCGGTCGGCTTGAGCGCGGCGTCGTTCGGCTTGCCATTGCTCACGAACGTCTCGACACGATTGCTCGATTCGGTCACGTCGATATTTTTCGCACCGACCGGCATTTCCTTGGCCATATCGGCCGCGCTACCGCGCCAGCGTTTTTTCTCGCCGTTCAATTCGTACGTGGCGAAGGCGCCGCTGTTGATCAAGGCGATCTTGTAAGTACCAGGCTGGGTCAGATGCACATCGAAGACGCTGCGGTACTTGCCGGTGGATGCGTTCTCGGGTTTGGCGACCTGACCGTCCGGTGCGGTAATGACCAGGCGATCGAGCGAACCCGGCATATGGTCGGCAAAGAAAAGATCGTTCGATACTGCCGCATCGACTGTTACCCACGGATCGTCACCCGCCACGTTGGTGGCCGAGGGCAGCAGCCACATCTTGTGTGCGTGCGCGGCCAACGGCAGCGACAAGGCCGTCACGATGGCGAGGCATTTCAAGGGACGCTTCAACATGCTTGTTCTCCGTATCTCGATGCTCAGGGCGCCAGATCGAGCTTGACCGTACCCAGCTCGACGCTGCCCGATTTGTCCAGATGCTGTGCGGTGGTCACCGGCCATTCGAACGGCACGTGCACCACTTCGCGGCCACCGGTTTCGCGCGCCGCTTCCACGACGAGATCGTATTTGCCGGCAGGCAGGTCGCCCAACGGTGCCTTGCCGCTCTGGAATTTCAGTGTCTGATCGCCCGCCGGACGGGTCGCGCCCGATACGCCATCGACCGGCATCTGCTGGTCGCGGCCGCCGTGACGCCACCACAGGCGCAATTCGGGCAGCCACTTGGTGCCGGCGCCCTCCTTGCTTTCTTTTTGTGCGTACCAGACGGCAAGCTGCGAAGCGATGGTCTTGTCGGTGCGCTCGATCCATACCGACACATACGGCCGGTGATACTCGGCCACAGTGAGTTGCGGAACGGTCACGGTGACGTTCATGTCGGCGGCCATCGCAGGCGCGGCAAGCATCACGGCGGGAACGGAAATCAGCAGACGGCGCATCGATAACCTCGTCAATGGATAAAGATCAGGGCAAGCAGCAACGGCAGCAACAGGCCAAACGCCACCAGCGGCCAGGTGGCACCGCGTTGTGCGGCGTGCATTTTCAGAAGCAGCAGGCCAGTCACCGAAAAGATCACGCAGGCCAGCGCGAAGACATCGATGAACCAGCCCCACGCCGGGCCGGCATTGCGGCCCTTGTGCAGGTCGTTCAAATAGGAAATCCAACCGCGATCGGTACGCTCGTATTCCACCTTGCCGCTTTCGCGATCGATGCTGAGCCAGGCGTCGCCGCCCGGCCGCGGCATCGACACATAGAATTCGTCTTCGGACAGATCACCACTGCGACCGCCAAGATCGACGTCCAGCGCGCCATGCACCCAGTCGGCAATGACTGCAGGCACCGCCACGCCCTTGCGTTCGTCATCGCCGGCGATGGCGTGCAACAGCGGCGCCGGCAGCTGCGCCTGACGATGCACGGTCCGGGGGCTGGCTTCGATCTGGCCCGCGTGATTCAAGGTGAACCCCGTGATGGCGAACAACAGCATGCCGATCAGGCAGAGCGCCGAGCTGATCCAGTGCCATTGATGCAGATGCTTGAGCCAGAAGGCCCGGCCAGGAGTGCGCTGGATGGACGGCGTCGACAACGGGAATCCTCTATGAATACGAAACGCCAACCGAAAGGAAAACGACTGCGGGGGTGAAAACAATCGCAACCGCCCTGATCATCTATGCCGTGTTCGCCGTTCCCCTTAAGCTGGACGACGCCTCGCCCGCCTGGATTCGGCCGGCGATATCCGGCAGCATGTTGTCACAAATGAGAATCACTCGCAATTCTGCCCCGTGCGCCAGGACGTCGCACGCCACCTCAGTCATTAAGGAGGAAGCATGCGCATTCTGATAGCCGAGGACGACCCGGCGATTGCTGCCGGTGTCTGTGCCTCGCTGCGTCAGGGCGGCCATGCCGTCGACCATGTCGCCGATGGCGCCCGCGCCGACAGCGCCCTACGTGACACCCCATACGACCTGCTGGTGCTCGACCTGGGCCTGCCCGCCCTGGACGGCAGCGAAGTACTTCAGCGTTTGCGCCGGCGCGGCACCGGGTTGCCGGTCCTGGTCATCACCGCGCGCGAGGGCCTGCGCGAACGCGTGCGGGTACTGGACCTGGGTGCCGACGACTACCTGGTCAAACCCTTCGCGCTGGCCGAGTTCGAGGCACGTGTACGGGCGCTGCTGCGTCGCTACACCTCGCAAGGCGCACCCGAGCTGACGATCGGGCGCCTGCGCCTGGACCTGCCCGGCCATCGCGCCTGGGTCGACAATATTCCGCTGGAACTCACCGCACGCGAGTTCGGCCTGCTGGAGGCCCTTGCCGCCCGTCCCGATCGCGTCACCAGCCGTGCCCAGCTGGTCGAAGCGCTGTGCAGCTGGGACGAGGAACTGACCGATAACGGCCTGGATATCGCCATCTACCGCCTGCGTCGCAAGCTCACCGACTCCGGCACGCAAGTACGCACGATTCGTGGTCTTGGCTATTTGCTCGAACAAGCCAAGGACGGCGCCGACGAAGACGCCTCATGAACCGCGCACGGCCATCGCAGCCATGGCTTTACCGCAAGCTGACTCCCGATGGTCGGCAGAGCCTGCATCGGCGCTTGCTGTCGTTTCTGCTGGTGCCGTTGATGTTGATGCTGCTGGTGGAAAGCCTGGTCACCTATAGCGGCGCGTTGATCTATTCCAATCATGTGCACGACAGCGATCTGGCCGATAGCGTCGCGACGTTGGCGGAAATGCTCAGCAAGCAGGACATGAACGACCAGATCTCGTCGCAGGCGCGATTTCTGCTCGAGTACGATCCGGAAGGCCATAACTATTTCAACGTCAGCAGCCAGAAGCACGGCCTGCTGGCCGGCACCGAGACGTTGCAACCGCCTGCCGACATGACGCTGACTGTCGACAGCGAACCGCGGCTTTACGATCTGGCTATCGACCGTCACGCGGTACGCGCGGCCACCGTACGCATCCCCAGCAGCCATGATCCGGGGGATCAGCTCACCCTGACCATCGCCGAAACACTGCACGACCGCCACCAGCGCGCCAAGGAAATCCTGCTGCTCAGCATCCCGGCGCAAGCGATGTTGATCGCCGGCGTCTTCGCCCTGGTGTGGTACGGCGTGCGTATCGGCCTGCGTGTGCTCGATCCGTTGACCGAACGTCTGGCGGCACGCGAGCACGATCTGGCACCGATCGGCGATATCGATGTGCCGGTGGAGATCCTGCCGTTGACGCGCACCATCGACGGCCTGTTCGCACGCCTGCGCGGCACGCTTGCCTTGCAGGACCGCTTTATCGCCGATGCCGCACATCAATTGCGTACGCCGCTGGCGGGCCTGCGTGTACATGTGGAGCGTGCGCAAGGCGACCCCAGTCCCGCCACCGTGCGCGACGCGCTGGAACATATCCAGCGCCTGACGCATCGCGCCAGCCGCACGTCGACCCAATTGCTGGCGTTGACGCGTGCGCAGTCGCCTGAACACGAAACCCATCCGCTGGATCTCATCGACCTCAATCGCCTGATCCCCGACCTGCTCAGCCTGCGCGTGCACGAAGCGCTCGCCGCAGGCGTCGATCTGGGTTATGACAGCGCCAATGAACCGGTGTGGATCGATGGCGATCGCACCACCTTGCAGGAGCTGCTCGACAACCTGCTCGACAATTCCCTGCGCTATGCCGGCCGGCGCAGCATCGTGACCGTTGCGGTCAGCCTGTCGAACGGACGTCCGTCGCTGAGCATCGAAGACAATGGGCCGGGCGTGCCGCCGGAATTTCTCGCACGCCTGGGTGAACGGTTCTTCCGCGTCCCGGGTAGCTGTGAAGAAGGCACGGGGCTTGGGCTGGCGATCGTGCAGCGTATTGCGGAGCGGCACCGTGCGCAGGTGTTGTTCTTGCGCGGGAATGAAGGCGGTTTGCGTGTGGAGGTGGTGTTTCCGCCTGCGCGGACGGCTCGGAGGAATAGCTAGAGCTAGCTTGTTGCGGTGTGATCGCGACATCAGGGAACCTCGAAAGACTCTCCCTACTCGTCATTCCGGCGCAGGCCGGACAAGCGCTCGCGCGTAGAACGCCCGGAGGGCGGCCCCGAAGGGGCGAGCGAAGTGAGTAACCCAGTGGCTTTGTGATCGGTTGTCGCGAGAGTTCGCACAAGTCAGCTGTATCGCGAAAACTGAAAACTGATGCCACTGGGTCCCGGCCTGCGCCGGGATGACGATAGGAAAATCTGAGGTCATGCGAGATTTCCTGAAATCGCGACCGTTCCCTCACGACACCTTGGCCGATCGCCCAAGCACCAGCTTGATCAGAATCGGCAATACCAGCAATACCATCGGATACTGCAGCAGCAGCCCAGCGATGATCGCGATCGCCAGCGGCTGCTGGATACCGGAACCCGGACCGATCGCAAACGCCAGCGGCAACAGCGTCAGCACCGCCGCCAGAGTGGTCATGGTGATCGGACGCAAACGATCCTGGCTGGCCAACTGCAAGGCCTGCGCCGAATCCATCCGCTGTTCGAGCCAGACATATTCGGACACATAGAAAATCGCCATTTCCGTGCCCATGCCGATGATCATCGTCATGCCCATCATCGCCGTGATGTTGAGATCGACCTGACTGATCCACAGGGCGATGAACACCGCCGTGGAGGAAAGCAGCGAACAGCCGATCACCAGCGCGGCCAGCACGATGCGCTGGTAGAGAAACAGCAGCAGCACGAACTCCGCCACCAACGCCAGCGCAAACACCTTGCTCAGACCGACAAAGGCGATCTGCTGTTGTTGATAGAGACCACCCAGTTCATAGCGCACACCATTGGCGAGCAACCCAGGCCGCGCCAGACGCTGCTGCACATCGGCCACCGCCGCGCTGATGCCACGCCCTTCGATGCGTGCGGTGACGGCCACCATCGGCTGCAGGTTTTCGCGAGCTATCTGCGGCTGGCCACTGACCGGCACGATCGACGCAACGCGTTTGAGCGGAAAGATATGGCCATCGGGCGCACGGATCGGCAGCTCGGCCAAATCGGGGATACGCCAGCGCTCCGCGTCGGGCATGCGCACGCGAACGCCGATGCTCTTGTTCGCGGCAGGTAGCTGGGTCGCCACCACACCGCTCAACGCCTGATCGACCGCCTGGGTAATGTCGTCCGCGGTAACACCTTCGAAGGCGGCCTTGGCGGCATCGATATTGACGTTCAATGCATCGCCAGCCAACTGCAGGCCATTCTTGATATCGACCACGCCGGGGATATCGGCGATCGCCTTGGCGACCTTGTCGGCCTGGTCGCCGAGACCGCTGGGATCGACCGCATAGAGCTTGATTTCGATCGGCTGCGGCACCGCCGTCAGATCGCCGATCAGATCCTCCATCAACTGCGCCAGTTCGATATCCACGCCAGGCACGCCGCGCTCGATGCGCTGACGCACATCGCTCATCACTTCATCGGTAGCGCGGTCATGATCCGGCTTCAGGCGCACAAAGAAATCGCCGTGATAGGACTGCCCCAGATCGCCACCCAGGCCGGTGCCCAGGCGGCGCGAAAACGTCGCGACCTCGGGCGTATCGCGCAGGATGCTTTCGATCTGCGCGATCTGCCGCGAACTCTCCGGCAAAGAAGTGCCGGGCTTGGTGTAGTAATCCATCACAAAGCCGCTCTCGTCCACCGACGGCATGAAGCCGGTCGCCACATGCGTGTAGCCGAGATAGCCGAACACCAGCAACAGCGACAGAACAAGCGCCAGCCACAGCGGCGATGCCGACAGCTTCCGGTAGATCCATCCGTGCGTACGCAGCAAGGGATGACGTCCGTGCAGGCCGGGATCGTGCCAGCGCGTGAAATCCACCATTCGCCGCGCCAGCACCGGCACGATCAGGACGGTGATCGACCAGGAGACGATCAGCGCGCACGCCATGGTGATCGACAAGGCCTTGGAAAACGCACCGGTCACGCCATCGAGAAAACCCAGCGGCACGAATACGATCAAGGTCGCCAGGCTGGAGCCGGACAAGGGTCGGATAAATTCCCTTGCCGCCGGAAGCACCGCGTCGACGCCGCCACCTTCCCTGGCACCCGCACGTCGCGCAATATGCTCGATCATCACGATCGCGTCGTCGATCACCAACCCGACCGCTGCAGCCATGCCGCCCAGTGTCATGATGTTGAAACTCATGCCCATGACATGCAGCAACAACACGGTAATGGCCAAGGTGGCTGGCACCACCAGCAACGCAATCACGGTGATACGCAAGTTGCGCAAGAACACCAGCAGCACGACAGCGGCCAGAACGAGGCCAATGACGATCGCGTCGCGCACGCCGTCGGCCGACTCCACCACCAGTTCGCTCTGGTCGTACCAGTTCACCAAGCGCACGCCGGGTGGCAGATGCAACTGCGTCAGACGCTGGCGCACCTGCGCCGCGACCTGCACCGCGTTGCCGTCCGGCTGCTCATAGACGTTGAACAACACCGCCGGCTTGCCGTCCTCGGCCACCTTGATCCACTGCGGTACATAGCCGTTGCGCACGGTAGCGACGTCGGACAGTTTCACTTGCCGACCGGCCTCGCTCTTGACCACGACATTGCCGATCGCCTCCACACCATGCAACGAATGATCAGCGACAACGAGATAGAGTTTGTTGTGATCCTGCACGCGCCCAACGGCCTGCAGCACATTGGCCTTGTTCAAGGCGCTCACCAGATCGGCAAGACCAAGATCGTAACTGGCCAGGCGGTGCGGATCGGACTCGACCTGGATCTCCGCGGTTTCGCCGCCTTGCACGTCGACGCGCGCCAGCCCGGGCACCGACGCGAGCAACGGCACGATCTGGTACTGCGCCAGGTCGCGCAGCGCGACGGGCGACATCCTGTCCGCCTGCAGCGCATAGGAGATGATCGGAAAAACGGTGGGATCCATCCGCCGGACACCATACGAACTACCACTGGGCAGCGTCGGCAACACCTTTGCAATGGCCGCATCGACCAACAGGGTCGACGCCGTCATATCGCGCCCCCAACCGAAGTCGATGGAGATCTGCGCCGAACCGCGCGTGGTCTCCGAACGCAGCCCGGCCACGCCAGGCACCGTGCGGATGGCTTCTTCCACCGGCCGCGTCAACAGCAGCGCGGTCTGGTCGGCCGGGCGATCGCCCGCATCCAGATCGACCACCACGCGCGGAAACGATACCTGCGGAAACAAGCCAACCGGCAGACCGATCGCGGCGATCAGACCCGCGATCGCCAAGGCAAGCGTGACGATGACCAGCGTGCGCGCATGGCGTGACAACCATGACGCAGGATTCATTGCGCAGCTCCCGCCGCTGCAACGTGCACGGCCATGCCGTCATCGAGTTGCGTCGCGCCCACCGTTATCAAGGGACGTTTGGCATCGAGCGCTCCGGCGACCACGCTTTTGTCGCCCTGCTCGCCCAACACCTTGATCGGCACCCGTACTGCCTTATCGCCATCGACCTGATAGACCTGCCAGTCCTGGTCGTCGCCGACGAGCGCATCGCGTGGTACCAGCCAGCCTTGTTGCCGGCCAGTGACGATCTCGGCGCGAAAACCCGCACCACCGACGATCGGCTGGTCCGCTGCGATATCCACGTCGAGCTGATGGGTATGCGGATCGAGTGCTGTCGCCACACGCGTGACCTTGCCGGTGATCGGCTGCCCGCCCCCCAACGGGGTCAGTGTCGCGCTCTCGCCAGCCGCGACCTTGCCCAAGGTGTCGAGTTCGACACCCACGCGTACGATGACCCGTTCCGGCTGAGTCAACGCGAGCAACGCAGCGCCCGCTTGCAGAGCGTCGCCTTGGGCGACCGACACGCTTTCGACAACGCCGTCGAACGGTGCGGTGATGTTTATCGTCGGGCCGTCGCCCTGCTGCTGGCGCAAGGCGTCGAGATTCGTGCGCGCATCGCTGGCTGCCTTGTTTGCCAGGTTGAGCTGGTCGCGCGTCGCTAATTGCTGAGCCAGCAGTTGCTCCGTGTGTACCCGTGCATCGTCGGCTACGCGTACCGCACTTTGCGCTTGCCGATAGGCCGCCACCGCCGCCGGGGTCAGGCTCAGCGTGAGCAGACGCTGGCCACGCTTGACCGCCAGTCCCTGAGAAACATCCAAACGCGTCACCACACCTGCCGCCTGTACGTTGAGTGTGGTTTTGGCGTCGGGTGCCGGTATCGCCATGCCGTACGCAGGCACGCTGTCGGGCAGACTCGCCTGCGCGACCGGCACCGCCTGCACCTCGGCGCGCGCAGGTTCGGGCGCGGTATCGGCCTGCTGTCCGCAACCGGCCAGGATCAGCACCCAGGGCAAGAAATAACAGCTACGACGGTTCACTCGGTCACCTCATGTGGCAGCGCGTCGGGCATGCCCGCGCCAAGCAGGGTGGCCAACGCCACCTGCCCTTCGTATTGGTTCTTTTCCAACGTGATCATCGCGGCCTGTCGGCTGGAAACGGCCGTCGCAACGTCCACGTAATTGCGAATATCGATCAGCCCGGCGTGCCAGGCGCTATCGGCCTGCGTCATGCGATGCTCGGCATCGATATTCAGCGGGACCAATGCCGTTCGCTGTGCATCGAGTTGCGCATGCTCGGCCAGCAAAGCCAGTACTTCGTCGCGCGAGGTCTGCAGGCGAATGGCATATTCATCGTGCAGTTGCTGCCGTGTGGCGCGCTCGATCGCGATGTTGCCCTGGTTGCGGTCGAAGATCGGCAAGTCGAAGGTGATCGCCGGACCGCCGTTACGCACACGACTATTGTCCTGCGACGCGCTGTAGCCAAACGACAGCGGCGGAAACTGCGCCAGGATCGCCGCACGCACCTGGGCTTCCTGTGCGCGATAACCCAGTTGCAGGGCGATCAGATCGGGACGTCGCTGTGCCAACGTCACCGCTTGCTGGCGCACTTGATCCGGATCCAGCGGACCCAGGTCGATATGCGGCTGCAAGGGAACGACGGTATCCGGCGCCACCCCCATCAGCGCGGCCAACGCGTGGCGCTGCGACAACAACTGGCGTTGCAGATCGTCCAGCGCGGCACGCGCATCGGCAGCCGCGGCCAGATCGGGTGTGGCCGTGACGTTCTCGCTATTGCCCTGCTCGATGCTGTGGCGCAGTCGTTCGCTGCGCTGCTCGAGCCGTTGCAGGGCAGCTTGCTGAACCTCCAGCAGGCGTTGATCCTCGACGATATCCACCACCAGCAGGCGCGCCTTGCCGATCACCTGCCATTCTTCCCATAGCAAGGTCGCGTCGACCTCGGCAGCCTGGGCGCGTGCGGCTTCGCGGCGCGGCCGCAAGGTGATCAAGGATTGGATGTTTTCGCTGATGCCTGCCGTCCAGGCGGTGGCGTCACCTACCCCGGAAATGAGGTATCCAGCGCTGCCGTTCAACGAGGGGTTGGGCAGCAACGAGGCTTGCAGCATCTGCGCCTGGGCCACGGCGTGCTGTGCACGTGCCGTGCGCAGATCCGGGTTGTTCAGGAGGACCTGCCGCTCGACGTCGGCCATGCTCAATGGGCCAGCCGTCAGTTGCCCGAGGTCGGCACTGGGAGCTGCCTGTTCGGGCAGAGGCAAGGGCCGATACGTGGCGCAGCCCGATAGAAACGCCAGCACGCCCCATTGCCATGCGCGTGAGGCGCTTCGCCAAGCTGCTCTTGATCCGGTCGATACCAACAAGGCGGGCCGCCTCCAGTGGAAACTAAGGAGGTCACGATAGCGACCGCGTCTTAGCGCCGACTTTGCAACCGAAGGAACCCTGCTAAAACCTCAATTTTCATCGTCGCCCCGGCGAACGCCGGGGCCCAGCGTCTTTGCACGTCGAAGCGTAAGGCACTAGATCCCGGCCTTCGCCGGGATGACGGATAGGGGAGGTTCTAGGGACTTCCCGAAGCTGCGGCTTCTCGGGGGATAGCGACGCGAACACGCAAACCACGGCCAAACGGCGAATCAAGCAACTGGATCGTCGCCCCATGCAACTGGGCGGCGCGCTGCACGATCGACAGCCCCAGCCCGTAACCCTCGCCACGGCTGCTGGATTCGCGATGAAAACGGGCAAAGACTTCCTCTCGACGCTCGGGCGGAATACCCGGACCGTCGTCGATCACATCGATCCAGACATCCAGCGCGGTCTTCTCCATCGACAGCTGCACCTGGCCGCCGGCGGGCACATGTCGTAGCGCGTTCTCGATCAGGTTGCGCAGCAGTGCACGCAGCGCGGTTTCGTCGCCCTGCACGATCAGGTCGTCCGGCAACGGCAAGACGCTGAGCTCCACACCACTGTCGGCGATCAAGGGCGCCATTTCTTCGATCACAGCGCTGGCGACCGCAGCCAGATCGATACTTGTCCGCTGCGTTGCGCGCAGGCTCGATTCCAATCGCGCCAGTGCCAGCAATTGTTCGGTGCGACGCGCCAGCGATACCAGGCACTCCTGTGCACCCTGCAAGGCAGCACCTGCCTCGCCAGGGTCGCTGCTCGCCATGGCGTTTTCCAGATTGATCATGGTCGACGCCAGCGGCGTACGCAGCTCATGAGCGACATCGGCACTGAAGCGACGTTCGCGTTCGAGCGCATCATCGAGTCGCGAAAGCTGGTCGTTCAACGCGGTCAGTACGGGCTGCAGCTCTTGCGGCGCGCGCGGCAAGAGCACCGGCGCATGGCTGCCGACTTCGCGCGTCGACAACAGTTGAGCCAGCCGCGACAGCGGTCGCAGCCCGCGACGTATGGCCAGCCCTACCAATAGCGCCAGCAGCGGAAGGCCGATGATCAAGGGCACGCCATGCTCGATCAGCAGAGCTTGCGTGATGTCGTGCCGGCTGTCGTATCGCTCAGCCGCGCGAATGGTGACGCCATCGGGATTGCTCGCCAGCGTAAATACCCGCCACCGATAACCGGCATGACGCACATCCTGAAAGCCGACCTCATGCGGCGCGGGCGGCGGCATCGTCGCAAGATTCGCCGTGGCCAGCATCATCTGGCCATGGGCATCGAATACCTGGAATCCTACTTCCGATTCGTAGGTCCGCCCATAGAGCGTGACCGTGTTGGTGTCGGCCGGCTTGATCGGCACCTGCACCATCTCGCCGTCCTTGCTGCGCAGCACATTCACGCCTGCATGCTCGATCAACACATCGAGCGTACGCGCCGATTGCGCAAGACGCCCGTCGGAAAGCTCGTCCACTTCCGATAGCGTGCGCTTGAAACTGAGAACGGCCAACGGCACCAGTACCGCCGCCAGCACGGCAATGATCAGCCAACGCAGCCGGGAGCTCAGGCTCGGCGCGGTCATTTGGGCTCCAGCGGAATCATGTAGCCGAAGCCACGGACGGTCTTGATCGTGTCAAAGCTGAGCTTGCGGCGCAGCGCGTGGATCAGCACGTCCAGTGCGCCGGTGCCCACTTCGGTATCCAGGCCATAGAGCGAGTTTTCGAGGCTTTCGCGGCGCACGATGCGGCCGGCGCGCTCCATCAGTATCTGCAACAGCGAAAATTCGCGCTTGGTCAGTTCCACCGGTTCGCCACGAAACGTCACCTGCAGCGTGCCCATATCCATGCCGATCGCCCCCACCTCGATGGTGTTGGCCGCCAGGCCCTGCGCTCGCCGTGCAAGCGAACGGATACGCGCCGCCAGCTCGTCCAGATGGAATGGCTTGATCAGGTAATCGTCGGCGCCGGCATCCAGGCCGCGAACGCGCGCATCCAGGCCATCGCGTGCCGTCATCACGATGATCGGGGTTTTCACATGCATGCGGCGCGCCTCGACCAGCAGGTCAAAGCCGTCCTTGCCGGGCAGACCAAGGTCCAGCAGCACCAGATCGGCGGTCTGGTCGCGCAAGGCCAGGCTGGCTTCCTTGCCGTCGCGGAACCAGCTGACCGTATAGCTCAAGCGCGTCAAGGCGCGCTGGATCGCGGTTCCCAGCGGCACGTCGTCCTCTACTACCAAGATATGCATGCCCGGCGCCTTCGTGAGCCACGCGGGAATTATCCCGGGTGTCGCTTATAAAAACCTTAAAAGGCCTGCCCTCAAAAAAAAGACATAAAAAAACGGCGACGCCCCGAAGGCGCCGCCGCTGTCACACTTCCCCTGCACGGGAAATTACGGACATAAAAAGACGGAGCGAGGCAAGCAGCGCACTCGCTCCGGAAACTTACATGGCCTTCTTCGCCTTGGTCAGCAGCTGATCGAGCAGCGCCATGGCCAGGTCGATTTCCTCGTGGCTGATATCCAGCGACGGGGCAAAGGTGATCACGTTCTTGTACCAACCGCCGACATCGAGCACCAGGCCGATCTTCTTGCCGTTGTGCTGCAGGTCGCCGGCCAGGCCGATGTCGACCATCTTGTCGAGCAGCGCCTTGTTCGGCGTGAAGCCGTCGTCGGTGCAGATTTCCGCACGCAGCGCCAGACCCAGGCCATCGACGTCGCCGATTTCCTTGTGGCGCTTCTGCAGGTCCTTCAGGCCATCGAGGAAGTGCGCGCCCTTCTCGGCCACGGTCTTCTCGTAGTTCAGCTCGTAACCCATCTTGATCACTTCCAGACCCAGCGAGGTACCCAGCGGGTTGGAGTTGAAGGTCGAATGGGTCGAACCCGGCGGGAAGATGGTCGGGTTGATCAGTTCTTCGCGCGCCCACAGACCCGACAGCGGGTTGAGACCGTTGGTCAGCGCCTTGCCGAAGACGATCGCATCCGGCGTCACACCGAAATGCTCGATCGACCACAGCTTGCCGGTACGCCAGAAACCCATCTGGATTTCGTCGACGACCATCAGGATGCCGTACTTGTCCAGCACCTTCTTCAGGTCCTTGAAGAAGTTCTTCGGCGGGATCACGTAACCGCCGGTGCCCTGGATCGGCTCGACGTAGAACGCGGCGTATTCGGCCTGATTGACCTTGGGGTCCCACACGCCGTTGTATTCGGTTTCGAACAGACGCTCGAACTGGCGCACGCAGGCGTCCGAATACTCTTCCGGCGTCATGCCCTTCGGGCGGCGGAACGGATACGGGAACGGGATGAACATGGCGCGCTCGCCGAAGTGGCCGAAGCGACGACGGTAGCGGTAGCTCGAGGTGATCGACGAAGCACCCAGCGTGCGGCCGTGATAACCGCCTTCGAAGGCGAACATCAGGCTCTTGCCGTTGGAATAGTTACGCACCAGCTTGAGCGAGTCTTCGACCGCCTGCGCACCGCCCACATTGAAATGCACGCGACCCTTCAGGCCGAACTTTTCCTGGGCGTCGACGGCGATCGTCTTGGCGAGCTGAATACGGGTCTGATGCAGGTACTGGCTGGCGACCTGCGGCAGTACGTCGATCTGGCGCTTGAGCGTGTCGTTCAGGCGCTTGTTGCCGTAGCCGAAGTTGACTGCCGAATACCACATCTGCAGGTCGAGGAACGGCACGCCTGCCGTGTCGTACATGTAGCTGCCCTCGCCGTGGCGGAAAATCTTGGGCGGGTCCACATAATGCACGGTGTCGCCGAACGAGCTGTACTGGGCTTCGTCAGCAAGCAGCTGCGCGTCGTCGATCACGACGTCCGCGTTCTTGTCGTAAACATTCATCGAGAGAAATCCGGATTTTTCAGGTTCAGGCGAAAGGGGGACTTAGCGGATCGCAGCCGTGGCGACCGCGGGGACGACGTATTCGGTGAGGCTGCCATCGAGCAACTTGGGCAACAGCTCCAAGGCATCTTCGAAACCGGTGATCGGCACGTAGGGAATGCCGGCGTGGCGGCAATGCTCGATCAGGCGATGCTTGGCAAAAACAAAATCGACGCGATCGGCGGCGCAGAAGTCGGACGCACCGTCACCGATCAGCAGGGTCTTGTGGCCACCCTGGCGGGCCTGCTCGACACAGGCGCACTTGCAGGTACCGCTGCGGCAACCTTCGGCCTGGAAGGGCGAGGTCAGCTGCCATTGGCGCGGCGGCGTGGCGGGCGCCAGGTGATTGGCGGCCAGCGGCAGATCGTCCAGACCGTAACGTCCCAGGATCTGGTGAATGGCGTAATCGAGACCGTCGCTGACCACGCGGATCGGCGTGTCCAATTCGCGCGCCTTGGCGACGAAATCCGGGAAGGCATGATCGATCCACAACGTGGACAGATGCTTGTCCAGCTCGGACTGGGTCATGTCGAGCAAGTCAACCTGCCCGGTCATGCACTCACGCGAACCGATCTTGCCCGCACGCCAATCTCGCTCCAGCGTCTCCCAACCGGGACGGCCGAAACGATCCAGCAGCGAGTCGATCACGTCTTCGACGGAGATGGTGCCATCGAAATCGCAGAGGATTTTCCACGCAGTCACGCACGCCACTCCAACGTTAAGGTTGGCGCATCTTGGGTGTACCCCCCTTTCGGCCCCCTTTCTTTTGCCGTCGCTGCCTTTTTTATTCATAAATGATTGCGATAATCCCGGCCGCACTAAGGACGCCGTCAAGGTTCAGCGGTTATGCTTCTCCTCTGCCTGAAGCCCTCAGGGGCTGGCGGCAGATGCCGGTTGGGTCCGGCCGACCTCGCCTCGGGCGACGGATACCGGCTGGAAACTCACGGCAACCCTCGTCATCTGATGGCTTTCCTCGTCGCAGGCCTCGGGAGTTTCGCCCTGTTTCCGTTCAAGCTGCACTCATTGTTCGGCGCCGCCCCCCGGCGATGGCTCCCGCTTGGCGGATCGCCATGGTTGCTGTGCATGGGCCTGGTGCTGCTGGCCGGCTGCTCCGCCGCCCCCCTGCCCGCGCTGAAACCGTCCGTACCCGATGCCTGGCGCAATATGCCGGCCGATGCCCGCCCCGCGCAGGCCGACCTGCGCGAATGGTGGAAAGCGCTGGGCGATCCGGACCTGGATGCCCTGATCGATCGCGCCTTGCAGAACAACCTGGATCTGGCTCAGGCAGCGGAGCGCCTGCGCGCCGCGCGAATCTTGAACGGCCATAGTCATGACAGCTACCTGCCGTCGCTGAGCCTGCGCACCAATGACGTGATCGACCCGGATACCAGCGCGTCGTTCTTCGTGGTCGGTTTCGATGCGCTATGGGAACTCCCGCTTTTCGGGACCTGGAAAAACGCCGGTCGCGTTGCCCAGAGCCAGGAAAACCAGGCCGCCGCCGCCATGCGTGGCGCGCGCGTTTCCCTGGTGGCCGAGGTCACGCGACGTTGGGTCGAACTGCGCTCAGCCCAACAGCAGATGCGCACACTGACCGCGATGCGCGACGCGCAACAGGAAAAAGTGCGCCTGCTTGGCGTACGTGAACAGTTGAAGCTGAGCCCTCCGGCCGAGGTGGCGCGCGCCCAAGCCGAACTGGCACGCGCCCAGGCGGCCCTGGCCGAACCGCAGCAAGCCATCAACAACAGCGCGCAACAGCTGGCGGTGTTGCTTGGCCAGAACGAACCCGACGACGCGTGGCTGCAACCGGGACCGCAGCCGCAACTGGGCGACTGGCAAGTCACCAAGGCGCCCGGCGATCTGCTGCGCACCCGGCCAGAAATCGCCGCCGCCGAAGCCGAAGTGCTGCGCACGGCGGGCGAGGCGGGCCTGAGCCATGCCGACGTCCTGCCGCATATCGGCATCGGCACGTCGCTGCAATGGTCCACCAACATCGCACGCAACCATCGCGTGCATACCGGCGAAGGCATTTTTTCGGTTGGCCCGGTGATCGACATGCCGCTGTTCGATTGGGGCCAACGGTTGGCTACCGCCCACGCCAAGGATCATCAGCTGCAGGCAGCCGTGCTGGCCTATCGCCAGGCGGTGTTGCAGGGCGTGGCCGAAGTGGAAATGGCGATGGGCGATCTGGAACAGTTGCGCGGTCGCGAACAGTTCTCACAGTCGGCGCTCGATTCCCTGGATCAGAGCACCGCCGCCGCGCATAAACGTACCGAACTGCAACTGGGCAGCACACTCGATCTGCAGGACAGCGTGCTCGAACAACAGCGTGCCCAGCTCGATCTGATCAGTGCCCGGGCCGCACGCGATCTTGCCTATGTCTCGCTTTATAAAGCGCTCGGTGGAGCGCCGATCGCCGCCGACAAACCACACGACAAGCACGCGGCGGGAAAGAACTGATGGTCGCTCTCGCGCGCAAGACACTGGTCTACGAATGGCGCCGCTTTCTGCCCGCCATCCTCGCCGTGTGCTTCGCCGGGTTGCTGCAGTTGCTGCAGGCCGCCCTGGTGCTGGGCATTTTCGGCAGCGCCAGCGTCTATATCACCGGATCGTCGGCCGACCTGTGGGCCGGTTATCCGGGTACGCAGAGCGTCAACCTGGGCCGCTCGATCGATACCGACGTGGAAATGCGCTTGCTGATGGATCCGGCGATAAGCCGCGTTGAGCCGTTCCATTGGGTCGATGCCGACTGGCGCGGCCCCAGCGACAACGGCGGCGTATCGGTATTCGTATCGGGCATCGATCCGCGCCCGGACGGCCTGATGTTTTCGCAAGCACTATCGCCCGAGCTACGGCAGCGCTTGAACGAACCCAATGCGGTGGTCGTCGATCGCGCCGATCTGAGCAGCCTGGGCGTCAACGTCGGCGACAGCGCCATCATCAACGGTCGCCGCGTGCAGGTCGTTGGCGTGGGCTCCGGCTTGCGCGCACTCGGCGGCGTCAATGTGGTGGCTTCGCTCGCTACCGCACGTGACCTGGACACCGATTCGGCCAATGTCGGTCGCATGACCTACTTCGTCGCCAAGCTGCATAACCCGGCCGATGCGCGCGTGGTGGCCAAACGCTTGCGCGGCGCTACCAGTTTTGGCCCGTACGAAGTATGGACGGCCAAGAATTTCGCACGCCGCTCGAAGATGTACTGGATGCTGGACACCGGCGCCGGCGCGGCCGTGCTGTTTCTGGCCGGCATCGTGTTCCTGGTCGGCGCGGTGATCACCAGCCAGACACTGGTCGCGGCCGTGGTCGGCTCCGTGCGCGAATACGCCACGCTCAATGCATTGGGCGTGGGTGTGGGCGCATTGCGCAAGGTCGTACTCGAACAGGCGTTCTGGGTCGGTGCGCTGGGCCTGCTTGGCAGCCTCATATTGGGTGGCGTGCTGTTTCTGCTGGCGCGCAGCTACAGCGTGCCGGTGGCCTTTTCGTTTGCCGCGATCATCGCCTGCGTCGTGCTGATTCTTGGCCTGGCCATCGTTTCGGGTCTCGCCGCGATGCGCAGCCTGCGCCGTGCCGACCCGGCCACCTTGTTGAGATAAGCGATGTCGAGCCAGCCATCCATTCCGTCGACATCGCTGCAAGCGCGCAGCGTGAGCAAGGCTTTCACCAATGGGAAGCTCCGTTCGGCCGTGCTGCAGGACCTCAGCCTCGATGTAGGCGCAGGCGAGCTGACCCTGATTTCCGGCCCATCCGGTTGCGGCAAGAGCACCCTGCTCTCGATCCTGAGCGGCCTGCAACGGCCCGACCAGGGCGGCGTCAGCGCGCTCGGTCAGGACCTGGGCGAATTGAATACTCGCGAGCTGGAACGCTTCCGTCTGCATCACACCGGCTTCGTGTTTCAGGGCTTCAATCTGTTCCCAGCCCTGAATGCGTTGGAACAGGTCGCGCTACCGCTGAGCTACCTGGGCCTGTCCGATGCCGAGGCACGCCGCCGGGCGGCCGGCTCGCTCGAAGAGGTCGGCCTGGGCCCGCGCATGGAGCTGCGCCCGTCCGAGCTCTCCGGTGGCGAGAAACAACGCGTGGCGATCGCGCGCGCGCTGGCCAAGGAGCCTGAGCTGCTGTTTGCCGATGAGCCGACCAGCGCGCTGGATGCCGCCAACGGCCAGATCGTCATCGACATCCTGCACCGCATCGCCCGCACGCACGGCACCACGGTGCTATGCGTCACGCATGATCCACGCCTGGTCGGCCACGCTGACCGCGTTCTGACCATGGAGGATGGCCGCATATTGAGCGATCATCGGCCAGCCATCGCGACCGGCACCGCCGGCGACGATATCGAGGAACCTTCTACATGAGTTCGCGCTTGCTTTACCCGTCGCTGCTGTTGATCGCGGCCGCCAGCCTGGCGGCCTGCTCGGGCAGGGACTCGAACCAGACCACGGCACAGGCCGCCGCGCCGGCGTATCAGGCCGTTGCACGCGGTCGTGTCGACATCGAGGGCGGTCTGCTGCGCCTGGCCATGCCGCGCGATGGCGTGGTGGCCGAGATCAAGGTGCACGAAGGCGACAACGTACACAAAGGCCAGTTGCTCGCGCGACTGGACACGCAGCCGGCGCAGCTGGCCATCGATGCCGCCCAGGCTGAGCAACAACAGGCACAAGCTCAGGCGACCTTGCTGCAGACACGCATCAAAGCAGCGCAACAGCGCGCGCAACGCCTGGCCAGTGCCGCGGCGGCCGGGGCGGCCGATGGCCAGAGTGCGGACGACGCGCGCCAGGCCGCCGATCAGTTGCAGGGTGAGTTGGAAAATACCCACGCTGCAGCCACGCTGGCAGCACAGAAACTCGCAGCCGCACGCTATGAGCTGACCCAGCGCAGCCTCAACGCGCCGGTGGACGGCCAGATCGTCAGCCGTACGATCCAGCCCGGCGCGACCGTATCTACATCCTCGGGCCCCGCCTTCGTGCTGCTTCCCGATGCCCCGCGGATCGTGCGCGCCGAACTCAACGAGTCCTTCGTCGGCGTCGTCCATGAAGGCATGCAGGCCGAGGTCATTGAAGACGGCGGCAGCAGTGGCACGCCACTGCATGCGCGCGTGCTTCGCATCGGTGCCGTGTTCGGCGCCAGCACCCTGGAAGAGGACCCCATGGTTCGCTCGACCACGCGCTCGGTGGAATGCGTACTGGTGTTCGACCAGGCCCCGCCGGCGTCGTTGCGCATCGGACAACGCGTGCTCGTGCGCTTCCCCGCCAACAGCAAGGCAGGAACGCCCGCATCGTGATACCGCAACATCGGCCGGCGCTCGCGTTGCTGGCGCTTTGCATGCTCGGATTGACCGGCACGCCATCGCTCGCACACGCCGATAACGAGCCGACCGGTGAATTCACCAATTACGTCGGCGCCGGTGTGATGCGCATGCCGGGGTGGATAGGCTCGGACAACCACCGCGATCAATTGGCGCCGTTTGTCCAGGTGACGGTGGACAAGAACATCACCTTGTCCACCTCCGATGGGCTCACCGTCGATTTCATCCATAGTGACGGCTGGCAAGGCGGTTTTTACGGCAACTACATGTGGGGCCGCAGCCACGAAGATCTCGGCCCGCGCCTGGCCGGCATCGTCGACTCGCTGTCACCGCGGCTCAATGCGGGTGGCTATATCGAATATCACCCGAACGACATCGTGAATTTCGGCGCCACGCTCAGTCACGATACCGAAGGTGCCGGTGCATATCTCAACCTCTATATCGACAGCGGATTGCCGCCGTTGTGGGGGATCGAGGAGTCCATACAGTTGCAATGGCAGGCGATGAATGCGCCGGCCATGCGCCGTTTCTTCGGCGTCACGGCAACCCAGGCGGCACAATTGGGCACTTACGCCTGGAACCCGAGTGCCGGCAGCCAACAGATCGAGCTGGAATACGATGCATTGATCCCGGTAAGCCGGCGCACGGCTGTATTGCTATCGGTGGATTACGCGCGCCTGCTTGGTAATGCCGCGGATAGCCCCCTGGTGAAGCGCTTCGGCTCGACCAACCAGGTGACGACGTCTCTGGGTTTCGTCTATCGCTTTTGATGGCAGGTGAACGCAAGCATGTAACGAGCTAGGGCAGCCGGCACGACATGAAGCTTAGATTTGCTCATCAACTACGCGCCGTTGCCGCTCTATCGGTCGTTATCTATCACTATTGGGGCATTTTCTTCTCCCCTGTCATACGTTCGATCGTGGGAACGCCTGCGAGCTTTGTCCCGGTACCACCTGGGTATACACGACATGTGCTGTCGCCCCCATTCGGCGAATTCTTCTACGGCGTTTTCGGCGTCGCCGTCTTTTTCCTGATCAGCGGGTTTGTCATCCCGATCAGCTTGAGAAACCTGTCGACAGGCAAGTTCCTGATACGGCGATTCTTCCGCATCTATCCCGTCTACTGGTTTTGCCTGTTGATAAGCATCGGCATGTACGTCCTTTGCTCATGGTACTGGTCGACGCCATTATCCGATCGCATCAGTTGGCCGTTTCTGCTGAAGAACCTGACACTTCTCCATAGCGCAACGGGCATCCCATCGCTGGATTTCGTCTGCTGGTCGCTGGCCGTGGAAATCAAGTTCTACGCGATCGTTGCCCTGATCTTCTTCATAGGCAGGCAAGCGCACCAGGTCATGATGACCTCGACGGCCTTTCTTGCCTTGTGTTGTATCGGCGCCTATTTCGCTACGCACGGTCCCGGCCAGGAGGTTTTCTTTTCGTACCTGGTATCGGACATGAGGTATATGACGCTCATGTTCCTCGGCTGCCTGTTCTACTACGTGCTCTATGGCGAGCTGAGCGCAAGGGCTGCGCTGGGTTATGGCGTCATCATCTACGCCCTGTTCGTCACGATCAATGCGTTCTATGAGAATGCATTCTTCGGCCCGTTGGTGAAGAACTACAGCTATGCGTTGGTTCTGTTCTGGGCCTGTTATCTGCTAAGAGATAACTTCAGGGACAACAAGGTCCTCGACTTCCTGGCCGACATCAGCTTTCCGCTCTACCTGGTTCACTCGATGATCGGGTATGTCGCCATGCCGATCCTGATCGACAAGGGTATGTCCTATACGTTCGCATGGGTGAGCGGCGTTGGCCTGGCCGTGCTCGTCGCCTTCCTTGTGCATCGATATGTCGAAGTCCCCGTCAATGCATTCGGCAAGAAAGTGTCGGACTTTCGTAGAACCGTGGCGCTCGAAACTTTGTAGGAGCCCTCGCATAACCTCAGCTTTTCCTATCGTCATTCCGGCGTAGGCCGGAATCCAGTGGCGTCATCATGGGGTTCTCGCGAAAAGCCCTGAATACCTATGCGAAAACCGACAACCGAAGCCACTGGATCCCGGCCTACGCCGGGATGACGAGTAGGAGGTTATTCGAGGCATCTTCAGCCGCGATCATCCTTGGTCCAGATCCCGCCGTGCTCCTCGCGCACCGGAAAACACGCCACCGGTTCATACGCAGGCGGACAGGTCACCTCGCCATTACGCAAATCGAAACGCGCCCCGTGCCGCGGGCATTCGACCTCGAAACCTTGCAACGGACCACCGGCAAGCTCCCCACCATCGTGGGTACAGACATCTTCGATAGCATAGAGATCGCCATCGATATTGTAGACCGCGATAGCGACATCGCCGTCCCACACCACCTTGAACTCGCCCGGCAGCAATTCGCTGCGCGTACCGACATAGATCCAGTCGTTCACGCAGCCACCGTCAACGACTTGGACAGCACGACAAAACGCAGGTCGTCGCGGCGCGGTATGCCGAAACGCTCCTGGCCATAGGGAAACGGCTGATGCTCGCCGGTCAGTCGATAGCCGCGCCGCTCATACCATTGAATCAATTCATCGCGCTGTTCGATCACCGTCATGCGCATCGCTTCGCAACCCCAGACCTCACGTGCGAATCGCTCGGCCTCAGCCAGTACAGCCTTGCCGATACCGGCACCTTGCAGCGTCGGAACCACAGCGAACATGCCGAAGTAGCCGGCCCGCTCTTGCCGCTCCAGCTGGCAGCAAGCCTGTAACGTGCCGTTACTTTCGGCAAGCAGCACCATGCTGCCGGGCGCCTCGATAATGGCCGCCACTGCCGGCGGATCGGTGCGCTGACCGTCGAGCAGATGCGATTCGGTGGTCCAGCCGCGCAGGCCCGATTCGCCGCGATAGGCGGATTCGACCAGGGGCACGATGGCAGGGACATCGGCCACGACGGCCGGTCGGAAGCTGAGTTTAATGGCGTGTGACATGGCCACATGATAACCGCGTAGCGCAACGCAGCAATGACCTTCGACACTGTCGGCCATGGTCCCCCGCTGCCTAGCCTGCCTTGATTTGCCTGCGCGTGGGGCTCGGGCAATCCGGACAGATCTCAAAGTGGGAGCACACATGAAAAAGAGCCTTCTCAAGCCGCTGGCCTTCGCGGTGACTTTAAGCCTTTGCGGCGCCGCCGCGGCCGCCACGGACACGTTCAACATCCAGGATCTGAACAGCAAGATCGATCCCTGCTCCGACTTCAACGGTTTCGTCAACGCCAAGTGGGTCGCCGCCAACCCGATCCCTGCCGATCGCACGCGCTGGGGCTCGTTTGACGCCCTGCGCGAAGACAGCCTCAAGGCGCAGCGGATCATTGTGGAAGCTGCGGCCAAGAGCGCCGCGGATGCCAAGGCCGGTTCGATCGAACAGAAGATCGGCTATCTCTACGCCACCGGCATGAACGAAGCGGCCATCGACAAAGCCGGCTTCGATCCGATCAAGCCGCAGCTGGCGCGCATCGCCTCGCTGAAAACCCCGGCGGATATCGCCGCCTATATCAGCGATACCTACGCCCAAGGCACGCCGGTGCTGTTCCGCTTCGGCGGCAACGCCGACTTCAAGGATTCGGACAAGCAGATCGCCTATGCCGGCCAGGGCGGCCTGGGCTTACCCACGCCCGATTACTACACCAAGCCCGACTACGAAAAGATTCGTGTCGCCTATGTCGCACATATCGCCAAGTTGCTGCAATTGACCGGCGTGTCGGCTGCCGACGCAAAGGCGCAGGCCGATGCGGCCATGAAGTTCGAAACCCGCCTGGCAGCCGTCTCGTTGCCGCCGACCGAGATGCGCAAGCCGGAAAACCGCTATCACTTCATCAGCATCGCCGATGCCGACAAGGTGACGCCGCATTTCGACTGGGCCGCGTTCTTCAAGACGCAGCATGCAGAGGTTACCGACGGCTTCTCGCTGTCGCAGCCGGCGTTCTTCGGCGAAGTGGACAAGATGCTTACCGATGTACCGGCGGCGCAATGGCAGGCCTATCTGCGCTTCCATGCGATCAATAACGCTGCGGCGTATCTGTCCAAACCGTTCCAGCAGGAAGACTTCGCCTTCAACAAGAGCACCTTGAATGGCCAGAAGGAAATGGAAGTGCGCTGGAAAATTTCCCTGGCCACGGTCAACGAGAGCATGGGCATGGCGCTCGGCGAGCTCTATGTCGCGAAGAACTTCTCACCCGATTCCAAGCAGCGCGCCGAGCAGCTGGTGAACAACCTGCGCGCCGCCTATAAGTCGCGCATCGAGAACCTGGAATGGATGAGCGCGGCAACCAAGCAGAAGGCGCTTGAAAAATGGGCGACCTTCGTGCCCAAGATCGGCTACCCGGACAAGTGGCGCGACTGGAGCGGCCTGCAGCTGACGCCGAACAACTACTTCGCCAACGTCCACGCCGCCGACAAGTTCAACTACGACTATATGGTCAGCAAGATCGGCAAGCCGGTCGACCGCACCGAATGGGGCATGACGCCGCAAACCGTCAACGCCTATTACAACTCGCAGAAGAACGAGATCGTCTTCCCTGCCGCCATCCTGCAGCCCCCGTTCTTCTCGGCGACCGCCGACGACGCGCTCAACTACGGCGGCATCGGTGCGGTGATCGGCCATGAAATGGGCCATGGCTATGACGACCAGGGCAGCAAGTTCGACGCCAAGGGCAATAACGTCAACTGGTGGACCGATGCCGATCGCAAGGCGTTCGAGGAACGCACCGCCAAGCTGGCCGCACAGTTCAACGGTTATGAGGCACTGCCCGGCAAGTTCGTCAACGGCCAGCTGACCATGGGCGAGAACATCGGCGATCTGGGCGGTCTCAACGCAGCCTACGATGCCTTGCAGATGGCGTTGAAGAACAACCCGAAGGAAGCAAACGAGAAGATCGACGGCTACACGCAGGACCAGCGCTTCTTTCTCAACTGGGCGCGCGTATGGCGCGGCAATATCCGCCCCGAAGCGCAGCTCACCTCGCTCAACACCGATCCGCACGCACCGGCGCAGTTCCGCGCTATCGGTGCGCCGTCGAACATGGCTGCTTTCGCGCAGGCGTTCCAGTGCAAAGCCGGCTCGAACATGGTCCGCGCCAGCGATAAACAGGTAAAGATCTGGTAATGCCCGATACGCAGGCGGCGCGTGCCGCCTGCGTATTACCAGCTATCGGACGAACCGCCGCCACCCGAATCGCCGCCATCGCCGGAGAAACTCGAATCCGACGATGAATCCGATGACGACGACCCGTCGCTGGACGAACTCGAACTGCTCCAACTCGAACTGTCGCTACCAGATGACGATCTCGAGCCCGTGGACGTCCACGCACCGACCCAAAGCATGACCTGCCAGAGCGAAGGCGGCCAATCGGTGAGGTGATTCGATGCAAACGCCTTCCTTACCATGCCCTTGCGCGTAAAAGCCTTGCGCATGTTTTGCCGGCGCATCGCATAGACGCCCATCAGGCAAGCCAATAAGGCTGCCAGAGCCCAATACCACGGCCAAAGCACGAACAGAAAAATACTGCACAACGGCGTGACCCACAGCGTGGCCAGGCCGCCGCCGCTGGCGGCCATCAGGCTGAAAACCACCGTAAGCACCATCAAGAAAATAGATACCCATATCGGCACGCTGTCCTTGTGTGGCGTGCTTTCGGGCGTACCCGTGACCGTTGCACCGGCAAGCACGCCCAGCACGGCATCGACGCCGGCATGGATGCCGCCCGCGTAATCGCCCTTTGCAAACAATGGATGCATCTGCTCACGAAGAATCAGCGAGCTGGTCACATCGGTCAGATCGCCTTCGAGGCCATAACCTACTTCGATGCGTGCACGCCGATCCTTGACCGCAAGAACGATCAACACACCGTTATCGACACCCTTGTGCCCGAGCCGCCATTGATGAAACGCCGCGTTGGCGTAACTCTCGATATCCTGGCCAGCGAGATCAGCCACGGTCAGCACGACGACCTGGTTGCCGGCGCGTTGTTCTTCCGCGGCGAGCTTGGCTTCTAGTGCGGACGTATTGCCCAGCACGCCAGCGTAGTCATTGACGCGTCCACGCAACTCCGGGACGTCCTGCGCCCCAGCGGAAGCCGGAAGCATCCATGCGCAAAAAACCAACAATGCCAGCCATCGGGCCAACCCGGCCCGGCCGAAAGCTTGCCGCATAAAGACCTCCCCAGACGCCATCCCTGTCGTGGCTGGTTCGACTTTAGCCCAATTTTTCCATTGGGTAACCTCGGACACCGGCTTTTCTGTGGGAGCGATTTCAGTCGCGATGATCTCGCCCCGAGACAAGTCCTTGCCGCGATTCCGGGGAACCTCGAATGACCTCGCTTTTCCTATCGTCATCCCGGCGTAGGCCGGAATGACGAGTAGGAGGTTATTCGAGGTCCCATAAAATCATGACCACGGCCTCACAACTCTGTACCACTCAAAGCAACAGCTTGCGCACCTTCAGCAAGGCCGTGATGAACGCATCGATTTCTTCACGCGTGTTGTAGAACGCCAGCGATGCACGCAAAGTCGCGGGAACGCCGTAGAACTGCATCAACGGATGGGCGCAGTGATGACCCGAACGTACGGCGACGCCCTCCAGATCCAGCAGGGTTGCTAGGTCGGTCGCCTGGGCACCCTCGATCAGGAACGAGATCACCGGCTCCTTGTCCTTGGCTTCGCCAATGATGCGCAAGCCGGGGATGTCGCGCAGACGCTCCGTCGCATACGAAAGCAGGCGCTCTTCCCAGGCATGAATCGCGTCGAACCCAATGGACTGGTAGTAATCCATTGCGGCCGACAATCCCGCGAAGCCCGCGATATTGGGTGTGCCCGCTTCGAACTTGTGCGGCGGCTCGGCAAACGTGGTGCCGTTGAAACTCACCTCGCGAATCATCTCGCCACCGCCGAAAAACGGGGGCATCGCCTGCAGGTGTTCACGCTTGGCCCACAGTGCGCCCGTGCCGGTAGGCCCAAGCATCTTGTGGCCGGTAATCGAATAGAAATCGCAGCCGAGCGCCTGCACGTCGACCGGGCGATGCGGCACGGCCTGCGAACCGTCGACCAGCAGCGGAATGCCGCGCTTTTTGCACTCGCGTGCGATCTCGCGCACCGGGTTGACCGTACCGAGCACATTGGACACGTGCGCGACGCAGGCCAGCTTTACGTCCGGCGTCAGCAGCTTGATGAATTCTTCGAGGATCAGCTCGCCATGCTGGTCGATCGGGGCCGCCTTGACGGTGGCCCCGCTACGCGCGGCGACCAGCTGCCAGGGGACGATATTGGCGTGATGCTCCATTACCGTGGTGAGGATCACGTCGCCCGGCTTCAGCCGCGGCAACGCGAAACTATAGGCCACCAGATTGATCGACTGCGTCGTACCGGAGGTCAGCACGATATCGTTGCGTGAGCCGGCGTTGATAAAACGCGCCAGGCCGTCGCGAGCGCTCTCATACGCTGCCGTTGCCTCTTCGCCAAGCTGATGCACGGCGCGCGCCACGTTGGCATTGTGCTCGCGATAGTGCCGGTCCACCGCCTCGATCACCGACACCGGCTTCTGGCTGGTATTGGCATTGTCGAAATACACCAACGGCTTGCCGTGCACGGTGCGCTTGAGCAGCGGAAAGTCCGCGCGAATACGTTCGACGTCGAAAGCGGTGGCTAGCTGGGCTTGAGCATTCATGAAGGGACTCGCTGGCCGCTCAGGCGACCTGATCGACTGGCAACTGCAGGAGCAGCAGCTGTGAAATATGATCGCGCAGGGTTTCGTTCGGCATCGATGCGAACACCGCACGGCAAAAGGCAGCCGTCAGCAGACCACGCGCCTCGGCCAAGGGAATACCGCGCGAACGCAGGTAAAACAGCGAACGCTCGTCGAGCTGGCCGACTGTGGCGCCGTGCGCGGCCTTGACTTCGTCGGCGTAGATTTCCAGCTCCGGCTTGGTATCGATTTCGGCTTGCGAAGACAGCAGGAGATTCTTGTTGCTCAGGCTGGCATCGCTACCATCGGCGCCCTCGGCAACCAGGATCGCGCCACGAAACACACCGCGCGAACGCTCGTCGGCCACGCCGCGCCAGATCGATTCCGACGCCGAGTTCAAGGCATCGTGTCGGATCGACAGCTGCGTATCCACATGTTGCCGGCCACGCAGAGCGAACACGCCACGTGTGTCCAGGCGCGCGTTATCGCCCTTGATGGTCGCATGCAGATCATGGCGCACCAAGGCGCCGCCCAACTCCACGACATTAAGCATCGCATGAGCGGCCACACCCAACTGCACGCTGGTACGGCGGATCAGGGAGGCATCGGTGGCTGCCTGCTGCAACAGCGTCATATCGAGCTTGGCCCGTTCGCCCAACACGATATCGGCGACCGAGGTAGCCAGTTGCTGTGCGTCACCGAAGCCCAGGTGGTGCTCGACAAGGCTGAGCTCGGCACCGTCACCTAACGCAATGACATGGCGTAGATGCCAGGCCGCTTGCTCGGCGAAAGCACCTATGAAACTGAAATGGACAGGCTGTTCGATAACGGCACCGGCAGCGACACGCAGCACCACGCCTTCCTGCGCGTACGCCGCGTTGAGCTGCGCAAAGGCGTCGGCCGTCTCGCGATAGCGATGACCGAGCGCAAAACGCAACGGCTCGTCGTCCTGCGCCAGTGCGCGCGACAGCGGCAATACTTCGAGGCCGTCGGGCAGGCTATCGAGTTGCGACAGGTCTTCGCGAAACACACCATTGACGAAGACCAGGCGCGGCCCGGCAACACCCGGCAGCGAGAGCGCCGCGACATCGATATCACGTGTCGAGGCCTGCGCATCGCCCTGTACAAAGCGGCGCTGCCCCAGCGCGCGCAGTGCCGTGTATTTCCAGGCTTCGTTACGGCTATCGGGCAACCCGGTGGCACTCAAGGCGTCGAGATTTTCGCGCCGGATGGCATCGAGCCACGCCGCACCTTGCGGTAGCGGCGCATCGAGCAGCGATTCCAGCAACGGCGGGCGGGCCGGCTGCTGGCTCATGCCTGCGCTCCGGCCGGCTCACGCTCGGCAATCCAGGCATAGCCGTGCTCTTCCAGCTTTAGCGCCAGTGACTTGTCGCCGCTTTCGATAATGCGGCCATCGGCCAGCACATGCACGAAGTCCGGCTGCACGTAATCGAGCAGACGCTGGTAATGGGTAATCATCAGGAAGGCGCGGTCCGGCGAACGCAGCGCGTTGACGCCTTGCGATACTTGCTTGAGCGCGTCGATATCCAGACCCGAGTCGGTTTCGTCGAGAATCGCCAGCTTCGGCTCGAGCACGGCCATCTGGAAAATCTCGTTGCGCTTTTTCTCGCCGCCGGAGAAGCCTTCATTCACGGCGCGATGCAATAGCTCGTCGGAAATCTGCATCACTTTCAGTTTCTCGCGCACCAGCTTGAGAAACTGCATGGAGTCGAGCTCTTGCTCGCCACGCTGCTTGCGCTGTGCGTTCAGGGCCGCGCGCAGGAAATAGGTATTGTTGACGCCGGGAATTTCCACCGGGTACTGGAACGCGAGAAACACACCCGCGGCCGCACGGTCTTCCGGATCGAGCGCCAACAGATCGCGACCTTCGAACGTCACCGAACCCTGCGTCACTTCATAGCCGTCGCGGCCGGACAATACATTACCCAGGGTCGACTTGCCGGCGCCGTTCGGACCCATGATGGCGTGCACCTCGCCCGGGTTCACGGTAAGGCTCAGGCCCTTGAGGATGTCCTTGCCCTCGACACGGGCGTGCAGGTTTTCGATCTTCAACATGTCTTCAAATCCGCAATGAATGTGTGGAGGGCGAACGGCGGCTTAGCCGACCGCACCTTCCAGCGAAATTTCCAGCAGCTTCTTGGCTTCCACGGCGAACTCCATCGGCAGTTCGCGGAACACCTGTTTGCAGAAGCCGTCGACGATCATCGACACGGCGTCTTCTTCGCCGATGCCGCGCGCGCGGCAGTAGAACAGCTGATCGTCGGAGATCTTCGAGGTGGTGGCCTCGTGCTCGACGATCGCGGTCGGGTTCTTCACTTCCATATACGGGAAGGTGTGGGCACCGCAGCGCTTGCCGATCAACAGCGAATCGCACTGCGTGTAGTTGCGCGCACCTTCCGCACCCTTCTCCACTTTCACCAGCCCGCGATACGCATTGGAACTGCGGCCCGCGCTGATGCCCTTGGAGACGATCTTCGACTTGGTGTTCTTGCCGATGTGGATCATCTTGGTGCCGGTATCGGCCTGCTGGCGGTGATGCGTCAGCGCCACCGAATAGAACTCGCCCACCGAGCGATCGCCGCGCAGTACGCAGCTGGGGTATTTCCAGGTGATCGCCGAACCGGTTTCGACCTGGGTCCAGGAGATCTTGGAATCGTCGCCGCGACAATCGCCGCGCTTGGTGACAAAGTTGTAGATGCCGCCGCGACCTTCTTCGTCGCCCGGATACCAGTTCTGCACGGTGGAATATTTGATCTGCGCCTTTTCCAGCGCGACCAGTTCGACCACTGCCGCGTGCAGCTGATTCTCGTCGCGCATCGGCGCGGTGCAGCCTTCAAGGTAGGACACGTAAGCGGCGTCCTCGGCAATGATCAGCGTGCGCTCGAACTGCCCGGTGTGGCCGGCGTTGATACGGAAATAGGTCGACAGCTCCATCGGGCAACGCACGCCCTTGGGAATGAATACGAAGGAGCCATCGGAGAACACGGCCGAGTTCAACGCGGCGAAATAGTTGTCGCCCACCGGCACCACGCTGCCGAGGTACTGCCGCACTAGCTCGGGATGCTCGCGGATCGCCTCGCTCATCGAGCAGAAGATCACGCCGACCTCGGCCAGCTCCTTGCGGAACGTCGTGCCCACGGACACCGAGTCGAACACCGCATCGACGGCAACACCGGCGAGTTTGGCGCGCTCGTGCAGCGGTACGCCGAGCTTGTCATAGGCTTCGAGCAGTTTGGGGTCGACGTCGGCGAGCGACTTCGGGCGATTCTTCGGCGAGGCGTAATAGCTGATCGCCTGGAAGTCGATCGCACCGATCTTCAGCTTGGCCCAATGCGGCTCCGGCATGGTCAACCAATGGCGGTATGCCTTGAGGCGCCACTCGGTCATCCACTCCGGCTCCTGCTTGAGCGCGGACAACTGGCGCACGATGTCTTCGGACAGGCCGGGCGGCAGGCTGTCGGTTTCGATATCCGTGACGAAACCGGCCTCATAGCGGCGACCGAGCGCCGAAGCGACTTCGGCGTTATCGCGTAGCAAGGTGTTTTCGCTGGTTTCGATGCTCATGATGCAGTGGTGCCCTTTCGTTCATTGGCATGCTGTGCATCGGCATGGCCGATGGAAAGCGCGATGGGTTGCGGTGGCGTCAGCATGTCGGCAAGGCTCATCGCCTTGAGCGCGCGCTCGACCACATGGTTGACCTGTTGCCAGCTACCGCGCACGGAACATTGCGGCGCGCGTTCGCATTGGCCTTCGGCCATGCTGCATTCGGTCATGCCGATGGGTCCTTCCATCGCCTCGACGATCTGCGCGAGGGAAATCTCTCCGGCCGGTCGCGCCAGGCGATAGCCGCCGTTGACGCCACGAAAGGACTCCACCAGCCCGGCATGCCCAAGCGCCTTGAGCAGCTTGCTCACCGTCGGCAGTTCCAGCCGTGCTTCGTCGGCGATCTGCGCGGTGCTGAGTACGTCGTCCGGGTGTGCGGCCATGCAGGTCATCACCACCGTGGCGTAATCGGTTAGGCGGCTGACGCGGAGCATGGCGGCTGGGGAGCACCTGTTGAATCGGGACTAAAATGGTACTGATTTAAACCCCCAGGGTCAATGTGCCGCATTGCACCGCAAGCGCTCGGCCGAGTCGCCAGCTTGCCCCAAAACCGCGCAAAGCGCTGAACAGCGCATCCCTAAGTCATTGAACCAATTAAGACCAGAGGCGTACCTTGTCCTGGCACGCATCCTGCTGCGCTGCGACAGAGTTCCCTTGAGAGGATGCGGGATGAAGTGGATCACAGCGATCATCAAACCATTCACCCTCGATGACGTGCGCCAGGCACTGACCGAGGTCGGCATCTCCGGCATGACAGTGACCGAGGTCAAGGGCTTTGGCCGCCAGCATGGCCATACCGAGCTCTACCGCGGGGCCGAGTACGTCGTCGATTTTCTGCCCAAACTGAAAGTGGAAATCGCTGTCGCCGACGAACAGCTCGAGCACGCCATCGAAGCGATCACTACGGCGGCACGTACCGGCAAGATAGGCGACGGCAAGATCTTCGTGAGCGAGCTGGAGCAGGCCATCCGTATCCGCACGCAGGAGGTCGACGTCGATGCGCTTTGAGTCGTTGGGGGTGAGGGGTAAGGCGTTAGGGGCCATCGCGCTGATGACGATTGGTGCTTTAGCGACACCGGCGCTTGCGCAAGGAACGCCAACGCCCGTGCTCAATGCGGGAGATACGGCGTGGATGCTTACGGCGACCATGCTGGTGTTGTTGATGACGATTCCGGGGTTGGCGCTATTTTATGGCGGCATGGTGCGGGCGAAGAATCTGTTGTCGGTATTGATGCAGTGTTTCGCCATCACGGCGCTGGTGACCGTGTTGTGGCTGGTTTACGGTTACTCGGTGGCCTTCAGCACGCAGGGCATGCAGGCGCATGTGACCAATGTGCATTCGATCATCGGCGGCTTCGACCGGATCATGCTGGCTGGCCTGAAACCGGACACGCTTTACCAGACCGTGCCCGAAGCGGTCTTCGTGATGTTCCAGCTCACCTTCGCGATCATCACGCCGGCGCTGATCATCGGTGCGTTCGCCGAACGCATGAAGTTCAGTGCGCTGCTGTGGTTCAGTGGCTTGTGGCTGACCATCGTGTATCTGCCGATGGCGCACATGGTGTGGAGCGGCCCGGGCTCGCTGCTCGGCGATCTGGGCGTGCTCGATTTCGCCGGCGGCACGGTGGTGCATATCAACGCCGGTATCGCGGGCCTGGTGGCCTGTCTGGTGATCGGCAAGCGCCGGGGTTATCCGCATACGCCGATGCCGCCGCACAACCTCGGCTATACGGTGGTAGGCGCGAGCCTGCTGTGGCTTGGCTGGTTTGGCTTCAATGCCGGTTCGGCGGTAGCCGCCAACGGCAGCGCCGGTATGACGATGCTGGTGACACAGATCGCGACCGCCGCCGCCGCCCTTGGCTGGCTCGCCGCCGAATGGATCATGCATGGACGTCCAAGCGTGCTGGGCATCGTATCGGGCGCCGTTGCCGGCCTGGTGGCGGTAACGCCTGCGGCGGGCACGGCAGGTCCTGGCGGCGCGCTCGTGCTGGGCGGTGCGGCTGGCGTGCTGTGCTTTTTCACCGCGACCCGGCTCAAGCACAAGCTTGGCTATGACGACTCGCTCGATGTCTTCGGTGTGCATGCGGTGGCGGGCATTCTCGGTGGCATTCTCACCGGCCCACTGGCCGCACCCGTGCTTGGCGGCTTCGGCACGGTCACCGAGTTGGGCACGCAGCTATGGATTCAGACCAAGGGCGTCATGTTCACCATCGCGTGGAGTGCGGTACTGAGCTATGTGATCCTGAAGCTGCTCGACCTCACGCTCGGCCTGCGTGTCGATGACGAACAGGAACAGGTTGGCCTGGATCTCTCGCTGCATGAGGAGAAGGCGTACAACCTTTCCTGATGGGTGCCTCGGGAAGCCTCCCCTAGTCGTCATCCCGGCGCAGGCCGGGACCCAGTGACTTTGTGATTGATTGTTGCGAAAGCCAACAAGATTCCGCTCTATCGCGACAACCAGAAACCGAAGCCACTGGGTCCCGGCCTGCGCCGGGATGACGATCATAAAAACTGAGGCGATTCTAAGCCCTCCCTATCGGCCTTTCTTTTTAGCGTCGCGAGCGACGCTGCTCAATCCAGTCATACAACACCGGCAACAGCACCAGCGTCAGCAAGGTCGACGTGATCAAGCCACCCACCACTACCGTGGCCAGTGGTCGCTGAGTTTCCGCGCCTACTCCGCTGGACAACAACATCGGTACCAGGCCGAGAATCGCCACGCTGGCCGTCATCAGCACGGGGCGCAAGCGTAACGCCGTACCGCGCATCACCGCATCGCGCACGGACAGGCCTTTCGCACGCTGTTCGTTCAAGAAACTGATCAGCACGATGCCGTTCAACATCGCCACGCCGAATACGGCGATAAAACCGATCGCCGAGGGTACGGACAGATACTGCCCAGTCATGGCCAGTGCGACGATACCGCCGATCGTGGCAAAGGGTACATTGGCCAGAATCAAGGCCGCATACTTCACCGAGTTGAACGCGGTGTACAGCAGGATAAAGATAAAGAGGATCGTCGCCGGCACGATCAAGGCGAGTCGCTTCAAGGCGCGCTGCTGATTTTCGAACGCACCACCCCACTCCGTGTAGTAGCCGGTGGGAAGTTTTATCTTCTGCGCGATCGCCGCGTTCGCATCCCGCACGAAGCCGTCGATATCGCGACCGCGCACGTCCATCTGAATCACCGCATAGCGCTGCAACTGCTCACGTCGAATAAACGAGTAACCCTCGGCATCGTCGACCTCCGCCACTTGCGAGAGCTGCACGATCGCACCGCTGGCCGAGCGAATCGGAATACGCTCGATCGCACGCAACGACGCCTTGTCCGCATCATCGAGGCGTACGGCGATATCGAAACGCTTCACGCCGTCGATCAGACTGCTGATCGGCTCGCCGCCGATACCGTTCTTGACTACCGTGAGCACGTCGTCGGCGTTCAGGCCGTAGCGCGCCAAGGCGTCGCGGTCGACACGAATGCGGATCTGCGGCTTGCCGATATTGGCCTCCAGCGCCAGATCCGCGACACCGGGAATACCGGCCAGCACGTCCTTGAGCTGCGCACTCAGCCGATCGAGCTCGCCAAGGTCGTCGCCGTAAAGCTTCAGCGCCAGCGTGGCACGTACACCGGAGATAAGCTCCTCGATACGCATCTGAATCGGCTGGGTATAGCCGACCACCGCCGTGGGCAAGGCATCGCTCAACGTCTTCTGCATGTCCGCCTCGATGCTTTCGAGCGTCTGGCCCTTTCGCCATTGCGCCTTGGGCTTGAGCGGCGTGTAGACCTCCATGTAGTTCACGTCGGCGGTTTCACCCTTTTCCGCCCGGCCGATCATCGCCAGGGTAGTTTCCACCTCGGGAAACTTTTGCCGGATGCGTTCAGCGACACGCTTCGAAATATCGATCGACTCATCGAGCGATGCCGATGGAATCGACGTGATGCGCCACATGATCGCGCCCTCCTTCAAGTTCGGCATGAACTCCTTGCCGAGGAAGGGAAACAACGCCACGCTGCCGAGCAGAGCTGCACCCGCCATGGCCAGCACCCAGGTACGTCTGCGTAAGGACCAGGACAACACCGCCTCGTAGCGGCGCTTCAGGAAAGCCACCAAGCGTGTGTCCTTTTCCTCCTTGGGCTTGAGCACCAGAGCCGCCAGCACTGGGATCAACGTCAGCGCCAATAAGAGCGAGCCGGCCATCGCGAAGCTGATATTGAAGGCCATCGGCTTGAACATCTTGCCTTCCAGCCCCTGCAGGCCGAACAGCGGCAGGAACACCACGATGATGATCATGATCGCGAAGGCGATCGGGTTGGCTACTTCCCGCGCGGCCTCCAATACCGCAGCGCTACGGTTGACCGGCATGCCGCGAGACTTTTGCTCGGCCATGATGCGGAAGGCGTTCTCCACCATGACCACCGCACCGTCGACCATCATGCCGATACCGATCGCCAGGCCTGCCAACGACATCAGATTGGCCGACAGTCCCGCCATGTCCATGCAGATGAACGCGATCAACATCGCCAACGGCAACGCGACGACCACCACCAGCGCGCTGCGCCATTCGCCCAGAAACAGGAAAAGCACCAGCGCCACAAGGATCGAGCCCTCGATCAGTGCACGCACCGCGGTGCCCACGGCCTGGTTCACCAGCTCGGTGCGTTCGTAGACCGGCTTGATCCGTACACCGTCGGGCAAAGCCTGCTTGACCGTGTCCAGCTTGGCCTTGACCGCGTCGACGACGCTCTTGGCGTTTTCGCCGATCCGCGCCAGCGCCTGCCCCATGACAACCTCCTTGCCGTCGCGGGTTACCGCCCCCGTACGGGGCGCACCGGCTTCGACAATCGTCGCCACATCGCGCACGTAGACCGGCGTGCCGTCCTCAGTCTTGAGGACGATCTGGCCGAGGTCTGCTGCATTCCTGACCAGCCCGAGTCCCCGCACCAGATACTGCTCACGTCCGACATCGACAAAGTTGCCGCCGACCTGGGCATTGTTTGCCTGCAGCGCATCGATCACGTCCTTGAAGCCCAGCTTGTGCGCGATCAATTTCATTGGATCGATCCGCACCTGGTACTGCTTCTCCTGCCCACCCCACGATGTGACATCGTCGACGCCCGGTGCGGTGCGAAGCATCAACCGGATCGACCAGTCCTGCAGCGTACGCAGATCCATATCGCTGGGCGCTTGCGCCAGCGCGTCGTCGGCGCGCTCCACGGTGTACCAGAACACCTGTCCAAGCCCGGACGTATTGGGCCCCATCTCGGGCTTGCCGTAACCGGCAGGCAGGCGATCGCCGACTTGTTGCAGACGCTCGTTGACCAACTGACGCGCGAAATAGATGTCCATATCGTCGTCGAAGTACACCGCGACATACGACAGGCCGAACAGACTCACGGAGCGAATTTCCTGCACCTTGGGCAAGCCGGCGAGCGCCGACTCCACCGGCGTCGTCAACAGCGATTCCACATCTTCGGCGGCCAGACCGGCCGCTTCCGTGTAGATGTTGACCTGCACCGGCGTAACGTCAGGAAAAGCATCGATGGGCAACCGTCCAAGCGCGCGATAACCCAGAAAGCCGACTACCAGGAAAAGGATCAGCACCAGCACCTTGTAGCGAAGGGATACGTCGACAAGTCGCTGCAGCATCACTCTTCTCCCAGCTGCGAACGCAACATGCGCGCCTTGAGTACGAAGGCGCCTTTGCTCACGTAGGCCACACCAGGCTTCAGACCCTGCTTGATCTCCACCCAGCCGTCACGGCTTTCGCCGACGGCAACAGGCGCGGGTTCGAACCGACCTTCGCCTTTCATGACGAAGATCGTTGCCTGGTTTTGCACCATCACGATGGCATCGGCAGGCACCGCAACAGCCCTGCTTGGCGAACCGGTCGAAAGCCGTGCATCCACCAATTCGCCGGGATGCAGAAGGTCGCGGCTATTGTCGACCTGGATCCGAACAGGCACGGTACGCGTGCGCTCGTCGGTCTGATGCGCTCGCTGCACCACCTTGCCGGGCAAGCTCGTGCCGTGCACAAGAATCCGCGCACTTCCACCCGCACTGACGCTACCGGCATCGGCCGGCGACAACTGCGCCTCGACCCAGACCGAGTCCTCCTTCACCAGGGTGAACAAGGTTCGGCCGGGCTCGACCCGCTCGCCCACCAGAAACTGATCGGTGGTGATGCGGCCATCGGTCGGCGCAAGCAAGGCATAGCTGCCATCCGCACGCGCAGAGCCGGCGCGCAATACGCCGGCGATCTGCGCATCGGAGAGACCGTACGCACGCAGCTTGGCGCGCGCCTGATCGCGCTGAACCTTGACTTCGGTATAACGCCGCCCGGATACCGCCTGAGCCCCCAACGAGGCGACACGCTGCCAATCCTGCTCGGCGACGATCAGTGCCCCCTGCGTCTCGGCCACCTGCACGCTCGACAACATCACCAGTGGTTGCCCCGCCTTGACGACATCGCCCAGCCGGACCTTGCGCGCCAGCACCATCGAATCGATGCGTGGCGATACCAGCTCGGTCGAGTACGCATCGGCTTTGACTTCGCCGGGAGCCTTGAGCTCTTCGGTCAGTTCACGCACGGCGGCCCGATCGACGACGATGCCGGCATCGCTGATGGCTCGCGCATCGAGACTGAGCGGATGATCGGCCTCTTGCGCTATCAAGGGCGTGATGCCGAGCAGCACCATGACCAGCCAGGCCAGCCGGCTCTTCTTTAGAAAATTATTCATTGCCCGGTTCCTCGGCACGGCCGTCAACCCAATCGGTGAGACGACCGGCGGCGGAGAGATAGTCGAACCAGGCCTGCCAGACCTGGCTTTGCAATTCGAGCGCCGACAACGCGGTATCGATGCTCTGCTTGAGCTGCACGAGATAGTCGGAAGTACCGATTTCGCCGGCGCGCCAGAGCTTCTCCAGCAACGCGACGCGATCGGTGAATGCGGCGGCACGCCCTTGCCCGAAGGCATTTGCCGCACCGCGCAGCGCGTCGTAACGAGCCTGGCTTTCCTGTAAGGAGGCGCGAGTTGCCCACTGTCTTGCACGCACGCCCGCCGTAGCCGCATCGGCCTGTGCACGGGCAGCATCGATCTCGGCGCGTCCCGTATTGAGAATCGGCAAGGGAATCGACACGCTGATGCCAATCACCCGATCGTTCATCGGCCCCGCGCGCACCTGACCGCCGGTAAGACTGAGCGTCGGATCGGGCCGGCGTGCGCGCTGCGCCACCTGGATGCCTGCTTCGGCACTCGCCTGCATCGCCCGGGCCTGCAGCAACTCCGGCCGGCGATCGAGCGGCAGCGGCGTTACCGCCGCGGATGTGGGCGGCAGGTTCTGATCGAGAGCGACCGGTTGCGTGGGCGTTTCGCCAATAAGCGCCAGCAATGCAGCACGCGCTGAAGCCTCGTTGGCTTGTAACGTCGCCAGCTGGATTTGCGCTTCGCCGAGCGCAAGCGCGGCCAAATCCCGCTCCGGGCTGCTGATGTCGCCGATCTTCAGGCGTTGTGCGGCCAGAGTATCGAAACGCTGCATCAATGCGACGCGCCGTTGACCCAGTTCACGTTGTTGCTCGGCAAGCGTGGCCGCTGACCAGGCTTTCAACCAGCGCGCTGCCACATCCCTGCGCAAGAGGTCATAGCTCGCCTGGCTCACTGTCAGTTCTGCCAGCCCTTGTTCGGTGCGCGCTTTGCGCTTGCCCGAAATATCCAGGCTCAGGCTGATACCGGCGGTACGCCGATTGACGTCGGCGTTCTCCGCCTCGAAAGCCACGGAAGGGTTATAGAGCGGTTGAGCCGCAGCCCGTGCACGTGCGCTGGCTGCCTCGAGATCGGCACGTGCTGCCTGTACTTCGGGGTTGCTGTCCCATAGCGAATGGATGGCGTCCCGCAAGGACGGCGTAGTAGCGCTCGCTGCCATGGCATGCAGCAAGCAGGCGACCCCGATAAGGGTCGCTCGACAGATGGACATGAAACTTTCTCCTGAGAAACGGTCGAAAGCACGCCCTTGCATGAAGGGCGCGCAGGGGCGGACGTTCTCAGGCGATAGGCGGGCGCAGTTCGGTGCCCGTCATGGCGGGCACAAAGCCGGGCGATGTCACCGGCACATGAAAAGAAGCAGGCATCGCCTGCACCGACAGCGCCACGCTCATCGGTAGCGCGATCGAATGAGCGCAGGAGCAATGGCAACCGGCGCCTTCGCCCAACAAACAATCGTCGAGGCTGCCGGAGACAGCAGCCGAAGCATTATCCAGCACCAGCGCTGTCGTCCCCGTCGCGGCCATATCCGCGGCAAGCCGGGCATTCGGACCATCGGCGAGGCACAAGGTGCCGCTGGCAAGCTTGATCATCAGCACCGCCATCGCCAACAGCCACAGGCCGCGATGGCGGCGCAGGCGAGCTAGCAGGGGCAGTGATGCGCGGGACATGGGCACGCATGCTAAATGCCGGCCCGTGTGTTAGACAATTGCATCGTCGCATGACGTCCGCGTACCAGCCGTCATGCCATCCTCCACTGCACGCTTGCTGGCGGTATCCCCATGCCCTGGATCATCACCAAGTACCTGATTACGGCCGCTCTTGTCGTGGCCGTTTCCGAACTGGCCAAACGTAGCGATCGTCTGGGCGCCCTGCTCGCGTCGCTGCCGCTGGTGACCCTGCTGGCATTGACCTGGCTTTACGTCGAAAAACAGCCGACGGAGAAAATCGCCAATCACGCCTGGTATACCTTCTGGTATGTGGTGCCGACGCTCCCCATGTTTCTGGCGTTTCCACGCCTGTTGGCGCGTTTCGGCTTCTGGCCTGCACTGGGCTTCAGCGCATTGCTCACCATCGCGTGCTTCGGGGCCTTCGCGCTTGTGGTCCGTCCCTTTGGCATCAAGTTGCTTTGATCGGTTGCGTTTGCACCGCGCCGGTTCGGCGTTAAGCTCGACACACTTGATCTTGCGGGTTTTTATGAATCACCTCACCGACCGCGCCGATGTTCGCCTGGCCTGGGTACGCAGTGCACTGAACGATCCGAGTTTGCAACTGGAATCGGCATCGGCCGATGCGAGCTTTCGCAGCTATTGGCGCACCGAGCACCAGGGCAAGAGCTGGATCGTGATGGACTCGCCACCGGCGCAGGAAGACCCGCGTCCGTGGCTGGAAATCGGCGCAAAGCTGGCAGCGGCGGGTTTGCACGTTCCCGAGGTCTACGCACACGATCTCGACCTTGGCCTGCTGCTGATCGAAGACCTGGGTAACAGGCTGTACCTGCCTGCACTGGACGGTGCCAGCGTGGAAAGGCTCTATGGCGATGCCATGGATGCCATGCTGCGCATGCAATTGCACGCCGACGTCAGCGGCATGCAGCCCTACGACTACGCCTTCCTGAGTCGCGAACTGGAGATCATGCCGGAATGGTTTCTAGGCAAGCATCTTGGTCACCCGCCCGCAGGCGCCGACTGGGATGTGCTGGAAAACGCGTTCGCCGTGCTATTGCGCAATGCACTCGATCAGCCGCGCTGTTTCGTGCACCGCGACTTCCACAGCCGCAATCTGCTGATCGTCGAGCAAGGCGGCAATCCAGGCGTGATCGATTTTCAGGGCGCACTGGTCGGCCCGATCACCTACGACCTCGCCTCGCTGCTGCGCGATTGCTACATCGTGTGGGACCGCGAGCGTGTCGAAGGCTGGGTCGAGAACTATCGCATGCGTCTGCGCGAAGCACGCCTGATCGGCGATGACATCGACACCGACCATTTCCAGCGTTGGTTCGACCTGATCGGGCTGCAACGTCATATCAAGGTGCTCGGGCTGTTTTGCCGGCTGTGGTATCGCGACGGGAAACGCGGTTACCTCAATGACCTGCCGCGCGTTTACGACTACATCGTCGGTGTTGCCAGCCGTTATCACGAGCTCGCGGATTTCGCAGCACTGCTGCAGCGTCATGCGAGCGGGCGCGATCTGCGCGAGCCGATCGCATGAGACACGCGCTGATCTTTGCCGCGGGACTGGGCGAACGCATGCGTCCGCTCACTAATCGCACGCCCAAGCCGTTGTTGATGGCCGGCGGCAAACCGCTGATCGTGTGGCATCTGGAAAAACTCGCGGCTATCGACGTGCGCTATGTGGTGATCAATACCTCGCATCTGGCCGATCAGTTTCCCGACCTTCTCGGCGACGGCTCGCAGTGGGGGGTACGCATTCGCTATGCCTATGAAGGTGCCATCCCGCTGGAAACCGGCGGCGGCATGTTGAACGCCCTGCCCTTGCTTGGACCGGAGCCCTTTCTGGCGATCAACGGTGATATCTGGACCGACGCCGATTTCGCGACGCTACCGGCCGAGCCTGCCGGGCTGGCCCATCTGCTGATGGTCGACAATCCGGCGCACCATCCCGGGGGCGACTTCGCGATCGGCCCCGATGGGCAACTCGTCGACAGTGGCTCGCCACGCCTCACCTTCAGCGGGGTGGGGGTCTATCGGCCCGAGCTGCTGGCCAACTGGAGATCAGCGGTCGGTGAGACCGCTGAAAGCGCCGCGAAACCGCCCCGCTTCAAGCTTAGGCCGGTGCTCAGCGCCGCGATGACCGAGCACGCAGTCTCTGGCAGCCTCCATACCGGCGCCTGGACCGATGCCGGGACGCCTGAACGCCTGGCGACGCTCGACGCGGCACTGAACGCAACATCTCGCGAGTGATCGTTAGCGCCATGGCGGCGGTATGCTCGCGAGGGGTTGGCAGCCTCTTTTTTTGATGGTGTTCCGATGTCCGAGTTGTGGTCCCACCTGGTTACCTGGCTGAGCGTGCACGGGGTTATCCCGGTACTGAACTTCCTGCACCTGGCAGGCTTGGCCGGCGACCCCCATGACATTGCCGCTTCGCTGCTGATCGCGACGCTGCAGCTATGCATCATCGGCTTTATTTTCCGCCCGCTGGAAAGCATCGTGCCGGCCGAGCAATGGGCCGACCGCAAACTCACCCGCGTGGACTTCCAGTACACCGTGATGATGCTGGTGGGCATCTTCCCGCTCTTCAGTTTTCTGGTGCTCACACCGATCGCCAATTACTTCGGCGGCCCCGACACCGGCCCGAGCGATGCGAGCAGTTCGCCGTTGGCGATCACGCACTGGTTCCCGGTACTGAACCAGCATGCGCTGATGCTGTTCTTCGTCTACTACATCATCTACGACCTGGTGTACTACTGGATGCACCGCCTGCAGCACGCGCTGCCGTGGTGGTGGGCGCTGCACAGCATGCATCACAGCACACGGCAGATGAGCTGCTGGACCAACGATCGCGGCAGCCCGGTCGACGGTTTTATTCAGTCGATCATTCTGGCCGTGGTCGGCATCGTCATGGGCGTGGAGCCCGACCAGTTCGCCTGGCTGATGCTGTTTGGCGAGCTGGTGCAGAATTTCTCGCATGCCAACGTACGCATCGGTTTCGGCAGGGTCTTCGGCCGCATCTTCGTCGATCCGAAGTTCCATCGCCTGCATCACATGCTGGTCGATCCGGAGCGCCCCACCCTGCACAACTGCAATTACGGCCAGGTGTTCTCGATCTGGGACGTGATCTTCGGCACCGCGCTCTACGGCCTTGCGCCGCGTCCGACCGGCGTGGGCGATCCGCTGGTGGACAACGATAACGAACACGGCCTGATCGGCCTGCACTGGAATGCGCTCAAGCGTTTCTGGGGCGCGGTGCGCCGCCCGGCCGGTTGGAAGCTTGGCGAGGTGGCCTTTGGCGAAAGCTATCGGCCGATTCCTATCGCGGAGTGGGAAGCGCATGGGGTGGGGCACCATCCGCAAGAGGCGCACCGGCAAGATGCGGAAGAAGAGTTGCCGATGGGGAATGCGGAGTCGGCCTCGACGGTGGGATAAACCACTGCATCTCCTACTCGTCATTCCGGCGTAGGCCGGAATCCATTCCTCAACGTGGACGCTTGCTACATGCTGTCTGACAGGCGAGGACTGAGGGATGGATCCCGGCCTCCGCCGGGATGACGAGTAGGAAAGGCTTTTCGGAGTCCTTACGGCATCGTCTTGTAGAAAACAGCCGCAAAGAAAATCAGCACCGTAACGATACTAACGATCGCATAAGCCCATTGACGATCGATACGTGCCGCCCGCAGGAACAGATAGACCGGCGCGCCTAGAGCACCCAGCAGGATCGTCCAAAGGAAAGCCATCGACGGTTCGCGCCCCGACTCCTTGATCTGGTTGCGATCCCAGATCGACAGGCTCACATAGATCGCGAAGCCTATGAAACCGGTATAGGAAACGAAGGCCAGCGGAATCAGGAACAGTGGCGCTAACGCGATCGCCCAGGCGGGTGCCGCGCTGACCGGCTTCAACGTCCGCTGTAGTTCAGGCGCGTATTCGCTGGCCGAGGTGCTCGACGCATACGGGTTATTCAAGGCCGAGTCCGCGTCCTGCGCAAACTCCGTCTGTTCGGCCGATACCCAGTCGGGCGAACCCTCTTTCCACAACAATGTGCCACGGCGAATATGGCCCTCGCGAATCTTTTCGCGAATCACTGCCGCACTCACCGGACCGGCAGGCCTGTCGCCATCCTGGTAGTGCCAAGACGCTTCACTCATCCCTCTGTGCTCCTTGTCTTAGAAAAAAAAGAGCCCGGCATAACCGGGCTCTGCGTAACTATCGGTGCGACGCTTAGGGGCGACGCGCCAACTCTGGGTTCTCGCGGGTCTTGGGCATCAGGTCCTTCTTCGATACGCCGAGCCACAACAGGATCGGGCTGGCAACGAAGATCGAGGACAAGGTACCGACCACGATACCGATCAACATGGTGATCGCGAAGCCGTGCACCACCGGGCCGCCGAAGAAATACAGCGCGGCCATCGTGATACCGGTGAACAGCGAAGTGATGATGGTTCGCGACAGGGTGCTGTTGATCGAACGATTCAGCACTTCTTCCGGCTCGGCCTTGCGCGCCAGGCGGAACAGTTCGCGGATACGGTCGAACACCACCACCTTGTCGTTGATCGAGTAACCGACCACCGCCAGCACCGAGGCCAACACGGTCAGGTCAAACTCGCGTTGGGTCAGCGCGAAAATACCGACCGTGACCAGGGCGTCATGCACCTCGGTGATCAGCGCCGCGACGGCGAAGCGCCATTCGAAGCGGATCCACAGGTAAATCATGATGCCGGTGATCACCATGATCACCGCGATGATGCCGTCGCTGCGCAACTCGTCGCCGACCTGCGAACCGACATAGTCGCGGCTCTTGATCGAGGCATCCTGACGCGAGGCCTGCAGCGCGGGCGCTACGACCGACACCACCTTGTCCAGGTTGACCTTGCCCTTTTCGTCGAGCATGCCAGCAGTCGGCTGCAAGCGGATCGACACTTCGCGCGTGCCGCCCAGGCTGGTGACCGTCGGGTTTTCTACCCCGATCTTGTTCAGGGCCAGACGCACGTCGCTGATCGCCACGGGCTGCTGATAGTCGGCAACGATCGAAATACCGCCGGTGAAATCCAGGCCGTAGTTGAGGCCGCGCACGCCGATCAGCGCGACGGAGGCGATCATCAACAGGACGGCAATCCCGATCGAGAGCTTGCGGATGCCGAGGAAGTTGATGTTGCTATGGGGATTGAAAATTTCCATGAGTCCCTATGCCCCTTAGACCGACAAGGTCTTGAGCTTACGGTTACCGTGAATCAGCGCAGTGATCGCGTGGGTCAGGGTTACCGAGGTGAACATCGAGGTCAGGATACCGATCAGCAGCGTCACGCCGAAGCCCTTGATCGGACCCGAACCCATCGTCGTCAGCGCAAGCGCGGCGATAAGGTGAGTAACGTTGGCATCGAGAATCGTTGCCCACGCCTTGTCGTAACCGGCACGAATCGAGGCCAGCGGCGTCGAACCGTTGCGCAGTTCTTCGCGGATGCGTTCGCAGATCAGCACGTTGGCGTCGATCGCCATACCCAGTGTCAGCACGATACCTGCGATACCCGGCATGGTCAGGGTCACGCCGATCATCGACATCACCGCGATCAGGATCACCAGGTTGAAGAACAGCGCGATATCGGCGACTAGACCGAAAAGCTTGTAGTAGATCGCAGCGGCAAGCAGCACCAGGCCCAGACCGATCAACACGGCCTTGAGGCCCTTGTCGATGTTGTCCGCACCCAGGCTCGGGCCGATCACGCGCTCTTCGACGATGTCGACCGGCGCGGCCAGCGAACCGCCCTTCAGCAGCAGGGCGAGACCGGAGGCTTCCTTGGCGCCGTTGAGGCCGGTGGTCTGGAAGTTCTTGCCGAACGCGCCGTTGATCTTGGCGTCGTTGATCACCGAATAGGTGATCGTCGGCGTACGCACTTCCTTGCCGTCGACCATCTTGGTATCGACCACACGCTCGATATACACCACCGCCATCGGTTGATTGATGTTGTTGGTGGTGAAGTCCAGCATTTTCTTTGCGCCGGCGGAGTTGAGCGTCACCGATACGGCCGCCGAACCCGATTGCGAATCGAAAGACGACGAGGCATCGACCAGCTCGTCACCGGTGACGATCGCGCGCTTGGCTACCAGCACCGGCAGCTTGCTGTCGCGCATGTAGTACAGGTTGGCATCCGGCGGCACATTGCCGGTCTTGGCCGCATCTACCGCACGCGGATCGCCCGGGAAACCGATACTGGCGCGATATTCCAGCGTAGCGACCGCACCGATCAGCTTCTTCGCCTCGGCGGTATCCTGCACGCCGGCCAGCTCGACCACGATGCGGCTGTCGCCCTGCTGCTGGATGATCGGCTCGGATACGCCCAGCGCATTGATACGGTTGCGCAGCGTGCCCAGGTTCTGGCGAATGGTGTTCTGCGAGAGATCGCGCAGCTTTTCCGGCTTCATGCTGGCGTTGACCACGAAGCGGTCGCCGGTCGAAGGGCCATCCTTGACGTTGAGGTCCGGATACTCCGCAGCGATCGCATTCGATGCCGTGGTGCGGTCGTCAGCCGAACGCAGCACGATATTGATGCCCTGGCCGCGCGTTGCGCTGCGGGCTACCGAGTCGTAACGGATGTTCTTCTGGCGCAGCAGCGAACGGATGTCGTCGGCGTAGCTGGTTTCTTTCTTGTCCAGCACGCCGTCCTGGTCCACTTCCATCAGAAAGTGCACGCCGCCCTGCAAGTCCAGGCCCAGCGGCATGGCGTTCGCGCCGATCGAGCGGAACCACTTGGGCGCGCTCGACTCCAGGTTGAAGGCGATGGTGTAGTCGTCGCCCAGCACCGGACGAATCACATCGGCACCGGCCTTTTGCATATCGCCGTTGACGAAGCCCACCGTCAGGTGGTCGCCGGTGATGCTGATGTCCTTATAGGCCACCTTCTGCTGCGTCAGCGCGGCAGCGACTTTCTGCTGCAACGCCTGATCGACCGGCGCGTTGTGGTTCGCGGTGATCTGCACGGCCTGAATCGGCAGGAATACGTTCGGCAACGCATAGACGATGCCGAGTATCAGTACGATCACAACCAGCGCATATTTCCAGCGTGGAAAATCACTCATGCCTTGAATCCATAAAAGCCGCAGCACTCAGGCTGCGGCGGAAGCGTCATTGCACCGTAGTCGGTGGCGATAAGCTAAGCCGCTGCTTAGTCGGCCTTGAGTGCGCCCTTGGGCAACACCTGCGACACGGCCCCCTTCTGCACCTTGACCTTCACATTCGACGCGATCTCGACGGTAACAAACGTCTCCCCCACCTCGTCGATGCGGCCGGCGATGCCACCGTTCGTCACCACTTCGTCACCCTTGGAAAGGGCCGACAACAGCGCGCGATGCTCTTTCTGCCGCTTCATCTGCGGGCGGATCATGATGAAGTACATGACGCCGAACATCAGGATCATCAGGATCGGGAAGCTGAGCAGGCCACCCGGGCTCTGCGCGCCGGCAGCCGGAGCGGCAGCCTGGGCCAGCATGAAAGAGATCGGCAAATTCATCGTTATGTCTCGCAAGTTGCGGTGTCGGCGCGATTTTTTGCCGCCACCATGAAAAAGATCGCCGATTATGCCATGCGACCTGAACGCTTGCATGGCTGGTTATCGGCACCGGCCCGCGCTCGGAGCGGGCCTGTGACGCGGTTCAGTCCTGTCATAAAGCGGACATAGGCGGAATCTAAGGTTGGCGACCGAATCGCAAGATATTGCGATTCCCCCTACCCCACACCCAAAGACCCCGCAGCCGACCTGCTTTGCGGCCCGCCGCCAGGAAACCTTGTGAAGAAAAAAGCCCTCGCCTCGATTCTTTGGACCATGGGCGCCAATGCCATGGCGGAAACGGCCCCGACCGCGGCGATCGAGTTCTACGTCGATCGCAAGACCCAACAGATCTTCGCCGAGCCGGGCCCCGGCCGCGACAAGCTCGGCACCTTCGTCCGGGTTGAAGACAAGCAGTCGGCCGCCGCGGTTCCCCAGACAGCTCAAAACGCTTCCCCAGCAGACGGCAGGAAGCCGGCGACAACCGAGGACGTCGCCCCGGCCAAACCGGCCATCGCATCGGCCAAGCCCGCCAGCGCGGACAAGAAGTGGTACGACCGGATCAGCCTGCGCGGTTACGTCCAGATGCGTTACAACCATGAGCTCAGCGGCGATGCGGGTCTGCTGCGCTCACCCGGCGACCGCTTTATCGGCAGCAACCAGGGCTTCGGCATCCGCCGCGCGCGCGTCGTGCTGAGCGGCGACCTGAACGACTACGTCTCGCTGTACCTTCAACCGGATTTCGGCAGCACGCCGACCGGGTCGAGCACGTCCAACTTTGCCCAACTGCGCGACGCCTATGCCGATATCTACTTCGACGCGAGCAAGGAATGGCGCGTGCGCGCGGGCCAGTCCAAAGTCCCCTATGGCTGGGAAAACCTGCAGTCGAGCCAGAACCGCATCGCCCCGGACCGGGCCGACGCCCTGAACACCGGCGTGCGCGACGAGCGCGATATCGGGCTGTTCTTCTACTACACGCCCAAGCCGATCGCCGAACGCTTCAAATATCTGGTGCAGTCGGGCCTGAAGGGCTCGGGTGACTATGGCATCGTCGGCCTTGGCCTTTATAACGGCCAGGGCGCCAATCGTGCGGAGCAGAACAATAGCCTGCACACCGTGCTGCACCTGACCTACCCATTCAAGTTCGATAACGGGCAGTACCTGGAAGTCGGTGCGGACGCTTATTCGGGCCGTTTCAAGGTCGCCACACCCACCTCCATCACGGTCAACAACCAGACCTTCACGCCCAAGGACACTGCGCCATCCAACGGCGCACTCGATCAGCGTGTTGCCGCGCACGTCATCTATTACCCGCAGCCGTTCGGTTTCCAGGCGGAATGGACGGTAGGACGTGGACCGGAGCTGGATCTGAGTCAACGCAAGATTCGCACGCGATCGTTGCGCGGCGGGTATGTGCAGGCCATGTACAAGATGGATGGTTCGTATGGCTCGCTGATTCCCTACGTGAAATGGCAGACCTTTCGGGGTGCGTCGAAATTCGACACCAACTCGCCGAACTTCCTGCTCGACGAAACCGAGGTTGGCATGGAATGGCGGCCGTCATCGGCGCTGGAGATTGCCGTTGCTTACGCGAATATGCGTCGGAGCAATCTCACGGCTGCACCGTATGGGCGCGTGAAGGGAGATTTGTTGCGGATGCAATTGCAGATCAGTTATTGAGGATCGTTGAGCTTTTGCAGGGACGGAATCTGTACCCCCTATCCGTCGTCCCGGCGAAGGCCGGGACCCAGCGACTTACGCTCAAACTTGCTGAAGACACTGGGCCCCGGCCTTCGCCGGGGCGACGATGAGGACTGAGGTTATTCGAAGCGGAACTTACGCGACGCTCGAGTCGGTGCGTTGGCGCTGTGCATAGAACTCAGCGACAAAGCTCTCCAGCCGGGCATTGGCAATCGCATCACGCAAGCCCGCCATCAGCCGTTGGTAATGCCGCAGGTTATGCATCGTCGCCAACTGGCTGGCAAGGATTTCGTTGCAGCGGTCCAGATGACGCAGATAGGCGCGCGAGAAGCCGTTTGCGCAGGCGTAGCAATCGCAACCTTCTTCGATCACCCGCGTATCGGCGATGAACTTGGCATTGCGAATGCGCAGCGTCCCTTCAGCGGTAAACAGGAAGCCGTTGCGTGCATTGCGCGTGGGCATCACGCAATCGAACATATCGATACCGCGTCGCACGGCTTCGACGATGTCTTCGGGCCGCCCCACGCCCATCAGATAACGCGGCCGATCCTGCGGTAGCAGCGGCACGGTGAAATCCAACGTGTGGTTACGCTCTGCCTCGGTTTCGCCCACCGCGAGGCCACCGACGGCGTAACCGTCGAAACCGATCTGCACCAGACCTTCGGCGGAACGACGGCGCAGGTCTTCATACACGCTGCCTTGCACGATGCCGAACAGCGCATTGGGATTGTGCAGTTCATTGAAGCTGCGACGCGAACGCTCGGCCCAGCGCAGACTCAGCTCCATCGACGTTTGCGCCACCTGCTCCGTCGCCGGATAAGGAGTGCACTCGTCGAAGATCATCGCGATATCGGAGTTGAGCACCGTCTGAATCTTCATCGACACTTCGGGCGACAGGAACACCTTCGAGCCGTCGACCGGCGAAGCGAACGTCACGCCCTCTTCGGTGATTTTTCGCTTGTGCGCCAGCGAAAACACCTGAAAGCCGCCCGAATCGGTGAGGATCGGCTTGTCCCAGCCGATAAAGCGGTGCAGCCCGCCGAATTGCTCCACGACCTCCAGGCCGGGGCGCAAAAACAGGTGGAAGGTATTGCCCAGGATGATCTCGGCGCCGATATCGCGGATATCGCGCGGCGTCATGGCTTTGACCGAACCATAGGTACCCACCGGCATGAAAGCCGGGGTTTCCACGGTACCGTGATTGAGGGTGACACGGCCGCGGCGCGCCGCGCCGTCGGTGGCGGAGATGTCGAATTGCAGGGGGGTCATAAAGGTAATTATCGCGCGTTTGAGGGACTTTTGCCTCCTGGCCCTGCAACCCAGGCCTTTACCCCAAAATCAACATCGCATCCCCATACGAAAAAAACCGATACCCCCGCTCCACCGCATGCCGATACGAATCCAGCACAAATTCCCGTCCTGCCAGCGCCGATACCAGCATCAGCAAGGTCGACTGCGGTAAATGAAAGTTGGTCAGCAAGCCGTCGATGCTCGTAATGCAATAGCCGGGGAAAATAAAAATCTGCGTTTCGCCGGCAAAGGGATGCAGTTCGCCGTCGCGAGTCGCGCTTTCCAGCGCTCGCACGACCGTCGTACCCACCGCGATGACACGCCCGCCGGCGGCACGGGTACGACGAATCTGTTCGACCAGACTCGCCCCGACATTGAGCCACTCGCGGTGCATATGGTGATCTTTGATGTCGTCCGCACGCACCGGCTGAAACGTACCTGCGCCGACATGCAGGGTGACGTAACCGAAATCCACGCCCTGTTCGCGCAGGCTCGCCAGCATCGCTTCGTCGAAATGCAGCCCCGCGGTCGGCGCAGCGACCGCACCGGGCTCACGGGCAAAGACCGTCTGGTAGCGCTCCATATCGCTGGCATCGGCATGTCGCTCGATATACGGCGGCAGCGGCATTTCGCCCAGCTTCAACAGGAGCTTTTCCAGCGGCTCCGGCGACTCGAAGCGTAACTTGAAGAACGCGCCGTCACGGCCCAGCACGGTGGCATGGCTGCCATCGGCCAGCTCGATCTTGCCGCCTTCTCTTGGCTTTTTGCTGACGCCCAACTGCACCGTAGCTTCATGTGCACCGGTCACGCGTTCGATCAGGATTTCGACCGCCCCACCGGTGTCCTTGCGGCCGTAAAGGCGCGCGGGCAGCACGCGGGTGTCGTTGAAAACCAGCAAATCGCCGGGGCGCACGAACTGCGGCAGCTCCCGGAACATGCGGTCCTGCCGTGAACCGGCCTTGGGATCGAGGCATAGCAGGCGGCTGGCCGAGCGTTCAGGCAGCGGCGACTGGGCGATCAGTTCGGGCGGTAATTCGAAATCGAAATCGGACTTTTTCACGGTGATATCTGCGTCATTGAACACGCATTATCGCGCAAAGCGTGCCGGACACCGGCATGGCCCGGCAGGAACGGCTTCACCGTCCCCACCGGACCCGCGTTTTACCCGGCCTTGGCCGCGTTTTTCTTCTTGCGGCGGCGCGCGACCAGGAATGCCACGGCGCCCGACACCAGGAGCAAACCACCGATCTCGAGCGGCAGGTGGCGGCGGATAGCGTGTCTGACTGCACGAATCTGTTGGGCCCGCTTGAGCTTGCGCGCAGCATCGAAATCCGGGGCCGGGCAGCTCTGACCGAAGTCGTCCGCCCAATCCACATACGGCCCCTGCTTCACGTAGCGCGCGTACAACGCCTTGATACGTTTGCTGCGCTCGTCTTCCTGCTTTTCCGGCGAAGGCTGATCGCTATAGTCCGCGTAACCGTCACCCGGACCATCCATCATCCAACCGGTGGCCTTGCACAGGACGGCGGCGAAGGCCTGCGAACGCGGCGGCAGCAAGTCGGCGGCTTTAGATGCCTGGTCGACCGCTGCGTACCGATAGTGGAAACGCAGATCGGGCTTGGCCATGGAATCCTTGTAGCGCTGGCGTTCGCCGTCGGTGACGAACTTCTGTTCCATGCTCTTGGGCTCCTGACCGCTGCCGCCGGGGAAGGAACCGCCGTTGTCGGTAAAGTCGGGATTCTGCTCGAAGCCGAGGATTTCCATGCCGTTTTCACGCGCAATCGCCGCGGCGGCGTAACCGGCTTCGGCCTTGCCGATATCGGTCCAGTTGTGCTCGGCGTCGTGCAGATCCTTGGCGTATTCCTGTGCCTTGGCGCGCAGATCCACCTCACCGAAACGCGAATCGCCGCTGGCGGGAAAATAGTTGAATGCTTCGTCGTAACGTCCGGCGCGCATCAGGCGACGCGCCAGCAACCAGCGGAGATGATCGGCAACCGGTGCGGGGCTGTAGCCGCCCTCGTCCGGCTTTTTATCCTTGTCCTTGACGGGTGCGGGCGAGGCCGGCGCATGTGCATCGACAAAGGCTTTCAGTTCGTCGACAGTAAGCACGCGCTCGGCGACGTAGTGCATGTCGTTGCCATAACCGATGCCCGGGTCGTCGGGATTCATCTCATCGCCAACCTCGTTGCCGTCGCCGCCGACGCGATTGGCGGCATCGTAGAGATGGTTCATCGCTTCGAGATACTCGCCGCGTGCCAGGGCAAGCACACCTTGCTCACCCAGGATCAACTGCGTGTTGGCGGTTTCGATGGTGGCCTGCGGATCATCGGCTTTCGGGAAAGCCTTGGCGGCATCGGCATATGCAGCCGCTGCGGCGGCCAGATCGCCCTTCTGCAACGCCAGCTTGGCGCGCAACCAACTGCTCAGCGGGCCACTGGTTTTGGCCACCAGTTTCTCGGCTAGGTCGTACCGTCCCGCGCTGTAGCACAGCACTGCAAGACGGTCGGCGCCGGCGGCGGGCTCGCCACCTTTTGCCACGATCGCATCGACCAGATTCGTCAGGGCGTTATCGGGCTTGGCATCCGCCTTGTCGGCAGCCGGATCGTAGGACGAACTCGACCCGCCGCTCGACAGCGCGTAGACCACCATCAACCGTTGCGACAGCGGACCGTCGACGATACCCCCGGTCAGGTCGCCACTTTGCAGGACGGTAAAGGCGATCTGCTGCAGCGAGCGCACGGCATTGTCCGAACCGTGTCCGGCCTGTGCCGCATACAGGGCGATGGCATGCTTTAGATCCGCCGGTGCGACGCTCTTGGCACAATCGTTGGCATTGTAGAAATCGCCCCAGCTGCACAAGGTCTTGCCGCTGTAGAGATAGAGCTGCCCCTGTTCGCCAAAACTGGCTACGCCCAATCCCTGCGTATCGGATGCGCCCGCAACGGCGCGCGTACGCGCCAGCTCGAAGGCCTTTGCCGCCGCATCGCGCTCGCGCTTGAATGCGGCCGCGTCGCCCGCTTGCGATAGCGCGCGCAAGGCATGAATGCGGCCGAGCATGTAGGCCGCCCACACCGAGCGCAGCCTGGCTTGCTCGGGCGGCAAGGCAACGACCTTTTCAAAACTCGCCACGGCTTTGTCCAGCAAGGCCGGATCGGCACCGATGCAGCGACGCGGCTGATCATTGGGGTCTTCGCTGCTGGCGCCATACGGATCTGTCTCGGCGTTCGCGTCCTTGTCCTGCGGCGCATTGCAGCTATCCATGGCCTTGCCGAACTGTTTGGCGCCGAGGGTGTACAGGCGCACGTCCTCGGGCAGATCCTTGCCCACGGCATAGGCCGAATCATCGTCGTCGAGCTTTTTCATCGCCTCGACATCGGCCTGCTGCGCAGCCGTCAGGCCCAGGTCGGGCGCGACCTTCTTGTTGTCGGCATAGATGGACGTATCGGCCTCGACCGGCTTGAGCTGGTCGGTGGCCGGCAGCAGCCGTGCCGCTTCGAAAGCGAAGCTGTTAACGGGCGCCGCCTTGAGCGTCGCGGTGCGATTGTCCAGTAGCTGGTTGGGAAACATCGGACCGCAGGCCCAGGCCACGGCGCCTGCCAGGCCAACGATACCGCAGGCCACGATCGCTTTACGTTTGAACATGGATAACTACCCTGTCATGCAACTCAATGGAAGAAACTCACGCCTGGATGTCGATCCTGGGATCGGGACCCGCGCAACGCGCCCAGCCCACGGCGCGTTCGCGATGTGCATGCAGCCAGCCGTCTTGCCGGCGCTGCAGACGCAATCCGTTTCGATCAGAAACCAATACGTAGCCGTTGATGCCATCGGCCAGCTTGCAGTCGGCCGGGAGGCTGAGCGCGGATGGCAACGACACATCCACGTCGCCGTCATTGCTCAATAGGATATCTACCGCCCCTGCCGTCGCCGCTGGCCGTGCCCGCACCGACAAGCGTGAGGATAGCGGCAAACCACGCATGACGGCATGCCAGGTCGACAGGCTCCAGGCCCGCGTATCGTCGCCAGTCGGCAGACGAAACCAGACCAGTCCGACCAGATGTTCCGGCGGCCGCTTTTTCATCGCCATGACGAACCCGGCCACGGCCTCGGGCGAGGCGGCAAGTTCGCTGAAGGACACGCCGCCGGCCAGATTCGGCACCTCGCTTTCCACCCCCAGCTGACGCCCGTCCGCATCGAAGCTGACGCGGCTGGCATAGGTGGGCAAGGCGATCCGGAAGGGCTTGTGGGTGCGCGTGGAAAAACGCTGGGCCCAGTCGGTAGCCAAGGCGGCATCGAACAGGCCGGCATGCGGAGACTGCACCGCATGAACTTGCAGCACGGCTTCGTCGACCTGCGCCAGCAAGCCGTCCAGCGCCGGCGACTCCAGCCACGCCGGGAGCGCCGTCATGGACAACGGCAAGTCGCCGAGGCCAGCCTTCAGACGGCCAAGGAAATGGGCATACGCCGGCAGTCTTGCCGTGCCGCAGTCGTGATCGATCTCGATACCCGCGATCGGGCTGCCTTGCCAGCTTTGGCGCAACGCCAGGATCTGCGCCAGCAAGGCATTCTCGTCCCATTGCGCCAGTTGGCCGTCGATGCGAACGACCAGGATGACTGGCCGCCCCGACGCCGCCAACGCAGCACGATCGGCCGAGAAGCTGCGCAGCCGGCCTTGTGCATCGGTCTGTGCCGCCAGCACGCGCCAGTCGCGCACATCCGCCGCCGACTGCCGCATCGCATCGACTAACTGTGGCGTCCATTGTCGCTGCCAGATATAGGCATCGTTTTCGAGCACGGCAGGTGCACGGCCGCAAGCCGCAAGGGCTACCCAGCATGCGCACAGCAGAGCCCGCATCGAACGGTGCAACATGGCAATCCCGCAACGCGCCGGTCAGGCGCTGAAGGCGGCATGGTAAAGCAAAAAAAAGCGCCGCCTCGAACGAGACGGCGCAGTGGGATCTTCATCCCTTGACGCACAACACCTGACGCAAGGTATGCACGACCTCCACCAGGTCGCTCTGCGCCGCCATGACGGCATCGATCGACTTATAGGCGGCCGGCGATTCATCGATCACCGCCGCGTCCTTGCGGCATTCGACGTGCGCCGTGGCTTCGCGGTGCTGCGCCAGGGTGATGTTCTGACGCGCCGCGGTACGGCTCATCACACGGCCAGCACCGTGACTGCAGCTATGGAAGCTTTCCGGGTTGCCCTTGCCACGCACGATGTAACTGCGCGTGCCCATGCTGCCCGGAATGATCCCCAGCTCGCCTTCGCGTGCGCTGACCGCGCCCTTGCGCGTTACCAGCAAGGACTCGTCATAGTGCGTTTCACGCTGCACATAGTTGTGATGGCAGTTGACCGCCATCTTCGCCAACTGGAACTTGGGCAGGCGGTGACGCATTTCGCCCAGCACGCGCTCCAGCATCGCCTCACGATTGTGCCGCGCATAGTCCTGCGCCCAGGAGACCGCTTCGACATAGTCGTCGAACAGTTCCTCTCCCTCCATGAAGAAGGCGAGGTCCTGGTCCGGCAGATGAAAGCCCAGCACACGATGCGCCAGTTCCTGTCTGGCACGTTCGATAAAGTAGGTGCCCATCAGGTTGCCGGTGCCGCGCGAGCCCGAGTGAAGCATCACCCACACCGCATCCGACTCGTCGAGGCAGATTTCGATGAAGTGATTGCCGCCGCCGAGTGTGCCAAGCTGACGCTCGATCTTGTCGGCACGGATGCGGCGATGCTTGGCCTTGATCGCCGCCAGGCGATCACCGAGGCCAGACTGCACCAGTCGCGTGGTGATGCTGTCGGGCATGCGCCCATGCTCGCCGCCGCGCCCGTTGCCGACCGGCACGCCACGCTCGATCGACGAACGCAACTGCGCCAGACTATCGGGCAAGTCGCTCGCCTTCAACGTGGTACGCACCGCGGCCATGCCGCAGCCGATATCGACGCCGACCGCGGCCGGAATGATCGCTCCGCGCGTCGGCAGCACCGACCCCACGGTCGCGCCCTTGCCCAGATGCACGTCAGGCATCGCGGCAATCCACGGCCCCACGAACGGCAACCCGGACAGGTTCTGCAATTGTCGTTGTGCCTGCTCTTCGAGCGGCACGCCGTTCACCCAACCCTTGATCGGGATACGGCCGCCTTCGGCGTGCAGCAGTTGATAGTTCTGTTCGCTCATACATCGTTCCTTGAAAGGACCGTGCTGCCGACTCCCTTCGGCAACGACGGCTTGTTACGACTTCAACCCGATCACCTGGTTCAATACGCCGTCGAGGCCGCCGAACACGGTGAACTTGTCGATCTTTTCGGTGGCCTTCTCCAAGGCCTCCAACTCCTTCAGGCGCATCAACACCGGGCTACCCTCGATCAGCTTGGCGGTGTTGAGCAACGAACGCGTGGCGTTGGCCTCCTCGCGACGGCGGATCACGTTGGCTTGCGCCGCCTTCTCCGCCTGCACCACGCTGTTCAGGATGTCCTTCATCTCGCCCGGCAGGATCACGTCCTTGACGCCGACACCCAACACTTCCAGGCCCAGCTCGGTCACGCGGCCACGCACGTACGCGAAGATATCCGCGTCCAGCGAAGCCTTGTCGCCGAGCAATTCATCCAGCGACTTGGCCGATATCGCCTTACGCAAGCCGTACTGCAACTCGCGGTACAGGTAGTCCAGATACTTCGCCACCCGCGTACGCGCTGCAATCGGGTCGGTCACGCGCATGCTCGCGGCCAGGTTGACGCGCAGGCTGACCTTGTCGCGCGTCAACAGCTCCTGACCCGATACCTCCAGCGACTGCACGCGCAAGTCGATGACCTCCGTAGCGACGTTCTTGCGAAAGTTCCAGAATGCGTACGCACCCGGCGCGAGCACGTTCTGCAGCTTGCCGTCGATAAACAACAGGCCAGCCGACTCCTCCGGCACCTCTACCACCACCGCGACCTTGCTCAAGACACCAAGCTGGCGCAAGCGATTGGCCACGTCGGCGCGAATGTCCAGGCTCTGGGCCATCGACACCGCCTCGACCGTCACCGGCACCAGCGCCTTCCAGTACAGCTTGCGCGTGCCCGGTGCGAGGATGTCTTCGAGCTTGCCGTGCTTGAACACCAGGCCGACCTCGTCGGTCCCGATATCCGCGACAAGAAAGGCACTGGCAAACAGGCCGCTTGCCATCAGGGTCTCGGCGTCCGTGCCTGTGTACTCGGCACGGGTCACGTTGTGGGTCACCACCTCGATCCGCTTGAACGGGTCAAAAAAGCGGTACACGCCCGGTGAAAGGCCGCGCTCGGCACGACGGTTGCGATACAGCAAACCGCGCTCGCCGTCGCCGATCACGATTTGCTTGGTCCAGAACATGGTTATCTCCTTTTTATTCTGGTGGATAAGGCCCGCAGATTTAATCCGTGGCGCGCCCGGGCCATGGCGCACCATTTATTCAAGGCAATAAAAATCCATGCGATGCGCCACAATAAAAAGCGTCTATCGCCGTGTTTTAAAATAAGGTGGAAACGCCTCTAGACGTGAATATCGCGGAGCGGCTGCGCTTTTATCGATGCGGTGAAAGAGTTGGCGTCGCTTATGAATCGCTGGCGACGTCGCCCCCTCACCGGAGCGACGCAAGGGCAGCTGCCCGGCATTACCCTCGCTGCGAAACGGTGCAACGCCTTCCTGGCATCGAACCACCACCTCGCACGAGGCGTTTCCTGGTATGGGGCTTTCGCCCCTTTGTCATGACGTGAAAGGTCATGTTCCGGAGTGGGAATCGAACCCACGACACTCGAATTATCAGTTCGATGCTCTAACCATTTGAGCTTTCCAGTGATGACGTGCCGGACTCGAACCGGCCTCCTGCGGTTTCCCGCCGCTCTATCCAACTGAGCTAACGTCTTGGCGAGAACATCTCGTGCAAACCGCGGCATACGCTGACGGCAGAGCCGCGCGCACCGGCTGGGCAACAAGCCCAGGCCATAGCGATTCGTCGTGTTATGCCCTCTTATTGCCGACTGTCGCCAATCGGCAATTCTTTGGCTTGAATCGTCCCCGCGCCACTCGCACCGAAGCATCAAGGTGCAGCGCACATGCGCCTGTTGCAGCCGCGCCCCTGCCACGGCTGCGTCCTGCAACCGGATGCTTCAGAGCGAGATATTGTCTCGGGACCTATTCAGCAAAACTGTTCGATGCATGCGCATCCTCCGCAAACGCCAAAAACAAAAACGCCCCCGGGTATGGCGACCCGAGGGCGTTCGCTTGGCCTCGGGAGATCGGGGTGACCGATCTCCGCGAGCGGAATCCGGTCTGGACTAGAAAACGACTGCCTGTGGTTTACGCGGCACAACGAAGCATGCGTCGCCATGATGGCGCCGATCGCGTAGCTTCAGGTTGTGGACGATAAACACGTTCATGACGGCAGATGTTTTCCAATGATTGAATGTCGCCGAACACCGGCGATGGGCGCGAACATTACGATGGCCTGCGAGAATACGCAAGCACTTTTTTAATGTTTTTTGAGTTTATTTATAACCAGCCTTTTTGCCGTGCCATGCGGTATGCCTCGATACGATTGGTAACTCCCAACTTTCCAATCGCCTCGGACAAATAATTTCGCACCGTACCGTGGGACAGATTCAACTGCGCGGCAATGTCGGTCGCCGAGAGTCCTTCGCCAGCCAAACGCAACACATGCCGCTCACGGTCGTTGAGCGGATCGGCGTCGGACCAGGCTTCGAGCGCCAATTGCGGATCGATCGCACGGCCACCGCGATGCACCGTGCGCAACGCTTCGGCGAGATTTTCCGCGGGCGCGTCCTTGAGCAGATAGCCCGACACGCCGGCATCCAGCGCGCGCCGCAGAAAACCCGGGCGCGCAAAGGTGGTCACGATGATCACCTTGATCGGCAGCTCGTGCCGCTGAATGCGCTGCGCCAGCTCCAGGCCGGTCAGGCCCGGCATCTCGATATCGGTGACCAATACGTCGGGCTTGAGCCGCTGCAGCTCGCGCCACGCGCCCTCGCCTTCGGAGGCCGAGCCGACCACCTCGATGTCGGACTCGAGCTTGAGCAGGGCCGACAACGCACCACGCACCATGGCCTGGTCTTCAGCGAGCAACACACGGATCATGCAAGACCTCGGTTTTCATGATGGGGAGCAAGCGCGGTATCGGCTTGCGAACAGGCGGGAGCAGTGACATCGAACGGTCGGTGGACAGGCATGGGCAGATCGATACGCACCGTCGTACCTTGTCCCTTCGCAGACTGAATCTCCATACGCCCACCCAGCGCACGCACGCGCTCTCGCATGCCGCACAAGCCGTTGCCATCCTCGCCAACCCCGCCGCGACCGTCGTCCGAGATCACCACGCGTACCCATTGATCGGCCGCTTCGAGCGAGACCAGTGCACGCGTCGCCTGCGCGTGCCTGGCGATATTGGTCGCCGCTTCGCGCAAGATCAACGCCAATGCGCGCTCCATATCCAGCGGCAGGGTCAATGCTGGCAGCACATAATCCAGGTGCACACCGGTCGACTCGAGCAACAATCTTGCCGACGCCAACTCGGCCGCCAGATCGGTGGCACGGATGCCGGTGACCGCCGAGCGCACTTCGGCCAGTGCATGGCGAGCGACATTTTCTGCGTCGGTTATTTCACGACGGGCCGCTTCCGGATCGCGGTCGAACAGCTTGCGCGATAGCTCCAGTTTAAGCGTGATCAACGACAGCGTATGCCCGAGCAGGTCGTGCAGGTCGCGCCCGATCCGCTCACGCTCCGCCGTTGCCGCAAGACGGCGCACTTCATCGTGCGACAGGCGCAGCTGTGCGTTGTGCACTTCGTTCAACGTCTCGACATTGATGATGGTGGTGATGATGAATGCCACCATCGGCATCGACACCATCAGCTGCCAGGGATAACCCGAGAAATAGGCCACCGCTGCATAGCAGGCACTCAAGGCGGCCACGCCAAACATGTGCCTGATGACACCGATGCCACGGCTGCGCAGCAGCACGCAACCGAAAATGAAATAGCTGGTCGAACTCGGGTACCAGGGAAGCAATGCCAGGCCCAACGCTGCGATAGCGAGCGCGTACCGCTGCGCGGCACGGCGCGAGGCCGCCATATAGAACAGATACAGCGCGACGAATATCGGAAAGCTGCCAGCGGTAAACGCCGCCCAACGCCAATCGAAGCCGGTTCCGAACAGTGGCGTAACGAAGATCCAGCACGACCACAGCAGATGGACGAAATCCGTCCATGGCGACTTGCCGTTGCGCATATTCTCCGTCATGGACGAGTCGGGAGCCGGCTTCAACCAGACGCGCAGACTTTCTAGATTCATGCCGAACTCCCCATCCTCATCACTGCAGCTCACCCGTACCTGCGCAGTCGCCGCGCGGCTACCACCGTGAAGAACACCGTGTAGATCGCCAGTACGGCCACGTGCGTCAAAGCTTCCCCGTGCTCCAGGCCCACTGCTTCGAGGGCCAACTGGTTCAAATGATAGCTCGGCCAGACCGGTCCAAGCTGCTGCAGGAACTTCGGCAGGATCGACAAGGGAAACCACAGGCCCGAGAGGAACGCCATCGGCAGGTAGATCAGATTGATGACACCGGGGGCGCCTTGTCCCTTGATCAGGCTGCCAACGAACAGGCCCATCGCGCAGAACGGCAGCACGCCGAACACACAGGTGAAAAATGTCGTGACGACCTGACCAGGGCTCAGCGGGACATGTGCCAGCACAATCGCCATGACCAACAGCAACACAATGACGACCGCCGCCACCATCAAGGCCATCACCATCTTGCCTAGAAGGTAAGCCGCCGGCGGCATCGGCAAAGCTCGCTTGAGTGTCATGAGGCCGTTATCGCGCTCCATCGCCAGCGACACACCGAAGCCGAACAAGCCAGGCGCCATGACACCGAAGGTGCCGTAGGCCGCCAGAAAGAAGCGCGGTGCATCCGGGCCGTTCGCATGCCCGAGAAAGATGCCGAACATGAGATAGAAGACCGTCGGAAACAGCAGCGTCGGCAAAAGGAAACTGGGCGTTCGCAGATATCGCAGACACTCGCTGCGAATTTCTTCGAGATAGGCGGCCACCACGCGCTGCGGCGACATGGTCGCGCCGGCTTGCGCAACGGAGAACTTATGCGTCACGGCGTTCATCAGGCAGCCTCGCGATCAATGGTGGTGGTGGTGTCAGCGTCGCGCGTCAACTCGGTAAATGCCTCGGCAAGTCCGGCGCGTTGTACTTCCAGCTCACTCAGCGAGCTGTCGGCATCCAGCAACCGGCGCACCAGCGCTTCCGCGTTTGCGGTCGACATCCATACTTTTGTGCCATCGCGGCGGGCCTCCACCACTTCAGGCCATGCGGCTAGCTGTTGCGGATCGATATGCGTCATGCAGCGGACACGTTTCAGGGCAACGCGAGCGCGCAGATCGTCAACGCTGCCTTCACTGATCACGCGCCCCTGTGCCATCACGCAGACGCGATCGGCAAGCGCTTCGGCCTCTTCGAGATAATGCGTCGTCAACACCACGGCGCAGCCTTCGGCGACCAGCTGACGAATCGCCGCCCACAATTTCTGTCGCGCCTCGATGTCCATGCCGACCGTCGGCTCGTCCAGAAACAGCAGTTCGGGGCGGCCGCATAACGCCATCGCAAATTGCACGCGGCGTTGCTGACCGCCCGACAACTTCGCGTAAGGTCGCTTCAGCAAATCGGCGATGCCCGCCATCTCCGCACTTTCTTGCACGGAACGCGGCGACGGGTAGTAGCTCGCGGTCAACCGCAATAATTCACCGACACGCAGCACCGGCGGCAACGATGCCGACTGCAGCATCACGCCGATGCGCCGGCGCGCGTCGATGTTCTGCGGGTCCTGGCCGAACAGCTCCACGGTGCCTTTATCGGCGCGGATCAGGCCAAGCAGCAGACTGATGGCCGTACTTTTGCCGGCACCGTTAGGACCCAGCAGCGCCAGCAGTTCGCCGCGCTGCAACATGAGATCGACGCCATCGAGCGCACGTAGCGCGCCGTAGGTTTTGATCGTTCCAACAAGCCTTGCGACAGGTATTTGCAGATTCGACATAGCCCCTCCTCCAGTGGCTGAAATACTGGGGAAAAACGGCCTTTTCCGGCAGTCCTCAACGTCAGCGTACGGGCATGACAGCCGTCACCTGGGGGTTACGGGCGGCTTGGCGGCAGGTTATGCTGGGCATTCGTCGCATCTGTAACTTTTGATGCCGGCGCGCCTGCTCCGCTGGTTTTGTGCAAAAGCAGGCTACGGAAACCCCTGGAGAATCCCCGTCTTCGGCCTTCCGTCATGTATTCACAATACCCGTTTCGGCTCAGCAGAAAGAAAGCAGCCGATGCGGATCGAGGAGAAACATCATGGGTGTGATCGATCAGTTGCGCGAAATGCGCGAATTCGGTGGCAAGCCGCGTACGTCCGGCCTGGACGACGCCACCATCGAGCGTTTTGCCAGCAGCCACCCGGCGCTGTCGCAGGCGATTGAAGAAGCGGTTGCGCGTCATCGCGAACTGCGTAACGACCTGTCCGATTTCCTCAAGCTCGACGAAGTCGAACAACTGGAAACGGCGCAGGCGAGTTTCGTCAATTTCTATCCGGACGATGGCATCAACCCGTACGTTCCGGCCGCTGCGCGCGGCCCCTGGGTGGTCACGCTCAAGGGCGCGGTGATCCACGACAACGGCGGCTACGGCATGCTGGGCTTCGGCCATAACGACGAAGCGATTCGCGCGGCCATGAGCGCACCGCAGGTGATGGCGAACGTGATGACGCCGAACATCTCGCAGATGCGCTTTGCAAAGGCGATGGATCGCGAGCTGGGTCGCAACCGCGGCAGCAATCCGTACACGCGCTACCTGTGCCTCAACTCGGGTTCCGAGTCGGTGTCGCTTGCATGCCGCATCGCCGACGTCAACGCCAAGACCATGACGGATGTCGGCGGTCGCTACGCCGGCCGCACGATCAAGCGCCTGGCCGTGAAAGGTGCTTTCCACGGCCGCACCGAGCGGCCCGCGCTGTATTCGGACTCCACGCGCAAGACGTATATGCAGCATCTGGCGAGCTATCGCCACGAAGACACCCTGCTCACCGTCGCGCCTTACGACATTGCCCAGCTCGAAGCCGCCTTCGCCGATGCCGATCGCCATGGCTGGTTTATCGAGGCGATGTTCCTCGAACCGGTAATGGGCGAAGGCGATCCCGGCCGCGCCCTGACGCCCGAGTTCTACAAGGCGGCGCGCGCACTGACCGAGGCACACGGAACGCTCCTGCTGGTCGATTCGATCCAGGCTGGCCTGCGTGCGCATGGCGTGCTGTCGATCACCGACTATCCAGGCTTCGAGCAGTTGCCCGCGCCCGATATGGAAACCTTCTCCAAGGCGCTGAACGCCGGTCAATACCCGCTGTCGGTGCTGGCTGTGGGCGAACGTGCGGCGGGTCTGTATCGCAAGGGCATCTACGGCAACACCATGACCGGCAACCCGCGTGCGCTCGATGTGGCGTTGGCGACATTGAATCAGCTCACCGACGAAGTACGCAGCAATATCCGCGAACGCGGCAAGGAATTCGTCGACAAGCTCAACGCGCTCAAGAACGAGCTTGGCGGGTTGATCACCAAGGTCCAGGGCACCGGCCTGCTGTTCTCCTGCGAACTGGCGCCGGAGTTCAAATGCTATGGCGCGCACTCGATCGAGGAATACATGCGCGAACGCGGCATCGGCGTGATCCACGGCGGCGTCAATTCGCTGCGCTTCACCCCGCATTTCAACGTGACCGGCGCCGAGGTGGACCTGGTCGTGGGTGCGGTGCGGCATGCCTTGCTGCATGGGCCGCGGAAGATGAAGGAAGCCGACGCGGCGTAGGGTTGAGTAAAGCCGCTCGCTGCACGAGCTGAGAAGTCGCACCTGCGGCGCTGAAAAGGGTAAAGGGGGAAAAGCCTGCAGGATGAGGCTTTCCTCTTTACCCTTTACTCTTTTCAGGCGGGACGGCCGCCGGCTTTACGCTCTCCGGCCGCTGAACAACCACCCCACTCCCCTGTAGCCAAACCCCTACATAACAGGCATAGACTGTCCCGCCGGCGCCCGCCGGTACTCATAGGGAAGGTTTCCGTCATGTCGAAGCGTTTGAGTCTGATCGTTGCCAGCGCCGCACTGGTATTCGCAGTCGCCACTGTTCACGCCGCCGACACCAAGCCGTTGACTGCTCAGCAGCAGAAGATGAGCGACTGCAGCAAGCAAAACAAAGGCAAGAAAGGCGACGACTACAAGAACTCCGTCAAAGCCTGCCTCTCGGGCACGGCCGCCCCTGCGCCAGCTCCGGCCAAACAGACCCAGCAGGAAAAAATGAAGAGCTGTAACGCCGAAGCCAAGACCAAGGCGCCGACCGGCGATGCTCACAAGGCCTTTATGAGCAACTGCCTCAAGGGTGCACCCGCAACGCCGTAAGCGGCCAGCGTGCACTCCAGCGGGGTGGCTGCAGCCTGGGCAGCGCCCCGCTTTTCTTTTGCTCAAGACCCTAGCTGGGCGACAATGCCGGCCACTCTTGCCAGGGTCAGCCATGAAAATCGTCGAAGTACGCCACCCCCTGATTCAGCACAAACTGGGCCTGATGCGCCGCGCGGGCATCAGCACCAAGGAATTTCGCGAGCTGGCCTCCGAAGTGGCCGCGTTGCTGACCTACGAAGCCACCAAGGACCTGGAAACGCTGAGCCAGGAGATCGAAGGCTGGGCCGGCCCCGTGCAGGTGCAGCAGATCAAGGGCAAGAAGATCACCGTGGTGCCGATCCTTCGCGCTGGCCTGGGCATGCTGCCTGGCGTGCTCGACATGATCCCATCGGCCAAGGTCAGCGTGGTCGGCCTGCAGCGCGACGAGGAAACGCTCAAGCCGGTGACCTACTATGAAAAGCTCAGCGGCCGCATGGACGAACGCATCGCGCTGATCGTCGACCCCATGCTCGCCACAGCGGGCACCCTGGTCGCCACCGTGGACATGCTCAAGGCCGCTGGCTGCAAGCGCATCAAGGGACTCTTCCTGGTAGCGGCCCCCGAAGGACTGGAACGCATCGTGGCGGCCCATCCGGATATCGAGATCTACACCGCGTCGATCGACCAGCGCCTCAACGAACAGGGCTATATCCTGCCGGGGCTGGGCGATGCCGGAGACAAGATCTTCGGTACCAAGCAGCTTTCCGCAAGCTGAGAACCGCCGCCTCCCTAGCTTGTAGGAGCGACTTCAGTTGCGACCAGCCATTGGTAACGCCTGAAGGGAGCCTCGAAAAACCTTTCCTATTCGTCGTCCCGGCGAACGCCGGGACCCAGCGCCTCACGTCACACGTGCTGAAGACGCTGGGCCCCGGCGTTCGCCGGGGCGACGATGAAAACTGAGGTTTTTCGAGGTTCCCTGAAGTCGCTCCTACAAAATCAGGATGGCTTTCGGGTTTGGCCGCGAAGCCCCCCGCCAAAACGAGAAATGTTTCGCAAAGCTGTCGACGACGCGAAATGTTTCGCAAACCTGTCGTAATAACTCGCTAGCCTCGCCCTGCTGGGTCCTCCTGTCTGGACCCTACTAGGGAGTAGTCAATGGAAGCAAAGCACGTGCGGCGCGCCCTTGCGGCGGCGCTGATGGCAGTCGTGTCGGTGGCCTCCGCGCAGGCGGCCGACCTGAGTATCAGTCAATTTCGGGTGCGCGGCCCGTCCGGCGGTAACGACGAGTTCGTCGAGTTGTTCAACGCCGGCGCCACCGCCCAGGATGTATCCGGGTTCAAGCTAAATGGCTCCAACAATGCGGGTACCACGGGCACGCGCCTGACGCTGCCCAGCGGCACCTCGATCGCGCCGGGCTGCTACCTGCTGCTGACCAATGGCGCCAGCGGCGGTTATTCCGGCAGCGTCACGGGTGACTTCAAATACAACACCGGCATCACCGACGACGGTGGCCTGGCCGTGCTCGATGCCTCCGGCCAGATCGTCGACCAGGTGGGCCTGTCCACCGGCTCGGCCTACAAGGCCGGTACGCCGCTGACTTCGTTGGGCACGACCAATGCCGACAAGGGCTACGGTCGCACTACCAACGCCGCAGGCCTGCCGCAGAACACCGGCAACAACCAGGCAGATTTCGTGGTGGTCTCGCCCACCGTGCCGCACAACAGCGCCAGCGCCTGCGCACTTCTGGGCGAATCGCTGTCGATCGCCGACTCCAGCGCCACCGTGCATGGCGCGGCCAACGTCAACATGCCGTTCACCGTGACGCTGAGCCAGCCGGCACCGGCCGGCGGCGTGACCGTACAGGCGACCACCGTGGACGGCACGGCGACCGTCGCCAATGGCGACTACGATGCCCTCGACACCACGCTGAACTTCGCCGAAGGCCAGACCCAGGCCAGCTTCAACGTCGTCGTGCACGGCCGCACCACCGGCAGCGACAACAAGGCGTTCCAGGTCAAGCTCAGCCAGCCCAGCGGCAACCTCCCGCTGGCGCGCGATACCGCCACCGGCACTATCCGTTACGACATCCCGGTCGCCGCCGAAATCTGGCAGATCCAGGGGCGCAACCAGTTGTCGCCGCTCGCCGGCAAGTCGGTCATCACCACCGGCAACATCGTCACCGCGGTTGGCCCGGCCGGCTTCACCATGCAGACGCCGGACGCCCGCGCCGATGCCGATCCGCTGACCTCCAACGGCGTCTATGTGTTCACCACCAGCGCACCGACGGTGGCTGTCGGTGACGTGGTGAACGTGGATGCGTCGGTCGGCAACTTCTTCAACCTCACCGAGCTGGAGAACCCGACCGTGACCGTTACCGCGCATCGTGCACGGTTGCCGGCCCCGGTCGTGTTCGGCGCCAATACGCCCTCCTCCGATCCCAACAAGCTGTCCTGCGGCGCGACCAACTTCCAGTGCTTTGTCGGCATGCGTGTAGTGATCGAGAACGGCATGATCAATACCGGCAACAAGCGTTTCAGCGATCAGCCTTTTGCGGAGGTCAGCATCACCGCCAACGGCAAGCGCTCGCTGCGCCTGCCGGGTGTGCGTTTTGGCACGCCGATTCCCGATGGCGTGGATCTGCCCAACTGGAGCGGCAACCCGGAAGTGTTCAAGATGAACACCGCCGACTTCGGTGCCGTGCCGGAGAACACGCCGTTTGTCGGCGGCAGCACGTTCCGCGCCGAAGGCATCATCTCGTACGACTTCGGTGCGTACACGTTTATTCCGACCTCGATCAAGATCACGCACACCGCGCCGATGCCCGGCCCGGTATCGCCGACGCCGCCGTATGCGCTGCGCATCGGTGCGTTCAATACCGAGCGCTTCTGCGACAGCACGTTCGACACTGTCTTTACCTGCAGCGGCGACAGCACCGAGCCCACGCCGGATCAGGTCACGGTAAAGACGCAGCGTCTGTCCGCCTATATCGGTAGCGTGCTGAAATTGCCCGACGTGCTGTCGGTGGAAGAAGTCGAGACCTTGCCGATCCTGCAAGGCCTGGCCCAGCAACTGGGTGACGACTACCACGTGAAGTACCAGGCGTATCTGCTCCCGGGTCACGACCCTAGCGGCATCAACGTCGGCTTCCTGGTGCGCAGCGATCGCGTGCATGCGTTGTCGGTGCAACAGCTTGCCGCCGACGAAACCTGGAACGACAACGGCGCCACCGAGTTCGTGCACGACCACCCGCCGCTCCTGCTCACCGCCGATGCGCGCGGCATGCGCTTCCAGGTGATCTCGGTGCACGCCAAGGCCCGCCAGAATGTCGACGACGATACCGCCGCGGCAGTGCGCGACCGGCAGAAGCGTTTCCTGCAAGCCAGCTCGCTGGCTCGCCAGGTACAGCAACTGCAGACCACCGCGCCGTGGCAGCCCTTGTTGGTGGTGGGTGATTTCAACTCCTACCAGTTCAGCGATGGCTTCGTAGACGTGGTCGGCCTGGTCTCGGGCAAGTACAAGGACAGCGAGAACCAGCTCAAGCTCGGCAAGAACATCGTCAGCCCGACGCTATGGAACGCCGTGGACTCGGTGCCTGCCAACGACCGCTACTCGTATCTGTTTACCGAGAGCTTCGGTCCGATCCAGGGTTATACCGCCGCGGGCTCGGGCAATACGGGCCGCCAGGTGCCGACCGTGCAGGTGCTCGACAACGCGCTGCTCAATCGCGTTGCCAAAGCGCGCTTCCTGAAGATGCAGTACGGTCGCGCCGACCTGGATGCACCGGTGCAGACCGAGGATGACGCTACCACCGCCACCGATGTGACCAAGGCGATCGGCGTGTCCGATCACGATGGTTTTGTGGTCGATCTGTTCGCGCCGGGTCTGTTTGGCCAGGGCGGCCATGATGAGCACGGTGGGCATGACGGCCATGACGGCCATGACGGCCACGGCGATCATGATGGTCACAACGACCATGGTGACGAGCATGACCACGGTCACGACGACGGGCATGGCTGGGGCTACTGATCCGCTGGCACTGCGATGAAAAAGAAGGCCACGCTCTTGGGCGTGGCCTTTTTTAATGCCGGGGTGAGCGAGCCTGCTGCAAAGGAATCGACTTAACCGCGAAACCGATCCGTAGCCTCAAGCAACTCATGCGTAATGCCCGGCTCAAACGCCGAATGTCCCGCGTCCTGCACAATCCGAAGATCCGCCTCCGGCCACGCACGATGCAAATCCCACGCGCTGCGCATCGGACACACCACGTCATAGCGCCCCTGCACGATCGTCGTCGGAATATGCCGGATACGATCGACGTTGCGCAGTAGCTGATCGTCGTGTTCGAAGAAACCGCCATGCACGAAGTAATGGCATTCGATCCGTGCAAACGCCAACGCGAATTCGTCTTCGCCGCTGGAAGCGATATGCGTGGTGTCCTGGTACAGGAAGCTCGTCGCGCCTTCCCACACCGACCATGCGCGCGCGGCTTCGGTGCGGACGGTCGCATCAGTGCTGGTGAGGCGGCGATGGTAAGCACTCATCAAGTCGCCGCGCTCGGCTTCCGGAATCACGCTGAGATAGGTTTCCCACGCATCCGGATACAGCGCATCGCAACCCTTCTGGTAGAACCATTCCAGTTCCCAGCGACGCAACATGAAAATACCGCGCAGGACCAGCTCGGTGACTTTCTCCGGATGCGTCTGCGCATACGCCAGTGCCAGCGTCGATCCCCAGGAGCCGCCGAACACCTGCCAGGCCGACACGCCAAGGTGTTCGCGCAGGCGCTCGATATCGGCGACCAGATCCCAGGTCGTATTGCCTTCCAGCTCCGCATGCGGCGTCGAACGCCCGCAACCGCGTTGGTCGAACAAGACGATGCGATAAACCTTCGGATCGAAGAAACGCCGGCACTTGCTGTTGGTGCCGCCACCCGGACCGCCGTGCAGAAACACCACCGGCTTGCCATTCGGGTTGCCGCTCTGCTCGTAGTAGAGCGTATGCAACGCTGAGACCTTGAGCATGCCCTGATCAAAGGGCTCGATTTCGGGGTACAGGCTACGGCGTTGCTGCGACATGAAAGCACTCCGGCTTAAGTGGCAAGGCTAGCCGCAAACCTTAACACGGCGGCGGCCGCAACGAGGGAAGGACATGCCTTTTACAGGCCATGCACGGATAGCTGTCTAGGCTCGCTTTTATCGCCGTCTCCGCCACGGCATGTCTAAAGGAAGGCCCGATCATGTCCTCCGTCTCCGGCGCGTCTCCCATGGCGGCCGCACCAGCCAACGGCGCCTCCAGCGTCTTCATCATTGGCCTGCTGGCCTCGCTGGCCGGCCTGATGTTCGGACTTGATATCGGTGTCATTTCCGGCGCCCAGAGCTTTATCCAGAAAGATTTTCATATCAGCGATCACGCCCTGGAATGGGTCGTGAGTTCCATGATGCTTGGCGCGGCCGCAGGCGCGCTGGGATGCGGCTGGCTATCGTCATCCTTGGGCCGCAAGCGTTCGCTGATCCTCGGCGGCTTCCTGTTCGTGATCGGCTCGCTGGGATGCGCTCTGGCGCCGTCGCCATCCATCCTGATCATGGGGCGCATCGTGCTTGGCGTCGCCATTGGCATTGCCAGTTATACGGCGCCGCTCTACATCGCCGAGATCGCACCCGAAGCCATCCGTGGTCGCATGATTTCCACCTATCAGCTGATGATCACCAGCGGCATCCTCGTGGCGTTTCTCTCCGACACCGCCTTCAGTTACAGCGGCTCCTGGCGCTGGATGCTGGGCGTGATCGCGGTGCCCGGCATCTTGTTCCTGCTGGGCCTTTTCGTACTGCCTGACAGCCCACGCTGGTTGCTGATGCGCGGCGAAAAGAAGGAAGCCACGAATGTACTGATGCGCCTGCGTGGCGGCGAGCGCGATCAGGTCGACAAGGAAATGGCCGATATCGAAGAACAATTGAAGCAGCCGCAGATGGGCTTCGCGCTGTTTCGCCAGAACGCCAACTTCCGTCGTTCGGTATGGCTTGGCGTATTGCTGCAGGCGATGCAGCAATTTACCGGCATGAACGTGGTGATGTACTACGCCCCGCGGATCTTCCAGGCCATGGGCTACGCGACCGAAGCGCAGATGTGGTTCACCGCACTCGTTGGCCTGATCAATGTGCTGGCCACGCTGATCGCCATGGCGGTGATCGATCATTGGGGCCGCAAGCCAACGCTTTATACCGGCTTTGCCGTGATGGCGATCGGCCTTGGCGTGGTGGGCACCATGATGATGGGTGGCGCACCGAGCTCGCACGGCATGCAGTTGTTTACCGTCATCATGCTGCTGGTCTTTATCGTCGGCTTTGCCATGTCGGCCGGCCCGTTGATCTGGACCTTATGCTCGGAGATTCAGCCACTGAAGGGCCGCGACTTCGGTATCGCCGCATCCACCTTCACCAACTGGATCACCAATATGATCGTCGGCCTCACCTTCCTGAGCCTGCTCAACGGGATCGGCACCGCGCAGACGTTCTGGCTCTACGGCGGGTTCAACGTGCTGTTCCTGTTGCTGACCTTCCTGCTCATCCCGGAGACCAAGGGCGTCACGCTGGAGCACATCGAAACGCGACTGATGGCCGGTGAAAAGTTGCGCGATATCGGTCGGCAGTAAACTCAGTCGAACAGCTTGCCCGGATTGAGAATGCCCCTGGGGTCGAACACGTGGCGAACCTGACGCATCAACGCGATCTCCGCTTCGCCACGGGTCGACTCCAGGTAAGGCTTCTTGACCAGCCCGATACCGTGTTCGGCCGAGATGCTGCCGCCATGGCGTTGCAAGGTGGCCGCGAGGAGCTTGGTGACGTGTTCGCATTGGGCGATGAAGGCGGCATCGTCGAGCGCAGCCGGCTTGAGCACATTGATGTGCAGGTTGCCATCGCCGATATGGCCGAACCACACCACTTCGATATCCGGGTACTCGTGCGACAGTAGCGTCTGCATCTCGTGCAGGAAGGCAGGCACGGCACCGATGCGTACCGAGATGTCGTTCTTGTAGGGACGATGCGGCGCCAGGCTTTCGGTGATGCCTTCGCGCAAGCGCCACAATGCCGCGGCCTGCGCTTCGCTCTGCGCGATCACGCCGTCGACGATCCAACCCTGCTCCATGCCGTGTTCGAAGGCGGCCAGTGCGACATCCATCGCCGTCGCGTCGACAGCGTCGAACTCGGTCACCACGTAATAGGGATAGTCGCCGTCGATTGCCCGCTGCGCGCCATGTGCCAGCACGTGCTTCTGCGCGATATCGGTAAAAAACTCGAACGCCTGCAACGAAAGACGCGCACGAAACAAGGCGAACACCTGCATCAGCGCATCCATGTCCGGCAACGCCAGCAACATGGTCTGCGATGGCGGCGGCGGATCGGTCAGCTTGAGCGTCGCTTCCACCACGATGCCGAGCGTCCCTTCCGAGCCGATCAGCAGATGGCGGAAATCGTAGCCACTGGAGTTCTTGATCAAACCGCGATTGAGTTCCAGCCACTCGCCCGCGCCGGAGACCGCCTTGAGCCCGGCAATCCACTCGCGCGTATTGCCGTAACGGATGACACGAATGCCGCCTGCGTTAGTGGCGATATTGCCGCCGATCGAGCATGAACCGCGCGCTGCGAAATCCACCGGATAGATCAGGCCGTGCTCCCGGGCTGCATCATGTACCGCTTGCAGCGTCATGCCCGGCTGCACGGTGAGCGTGCGGTCGACCGGGTCGAAGCCGAGTACACGGTTCATCCGCTCCAGGCTCACTACCAATTCGCCCTGCGCCGCCACGGCGCCGCCGGAAAGCCCGGTACGCCCGCCCGAGGGCACGATGGCAATCCGCTGCCGGTTGGCCCAGCGCACGATGGCCTGCACCTCCTCGGCGGCGGCCGGCAGCGCAATGGCCAACGGGGCGGGCGTCCAGCGACGCGTCCAGTCGCGGCCGTAATGCTCCAGGTCGCCTGGTTCGGTCAGCAGGCGCAGCGCGGGACATTCGGCGGCCAGCTCGGCCAGGCGGGGATCGGTGAGGGGGGTGGCTTGTGTCGACATCCTCGCAGCCTGCCAGCGAGTGGCGCCGAGGTCCAGTGTTGCGCCGCCGCAAATGCAGCGACATCTGGCATAGTGGGCCGGCCCTTTTCTGTCATCTCCAGGTCATGAAGACATCCTTTCCCAAACAAGACATCAAGGTGCTGCTGCTCGAAGGCGTCAGCCGCAGCGCCGTGGAAAGCTTTCGCCAAGCCGGCTACAGCCAGATCGAGTATCACGAGAAATCACTGCCGGAAGACGAGCTGAAACGCCGTATCGCCGACGCGCATATCGTCGGCATCCGCTCCCGCACCCACCTGTCCGGCGATGTGCTGGCGCATGCCAAGCGACTGCTCGCCGTCGGCTGCTTCTGCATCGGCACCAACCAGGTCGACCTGGAAACGGCCAAGGTGCAGGGCGTGCCGGTGTTCAACGCGCCGTACTCGAACACGCGCAGCGTCGCCGAGTTGGTCATCGCCGAAGCAATCATGCTCCTGCGCGGCATTCCGCAAAAGAACGCGCTATGCCACCGCGGCGGCTGGACCAAGTCCGCCGCCGGCAGTTTCGAAACCCGCGACAAGGTGCTCGGCATCGTCGGCTACGGCCACATCGGCACCCAGGTCGGCGTGCTTGCCGAAGGGCTGGGCATGCGAGTGATCTTCCACGATATCGAGTCGAAGCTGTCGCTGGGCAACGCCCGCGCTGCAGCAGGGCTGGACGATCTGCTCGAACGCGCCGATGTGGTCACCCTGCACGTGCCGGAAACGCCGTCGACCAAACTCATGATCGGCGCCACCGAACTGGCCAAGATGCGCAAGGGCGCGATGCTGATCAACGCCTCGCGCGGCACTGTCGTCGACATCGACGCACTGGCCCACGCCCTGCGCAGCCAACATCTGGCGGGTGCCGCGGTCGACGTGTTCCCGGTCGAGCCCAAGGGTAATGACGATGCCTTCGTCTCGCCGCTGATCGGCATGGACAACGTGATCCTGACTCCGCACATCGGCGGCAGCACGCTGGAAGCACAGGACAATATCGGCATCGAAGTGGCCGCCAAGCTGGTGCGCTACAGCGATAACGGCTCGACGCTCTCGGCGGTCAACTTCCCCGAGGTGTCGCTGCCCGAACATTCGCGCAGCCGCCGCCTGCTGCATATCCATCGCAACGTGCCCGGCGTGCTTTCGCGCATCAACGAAGTGTTCTCGGCCGGGAACATCAATATCGATGCCCAGTTCCTGCAGACCGATTCGCAGGTGGGTTACGTGGTGATCGATGTCTCGGCGGACGAGGCGCAGGCTGGCGAGCTGAAAGATCGCCTGGCGACGATTTCGGGGACGCTGCGCAGTCGAGTGCTCTACTGAGCCAGATTCGGAGCAAAAAAACGGCGCCAATGGCGCCGTTTTTTCTTATGTGTTGCCGAATTGGTCGGGGCGGCCGGATTCGAACCGACGACCCTTTGCCCCCCAGGCAAATGCGCTACCAGGCTGCGCTACGCCCCGACTTACGGCAAGTGAACAAGTCTAGCAGTTGGGTGATGGCTGGGAAACCCTGGCCAACGCAACCTGACCTGCCCTTGTAGGAGCGACTTCAGTCGCCACCTACGGTTACATCACGGCAGGTCGCGACTGAAGTCGCTCCTACAAATAGCGATCAGCGGCGCAGCAGCGTGAGGACTTCTTCCAGCTCCATGCGCACCTGGCGCACGATCTGGTGCGACATGCTCGCTTCCATCCGCGCCTGCGGGCCTTCCAGCCGGGCACGGGCGCCGGTGATGGTGAAGCCTTCGTCGTACAGCAGCGAACGAATCTGACGGATCATCAGCACGTCATGACGCTGGTAGTAGCGGCGATTGCCACGGCGCTTGACCGGGTTGAGCGCAGGAAACTCCTGCTCCCAGTAGCGCAGCACATGGGGTTTCACTCCGCACAAGTCACTCACCTCACCGATGGTGAAGTAGCGCTTGGCCGGGATGGCGGGCAGTTCGGTGTTATTCCCTTGGTCCAGCATAGCCCTCGACTCGCACCTTGAGTTTCTGCCCCGGACGGAACGTTACCACCCGACGGGCGGAGATCGGAATCTCTTCGCCGGTCTTCGGGTTGCGACCCGGCCGCTGGTTCTTCTGCCGGAGGTCGAAATTGCCGAACCCGGACAGCTTCACCTGCTCGCCGCCTTCCAACGCCTCGCGGATAACCTCGAAATAGGCATCCACGAATTCTTTCGCCTCACGTTTGTTGAGGCCCACTTCGAGGAAAAGGCGCTCGGCCATCTCCGCCTTGGTCAGCGCCATGTCATCCTCGCAACTTTGCCTTGCATGCTTTCTCCAATGCAGACACCGCGTCCCCTACGCATTGGTCGGCATCAATGTCGGTAAGGGTGCGTGAAGCGTCCTGCAAAATCAAGCCCATAGCGAGACTCTTTCGGCCTGCCTCGACCCCCTTGCCGCTATAGCGGTCGAACAGGGTCAGGGATTTCAGACGCTCGCCCAGGCTGGTACGTACAGCGTGCTCGACCTGCGCCCAGCTGACCTCCTCCGGCAGATCCACCGCAATATCGCGACGCACCGAAGGGAAACGCGGCACCGGTGTGGCCGCAGGCAGGCGACGGGTCAGCAGCGGCTCCAGCGCCAGCTCCAGCACATGGACGTCCGGAGCCAGATCCAGCGCCTTGGCCAACTGGGGATGCACGGCCCCAAGATAACCGACGGTCGTACCGTCAAAGCTCACGCGTGCGGCCCGGCCCGGATGCAGCCAGCCCGGCAGGCCATCGGCGTGCACCGACCAGCGCTGCGGCTCGCCGCCCCAGGCGACGATGGCATCGAGCTCGCCCTTGAGATCGTAGAAGTCCAGCACACGGGCCGGCTCGCCCCACTGCTCGGCACGCGCCGAACCGCAGGCGACCATGGCCAGGGAGGGTGTCTCCAACGGCGGGTCGCCGGCCGCGAAGGTACGGCCCAGCTCGAACAGGCGTACCCGGTCCTGCTGACGCGCACGGTTGTGCGACAGCGCCTCGATCAGCGCCGGCAGCAGCGAGGGCCGCATGACCGCCAGGTCAGCCGACAAGGGATTGGCCAGCGGCACCAGGTTCTTGTCGAAACCCCAGCGACCAAGCAGGTCGGCGCCGACGAAGGCCAGGGTCACCGCCTCGAAGTAGCCACGCGCTGCCAACTGCTCACGCAGGGCCAGTTCGCCGATACGCGCTTCCGGGTCGATCGCCAGGGTCAGCGCGCCAGCCGGGGTATGCGTGGGGATGTTGTCGTAGCCGAAGATGCGCGCGACCTCTTCGATCAGATCCTCCTCGCGCTCGATATCGAAACGACTGCTCGGCGCGGTGACCTGCCAGCCTTCGCCGGCCGGCTCGATGCGCATGCCGAGCGCGGTGAAGATACGCAGCACTTCCGCATCGGCCACCTCGACACCCAGCACGCGGCGCAAACGCGCACGACGCAAAGCAACCGTGGCGGGTTTGGGCAGATCGGCCAGGTTCTCGGCCACCGACACCGGACCGGCCTTGCCGCCGGCGATGGCGAGCAGCAGTTCGGTGGCGCGTTCCAGCGCACGGCGCGGCAGCTCGGGGTCGACACCACGCTCGAAGCGGTGCGAAGCATCGGTATGCATGCCGAGCTTGCGGGCACGCCCCATGATCGCGGCTGGCGCGAAATGCGCGGCCTCGAAAAAGATGTTGTGCGTATCGTCGGTGACGCGCGAATCGTAGCCACCCATCACGCCGGCCACCGCCAACGCTTTCTTTCCGTCGGCAATCAGCACGAAGCTAGGATCGACCTTCGCCTCGCTGCCGTCGAGCAGCTTGACAGCTTCGCCGGCACGCGCATGGCGCACCACGATATCGCCGTCGAGCTTGTCGTTATCGAACGCGTGCAAGGGCTGGCCAAGTTCGAGCATCACATAGTTGGTGATGTCGACCACCGGGCTGATCGAACGCAGACCGGAACGGCGCAGGCGCTCGACCAGCCACAGCGGCGAACGCGCGGCCATGTCGATGCCCTCGATGACACGACCGAGATAGCGCGGCGCATCGGCACCGGCTTCCAGTCGAATGCCGCGCGTGGCGGTACCGGTTACCGGCGCGGCCTTTTGCTCGGGCACCTTCACTGCACTGCCGAACAGCGCGGCAACATCGTGCGCGAGGCCAACCAGACCCAGGCAATCGGGGCGGTTCGGCGTCAGCTTCAATTCGAACGCAGCGTCCGGCAGGCCAAGGTAGTCGGCCAACGGCTTGCCTACAGGCGCATCGAGCGGCAGTTCCAACAAGCCCGACGCATCGGCATCGATGCCCAGTTCCTTGGCCGAGCACAGCATGCCGAACGATTCCACGCCACGCAGCTTCGCCGCCTTGATCGCGATCCCGCCGGGCAGGTTTGCGCCAACGGTCGCCAGTGGCACCTTGATGCCAACGCGGGCGTTTGGCGCACCGCAAACGATCTGCAGCAACTCGCCCTGCCCCGCATCGACCTTGCACACCTGCAACCGGTCGGCTTCGGGATGTTTTTCCGCCGCGACGATCTCGCCCACGACCACACCGGACAATTGCTCGCCCAGCACGGTCAGCTCTTCGACTTCCAGGCCAGCCATGGTCAGGGCGTGCGCCAATGCGGCGCGGTCCGCCTTGATCTCGACCAGCTCGCGCAGCCAGTTTTCGGAGAATTTCATGTCTATCGATTCCTAGCGGCGGGCGTTAAGCGAACTGCTTGAGGAAGCGCAGGTCGTTCTCGAAGAACGCGCGCAGATCGGACACGCCATAACGCAGCATGGCGAAGCGCTCGACACCCAGGCCGAAGGCAAACCCGGTGTAACGCTCCGGATCGATACCGCAATTCTTCAGCACGTTCGGATGCACCATGCCGCAGCCAAGCACTTCGAGCCAGCGCGTCGAGCCGTCTTCGGCATCCCAGCGGATATCCACCTCGGCCGACGGTTCGGTGAACGGGAAGTAGCTCGGACGGAAACGCATCTCGAAATCGCGCTCGAAAAACGCGCGGATGAATTCGGCCAGCGTGCCTTTCAGATCGGCAAAGCTGGAGGTCTCGTCGACCAGCAGGCCTTCGATCTGGTGGAACATCGGCGAATGGGTCTGATCCGAATCGCTGCGATAGACCTTGCCCGGCGCGATGATACGGATCGGCGGCTGCCGTCCCTGCATCGAGCGGATCTGCACCGGCGAGGTATGCGTGCGCAACAGTCGGCCGTCACCGAAATAGAAGGTGTCGTGCATGGCGCGCGCCGGATGATGCGGCGGGAAGTTCAGCGCCTCGAAATTGTGCCAGTCGTCTTCGATCTCCGGACCGTCGGCACGCTGGTAACCCAGGCGCGCAAAGATCGCGGCAATGCGCTCCAGCGCACGCGTGATCGGATGAATGCCGCCACGTTCGCCATCGCGACCCGGCAGCGAAATATCCAGGCGCTCGGAAGCCAGGCGACGGTCGAGCTCGGCCTGTTCCAGCGTAGCCTTGCGCGCGGCCAGGGCATCGGCGAGCTTTTCCTTGACGCGATTGACCTCGGCGCCGCGGCTCTTTTTCTCTTCCGGCGGCAACGCGCCCAGCGCCTTCAGGGCCGCGGTGACGATACCGCTCTTGCCCAGCAGCCCCACACGCAGCGCGTCGAGCGCGTCGAGCGATTCGGCCTTGTCGATTTCCGCCAGCGCCTGCGCGGCGCGGCTATCCAGATCGTCCATCGATGCGATCCCACAGGTGTCAGAAACGAAAACGGGGAGGAGGCGTTTGGCCTCCTCCCCGCTTGATTCACATCATATCGTCAGGCGCTTACACGCTTACGACGATCAAGCGGCCAGACTGGCCTTCGCCTTTTCTGCGATGGCGCCAAACGCCTTGATGTCGTGCACGGCGATATCGGCCAGCACCTTGCGGTCGACGGTGATACCAGCCTTGGCCAGACCGTTGATCAGGCGGCTGTACGACAGACCGAACTGACGCGCAGCAGCGTTGATACGGACGATCCACAGCGCGCGGAACTGACGCTTGCGCTGCTTGCGGCCGATGTAGGCGTACTGACCAGCCTTGATGACGGCCTGGTTGGCAACGCGGAAGACCTTGCGGCGGGCGTTGTAGTAGCCCTTGGCACGACCGATGATTTTCTTATGACGACGACGGGCGGTAACGCCACGCTTTACACGAGCCATGGTTTCCTCCTCGCCTTACAAGTACGGCAACATGCGTGCTACACCCTTGGTGTCGCAAGCTTTGACGTGGTTGGTAGCGCGCAGATTGCGCTTACGCTTGGTCGACTTCTTCGTCAGGATGTGTGACTTGAAGGCGTGACCGGCCTTGAACTTGCCGGATGCGGTCTTGCGAAAACGCTTCGCCGCCGCCCGGTTGGTCTTGATCTTGGGCATGGGAATGCTCCGTATTCAAAGTTTCTGACTGATCTGGCGGTGGCCTTGCGAGCCACTCTTTCCGTCCTGCCACAATCGGTTCACGGCCCTTCCATGTGGGCCGAACCGGCGATTATACGGGAACAGCAGTAAAGGGGAAAGAGTTAAGAGTAAAGAGGAAAAGCCTGGAGGCTTTCTCCCCTTTACCCTTTTCAGGCCGCATGCGGCCGGCTTTACCAAAACGACGAACGGCGCCCCAAAAGGCGCCGCACATCAACCACTTACCGAACCCGTTACTTCTTCTTGGGCCCGATCATCATCACCATCTGACGCCCTTCCAACCGCGGGAAGGACTCGATCTGTCCGTTCTCGCCGACGTCTTCCTGGATCTTCTTGGCCAGGTTCTGACCGAGGTCCTGGTGGGACATTTCGCGGCCGCGGAAGCGGATGGTGACCTTGACCTTATCGCCCTCTTCCAGGAAGCGCAGCATGTTGCGCAGCTTGATCTGGTAGTCGCCCACGTCCGTTACCGGGCGGAACTTAACTTCCTTGATCTCGACCTGCTTCTGCTTCTTCTTGGCAGCCTGGGCCTTCTTCTGGGCTTCGAACTTAAACTTGCCGTAGTCCATGATGCGGCAGACCGGCGGATCGCCGTTCGGCTGGATCTCCACGAGATCCATGCCCGCTTCCTCGGCCGCACGAAGCGCCTCGTCACGGGTGAGAATGCCAAGCTGCTCCATTTCCGGACCGATGACGCGCACGCGCGGCACGCGAATCTCATGGTTACGGCGGTTGCCCTTATTGTCGGTGGTAGCGATACCACTATCCTCCAGAGGAATGAAATTTCGTGACCCGGACGACGCTTAGCGCCGTCCTTCGGTCTCCAGGCGTTCGATAAAGGCGGCTAGCGGCATGCTGCCGAGATCCTCGCCCGAACGGGTACGCACAGAAACCGCCCCTGCTTCCTTCTCGCGATCACCGACCACAAGCAAGTAGGGGACTTTCTGCAACGTATGCTCCCGGATTTTATAGCCGACCTTCTCATTGCGCAAATCGGCGTGAACCCGGAAACCTTTACCGACAAGGGTTTGCGCCACTTCCCGGACATAATCGGCCTGGGCGTCGGTAATTGAGAACACCTGGGCCTGCACCGGAGCCAGCCATGCAGGCAGGTTTCCGGCATGGTGCTCGATCAGAATGCCGATAAAACGCTCCATCGAGCCCACGATAGCCCGGTGCAGCATGACCGGGTGCTTGCGCTGGCTGTGCTCGTCCACGTACTCGGCGCCCAGGCGCTCGGGCATCATGAAATCGACCTGCATGGTGCCAACCTGCCAGGCACGGCCGATCGAGTCCTTCATGTGGTACTCGATCTTGGGGCCGTAGAAGGCACCCTCGCCCGGCAGTTCCTCCCAGCTCACGCCAGCGGCGCCCAGCGCGGCGCGCAGGGCGTCCTCGGCGCGATCCCAGACCTCGTCGCTGCCGATGCGCTTGTCGGGGCGCAGGGCGATCTTCAGTGCAATGTCCTCGAAGCCGAAGTCGGCATAGACCTTCATCGCCTGGGCGTGGAAGGCCGTGACCTCCGATTCGATCTGTTCTTCCGTGCAGAAGATGTGACCGTCGTCCTGCGTGAAGGCGCGCACGCGCATGATGCCGTGCAGCGCACCCGAGGGCTCATTGCGATGGCAGCCGCCGAATTCGCCGTAGCGGATCGGCAGGTCGCGGTAGCTGTGCAGGTTCGTGTTGTAGATCTGCACGTGACCGGGGCAGTTCATCGGCTTGAGCGCATAGGTGCGCTTTTCCGACTCGGTAAAGAACATGTTTTCCTTGTAGTTGTCCCAGTGACCGGACTTCTTCCACAGGCTCACGTCCATGATCTGCGGGCCGCGCACTTCCTGGTAACCGCTGGCGCGGTACACGCCACGCACGTACTGCTCCACCGCCTGCCAGATCGCCCAGCCGTTCGGATGCCAGAACACCATGCCCGGCGATTCTTCCTGCTGATGGAAGAGATCGAGCGCCTTGCCGATCTTGCGGTGATCGCGCTTCTCGGCCTCTTCGAGCTGATGCAGATACGCCTTCAGATCCTTGTCACTCAGCCACGACGTACCGTAGATGCGCGTCAGCATTGCGTTGTTGGAATCGCCGCGCCAATAGGCGCCGGCTACCTTCATCAACTTGAAGGCGCGCAACTTGCCCGTATTGGGTACATGCGGGCCTCGGCACAGATCGGTGAACTCGCCCTGCGTGTACAGCGAAAGCTCCTCGTTCGAGGGAATGCTCTCGATGATCTCGGCCTTGTAGTTTTCGCCCAGCCCGCGGAAGAACGCCACCGCCTCGTCGCGCGATTTCACGCTGCGCGTCACGGGGATTTGTTCCTTGACGATCTTTTCCATCTCCGCCTCGATCTTGACCAGATCGTCAGGCGTGAACGGGCGCTCGTAGGCAAAGTCGTAGTAGAAGCCATTGTCGATCACCGGACCGATGGTCACCTGCGCGCCCGGGTACAGGCGCTGCACGGCCTGCGCCAGCAGATGCGCGGTGGAGTGGCGCAGGATATCCAGCGCCTCGGGGCTCTTCTCGGTAACGATTTCCAGGCTGGCGTCGTGATCGATCGGGAAACTGGCGTCCACCAGCTTGCCGTCGACCTTGCCGGCCAGGGTCGCCTTGGCCAGGCCCGCGCCAATCGAGGCGGCGACGTCCTGCACGGAGACGGGGTGATCGAAGGGGCGTTTGCTGCCGTCGGGTAGCGTGATCTCAATCATCGGTATGACCTGATATGTAGCGCGATGGCCCTTTGTAAAGGGCGAGTCTTACAGTTTCTGGAAAGGCTGCGCCGCATGCGGAATGCACAAAACACAGCCACAAAAAAAGGCGCCACGGCGCCCTTTGTCGTACACAAGGCGTGGCGGGCAAGCTCTTATTGGAAGTTGGTAGTTGCCATGTCGCACACTCGGCCGGCGCGTTGGCGCGGGCCACCCTTGGGTCCTGATGGTGAAAGTGATGAAAAACTAGTTTAGCGCGGTTTTTCTGTCAATCCGGCGACAGTCAAAATGGCTTGGCCAGCACCAGGTAAATAATGACCAGCACCAGCAGGATCGGCAGCTCGTTGAACCAGCGCAGCGAACGCGCCGTCGGCAGCGGGCCGCCAGCCGCACTGCGCTTGAGCATGCGTCCGGTCCAGATGTAGTAGATGAACAGCACAACGACCAGGCCCAGCTTGGCGTGCAGCCAACCGCCGGCGATGTGGAAGTACAGCCACAGCGTCAGGCCGAAGATGAAAGCCAACCCGAACATCATGTGGCCGAACTTGTAGAGCCGGCGCCCCATCAACTCCAGGCGCGCCCTTACCGAGGGTTCCTGACCGGCCTCGGCCAGATTGACCAGGATGCGCGGTAGATAGAACACCGCAGCGACCCAGGACATCACGAACAGCACGTGCAAGCTCTTGACGATGAAATAAGCCATCAGACGCTCCCTCGGTGGAAACAAAAACGGCGCGAACCCTGGGGCCGCGCCGTTTCGTCGGTATTGGTGGGCGGTACAAGGATCGAACTTGTGACCCCTACCATGTCAAGGTAGTGCTCTACCGCTGAGCTAACCGCCCGTGAGCCGCGCAATATAGCAAAGGGGTCTGGGGGCATTCAAGCTTTTTTTGGCTCCAGCAACGCCGCCGCCTTCACCTCGAGAGCGACTTCAATCGCGACAAGAAGTTGCCACTGAGGCACAGTTGTCGCGATTGAAGAAACCCTTCCTACTCGTCATCCCGGCGAAGGCCGGGACCCATTCCTCGGCGCAGACGCTCGCCACGCATTGCCTGACGAGCGAAGGCTGAGGAATGGGTCCCGGCCTTCGCCGGGACGACGATGAGAACTGAGGGTATTCGGGGTTCTCTGACGTCGCTCCCACAGAAAAGCGGGTCAGCTCCCTCGCAACGCGTGCTCCCGCAACTTGCCGATCTTGTCTCGCAGACGCGCTGCATCCTCGAACTCCAGATTCTCGGCGTGCTTGTACATCTGCGCCTCGAGCTTCTTGATCATGTTGGATGCCTCGCTGGAACTGAGCGCAGCGTACTCGGCGCCCTCTTCCGCCACCGCCATCCGCCCGCGGCCCGACTTGCCACGCCCGCGACTGTTCGCGCCTTCGCTGCGCGCACCTTCCATGATGTCGGCGATACGCCGCACCACCGACTGCGGCGTGATGCCATGTTCTTCGTTATACGTCACCTGCTTTTCGCGGCGGCGCGCGGTTTCGTCCATCGCCGCCTGCATCGAACGGGTGATGTTGTCGGCATAGAGAATCGCCTTGCCACGTACATTGCGCGCCGCACGGCCGATGGTCTGAATCAGCGAACCGGTCGAACGCAGAAAGCCTTCCTTGTCCGCGTCCAGAATCGCCACCAGCGACACCTCGGGCATGTCCAGGCCTTCGCGCAGCAGGTTGATGCCGACCAGCACGTCGAACTCGCCCAGGCGCAGGTCGCGGATAATTTCCACGCGCTCGACCGTCTCGATATCCGAGTGCAGATAACGCACCTTGATGTTGTGCTCGCCGAGGTACTCGGTGAGATTCTCGGCCATGCGCTTGGTCAGCGTAGTGACCAGCACACGATCGCCCATCGCCACGCGCTTGTGCACTTCGCTGAGCAAATCGTCGACCTGCGTGCGCACCGGCCGTACTTCGACTTCCGGATCGATCAGGCCCGTCGGGCGCACCACCAGTTCGACCACGGCATCGCCGGAATGCTGCAACTCGTAATCGCGCGGCGTCGCGGAGACGTAGATCGAACGCGGTGCGCGACGCTCCCATTCCTCGAAACGCAAAGGCCGGTTATCCATCGCCGACGGCAGGCGAAAACCGAACTCCACCAGCGTCTCCTTGCGCGAGCGGTCGCCCTTGTACATCGCACCCAGCTGCGGAATGGTGACATGCGACTCGTCCACCACCAGCAAGGCATCGGCCGGCAGATAATCGAACAGGGTCGGCGGCGGCTCGCCCGGCGCGCGGCGCGTCAGATGTCGAGAGTAATTCTCGATGCCCTGGCAGTAACCGACCTCGGCCATCATCTCCACGTCGAAACGCGTGCGCTGATCCAGGCGCTGCGCCTCGACCAGCTTGTTGTCCTTGTAGAGCTGCTCCAACCGATCCTTCAGCTCGACCTTGATCGTCTCGATCGCGTTGAGCACGCTTTCGCGCGTGCTCGCGTAGTGCGTACGCGGATACACCGTGTAACGCGGCACCTTGCGAATCGTCTCACCAGTCAGTGGATCGAACAGCGCCATGTTTTCCACTTCACCATCGAACAATTCGATGCGCAGCGCTTCGGTTTCCGATTCGGCCGGAAACACGTCGATCACCTCGCCGCGCACGCGATAGGTACCGCGACGCAATTCCATCTCATTGCGGCTGTACTGCAATTCAGTCAGCTGACGGATCAACGCCCGCTGGTCGATGCGCTCGCCCTTGGCCAGGATCAGGCGCAGCGACAGATAATCTTCCGGATCACCGAGACCATAAATAGCCGATACGGTCGCGACGATCAATGAGTCCTTGCGCGACAACAGCGCCTTGGTCGCCGCCAATCGCATCTGCTCGATGTGCTCGTTGATCGAGGCGTCCTTCTCGATAAACGTGTCGGACGCGACCACGTAGGCTTCGGGCTGGTAGTAGTCGTAGTAGCTGACGAAGTACTCCACCGCATTGTGCGGAAAGAACTCCTTGAACTCGCCATACAGCTGCGCGGCCAGCGTCTTGTTTGGCGCCAGCACAATGGTCGGCCGCTGCACCTGCTCGATCATGTTGGCAATGGTGAAGGTCTTGCCTGAGCCGGTCACGCCCAGCAGCGTCTGCGCCGCCAGGCCGGCCTGGAAGCCTTCGACCAGGCGTTTGATCGCCTGCGGCTGGTCGCCGGCGGGCTTATACGGAGAAACGAGCTGGAAACGGTCAGTCATGGCAGCCCATATGCGGTCAGATACATGCATTTTAAATTCCCCCTGCTGACAACCCTTGTCAGCAGAGGATGAGGACTCGCTCACGCAGCAGACGGCAGCCACCATCGTTCCGGGCACCTAGTATGTCCGCCCATGGCGAAGCAACGCTTATCCCATCGAAGTCGTAGCCATGGCGTGACCTTCGTCGAAATGGTTCTGGCGCTGGCCTTGCTGGCTGTCCTGACCTGCGCCGCTATACCTTCCTTTGCCCAGCTGCTGGCGCGCGAGCGGCTGACTGCCGCACAAACCGACCTGATGGCAAGCCTGCACTATGCACGGGAGCAAGCCAATCGCAGCGGCCGGCGAACGATCGTATGTCCCAGCCTGGACGGACAGCACTGCGAACACACCTCCCGATGGGAACGTGGCTGGATTGCCGGCTACGCCGAGCGGCACGCCAACCCCGGCCGCATTCAGGGAGATCCGTGGCATGTACGCGCAGGCCATCCCGATCTGCGCATGACCGGCTCACAAGGGCGCCGGTCCGTGGTTTTCAGGGCCCGAGGCCATGCAAGCGGCAGCAATATCGGTGTCCTGATTTGCGATCGGAAGCGAGCCGAACCGGCGTTACAGATCTTTGTCTCGAACTCCGGCCGCATTCGCGGGGCCCGGGCTACGGCCGAAGCGACGGAGACCTGCCGCCATGACGAATGAGCCCGGCATCAAACCACGTGGCCCATCAATGCGTCGATGTCACCGTGACCGGCACCGTGATACTTGTGCCCGAGGCACCCGCATAAAAAACGATCAAGGTGGCCGATTGGTCGCCGGTAAAGCCGCGGTGCGCGTTGTCGACCATTTCGGGCAGGACCTGGCCCGCGCGAATCGCCTGCTGCTGACCGTTGTCACGGCGCTGAACCGTCAACTCGCCGCTCAGCACATAGGCCGCGTTGATCACCGGGTGGTAGTGCCAGGCCAAGGTGCTATGCGGCGGAATATAGATCCGCAGCACGGTGACCTCCGGCTGCCCCGAGGGATAGGCCTTGTAGAGCGTTCCATCCCAGGATTTCGTCGTTTTCAGCAGCGTTTCCGATACGGCATCTGCTGCCCCGCTCGGCTGAACAAGCATCAGTCCCGCGACCAGCCCTGCACTCATCCGGATTCGACGCCCGATCGCCCCTGCCTGTGTCATGCCCTGCCCCTTTGTTGAATCACACGATGCGCAGACTCTAGCTGTCACCCTGTGCATTGAACGCAGACAGACAAAGCAAAAGGCCGCGATCGCTCGCGGCCTTTTGCTGAATATGGCGCCCGAAGTTGGACTCGAACCAACGACCCCCTGATTAACAGTCAAGTGCTCTAACCAGCTGAGCTATTCGGGCGGGGAGCTGCGTATTCTGCGAAAAGGGGTCGGGGCTGTCAAGCCGACCGACCCTAACTTTTTCAGCTGGCCAGCACCTTGTAGCAAGGCACGTAGGCCGTGCCACCAGGAAGCTTCATGCGGTGCTGAACCACGAAAGCCTTCAGCAGCTCGTCCAGCGCGCGCATGATGTCGGCCTCGCCGTCGATCTGGAACGGGCCTTCCTGCTCGATGGCGCGGATGCCCTCTTCCTTCACATTGCCGGCCACGATGCCGGAAAAGGCACGCCGCAGGTCCGCGGCCAGCTCGTGACGCGGGCGGTCGCGGCGGATCGCCAGCGAACGCATGGCTTCGTGGGTCGGCCTGAACGGCACCTGGAAGGCGAACGGAATACTCAAGGACCAGTTGAAGAAGAACGCGTCCTTGTTGTCGAGGCGGTAGTTACGCACCTTCTCGATACCACGCACCATCGCCCGCGCCACCGCGGCCGGGTCGTCGACGATGATCTGGTAGTGCTGCGCCACTTCGTCGCCAAGGGTCAGGCGCAGGAAGCGGTCGATCTGCTCGAAATACGCGGCGGACTGCTTCGGGCCGGTAAAGATCAGCGGGAACGGAATGCCGGCGTTGTCCGGGTGCAACAGGATGCCGAGCAGATAGAGGATTTCTTCCGCCGTGCCCACGCCGCCTGGGAACACGATGATGCCGTGGGAGATGCGCACGAAGGCTTCGAGGCGCTTCTCGATGTCCGGCATGATCACCAGGTTGTTGACGATCGGGTTCGGCGACTCGGCAGCAATGATGCCCGGTTCGGTGATGCCGATATAGCGATTGTGCTTGCGGCGCTGCTTGGCGTGCGCGATCGTCGCGCCCTTCATCGGCCCCTTCATCGCGCCCGGGCCGCAACCCGTGCAGATGTCGGCGCCGCGCAGGCCGAGCTGATAGCCCACCTGCTTGGTGTATTCGTATTCGTCGCGCGAGATCGAATGACCGCCCCAGCACACCACCAGGTTCGGATCGATCTGCGGCTTGAGAATGCGCGCATTGCGCAGAATCTCGAACACGGCATGGGTCAGGCCCACGGTATCGTCGAGATCGAAACCGCCCTGCTCCAGCTGTGTCGACACGTAGACAATATCGCGTACCACGGCCACCAGCAGCTCGTTGATACCCCGAATGATCTGCCCGTCGACAAACGCCTGTGCCGGCGCATTCGACAGCTCGATCTTGATACCACGGTCCTGCTGCAGCACCTGGATGTCGAAATCCGGGAACTGCTCGAGAATGCCACGCGGGTCGTCGCTCATGCTGCCCGAGGTCAACACCGCCAGCGCGCAGCGGCGCAGCAGCATGTGCATGCCCGAACCGCTGGCATTGCGCAGGCGCGCCACTTCGTTGCGGGAAAGAATATCCAGGCCACCGGCGGGCGAAATGCGCGCGCTGACGGTACCGGCCCGACCGGCCTTGCCGGCTTGTACTGCATTCATCACTTCATCTCCTAGGCCGCGCCCTCGCGGCTTTCTCGTCCGTAAACTTTTTCTTGGCGGACCGCTTAGCTTCTCGCGCCAGGGGCGGCACGGTCAAGCCAAAAAAAAGGCCGGCACCCTTGCGGGTACCGGCCTGTCGAAGCTTCTTCGCAAGCTTTTGCTTAGAAGGTGTACTTCACCGTCAACAGGACGGACCAGCGCTGGGCCAGGTCGTCGTTGTTGTTGATGTAGGTCGGGACTTCCTTGGGCGAGTACTTGCCACCCTGGTTGTAGTTGGCGCAGGTCGCCGGCTTGCCGGTGCAATCGATGTTGTAGATGTACTTGCCGGTGACCGGATCGATGCCGTAGTAGTCGGCCAGGAAGCGACCACCCGGGAACGTCACGCGCTTCTCGATGCCCCACTTCTTGTTCAGCAGGTTCGTGAAGTTGTAGACGTCCAGCTTGATCACGCCCTTGTTGCCCTTGAACAGGCCCGGGATCTCCTGGCTGAAGCTCAGGTCGATCTGGTTGATCCAGCCGGCGCGGTCGCCATTACGCTGGGCTACCTGGCCCTGGTGGTCGCGCAGGTAGTCGTTCTTCTGAATGTACTGATAGAACTGATCAACCAGCGCTTGGGAGGTACCCGGACGGAACTCGACCTCACCCGGACGCGGGATATAGACCAGATCGTTGCTATAGCCGTCGCCGTTGGCATCGTTACCGAAGGCCCAGCTGTACGGCGCGGCCGAGTGGCCGTCGTAGAACAGGCTGGCCGAGGTGACGTAGTCGCCGAAGAACGCATGCTGCCAGTTCAACGAGGCGATCACGCGACGCGGGATCGAGTAGTTGGACGGGCTGGCGACGTTCTCGTTGGAGTTGTAGACGTAGTTGTTGGAGTAGTTCGAGTTCGCCACCGAGGACGTACCCGGATTCACTTCCGTCGCATGGCTCCAGGTGAAGCCGACCATGCCCGACCAGTCGTTCGAGAAGGCCTTCTTCAACGACAGCGAGATGCTGTCCGACTTGCCCTTGCCGGTGTTGTCCAGGTTGATGTTTGAACCGGAGAACGCCGGATTGGCGTTGGCGCGAACCTTCTGATTCTTCGCGTTCGGATCACCGGTGAGCGCGTAGTACGAAGCGCGACCGTCCGGCGTCAGGCGCGTGGGCGCACCGAGATTGAAGTTCTGGAACCATACGGCATCGCGTGCATCGATATGCAGCCAGTCGGCGGTGGCGACCAGACCCCACCACGGCAGTTCCTTGTCGATACCCAGGCTCACCTTCCACGCGGTCGGGATACGCCAGCCCGGCGAGATCGTGTTGACGGTCATCTGACCGCCATTGGTGCGGCCATCCGGCTGGTTATGCGCATCCGGACTGAACGGCGGCATCGCCGCCGCCGTGTTGCAAGGCGCCGCCTGTGTCGGGCCGCAGGTGAACTGCGTCTGCGTCACACCGGAGTTGGAGAAGATATTGCCCAGCCACACGCCCGGCTGGTTCGTCACGAACAGGCCCGCGCCGCCGCGCAGCTGAGTCATGTGCTCGGTGTCGAAGTTGTAGTTGAACGACAGACGCGGCTGAATGACGCGGTTGCCATTGATCGTGGTCTGATTCGTGCCGCCGAACGTGCTGGCGTACTTGGCGTTGTACAACGGCTTGTCGTCCATCAGCGGGATATCGACACGCACGCCGTACTGCAACGACAGGTTGTTGGTGACCTGCCAGGTGTCCTGCAGGAACACGCCCCACTGGTTCAGGCTGTAACGCGCGGCGACATCGCCAAGCGACAGGCCGTTGGCGGGACGGTTATAGGTGTATCGCCAGTAGTTGCCGGAGGCAAAGTTCTGCAAGCCGGTGGTGGCGCCGTTGTTGAGGTCTTCGAAGGTGTAGCTACCGAAGGCACCTTGCAGGAACAGGTTGTAGTACTTGTCCTTCTCGAAGTCGACGCCGAACTTCAGGTTGTGTTCGCCGAGGAACAGCGTACCGGCCCAAGCCGCATTCAGGGTTTTCACCTGGAGCACGTTGGCCTGCGTGGAAAACTCGGTACCGAACTCCACCGCCGGACCGCTGAAGCTCACCGGATAGACGGTGATGTCAGGCATGTCCACGCCGTTGTACGGGTCGCGATTCTGCTTGAAGTCCGCATACGAGACCGTGGTGTCGGACGAGAACGCATCGTTCCAATCGTCGTAGAAATGCAGCGCGTAGCTCTTGTTGTTGACCGAAGTCTTGTACCAGCCGCTCGACAGCACCAGCTTGGTCGTGCTGCCGGTGATGATCGGCTTGTTTTCCTTGGTCTGGCTATAGGTAAAGCTGGCGCGATGGTTGTCGGCGATGTTCCAGTCGATCTTGCCGAGGTAGCGCTTGTCGGTCAGGTTGGAATTACCGCCGCCGATCGAACCCAGGTCCTGGGTAATGCCGACCTGCCTGGCGATCTGACGGATCTGATCCACCTGCGCGGTGGTCAGGCCCTTGATCTTGGTGCCGGCATTGGAATCTTCCGGACCGAACGGGCTACCCGCGCCGATCTGGGTGCTCTTTTCGACCAAACCGAAGAAGAACAGCTTGTCCTTGATGATCGGACCACCGAACGTTGCGCCGCCCGTCCAGGTGCGGTCGAAGCCCTGGTACTTAACGTCGTTCTCGTTCTTGCCGATCATGTTCTGGTTCTGGAACGCGTAGTACACAGAACCGTGGAAATCGTTGGTGCCGCTCTTGGTGACCGCGTTGATGTTCGCGCCCACGCCGCGACGGGTGCCCACGTCGTAGTTCGCCGGCGAGATGTTGTATTCCTCGATGGCGTCCTGCGAGATCGGCGTGCCGAGCGTCGGCAGGCCGTTGGCGTTCAGGCCGAACGGATCGTTCGCGCTGACCGAGTCGACAGTGATGTTGTTGTAGCGGCTGTTCTGGCCGGCGAGCGAAATTTCGCCACGCGCGCGATCGGTAATGGTAATGCGCGGATCGAGGCGCACGATGTTCTGGATCGAGCGGCCCGGCGTCGGTGTGGCTTCGAGTTCACGACGCGAGACGTTGGTCGCCAGACCCTTGTTGTCCGGCGTGAAGGTCTGCGACAGCGAATTGGCCGAGACGGTGATGCCCTGCAATTCCTTCGCCGCTTCCGCGTGCGCGCCGCTCAGCGTGATGTTGACGGCAGTATCGGCAGCCAGCTGCAGGTAGACGCCATCCTGTTCGCTCTGCTGACCATCCTTGTCGACCTTGATGTCGAACGGACCGCCCACGCGCAGACCTTGCGCGGAGTAGCGGCCGCTGGCATCGGTCTGGGTGGTCTTGGTCGTGCCCGACGGGGCGTGCACGATCTGGACATTGGCGCCGACGACCGGCTGGCCGCTCGCGTCGAGGACGCGGCCGCTCACGGAAGAGGAAGTGTCCTGCGCAAGCACCGGCGACGAGGCCAGAAGCGCGGTAATAGCTAACGGCAGCACTTTCGTGCGGAGACGAAGATTCATTGAGAGATAACCCCTTAAGATTCGCAACAAAAAACCGTGGGGCCAGCTCCGGAGATCCCGTGTCTCCTCGCCATAAAGCTTAAGTGGCTGATTCCCCTAATTTTATTTGACGCTTACCGCAGCCACACACCGCAGCCGGCGCAAGAACGTCCGGGCAACTGTAGTCGTAGCATATTACAGTTTCGTAACTTTTTGACGCAATTCTCACATCGACACCTCAAGTTCTTGCTGTCAAAAGAAAAAAAAACCGGCCCCTCGCGGGACCGGCTTTGGTGTCGGAGCTGGGCGAGGCTTTGACGCCCCGCCCTTGTCGCAGATGGTGCTTAGAAGAACGAAGCGCCCACGGTGATCATGAACGTGCGCGGCTCAAGCAACGAGTACGTCGGCAACGTGGTGAACAGCTTGTCGCCATTGGCATCGCGGATCGTGCCCGAGGCCAGCGTCGCCGAGTTGGTCGCATACGTCAGCGCATGCTTGTCGGTGATGTTGGCGAAGTTGAGCTTGATGTACGGGCTGCGGAACCAGGTCGAGAAGTCGTCGAAGTGGTAACCGGTGTTGAAGTTGAAGGTGGTGTAGCCACCGTTCTTCTCCGTGTTCATGAAGTCGCCGTAGAACGAACCGTGGAAGCTCGCGCCGAGGCTGGCCCAGAACGGACCATTGTCGTAGCTCAGGACCAGGTGGCCGATGTTGCGCGGCGCATTGATCATGTCCTTGCCGATGGTCGGATAGACACCGTCGTCACCCGCGTTGAAGTTGCTCTCGAGCTTGGACTGCGTGTAGGTGTACGAACCGTACAGCTTGAAGTTCGTGAGGAACTTGATGCTGGCTTCGGCATCGAAACCCTGCTGCTTCACGCGGCCGATCTGGGTCGAGTAGCTCTCGCCGGTATCCTGGTCGAAGCCGTTGACCACGCGGTTGCTGAAGTTGGCGCGGTAGATCTCGGCGCTGGCCGAGAACGTGTCGTTATAGAAGCGCCAGCCCAGGTCGTTGTTCCACGACTGCTCGGGCTTGTTCGACGGGCGACCGGTAACCAGGTTCAGCGACACCGAGGTGTTCTGCGGGGCGCGGTAGGTTTCGCCCACGCCGTAGAACAGCTGGTTGTTCTCGTCGATCTGGTACTTGATGCCCAGCGCCGGCGTGACCTTGTGGTAATCGCGGTCGAAGTTGCCGCCGAAGCCCGGCGGATTGAAGCCACCCTGGTTGCCCGGGTACTCATACGCAAAACCCGAACGCTCGGCGTGCAGGTATGCCGCGCCCAGCTGGAAGGTCCACTGGTCGGTCGGGGTCCAGGTGTCGGTGACGAAGACCTTTTCGTTTTCGGTCTTGGTGAACTCGTTGTACAACGACTGAATCTGGCCGTTGGGGTAGTAGACGTAGTTCGAATCGCCCCAGACGTTGTCCGGCGTGCCGGTCAGGTAACTGGCCGTGCTGTACGGTTCGCCCTGCTCCTGACGCGTGCGCTCATACCACAGGCCGTACTCGAGGCTGTTGTTCATGCTCAAGTCCTGATTGAACTTGAACAGGATGCCCGGACGGTACGTGGTGCTCTTGCTGAAGGAGTAAACCAGAGCCTTCTTGCCGTTCGGGCCGGTGACGATCGCGCCGTCCTGGTTCAAATCCTGGTTCGCGTTCTCGTTCTGGTTCTGCTTGACGTTGGTGGTTTCGGCAAAGAAGCTGCTGCCGCCGCCCGAACCGCCATCGCCGTACTGGAAGTACGGGACCACCGACAGACGCAGGTTGTCAGCCAGCTTGAACTCGCCGTCCAGGCTGAACATGTAGTTGGTGAAATTGTTGAGGTGCAGACCGTAGTAGTTCGTGTCGGCCGACTTGGGCTTGTAGGTGTCGTCCCAGTCCAGGAAGTAATTACTCTGCTCCTGGGCCTTGGTCAGGAAACGGTACTGGTCGCGGGTTTCGCGGTTGTACTGCAGCGAGGCGCTGACCGAGTTGTTGTCGTCGATCGTCCACAGCGCCTTGCCGTCGACCTTGCGGATTTCCAGGTCGCCCTCACCGCGCCACTTGTCGACCTTGTTGTCCGAGAACGAGATCCACGAACGGACCGGACCGAGGTCGCCGGTGTTCAGGCGAACAAACGTGCGGTGGTAATCATGCGAGCCGTAGGACTCGGTGATGTCCACGCCGGCCTTGTGCGACGGATCGATCGTTGCCCAGGCGATGTGGCCACCGGCGGCGCCCGCATCGGGCATGTCCAGGTCCGGCGTGCCCTGCAGCACGGTGATGTCGCCGACGTTTTCCGAGTCGCCGTATTCGCTGGCGAACACGGCGTAGCTGCCGGAGTCGTTGATGGGCGCGCCGTTGACCGTCACGCCGATTTCGTTCGACTGGAAGCCGCGGATCGAGTAGTTGCCGTCCGACAGGCCGGTGACGTCGTCGGTCGACGAGTTCACGCCCGGGATGGTCGAGATCAGCTGAGTGAAGTTGCTGCCGGGGCCCGCCTTGACGATGGCATCGCGGGTAATCGTCGACACCGCCTTGGGCGCCGTCTGCACCGACATCAGGCCACCGCCGAGCGACAGCGAATCAGCACTGACCTGCACCGCACTGAGCTGCTGCACGCTACGCAGCGTCGCATTGTCGTTGGTGGTGTTGGAGGTGCTCGACGCATTGGCGTTGCCACGCTGAGCGGCAACCGTGCCGACAGCCGGCTTGCGACCGCTCTGCGTATTTTGATCGGCAGCATCCTGAGCCACCGCCATGCTGGCGGACATAGCGAAGACAACGGCGATTGCCATAGAAAGATGGGTTCGTTTCATTTTTTAAGTCCGACATTCCAAGGTGGTTGAATTAGCCGGCCGCAACTCTCGGCCGAATGCGCGGAATGAGCTGATGCCCCTCGCCAGAAGGGAACCCTGTCGCATTCATGCAAGCCCAAACCTATTGCAGACCTCAAAGCGCCCAAAGGCCGCCCTACAAAGCCTCGCAAGTATTTGCAAGTAAACGTAATTTCATGCCGTTTAACGTAATTTTAAACGTTTATTCCGGGCGTAAAAAAACCCGATCAGTGACGATCAGGCATGAACTTACGAATTTAGCTTCCCACTCCGTAATTCCAATTCCCTATAAATCGGAAATCACGGCCGCGCTTTGCAATTACACTACCATGGTCACATACAAATTTGACAGTATCTTTACTACTGCGTCACGCGTCACAGGGGGCAGGAACCTACCCCCATATCGCGAAAGCTAACGCTTATTCCGCGGCCTTGCCGAGATAACGTGCGCGCTTGGCCGGCTTGAGGTTGTCCAGGTCCAGCATGACCAGGCCGTCCACGCAGCCCGAGAAGCCAGGGTCTTCACCGAAGCCAAGGAACTGCACGCCTTCGGGTTCGACCAGGTCGACATACTGGCGATACAGCACCGGCAGGCTCACACCCAGCGCATCCAGATGATGCTTGAGCTTGCCCAGGCCAGCGGTGGAGTCCAGGCCCTCGAGCGCGTGGCGCACCAGGTCGATGACGTCCTGCGATACCACGAACGGCTGGCGCGCCGAAGCCAGCCCGGATACGCCGAAGTAATGCTGATAGGCCGCGGCAATCCACTCGCGCGCCTCGCGCGGCAGGTTGACCGACATGCTGACCGGACCGAACAGGTAGCGCAGCTCCGGATGGCGTTGCAGATACAGGCCGATGCCCTGCCACAGCTGGTCGAGCGCACGCGAGCGCCAATAGGCCGGCGCGATGAAGCTGCGCCCCAGCTCCAGGCCCTGCGCCAGGCGCGATTCCAGTGCCGGCGAGTAATGGAACAGGCTGGACGTATAAAGCCCTGCCATGCCGCGTTCGCCAATCAGGCGACCACCGTGACCGAAACGATACGAACCCACGACGTGCAGGGCCTTCGGGTCCCACAGCACCAGGTGCTCGTAATGCGGATCGTACGCGTCGAGGTCGCGGCGTGCGCCGGTACCCTCGCCCACCTTGCGGAAGGTCAGCTCGCGCAGGCGGCCAATCTCGCGCAGCACGGCGCTGTCGGCTGCGCCCTTGAATAGCAGGATCTGCTTACCGTCGTTGAGATCGGCCAGCTTTTCAGCCTGAGCCGCTAGCTCGGCGACGATGCGCTCCGTAGGCTCCGGATGCGCCAGCGGCGCCTGGCCACCGAAGATCAGGCCACGGCGGCGACCGATGCGATACACATGGCGACGCATCAGCTTGGCGGCTTGTTCGGGCGAACCGCCGCTGCGCTCGTTCAACTCTTCCGCGTCGATCAACTTGCCCACACTGAAGGCGATACGGCGCTTCATGCGCGACACCGCTTCGCGCGGCAACATCGCTGTGCTGAGCGGCTTGGCCAGCATCGACACGCCATAGAACATGGCCGAATTGCGCGCGGCCACATGGACCGGCAACACCGGTACCTTGGTGCGCAGCGCCAGACGCGCGAATCCATCGGACCAACGTCCGTCACGCACACCCGCCGGCCCCATGCGCGACACTTCGCCGGCCGGGAACACGATCAAGGCTTCGCCGCGGTCCAGGGCGCGATAGACGTCCCGCAGGCGCGACGTGGCGCCCTTGCCGAACACGTCGACCGGCAACAGCAGCTTGTTCAGCTGCGGAATCATGGTCAGCCAGTCGTTGGCCAGGATGCGCACATCACTGCGTACCGAGCCGACCATCTGCAACAGCGCCAGGGCATCGAGCATGCCCAGCGGGTGATTGGCAACGATAAGCACGCCGCCTTCGAGCGGGATGTTCTCGCGCTCGCGCGGATTGATCCGGTAACTGGTGCCGAGCACGTCCAGGGCGCGCTCGACATAGTCGAAGCCCTCGAACGCCGCGCAGTGTTCCATGGTCCGGTTAAAACCGGCCTCGTCAGCCAAGCGACCCAACATGCCTGCCATGGGGCGACGGATTTTGGGATGCTGGGCCAGCCAGGGCAGACGTTCTGTAAGTGTCTGTTCAATGCTGAGCATGACCGCCTCCTTAAGGACTATAACGATCCTGGGGGCGGATTATGACAGCATGGTGATGTTGGTGGGACTAAGATTTTGCGATCGCGTAAAAGGTCATGTTTGAAACGTTCCGCCTTTCGCACAAACCCCGGCTAGACCGTTAGATGCAGGTAAGCGGCGATACCGCCCAGGAACATCTGCACAGACAGTGCAATCAATAACATACCCATCACGCGCTCCAGCGCGGTGAGCACGCTTTCGCCAAGGTAACGGAACAGATAGGTCGAACACAGCAGGATGACCGAGGTCGCCAGCCAGGCGCCGAGCAAGGCGATGGCCCAGTCGGCCGTACGGCCCGGCTGGGTATTGGTCAACAGCAACAGCGCAGCCATCGCCGAGGGGCCGGCCACGCCCGGAATCGCCATCGGCACGATGAAAGGCTCGCCCTCACCGGGCTTGCCGAAGATGCCGCCACCATCGGCCGGCGGAAAGACCATGCGAATACCGATCAGGAACAACACGATACCGCCGGCGATACTGATCGACTCCTGCCGCAGCTGCAGCAGCCGGAGAATATGCGTGCCGCCGATCAGGAACACCAGCAGCACGCCGAGCGCGATCAGCAGCTCGCGCACCAGCACCCAGCGACGACGCTTGGGCGCGACGTCCTTGAGCAGGCTGAGGAAGATCGGAATATTGCCGAGCGGGTCCATGATCAGGAACAGCAGGATCGCTGCCGACAAGGTCGTCATCTGCGTTTCCACGATCAGCGTCCCCCTGCAGTAGCGATCAAGACGATGTTTCCCGCCGCAGATCCAGCACCTTGCCGCGTGCCGGCATGCCGGCGGCGCTGAGCAGGTACACCACGGCCTCCGCGGTCGCGTCGGGCAACGGCTGGATCGTCGTGTCCTCGCCAAAATACGCCTGCCGCCGGATCGCCGTGCGCATCGGCGCCGGCAGTATCGCGTGCGTACGCAGCGTACTCTGGTCGGTTTCCTGATGCAGGATTTCCACCAGCCGCTCCAATGCCGCCTTGGATACGCCATAGCCGCCCCAGTGCGCGCGGCCGAGCAGCTCGGGATCGTCCAGCACGAACACCACCGCGGCGTCCTTGGCTTCCTGCAGCAGCGGCATGCACGCCTGGGTCAGCGCAAACGGCGCCGATACATTGACGTGCAGCGCGCGCAGCCAGTCGTCGGGCTTGTGCATCGCCAGAGGGGTGAGGCCGGCGAAGCTCGCCGCCGTGTGCACGATGCCGTCCAGACGTCCGAAATCGCGCTCCAGGCCTTCGGCCATGGCGGTGTAATCGCGCGGCGTAGCCACTTCCATATCCAGCGGATGGATGATCGGCTCGGGCAATTGCTCGGCAATCATCGCGTCGTAGAGTTGTTCGAGCTGACGCTTGCGCTTGCCAGTGATGACCACGGTCGCGCCTGCACGTGCCGCGGCGCGCGCGACGGCACTGCCGAGCCCGCCGTAAGCACCGGTGACCACAATGACGCGACCGGCCAGGCTGGCCGGCGCCAGTTGTTGCCAGTCGGCGGGAAACTGCACGCTGGCCAGACTCATCCGGGCGACGCTCCACTTACATCGGCGACCATGCGCTCGAGTTCGCCCGCGTTTTTCAGATCTTCGACAATGTCGCAACCACCGATCAGCTCGCCCTGGATAAAGAGCTGCGGAAAGGTCGGCCAGTTGGCGTAGTGCGGCAGCGCCGCGCGCATTTCCGGGTCGGCCAATACATTGACCGCATGGAAATCCGCCCCCGCCGCCTTCAACGCCTGCGCGGCGCGGCTGGAAAAGCCGCACATCGGGAATTGCGGCGTGCCCTTCATGAAGAGCACGATCGCGTGCTCGGAGAGGACAGCCTTGATTCGTTCGTTAACGTCCATAGCTTCGGATTTCATCATTACAATGCACGAAGATCGGTAGTGTATCAGTCGAACCACGGCGGCCGTTCGGCCGCGCCGGTCCGACTCCCCTCTAGCCCATAAGCCAAGGAGCCATCAGACATGGCGATTGAACTCCCCGCCCTGCCCTACGAAAAGAACGCCCTGGAACCGCATATCTCTGCGGAAACCCTGGAATACCACTACGGCAAGCATCACCAGGCTTACGTCACCAACCTCAACAACCTGATCAAGGGTACCGAGTTCGAGAACGCGGACCTGGTCGACATCATCAAGAAGTCGTCCGGCGGCGTGTTCAATAACTCCGCCCAGATCTGGAACCACACCTTCTATTGGCACTCGCTCAAGCCCAACGGCGGCGGCGAGCCGACCGGCAAGCTGGCCGATGCCATCAACAAGGCATTCGGTTCGCTGGAGAAGTTCAAGGAAGAGTTCACCAAGTCCGCCGTCGGCAACTTCGGCTCGGGCTGGACCTGGCTGGTGCAGCGTCCGGACGGTTCGCTGGGCATCGTCAACACCAGCAATGCCGCCACGCCGATCACCGGCAGCGACAAGCCGCTGCTGACCTGCGATGTGTGGGAGCACGCGTACTACATCGACTATCGCAACGCGCGTCCGAAGTATGTCGAGGCTTTCTGGAACCTCGTGAACTGGGACTTTGCGGCGAAGAATCTGGCGTAAGCGCCGGGTGATGAGAAACGGGGCCGGCGACGGTCCCGTTTTTTTGTGCCCGAAAGGCCACCTACGCTCTGCAGGAGCGACTTCAGGGGACCTCAAACAACCTCAGCCTTCCCTATCGTCATCCCGGCGCAGGCCGGGATGACGAGCAGGGAGGGGTTTTTTAGGAACTGGCTGAAATCGTTTCTACAACGAAGCAAAAGCAATCAGCGGCTGCACCTGCTCATCACGCTTCAACACACGCGCAATATCACCGGCACGTTTGACCAGCGTCCCGGCATCCACCGCACACACCGTCGCATGCCCCACCTTGCGGCCAACGCGCGACTGCTTTCCATAGTCATGCCAATGCGCATCGGCCATGGACAACACGGGGCTCGGATCCGGCAGCTCGCCAATCCAGTTGAACATCACCGAAAACCCGCGCGCCGACGTATCGCCCAACGGCAAACCCAACACCGCGCGCACATGATTTTCAAACTGACTGGTCACCGCACCTTCGATCGTCCAGTGCCCGGAGTTATGCACACGCGGCGCCATTTCGTTGCCGAGCAATTGACCGTCCTTGACGAACAACTCCAACGCAAATACACCGACATACTCGAGACGCTCGGCAAGCGTGCGCGCTAGGTCGGTAGCGCGCGCTTGCAACGCGTCGATATCGGCCGCCGGCGCAAGACTGAGCGACAACACACCATCGGTGTGCCAGTTCTGTGTCAGCGGCCAGGTGCGGAAATCGCCATCGCGGCTGCGTACGGCAATCACCGAAAGCTCGCGCTCGAACGGCACGAAGGCTTCGAGGATCAGGCCATGCGCCGAGGCCTGTGCACCCAGTGCTTCCCACGCCGCATCGGCATCGGCCAAAGCGCGAATGCGGAACTGTCCCTTGCCGTCGTAGCCGAGCCGGCGCGTCTTGAGGATCGCCGGCGCGCCGATCGATGCGAGTGCGCGATCCAGATCGTCGCGCGTATCGATAGCCATGAATTCGGGCGTACCCAGCCCGCACTCGCGAAACAGCGTCTTCTCGGCCAACCGGTCCTGCGCCACCGCCAAGGCACGCGGCGCCGGAAACACATCGACCTTTTCGGCAAGCCGGTGCGCGGTTTCGGCCGGCACGTTCTCGAAATCGAAGGTCACTACATCGACCTGGGCCGCAAAGCGCTCGAGCGCGTCGTAGTCGGTCCAGTCGGCGGCAATCAGCGGAGCCACCTGGCCGGCACAGGCATCGGGCGCGCTATCGACCACGAGAGTCTTTACACCCAGCGGCGCGGCCGCGATGGCCAACATGCGGGCCAGCTGACCGCCTCCCAAAATGCCCAGTACGGGCTGGCGACGCGACGTACTCACGCGCGCGGGTCCGGGTTGTCCAGGACGGTCTGGGTCTGGCGGGCGCGATAGGCATCGAGCGCCGTGGCCAGTTCCGGATCGTGCAGGGCCAGGATGGCGGCGGCGTACAGGCCGGCATTGACCGCACCGGCGCGGCCGATCGCCAACGTGCCGACGGGAATACCAGCCGGCATCTGCGCGATGGAAAGCAGGGAATCCATACCATTCAAGGCCTTGGACTGCACCGGCACGCCCAGCACCGGGAGCCGGGTCTTGGCCGCCAGCATGCCCGGCAAATGGGCCGCGCCACCGGCGCCGGCGATAATCACGTCGATCCCACGCCCAACCGCCTCTTCGGCGTAGCGGAACAGCAGATCGGGCGTACGGTGAGCCGATACCACCTGGACCTCATGCGGCACACCCAGCTCCGTCAGCACCTGGGCCGCATGCTCCATGGTTTCCCAGTCCGAACGGGAACCCATAACGACGCCGACGCGTGGCGGCTTGGCTGGTGAGGTCATGACTCGGTCACCCAAAAGGGGATATTGTACGGACTTTCCGCGTTTCGGCGCGCTTTTTCGATACCCGTTTCCATGGACAAGCGTCTGCTCGACATCCTTTGCTGCCCCGTCAGCAAGACCCCGCTCCGCCCGACCGGCAAGGCCGAGCTGGAGGCATTAAATACCGCCATCGCCGAGGGCCAGGCCCAGACCGTGGCGGGCGTGGCGCTCAAGGACAAGATTGGCGAGGCGCTGATCACGGTCGACGGCAAGGTGATCTACCGCGTCGACGACGGTATCCCGGTCATGCTGCCCGAAGAGGGCATCGGCACCGTCCAGTTCCGGGATTTTCCCGCCGCGGCCTAAGCCAGGCCAGGCCGGAACCGGCGTTCCCGCGAGGGAATGCCAACTGGGACACCAACTGGGACGTGGCGCGGCCATGCGATTTCGCTTAGTCTTCTACATGCTTGCGGCAACGGACGGCCGCCATCGCGGCGACAACACTTCAGGGGTGTGGCGATGAAAGACGCCAGTGAGCCATCAAACATAGTCAGTTTGAGCCAGCGTCTGGATCCGTCCAGTGAGCGCGGAGGCGCGCTGTTGCATAACGTTCGGGACATCGCCGGCAAGCGTTTGCAGTTGCTGATCAACGGCATGTTCGAGCATGTCGACGATGCGCTGTTCGATCTGGCCGAAAAGGCCGAGAACAACGCCGCGCAGATGCACTACTTCGACGGCATGCGCGAAGTGCGCAAGCGCCGTCCCAGTGTCGAGCGCACTTTTCTCGCCCAGGTCGCTCGCGAGCTGGCCGACTTCGCTACCAGTTACCGCAACCCATCGAGCAACCCGGTAGCCGCTTCGCTGCCGATCGGTTCGGTGGAGCTGTCGCTGGTGGCCGACAACGAACTGGAAGAATCGCTGGCCATCACCAGCATGATCGGCAAGAACGAGACGCGCCTGACGCGCGAACTGTTCGCCGTGAACCAGCGTCTGTCGGTGATCTACGGCGGCATCAAGATCGACGACACCAACAATCCGATCGGCCCCGCCGCACTCGCCCAGGCGTTCCGCCATGCGATGCGCGAGTTGGCCGCGGACATGCGCGTCAAGCTGATCATCTACAAGCTGTTCGACCGTTACGTCATGGCTTCGCTGGATGAGCTCTACCAGGAGGTCAACAACGAACTGGTACGCGCCGGCGTTCTGCCGCAGCTCCGCCACGAACTGCCGCGCAATGCAGCCCAGCGCGGGACCGGCACGGCAGCCGCCAGCGGCAACGCTGTCGACGCCGCCCAAGCCAACGAAACGGCCGAAAGTTTCCTGGCCGAAGATTCGAGCGCCGAGTTGCTGCAAACCCTGCGCACCTTGTTCAGCGCACGCCGCGGGCCGATCGACAGCCGCGCCGCTCCGTTGGGCGGTCCGGTGCAGGTGCCCACGGCCAATGAATTGCTTGGCGCCTTGAGCGTTCTGCAAAGCCAGGCCGCCTCGGGCGTTGCGGTCAGTTCGGGCGTGGCTACTACGCTCGGTTCGACCGAGCTGGCGCTCGAAGTACAACAGCTGAAAGAACAGCTGCTGGTGCAGCTGGGTTCGCTGCGCGGCGAAAAGCCCGGTCATGTCGCCACGATGGACGAAGACACCATCGATCTGGTCGGCATGCTGTTCGAGTTCATTCTCGAAGATCGCAACCTGCCGACCGAGATGCAGGCCATGCTCGCGCGCCTGCAGATTCCGTATCTCAAGGCGGCGATCATCGATCGCAAGCTGTTCGCACACCGCCAGCATCCGGCGCGCCGTCTGCTCGACGGGCTGGCCGATGCGGCCAAGGGCTGGTCGGCCGAGTCGGACCGCGACCATCGCCTGCACGACAAGATCAAATCCGTCGTCGATCGACTGCTGCAGGATTTCGACGACGATATCGGCATCTTCGATCGCCTGAACCTTGAGTTGCAGGAGTTCCAGGACACCAGCCGCCGCCGTGCCGACCTGGCCGAGCAGCGCGTCGCCGAATCCACCCGCGGCCGCGAAAAGCTGGAACAGGCGCGTCGTCGCGCCGCCCGCGAAATCCTCACCCGCATCGGCGATCACACCCTGCCACCGCTGGTGCATGGCGTGCTGACGCGCGCCTGGGCGAACTACCTGGTGCTTACCTTGCTGCGCCAGGGCGAAGATTCCAACGAATTCCGCGAAGCGCTGCGTTTCGTCAACGAGTTCATCGCCAGCACGCGCCCGGTGCGCGAAGCGGACGACCGCCGCGTCCTGCGGCAGATGTTGCCGGGCATCGAGCGCGCATTGCGCCGCGGCCTGGCCAACGTCGCCTTCCAGGAAAGCGATATCGAACGACTGCTGGCGCAGTTGCATACCTATTACCGTCATCAGCTGGGCGAAGCGGTACCCGAGGCTGAAGTCCGCGCAATCGAAGAAGCCACCACGCTACCGATTCCCGAAAGCATCCAGCCGGTGGTCGATACCACCTCGCTCGATGCCGAGCCGGAAATCGACACCGAAGAGCCGTTCGAGGAAAGCCCCGAGCTGGCCAGCGTGCGCGAATTGAAGCCGGGCAGCTGGCTCGAATTCAACACTGGCGAAGACACCACCGAACGCGCCAAGCTGTCGTGGATCAGCCCGATGAGCGGACGCTATCTGTTCGTCAATCGGCGCGGCCTGAAAGTGGGCGACTACTCGCCGTACGAGCTGGCCACCGCGATATCGGGCGGTATGGCGCGCATTCTCGATTCGTCGGCACTGTTCGATCGCGCGCTCGATGCTATCGTTGGCCGTCTTAGCCAAACAGCTGCGGCCTCCGCTACTCGAGAATGACTTCCAAGCTCCCTCTTGACCCGCCCTCGTCCGAAACGATCGAGGCCGATGTAACGCGCGCCTTTGCCGAAGATATCCGCAACGGCGACGCTACCGCCCAACTGATTCCTGCCGATGCACAGGCGCGTGCCGCCCTGACTTGCCGCGAAAACGCGGTGATGGCAGGCATCGACTGGTTCAACGCCTGCTTCCGCAAGCTCGACCCGCAGGTTGCGATCGAGTGGAAGGTGCAGGACGGCGACCATGTCGCGGCCGGCGACGTCATCTGTCATCTGAACGGTTCGGCGCGCGCGCTGCTCAGCGCCGAGCGTTCCGCGCTCAATTTCCTGCAGTTGCTTTCCGGCACGGCAACCGCCACCGCCGAACATGTCGCCAAGGTGGCCGGCAGCCGCACGCGGGTGCTCGATACGCGCAAAACCGTACCGGGTCTGCGTCTGGCGCAAAAATATGCCGTGCGTTGCGGCGGCGGCCACAACCATCGCATCGGCCTGTTCGATGCGATCCTGGTCAAGGAAAACCACATCATCGCCGCTGGCAGCATCAAGGCGGCCGTGGAAGCCGGCCGACGCCTGCATCCCGGTCTTCTGCTCGAAGTGGAAGTGGAGAACTTCGACGAACTGGCGCAGGCGATCGACGCTGGCGTGGACCGCATCATGCTGGACAACTTCACGTTGGCGGATATGCACGAAGCAGTGCGTATCACTGCCGGCCGCATTCCGCTCGAAGTGTCGGGCAATGTAGACCTGACCACCATTGGCGATATCGCCGGCACCGGCGTGGATTTCGTCTCGGTTGGCGCGTTGACCAAGCACGTGCGGGCGATCGATCTGTCGCTGCGGTTGCAGTTCGACTAGCGCACCGCACGAAGATATTCACGAACTTCGAAAAACCTCGCCCTCCATCGTCATCCCGGCGAAGGCCGGGATCTATTCCTCAGTCCTAGCTTGTCAGATGACAGACGGCGAGCGTCTACGCTGAGGAATGGATCCCGGCCTTCGCCGGGATAACGGATTAGGAGGTGGTTTTTATGAGTGCAGCTTCTCGCTACCGCTCCTTGCAACCGCCCCACCCCATCCCCACACTGGCGGCATGGGCAAACTCTCCGACCTGTTCCTGCTATTGGCCTTGCTGGCCATCGTCGGGCTGTGGCTGAAGCTCAATCGCGCGCGCGAGCAGGCAACCGCCGAAGCTCGCCAGCAATGCCTGCGGCATGGCTTGCAGTTGCTCGATGAGACGGTCGGGTTGCGCAGCCTGCGGTTGCGCCGCGTCGGTGGGCAGCTCGGTGTCGAGCGCTGCTACAGCTTCGACGTCAGCATCGATGGCGACGATCGGGAGCCGGGGCGGCTCTGGTTGATCGGAACGGTCATGACCGGTCTGAGTCTGCCCACTATCGAGCTGTATCTGCCTGAGACATCACCCAAGCCGCGGCTGGGCGAAAGCGGCGACAATGTCGTGCCGATACGTCCGCGCGATCGCAACCTGCACTGAAGAGAAAACCCCACCTATTCGTCATCCCGGCGCAGGCCGGGACCCAGTGGCTTCGGTTGTCGGTTCGCAGATGCGTCCAGGCTCTGACGCGACAACCTGGCGATAACGTCACTGGATCCCGGCCTTCGCCGGGATGACGATGGGAACTGAGGTTTGCTTGTCCTTATTTGACGATGCGCAAATGCGAAGCCGAACGCTTGGGCTTCTCGCTGCTGCCCATGTCACTTTCGCTGGTCGGTGGCGGCGTATCGTCTTCCGGACCGGACGGCGGCGGCACATCGCCGCCCTCTTCGGCCGGGAACATCATGCCCTGGCCGTTTTCCTGCGCATAAAGCGCGAGGACCGCCTGGATCGGAATGTAAATCTGCTGGCTCACGCCGGAAAAGCGCGCCTGAAAAGTAATCCAATCGTTGCCCAGATCGAGGTTCGCAACCGCACGCATGGCCAGGTTCAATACCACCTGCCCGTTCTTGATCACCTGCGGCGGCACCCGCACGCCTTCGCGGGCAGCGTCGACCAGCACATACGGGGTGAGGTTGTTGTCGGTGATCCAGTCGTAGATGGCCCGCAACAGGTACGGACGATTGGAAGTCATCGGAATGTTTTCGTCGGTCATCGATAGAGCCTGTCAAGGCCGCCAAGGCCGCCTCGATCGAGGCCGGCCCTCCGGCGGCATACGCATAGTGCAACGCCAGACCGGCTGAAAGCCAGTTCAGGCAGACAGTCCGGCTATGGCTGCCGGATCTTTGGAATAACCCACAAGTTTACGGCCAGATCGCCTTCCCGACGATAGGCGGCTTTGCCACAGGCCAACGTCAGGGCCGCATCGCCTTTTCTTCGGCGGTCATGCTGCGGGCAAAGCCCTGGCTGTGAAACAGGCGTTCGCCGTAGTCCAGGATCGGCTTACCCTCCCGTCCAAGGTCTACCCCCAGCCAGGGCAGGCGCCAGATCACCGGGGCGACCAGGCAGTCGACCAGGCTCATTTCGGGGTTCAGGAAGAACTTGGAGGCCTTGAACAGCGGCAGCGAGGTCAACAGCTGTTCGCGCAGATGCTTGCGGCCGGTATCGGCGACCTTGCCGCCTTCGCGGATGGCGGCGATCTGGCTCAGCCAGTCCAGCTCGATCCGTACCGAGGCCAGGCGCAAACGCGCACGGGACAGCGGATCGATCGGCATCAGCGGGGGATGGGGATAGCGTTCGTCCAGGTATTCGCAGACGACGGCGGTGTCGTAGAGGGTGAGGTCACGATCAACCAGGGTCGGCGTGGTGCCGTAGGGGTTGAGGTCGATCAGGTCTTCCGGAGGCGGCTTGCTCGGGTCGACTTCTACCCGTTCGTAGCTGACGCCCTTGGCCGCCAGGACCAGCCGGACACGGTGACATTGGACGTCATCGGCGGTGGTGTAGAGGGTAAGTACGGTACGCGAACGTGCGCTTTGGACCATGCACTATTCTCCCCTTCAAGAGCAGGCGGCGCGTGTGTGCGCCGCCTGCCTATGACGACCGGACGCCTCAGTGCACGTCCTTCCAGAATTCCTTCTTGAGCATATAAGCCAAGAACGTGAAACCGGCAAGGAACAACAGCACCCAGATACCGTAATGCTGGCGCTGCAAGGCCGCCGGCTCGGCGGCATATTCGAGGAAGTTGGTCAGGTCGCGGGTGGCCTGCTGGTACTGCACCGGGGTCAACTTGCCCGGATGCGACAGCTCCAGCTTCTCGACCGTGTCTTCGCCCGGCTTCTTCACCGCGGTCTGCAGGCCCTGCAGTTCCCACAGCGGGTTGGGCATGGATGCGTTCGGGAATACCTCGTTGTTCCAGCCCACCGGACGACTCGGGTCCAGGTAGAAGGAGTTGAGGTAACCGAACACCCAGTCCGCACCCTTGGCGCGCACTTCCAGCGACAGATCCGGCGGTGCCTTGCCGAAATACTGCTGCGCATTGGCCTCAGGCATGTGCGAGATCACCGGATCGCCAAACTTGGCACCGGTCATGTTGAGGTTGCCCATCACGTCCTTTTCCGACAGACCCAGGTCTTCGGCCAGACGCGAATAGCGCACGTACTTGAGCGAGTGACAGCCCACGCAGTAGTTGAAGAACATCTTGGCGCCGCGCTGCAGCGACGCCTGGTCGCCCACATTGGTGCCAGCGGACGGCAGACCACCCTCTTCGGCGGCCATCGCGGAACTCGCGCCGACCAGCAAACCGAGCGCCAGCGCAATCGAAGAAAAATAACGCTTAGTCATGCGTGGTCACCCGTTCCGGAACCGGCTTGGTCTTTTCCCAGCCTAGATGCGTGTACAGCCACAGGAACACGAAATAGCCGAAGTAGATCAGCGTCATCACGCGACCGAAGGTGTTTTCCCAGACCGTTACGTCGACGTTGCCGAACCACTCGGGGATCACTTCAGCCACCACACCGGCACCGACGGCACCGAGCGAGATGAAGGACACCGCGAACAGACCCAACGCCCACTTGTAGCCCGCGCCGCGATAGCGGATCGAACGTACCTGACCGGCATCGATCCACGGCAGCACGAACAGCACCGCGATAGCGCCGAACATCGCCAACACACCCCAGAACGCCGTACCGAAGAACGACGGGATCATGCGCAAGATCGCGTAGAACGGGGTGAAGTACCACACCGGCTTGATGTGCGTCGGCGTGACCAGGTTGTTGGCCGGGATGAAGTTGTCGTGCTCGAGGAACCAGCCACCGAAGGTCGGCGCGAAGAAGATGATGAACGCGGCGATCAGCAGGAAGAAGCCCACGCCGACCAGATCCTTCACCGTGTAGTACGGGTGGAAGGGAATGGCATCGGCAGGCTTGTTCGCATCCCAGCGGTTGCCCTTGGGACCATGCTTGGTGTCCACACCATCGGGGTTGTTCGAACCCACCTCATGCAGCGCGGCCAGATGCAACACCACCAGCAACAACAACACCAGCGGCAAGGCAATGACGTGCAACGCGAAGAAGCGGTTCAAGGTGGCGTCGGCGGGCAGGAAGTCACCCATGATCCACTGCTGCAACCCGCTGCCGATGACCGGGACGGTGCCAAACAGCGAGATGATCACCTTGGCGCCCCAGAACGACATGTTGCCCCAAGGCAGCACGTAGCCCATGAAGGCCTCAGCCATCAGCGACAGGAAGATCAGCATGCCCAGCAGCCACACCAGTTCGCGCGGCTTCTTGTACGAGCCGTACAGCAGGCCGCGGAACATATGCAGGAACACCACGATGAAGAACAGCGATGCGCCGGTGGAGTGCATGTAGCGGATCAGCCAGCCCCACTCCACGTCGCGCATGATGTACTCGACCGAGTTGAAGGCTTCCGCCGCACTCGTCTTGTAGTTCATGGTGAGGAAGATGCCGGTGACGATCTGGTTGACCAGCACCAACAGGGCGAGCGAGCCGAAGTAGTACCAAAGATTGAAATTCTTCGGTGCGTAGTACTCGGTCATGTGCTTGCGATAGGTCGGCACCAGGTTCGGTGCGCGCTCGTTGACCCAATCGCCAAGCCGCGTGAACACGTTAGCCATCAGCCTTTCTCCCCAGGGGCGACACCGATCTGGATGTGCGTGTCGTCGATGAAGTGATAGTCCGGCACCAACAGGTTCTTCGGTGCGGGCACGCCCTGATAGACGCGACCGGCCATGTCGTAACGCGACTTGTGGCACGGGCAGTAGAAGCCACCCTGCCAGTTCGGATCGAACGGCTCGGGCTTCATCACCGGGACGAAGTCGGGCACGCAGCCCAAGTGCGTGCACAGGCCAACCAGGACCAGCCACTCGGGCTTGATCGAGCGGCTTTCGTTCTGCGCGTACTTCGGCTGCTGCTCAGCCGAGATCGCGTCGGACTTGGGGTCGACGACTCGGCTGTTCTGGCTCGGCAGCGCATCGAGCTGCGCCTTGGAACGGTTGACTACAAATACAGGAAGACTACGCCACGCGAAGGTGACCATCTGGCCCGATTCGATCTTACCGATATCGGCGGTAACCGGAGCACCCGCAGCTTTCGCGCGCGCACTGGGTTCCCAGGATTTGACAAAGGGCACAACCGCCGCGACGACTCCCACACCACCAACCACCGCGGTGGTTGCTGTGAGGAAACGGCGGCGGCCATGATCGACGACTTCGTTCGCCATCAGGCTCTCCGGTACTTGCATGCCATTGAGGTGCAGGGACTACCGACCCACTCGAACCAGAATCTGTTATCCCCAAAAATCGCGTTAGTGTAGCGTCAGCCCCTGACTCGTACAATCAAAGCGAACAATGGGCTAAAGCCCTGACGACCTTGGCCCATCACGTAAGCAACGCAGCGAAACTTTTCACGACATGAAACATGCCGCCGGCACGCTCGCCTTTATTGCCCGCTTCGTCGTCCTGGGGCTGGCGGCTGCGTTCGTGATCAGTCTGCTGTGGCCCGGCGTCGGCGAGCGGCTGCGCTCGGGCATCGGCTTGACCGGCGCGCACAATGCTGCGCCCAGCACGAGCATGAGTCAGGCACCGGCACTCCCGCGCCAGGCCGGGCCGGTCTCGTACGCCGACGCCGTCGCCAAGGCGGCGCCGTCGGTGGTCAATATTTACGCAAACAAGATCGTCACCGCACGCGCCATGCAGATGTACTCCGACCCGGTGTTGCGCCGGCTGTTCGGTGGCATTCCCACCGGGCCGGCCTACCAGAAGCGCGAACAAAGCCTGGGCTCGGGCGTGATCGTCAACAACCAGGGCTATGTGCTGACCAACAACCACGTCATTTCCAACGCGGACGACATCCAGGTGTTGCTCTACGACGGCCGTGTCGCCAAGGCCAAGGTCGTGGGCGCGGACGACGAAACGGATCTGGCCGTGCTCAAGATCGACGTGGCCAACCCGCCGGTGATCCAGATCGCCGACGAAAAACATATCCGTACCGGCGACGTGGTACTGGCGATCGGCAACCCGTTCGGCCTGACCCAGACCGTGACCATGGGCATCATCAGCGCGATCGGCCGCCAGCTCAGCAGCACCAGCCCCGAGGACTTCGTGCAGACCGATGCCGCCATCAACCTGGGCAATTCCGGCGGCGCACTCATTAATACGGAAGGCGAACTGGTCGGCATCAACACCTCGCTGATCGGCAAGGCGGCCAATGCCGAAGGCATCGGCTTTGCCATTCCCGTAGGTACGGCCAAGCGCGTGCTGGAACAATTGATCGATACCGGCCACGTAGTGCGCGGCTGGATGGGCGCCGACTACGGCTTCGTCGCGATCTCCGCCGACAGCGGCCTCCCTGCAGCCGCACGCGGCGCCCAGGTAACGGATGTCTATCCCGGCGGCCCCGCCGCCCAGGCCGGCATCCAGGCGCACGACATCCTGTTGCGCATCGGTTCGGAAGATATCGTCGACCCGGCCGATCTACGCCGCCACGAGGCGGCACTCAAGCCGGGTAGCAAGGTGAAGGTATCGGGCTTGCGCAATGGCGCGCCGTTCAGTGCGGAGGTGACCTTGGCGCAAAGGCCGCCAATGACGCCGACGGCCTCGCTGGACGGATAACGCCGCTCAGCCTTTGCCAGGCCCCGTCATCCCCATCGCCGCCACCGGCGGCAACCGTGGCGTCGCTGTCCCATAGCGCTTGCGCAACGTGCCCACACGTTCGACGTAAACCTGGGTTTCCGCGTACGGCGGCACGCCGTTATAGCGCAGCACCGCCGTGGCACCTGCGTTATAGGCAGCAGCAGCCAGGCGCTCGTCGCCGTTGAAGTTGCGCAATAGCAACGCAAGATAACGCGCGCCGCCGCGAATGTTCTGATCCGCGTCGAAGGCATCGCGCACACCCATGTCGTTGGCCGTCGCCGGCATCAACTGCATCAGGCCCTGCGCGCCCTTGATCGACAAGGCGCGCGGGTTGTACGCGCTTTCGGCGTGGATGATCGCGCGCAGGAATGCTTCGTCGACGCCAAACTCGACACTGGCTGCACGAATGGTCTCCGCGTACTCCGTAAGATGGAGCGCGACGCTATCCCAATGGATCGGCGAGCGCAGATTGCAGGCCGCGCAGGTGGAGATGTAGCTGAAAAGCATGGTGACCGCGCGCCCCTTTTCTCCCGCAGGCGCGACGTTGGTGTACTCCACCGAGCCATCGGCATGCACCACGCGATACACCGAACCGCGCAGCACACGCTCGCCCGGTGCGGCGATCGCGGCGGCGGTATCGTCCAGTGCTTTTTTCGATTCCGAGTACGTCCATTGGCCGGGCTTGCCCGCTGGTGCCGGCGGCACCGGCACGCGCGCCGATGTTTCGGTATCGCCCTGCACCTGAGCCAGTGAAGGCTCGAACGAGCCGGCAACTGGACGGGCTGTCGTCTCGACCGAGCCACGCACGCCGAGCACCGAAGCGATCGGTGCCGACGCGGCTCGCGCCGGGCGCGGCGCCGGTGCCGACGTTCCCGGCAGCTTGTGGCAATCGCTATAGCCTGCCGTGCTGTTGCTGAAAACCGTCTCGCCGCTGGAACCTGTGCAGCGATAAAGGCCGCTTGCCTTGGCCAACGCCGGGCACAGTGCGACGCAGACGAGCAGCAGGCTGGTCGCTCCGAAACGAGCTATCGGCGGGAATACGGCTGAAAACATGCTGCGGAGTGTGCAGGTCTGCGGGATGGCGCTCAATAGTCGAACTTTGAAAGCGTGCGCTTTGGCAGGAACTAGAGCGCCCCCTCACCCCAACCCTCTCCCCCGGCTGAGCCAGGGGAGAGGGAGCCTAACTGAGACAGCCTCATTGTCTGGCACTTGCGTAGCCTGCCATCTTCCCTGGCTTTGCCGGGGGAGAGGGTTGGGGTGAGAGGGCTTCCATCCTCTTTAAGTCCTTGATCCGCCAGCCCCGCCCGACTGGCAGCTCGCCCCGGGTCGGCGTAAACTACGCGGTTCGGCGCAAAGCGCTTCTGCCTCCCCGATCGGTACCCAACGCCATGAGCGGCAAGCTTTTCATCAAGACCCACGGCTGCCAGATGAACGAGTACGACTCGGCCAAGATGGCCGACGTGCTCAAGGCATCGCACGGCCTGGAGTTGACCCAGGACGAGTCCGAAGCGGACGTTATCCTGATCAACACCTGCTCGATCCGCGAAAAGGCCCAGGAAAAGGTCTTCAGCCAGCTCGGCCGCTGGAAGGAGCACAAGCAGGGCGAAAAGCAGGTACTCATCGGTGTCGGCGGCTGCGTGGCTTCGCAAGAAGGCGACGCGATCCTCAAGCGCGCGCCCTATGTCGACCTGGTCTTTGGTCCGCAGACCCTGCACCGCCTGCCCGAGCTGATCGAAGCCAAGCGCGCCACCGGCAAGTCGCAGGTGGACATCAGCTTTCCGGAAATCGAAAAGTTCGACAGCCTGCCCGAGCCTCGCGCCGAGGGCCCGACCGCCTTCGTGTCGATCATGGAAGGTTGCTCGAAGTACTGCTCGTATTGCGTGGTGCCCTATACGCGCGGCGAGGAAATCAGCCGCCCGTTCGATGACGTGATCGTGGAGGTCGCCCAGCTCGCCAGCCAGGGCGTGCGCGAGGTGAACCTGCTCGGCCAGAACGTCAATGCGTATCGTGGTCCGACACACGACGGCGGCGTGGCCGATCTGGCCGTGCTGATTCACGCGATCGCGCAGATCGAAGGCATCGGCCGCATCCGCTTCACCACCTCGCATCCGCTGGAGTTTTCCGACTCGCTGATCGAGGCCTATGCCAGCGTGCCGCAGTTGGCGAACTACCTGCACTTGCCAGTGCAGGCAGGCTCGGACCGCATCCTAAGCGCCATGAAGCGCGGCTACACCGCGCTCGAATTCAAACAGAAGATCCGCAAGCTGCGCGCCGTGCGCCCGGACATCTGCGTGTCCTCGGATTTCATCGTCGGCTTCCCCGGCGAGACCGATGAAGATTTCGAAAAGACCATGAAGCTGATCGACGATGTCGGCTTCGACCAGAGCTTCTCCTTTATTTTCTCTTCGCGCCCGGGCACACCGGCAGCCAACATCGCCGACGACACGCCGATGGCCGTCAAGCACGAACGCCTGACCCGACTGCAGGCCGTGCTCAACGCCAATGCGAAGAAGATCAACGACGCCATGGTCGGCAGCGTGCAGCGCGTGCTGGTCGAAAAGACCAGCCGCAAGAACGCCAACGAGCTCACCGGCCGCACCGAAAACATGCGCTACGTGAACTTCCCCGGCCACACCCGCCTGATTGGCCAATTCGTCGACGTGGTGATCACCGAGGCGATGAGCAATTCGCTGCGCGGACGACTCAGGATGCAGGACGAAACCACCGATAACCCGGTCGCCCTCGCCTCGTGACGGAGCCGCTACGCGTTCGACAGATCGAGGCCGACGAGTTCGAACGCGTTTGGCCGTTGTTTCAAACTGTCATCGCCGGTGGCGATACTTATAGCTATCCGCCCGATCTCGACATCGAGCAGGCGCGCGCATGGTGGACGACACCGCCCTGCCGCTGCTTCGTCGCCGAACGCAATGACAAGGTTCTTGGCTGCTACATGCTCAAGCCCAATCAGCCGGGCCTGGGCGATCATGTGGCCAATGCTGGCTACATGGTGTCGCCGGCAGCGCGCGGGCAAGGTATCGCGTCCATGTTGTGCGAACACTCCATGGGCGAAGCGCGTCGTAGCGGGTTCAGCGCGATGCAGTTCAATTTTGTGGTTTCGACCAATACCACCGCCGTGCGCTTGTGGCAGCGCCATGGCTTCCAGATCGTAGGCCAGGTCCCCGGCGCCTTTCGCCATGCCGAGTTGGGGCCGACCGACATTTATGTGATGCATCGAACGCTATGAGCGACGGACTCAACCAACGCGATTTCACCCTGGAGCCGGCCGACAACGCGCGACTGGCCAACCTGTGCGGCCCGTTCGACGAACACCTGCGCCAGGTCGAACTGCGCCTGGGCGTGGAGATCGATCACCGCGGTGAGCTGTTCCAGGTGATCGGCGAAGAAGGCGCCGCCCGCGCTGCCGAAAAAGTGCTGCGCGCGCTCTATGCCGAAACGGCCAAAGACGCGCTCACCGGCGCGCGCATCAACCTGCATCTGGCCGAGTCGGGCATCGATGCCATGGTTGATGAAGCCGCCGAAGGCGCACAGGAAGTCACCATCCGGGTGAAGCGCGGCGTGATCAAGGGCCGCGGCCCGAACCAGGCGCGCTACCTGCACGCGATCACCACGCACGACATCAACTTCGGTGTCGGCCCGGCGGGCACCGGCAAGACCTATCTGGCTGTGGCCAGTGCGGTCGAAGCGTTGGAAGCCAACCGCGTACAGCGCCTGCTGCTGGTGCGCCCCGCTGTCGAAGCCGGCGAAAAGCTCGGCTTCCTGCCCGGCGACCTGTCGCAAAAAGTCGACCCTTACCTGCGCCCGCTATACGACGCGCTGTACGAGATGCTCGGCTTTGAGAAGGTCGCCAAGCTGATCGAGCGCAACGTGATCGAAATCGCTCCGTTGGCGTATATGCGCGGGCGTACCCTCAATGATTCGTACGTGATCCTCGACGAAGCGCAGAACACCACGGTCGAACAGATGAAGATGTTTCTGACCCGCATCGGCTTTGGCTCGGTGGCGGTGATCACTGGCGACGTCAGCCAGATCGACCTGCCCCGCCACGTGCGCTCGGGCCTGCGCCACGCCATCGAAGTACTGCGCGGCGTCGACGGCATCAGCTTTACCTTCTTCACCTCGCGCGACGTGGTGCGCCACCCGCTGGTGGCCAAGATCGTGCGCGCCTATGAAGCCTTCGAAGACGCCGACAAATCCAACGCCAGGCCGGACAATGCCCCCCGTTGAGCATCAGGTTCATGTGAGCTACGGCGTCGCCCGGTCCGGAGTGCCTTCGGCTGCCAGCTTTCGTGAGTGGGTAAACGCCGCCCTGGTCGGCGCCAAACGGCGCCGGCAGGCCGAGCTTTCGATCCGCATCGTCGATGCCACCGAAGGCCGGGAGCTCAACCGCGACTACCGCGGCAAGGACTACGCCACCAACGTGCTGTCCTTCCCCGCCGAACTCCCGCCAGGCGTCCAGTTACCCCTGATCGGCGACCTGGCGATCTGCGCCCCGGTAGTCGCCCGTGAAGCCGCCGAACAAGGCAAACCGCCGCGCCATCACTGGGCCCATATGACCGTCCACGGCGTGCTGCATCTGCTTGGCTATGACCATATGGTCGACGCTGAGGCAGAGGCGATGGAGGCCCTGGAGACACGGATTCTGGCCAAGCTTGGCATTGCCGATCCCTACTGATCGGGAAACGGGAATTACCTCGGTTTCCATCGTCGTCCCGGCGAACGCCGGGACCCAGTGCCTTACGCTTCAATATGTTGAAGACGCTGGATCCCGGCGTTCGCCGGGATGACGAATAGGAGAGGTTCCCCAGGAACGCACCAGAGCCGCCCTTGTCCCTGAATCGAAACGCTTTTTCCGATAGACTCCAATTTCCGCCCGCATATGGGCTGCATTCGCAAGAGTAATGAACGAGGACCCTGGCAGTACCAGCGGCCCGGCCCACCGCTCCTGGTGGGATCGACTGGGCCACATGTTTTCCGGCGAGCCGCGTAATCGCCAAGAGCTCATCGAGGAGCTGCGCGCCGCCCAGGCCAAGGGCCTGCTCTCGAACGACACCCTGACCATGGTCGAGGGTGCGATCAAGGTGACCGAACTGAGCGTCGACGACGTGATGGTGCCGCGCACCCAGATCGTCATGCTCTCGGCCGAAGCCCCGCTCACGGACATTCTTGCCACCGCGGTCGAATCGGGACACTCGCGTTTCCCGGTACACGGCGAGGACAAGGACGAGATCGTCGGCATCCTGCTGGCCAAGGACCTGCTGAAGTATGTCGGCGACGGCCACGCCTTCGACATCCACACGATCCTGCGCCCGGCCGTATTGATCCCCGAATCGATGCGCCTGAATGTGCTGCTGGCCGAGTTTCGCCACACGCGCAACCACATGGCGCTGGTGGTCGACGAATACGGCGGTGTCGCCGGGCTGATCACCATCGAAGACGTGCTCGAACAGATCGTCGGCGAAATCGACGACGAGCACGACGACGAGGAAGAGCCGCAGCTGATGCACCCGCAGGCCAACGGTAGCTGGCTGGTCAGCGCGCTGACCCCGATCGCCGACTTCAACGAGCAGACCGGCGCGGACTTCTCCGACGAAGAATTCGACACCGTCGGCGGCATGACCACGTCCGAGTTCGGCCACCTGCCGGAGGTGGGCGAGGAAATCGCCATCAGCGGCTACCTGTTCCACGTCACCGAAGCCGATGATCGTCGTGTTCAACAGTTCAGAGTCACTCGCCACACCAACGGCGAATAGACCACCCAATACGAGCCTCAGTCAGTCCCCTCTCCCCTGGCTCCGCCGGGGGAGAGGGTTAGGGTGAGGGGGCGCTCTCCATCCAACGCGGACTCTCGCTTGAACACTACCCTCTCTCGCTGCGCCGCGTTTTTCCTGCTCCTCTGCCTGGCCATCCTCCCGGCCCACGCCGACGTCGCCAACGCCCCCGGCGCCAACCTCGAAGTCTCCCTGATCACCTATGGTCCTGGCGAAACCTACTGGGAGCGCTTCGGCCACGACGCCATCGAGATTCGCGACACCGTCAGCGGCGAAGCGGTGAACTTCAACTACGGCGTGTTCGACTTCGACGAAAGCGGATTCCTGTTCAACTTTGCCCGCGGCCGCATGCACTACCTGATGGACGCCGCACACAGCGAAGACGACGAGCGCTACTACGTCGAAACCGGCCGCTCAGTCACACGGCAGCGCCTGGCCTTTACGCCCGAACAAGCCACCGCCCTGCGCGACTACCTGCTATGGAACCTGCGCCCGGAAAACGTGCGCTACGACTACGACTACTACGTCACCAATTGCAGTACCCGCGTACGCGATGCGCTGGACAAGGCGCTGGGCGGCATTCTGAAAACGGCCTTGCAGGCGAAGCCCGGCGGCATGACCTATCGCCAGCAAACCGCACGCCTGATGAGCAACCAGTCATGGCTGATGCTGATCCTCGACCTCGGCCTGGGCCCCTACGCCGACCAACCACTCAACGCCTGGCAGGAAAGCTTCCTGCCGATGGTGCTGCAGCGCGAACTGGCCGGGATCAAGACCGGCGACACCCACTCACTGGTCGTCGACGAACAAGTCCTCTCGCCCAACCGTCTGCAGTCACCGCCAGATAACGCGCCGGACCTGCGCCTGCCGTTGGCCATTGCCGGCCTGGTGTTCGCGGCTCTGTTGATCGCACTGCAAAGGGTCTGGCCGATCGGCTACGCCCTCCTCGCCAGCCTCTATCTGCTGCTGGCCGGTGTCGTCGGCGTCATCTTGCTGATCCTCTGGCTAGGCACCGCCCATCACTCCGCCTGGGCCAACGCCAACCTGCTGCTGTTCAATCCGCTGGCATGGCTGCTATTGGCCAGCGTGTGGCGAGCCCGCCGTGGCGTGCCGGCATCGCGCTTTGCCAATGGCGCACTTGTCGTGCAGCTCGTGGCGGCGCTGCTTGCCATCGGCTTGCACCTGCTGCCAGGCATCGTGCAGCAGAACCAGCCCTGGCTCCTGTTTGCCCTGCCCTGCTGGCTGGCCTTGGCTTTCACGTTGCGCAGAAATCGCCCAGTCTAGGCCGTCATTGCCCTGTCTCTTGTGGGGCGGCATCATGCGCGCATGTCGCTACCCAGCCCAACGCCCAGCTTAGAACCCGCACTCGCGCCCTCCATGGTGGTCAATTGCGTTGCCTACCGTAACGACGGGAAGCGCATCGGCGACATCAGCCTCGACCACATCAGTGACGTGCTGAAGGAGCCCGATACCTTCGTATGGGTCGGCCTGCACGAGCCCGACGAAAAGCTGCTGTTGAAGCTGCAGGAAGAATTCGACCTGCATGATCTTGCGATCGAAGACGCGCAGCAGGCGCATCAACGCACCAAGATCGAAGCCTATGGCGACTCGCTTTTTATCGTCGTGCAGACCGCACAGCTGGTCGGTGGCCATATCGCCTTCGGCGAAACGCATATCTTCCTGGGGCCGCGTTATCTGGTGACCGTGCGCCACGGTGCCTCGCTCTCCTACGCGCCTGCACGACGCAGCTGCGAGCACTCACCCGAGTTGCTTGCGTTAGGGCCGAGCTACGGGCTCTACGGCGTGCTCGACTTCATCGTCGACAACCTGCTGCCGATCGTGCGCGACTTCCGCGAAGAGTTGCAGGATCTGGAAAAAGACATCTTTGCCGAAACGTTCAAACGGCAGACGGTGCGTCGTCTTTACGACATGCAGCGCGACCTGATGACGCTACGCCTCGCCGTCGCACCGCTGCAGGACATCATCAGCCAGCTTGTGCGTATGCATCCGCACCTGATTCAGGACGAGCTGCGCGCATATTTCCGCGATGTCTACGACCATGTTTTTCGCGTCAACGAATCGATCAGCGCCATGCGCGAAATGCTGGCAGCGGCAATCAACGTCAACCTGTCGCTGGTCACGTTCGGCCAGAACGAAGTGATGAAAAAGCTGGCCGGCTGGGCCGCCATGCTTGCCGCACCGACCTTGATCACCAGTTGGTATGGCATGAACTTCACCCACATGCCCGAGCTGGCTTCGCCCTGGGCCTATCCGATCATCATCAGCGTCGTCGTCTGTGTCGTAGGTGGCATTTTCCTTGGATTGAAGCGAAATAAGTGGCTTTGACCCCGGACAACGGGTCCATTCCAATAGGACCAGCAAGAGGGAAAGGCACTATTTGTAGCCATGCGCACTATCATGAACGCGAATAGGGCGCCCGGATCGGCGTAGATGCCGCGAGTCACAAAAGAGAAGTAACGGGCCAGACTGCCGCCAATTGTGGAGCGATGGATGAAAGTTCTTGTTTGCGGTGGCGCCGGGTATATCGGATCGCATTTGGTCCGGTTGCTAGCCGCTCAAGGATACGAAGTTGTCGTATTCGACAATCTGCTCACTGGGCACAAACTAGCCGTCGGAGCGTCGCCCTTGATCGAAGGCGACCTGCTCGACCCCTCCGCGTTGCGGGCCATCTTTGGAGTTCACCGGTTCGACGCAGTGGCACATTTATGCGCCCTGTCTGAAGTCGGCACATCCGTTATCGATCCATATCGCTACTATCAAAACAATGTAACGGGCACCTTGAATCTTCTAGCTGCCATGCGAGAGGCTGACGTCGGAAAGTTGGTCTTTTCGTCAACTGCTGCGGTGTACGGTCATACCGATGCCGAACGCATCGACGAGTCCCATGCAACCCACCCCATGAATCCATACGGCGCAAGCAAGCTCATGATAGAGCGTGTGCTTGCCGATGCAGCTAACGCTTATGGCTTGCGATCGATCGCGCTTCGCTATTTCAACGCTGCGGGAGCCGATCCATCTGGGCAGATTGGGGAATCCCATCATCCGGAAACCCACCTGATTCCCAATGTGCTTCGCGCAGCATTAGGCAACGGCGGAAAACTCAAGATTTTTGGCAACGACTACGCTACTCGCGATGGAACCTGCGTGCGCGACTACGTGCACGTAAACGATCTGGCTATCGCACATGCTCAAGCGATTGGTTATATGGCAACTCATGAAGGTGCCGAGATCTTCAACCTGGGCAATGGTTACGGATTCTCCGTAAACGAAGTCATTACTGCGGCCGTTCGCGTCACAGGAAAGGAAATCCCTTACGAGCTGGCACCGCGTCGTGCGGGCGACTCAACTACATTGGTGGCATCGAGCGCCAAAGCACGGGAGCAGTTGAACTGGCAGCCCGAGTTTATCGATATCGAAAGCATCATCGAAACAGCCTGGCGTTGGCATAGCAATCCCCGCTATTGATCAGCTTCACCGCACTTTAGCGCGCACCGAACAGCCGCACATACATGAAGGCGGCCACAGATCAGTGGCCGCCCATGAAAAGCCAGCGTCAATTCGCGCTATTGCCTGGCGCCGTCCACTTCTTCAACCACGCATTGACCGTCTCATGCCACTGCACACTGTTCTGCGGCTTGAGCACCCAATGGTTCTCATCCGGGAAGTGCAACAGCTGGCTCGGAATGCCGCGACGCTGTAAAGCCGTGAATGCCCCCAGCCCCTGCGTATCGGGGATGCGGAAGTCCTTGCCGCTATGCACGACCAACATCGGTACGCGCCAATCCTTCACATGATTGATCGGGTTGAACTTCTCGTAGTTCTCCGGATGCTCGAACTGCGTGCCGCCATTCTCCTTCTCTTCGAACCACAGCTCTTCGGTGTCGTAGTACATCGCACGCGCGTCGAATACGCCGTCATGGTCGACGAGGCACTTCCACGGCTCGTTCCATACACCGGCCATCCAGTAGACCATGTAGCCGCCATAGCTGGCTCCGAGCGCGCAGGCGCGGTCGCCATCGAGGAAGCTGTACTTGCCCAGTGCCGACTTCCAGCCCAGCTTCAAATCCTCAAGCGGCTTGCCACCCCAGTCGCCCGAGATGGATTCGGTAAACGCCTGACCGTAACCCGTCGAACCATGGAAGTTGATCGTTACCACCGCAAAACCCTGGCCCGCGTACGTCTGCGCGTTCCAGCGATAGCTCCAGCTATTGGTCATCGCGCCCTGCGGACCGCCGTGGATGATGAAGGCCACCGGATACTTCTTGCCACGCTTATAGTCGGCCGGCTTGACCACATAGCCCTGCACCGTCTCGTTGTTCCAACCCTTGAAGGTGAAGAATTCCGGATCGCCCATGCGCACATTCTTCAGGCGCTGTGCGTTGTAATGCGTGACCTGCTTGAGATCCTTGCCCGCAAGCGTGGCGGTGTAGAGATCGGCTGGGCGCTTCAGATCATCGCGCGACAGCAGCACGCGTGACTTACCCAACGAATAGGCCCCTACCGAACCGTCCGTGACCAGTTTGGTGACCTTGCCGGTCGCCGCGTCGATCGCAAACAACGGGTGCTGGCCATTGTCGTCAGTGGTGGCGTAAAGCGTCTTGCCGTCTTCGGAAATCTGCAGACTGCCGGCGGAGCGATCCCAGCTCGGATCGACTTCATGCTTCTGACCACTGGACAAGTCCAGCGCCATGATCGCAAAACGATCCGCTTCGGAACCCGGCTCCTTCATCGCCAGGTAGTAAAGCGTCTTGCCGTCCGGCGAAGCCACGGGGTTGGCATCCCAGGCGAGATTGTCGGCGGTGAGATTCTTCGGTGCTGCCGAGCCATCGGCCGGCACGCTGTATATGTCGAAGTTGGTCGACCAAGGCTCGCTGTTGCCGGCGATACGCGCGTCGAAATACACCGTCTGGCCATCGGGCGAGAACGAGAATTCGTCATCGCCACCGAACGGCTTGCTTGGCACATCGCCATCGATGCCGCGGCTCAGCAATACCGGCTGGGCGCTTTCACCACCATTGATATCGGCGATGTAGAGCTGCGAGCGACGACCGTCCTCCCAGGTATCCCAGTGGCGCACGAACAGCTTGTTGTAGACCGTCCCACTGGACTTGTCCGCGGCGCGGCCATCGAGGCGCTCCTTGGTGCAGGCCAGGTCGGCACAGTCGGTGTAGACCTCGTAGCTCAACAAGGCTTTCTTGCCATCCGGCGAGATCTTGTAGCCATCGACATCCAGCGCGACATGCGTCACCTGAGTGGCGCTATCGACGGCCTTGCCGTTGGCAAAACCTCGGCGCCAAAGCTGCGACACGCCATCCTTCGCCGCGGTGTAATAGAACGTGTCGCCCTGCGGCGACCAGCGCGGCGTCGAGGCCTTGTCGACCAGCTTGACCGGTTGACCGCCCTTGCCCAGATCGAGCAGATAGATCGCGGTAACCCCCTTGTTCGCGGCATAGTCGGTGGCCCGAACGGTATAGAGCGCATACCGGCCATCTGGCGACAGCTGCGGATCGCCGACGCGATCCATCATCACCAGATCTCGGATCCCGAACGGATGCGGCGTATGACTCTCGACCTCGGCCGCCACGGCAGAGGTGGACGCCAGCGCAAGCGCCAGCGCGACAAACAGGGGTTTCATGGATTCGGTTCCCTTTGGGTGCTGCGAAAGGTCATGACGGTAAGAGGCATGAGAGGTTCGTGCAAGCTTGCGATCTGTCTCAGCCCAGCACGGCCTCCCGATTTTTTGTAAGGAGCGACTTCAGGGAGGATTCTAAAAATCTCAATCTCATCGCCGCCCCATTGGCCGACCGTAGCTCGTCTATCGGTTTTACAGGTTTGTGGCCTGATCGGTAACCGCTTGCCAGCCGACGGCAAGGTTGGCCGCTAGCCAAGGACAAATAAGGGGAACTGCTCCGGCACGTGATCTACTGGGTTGGTTTCCACAGTCGCCGCGCAGCCCCCTGAGGGCGGTGGATGCATGGAATAAGCTAACCCAACGAATACCACAATGTGATGCAAGTCACAAAATCTTACGACGTTGCTACTTGAACCATCGAACCGACAGCGGTCGTCTGAGCTTGGTATAAAACCTGCCTCCGCTCCCCCTGACAAAATAGGGGGAGTCTGCCATGTCACGCCAGCGAACCGCCGCAGGCTTCACGCTTATCGAATTGATGATTGTAGTAGCGATCATCGCCGTACTAGCTGCGATTGCTATTCCGCAATATCAGACGTATGTGGCCAAGTCACAGGCGACCGCCGGTCTCGACGAGATCACTCCTGGTCGCACTGCCTATGAGACTTTGGTCAACCAGGGCACAGCCGACGGGGCTACCTATGCCAACGTCGGCAACCTTGGCCTCCAGACGGACACCCCTCGTTGCAGCATCTCGGCGAGTGTTCCGATCGCTGGCGAAGGCTATGTTCAATGCGTCCTCAAAGGCAGCACGGTCATCCAGGGACATCAGATCAAATGGAATCGAAATGTCAGCGGCCAATGGTCCTGTGCATCCGATCTCGACCCTAAATATATGCCGTCAAGCTGCAGTGCCGGTTAATTTCGTCGTCGCAAGGTGACCCGCAAGGTCAGGCTGTGACATTAATTGTCAGTACGATTGCGAAGTTTTCTTTACCTACGCGAACCGCTCCACAGTCCGGAAACAAAGAGGCGGCAAGCGCCTTGTCCTCTGACTGCCAACCTTTGCACAATCTCAAGTGTCTGCACCGTATGCAGGCACCTGCCATGGCAGTAGTGGCATATAACATGCTGCTACTGCCACGAGCTTCCTGGTCGTTCCTGACTACGTGAGTTGTGGGGGGCCGGATCCGCCTAGGGGGTACGGGACCGGGGCTCAGGGGGCATCACCAAAATCTTGGTTAGCTAACCAGAAAACAGAGGAATCACCATGAAGAACGCTCAAAAGGGTTTTACCCTGATCGAATTGATGATCGTCGTTGCAATCATCGCGATCTTGGCCGCTATCGCTATCCCGCAGTACCAGACCTACGTCATCCGCTCGCAGGTTAGCCGCGTGATGGGCGAAGCGGGCGACATGAAGGTTGTTGTCGAAGATTGCCTTAACAATGGCGCCACTGCTGGCACCGTCACCGCTACGCCGAATGCAACCGCAGCGAGCTGCGTGCTGACTGCCTCGTCTTCCGATCTCGTCACGGGTGGTCTGCCCACCGTAACGATCGGAACCGGCACCTCGACGATCGAAGCTGACTTCGGCAAGCACGCCAGCACGACCCTTGCGGGAAGCAAGCTGACTTGGACGCGTGACGGCAGCGGCTCGTGGACCTGCAAGACGACCGCTATTTCCAAGTATGCTCCGGTAAGCTGCCCGAACGGCTAATAGCATTCGTCCGAGCTGAACTCTATGTACTCAAAGGGCCGCGCTAGCGGCCCTTTGTTTTTACTTGCTCAATATTTGCTCAATCGAATCTGGTGCTATGCCGAGCCTGCTCAAACGTCTACCCCACTACCTTGCTATGCCATTGATGCTGGGTTTGATAGCGGCCGTCTTCTGGCCGGCTCTCTCTGGGGGATTTATTTTTGATGACTACCCGATCTTCGTCGAAAATCAGGCGATACATGTTAGCGGATGGCATTGGCTCGAGTGGCAGCGCGTCTGGAATTGGGCAAATATCAATATCCAGCGCCCATTGGCCATGCTCAGCTACGCATTTAACTATGCGCTAGGCAATGGAACGTTCGGCTTCAAGTTTACCAACCTCTGCATACACCTACTGAACGCTTTGTTGGTTCTGTTGTTAGTGCAGCGGCTATTGAAATTCATTTGGCTTGAGAAGGCACCGAAAGTCGGCACGACTGATCGCGGGATAGGATATTGGGCGATAGGTATCACTGCCGCATGGGCGACGCATCCGCTGCATGTTTCGACGGTGATGTATGTGGTCCAGCGCATGGAGCTGCTGGGCTTCACCTTTACGCTGCTAGCCCTGCTCACCTACTGGCATGCCCGCAAACAACAGATAGCAGGAGGCCTGGGTTGGCCCTGGCTACTACTGAGTTGCCTATTGACCATCTTAGGGTATGCGGCCAAAGAGACCGTCCTACTCGTGCCCTGCTACATGCTTCTGCTTGAACTCGTCGTGCTGCGCTTCGCCGCGTCGAAGCCGTGGATTGGGCAAACTTGGCGAGTACTTTTTGCGTCAGGCTCTGTTGTCGCTATACCCGTATTCATATTCTATCTCGTCCCTCACTACTCCAACTCCTATGCATTTGCAGGTCGCGACTATGACGCTTGGCAGCGTGAACTGACGCAGCTACGCGCGATACCGATGTATATCGGCTGGTCTCTGGCGCCGCTACCTAGTCACCTGATGTTTTATTACGACAACTACGCCCCATCCAAGGATTTACTGCACCCAGTAAGCACGCTACTCGGAGGCACGTTTCTTCTTGTGCTCACATTCTTCGCAATATGTGTGCGCCATCGCCGTCCACTGCTGGCTTTCGGGATAGGCTGGTTTTTTGTAGCCCATGCGTTAACCAGTGGCCCGCTACCACTAGAACTCGTATTTGAACACCGAAACTACCCCGCCTTACTAGGCTTATTGCTGGCATTCGCGGATCTGCTGTACTGGCTATCGCAACGCGCCAAGTCAAATGTTCCCGCGCTGATTGGACTCGCATTGATCGCAAATCTATGCTTTCTAACCACTTTGCGCTCACTAGTTTGGAGTAGCCCGTTCCAATTGGCGATAACACTTACTGACTATAATCCAGGATCGCTACGTGCCGCCATGGATCTCGCCCGGCGATTTATGGCGATGTCCGGAGGAAACACAGATTCGCCACTTTATTCCTTGTGCATCAAAGAGCTTGAGCGCGCAACGAAGTTACCGATGGATTCGCCTTTACCGGAAGAGGCGTTGCTTCTCATTGCAGCCGAACATACCGACATGCCCACTAAACCCCTGTGGGATAGCTTTGAGCAGAAATTACAAAATCGCCCCATGGTTCCAGATACCTATCAGGTACTGCATACCCTGATGAACTATCGAGTCAATGGAACGACAACGATCGATGCGCAACGTCTCGCCCGGCTATACGCCATTGCGGCGGCGCGAAATCCGAATCGACAATCGCTACAAGTTGATTACGCCGAACTCGCCGGTGCAGCACTTCGTGACCCAGATTTGGCCATCGCTCACTGGAGTATCGCCCTGAAGCTCGATAGCAACATCGTGGATTATAGTCCGCGGCTTGCAAGCTACCTTGTAGAGCAGAAGCGCTACAAAGAAGCCATGGGCGTCATCGAGAAGACATTCGAGTTGTCTCCCCGCGCAGAAGGCAGTCCAGCCTTACTAGCCCTGAAAGAAACGGCGAGCCACGGACTCCAACAAGAAGCGCCCTCTCCGGCGAAGACCACCGCTGCCCAGTGAGCCAATCGACGTTAGACGTGTGCACTTGAACGATCAGATCAACCACGACCATCTTTTTCCATGTGAATGCAGGGGATCGCGATGAAACGCCAACAGCAAGGCTTTACTTTGATCGAACTGATGATCGTAGTCGCCATCATTGCCATTCTGGCGGCGATCGCGATTCCGGCCTATGAGACCTATGTGATTCGCTCGCAGGTGACCAGAGCAGTAGCCGAAGCCAGCCAAGGGAAAACGGTGATCGAGGATTGCATCACCAGCGGCAAAGTTCAGCTTGGAACCAGCAGGGGACAATGCGACCCCAGCATACTGACCGGGTCGGACCTGCTCCAGGATGCTCCGCAAGGAGGTAACCAGATTCCGGCAGGCACCGGTGTACCGCAGATCCAGTTACCGCAAAGCGCCACCGGCAACGGTACGATTCAGGCGCATCTGGGCAATCACGCATCTGCAAAGATCAAAGGTGTGGAGATCACCATGACCCGTGATCCGGAGGGCAACTGGACGTGCAAAATCGATAGCTCGCTAAATCCAAAATACGCCCCTTCCAACTGCCCATCGGAAAACTAAGGCATATAAATCATTAGCTTATAATGACATACCGCTAGATGCCGCCAGTCGGAATTTACGCTTTCGTCATGCATCATTGCTCACATTGAAAGCCATGTTCGCGACGGAGGTTCACAGATGCGTATCCATCGAGGCATATCCCTGGTCAGGACCCTGGTGGCGTTAGCTGTTCTCGTCGTTATCGCGGTTATCGCCATGCCTCTATGGCAGGGACATGTGATCAAAGAGCACCTCGGCGAAGCCCTCAAGGCTGGAGATGCGGCCAAGCTGGTGGTCATGGAGGCTGCGACGGTAAGGGGCGGCCTCGCGAACATAAGGCAGCAGGATCTGCTCTATAGCCCGTCCTCGACTGGCTCTCCCTATGCCGCCAACGTCCAGGTTGCCGAGAGCGGCCGCATAACCATCGTTACGAAAGATACCGGTGCCTCGCCCGCCCCTACATTCCTGCTCACTCCTATCGAAGCGGCATCTCCAAAAGGCGGGCAATCGCTTTCCTGGAGCTGCGATATCGTGGCTGGTGATACTCAAAGAATGCCAGATAGCTGCACACGCCCGGACAACCTCCCCGCGGCAAGTGCTGTACCTGTACCCACATCATCGACACAGCCTCCCCCCGCCGGTTCTCGATAAGCCGGGCGGCGGCACGTATCGATTGCGGGATGCATCGCGGTTAAGCTCGTACATCGCTCAACCGGTCTAACCTACAACGTGACGTTTGAATCTCTGCTGCCGCGAAACGGCTGGCGTTTATTGGCGCTCGCCCTGGTCGCATCCATCCTTGTCTACTGGCCAGGTCTGTATGGCGGCTGGCTGTTCGACGACTATCCCAATATCGTCGACAACCATGGCGTACAGCCCCATGACGCCAGCCTGCCCTCGCTTGTCGGCGCAGCCCTCTCCTCGCCCGCCAGCGACCTCAAACGCCCCCTCGCGTCGCTCAGTTTCGCTGCGAACTATCTCATTGGCGGCCTCGATCCGTTTCAAATGAAGCTGACCAACCTGGTGCTTCATCTCTTGAACGGCCTGATGGTGTTCATGCTTGTCCGCACCTTGTTCCGCGCTGACCCGCGAGGTTCAACCCAATCTCCCGGTTGGCTGGCGGCCTGGGTTGCTGCGAGTTGGCTATTGCTCCCCATTAACCTGACCGCCGTTTTATATGTCGTGCAGCGCATGGAGAGCATGGCCAATCTGTTTGTCCTGATGGGCCTGTTTGGCTACCTGTTCGGCCGGCTTAAAATGCGTGCGGAGCCAGGCAACAGACTTGCACCATGTCTTTGCATAGTCAGTCTCATGGCGTGCACCGCTCTGGGCGTTCTAGCCAAGGAAACCGCCGTCCTGCTTCCGCTCTACGCCTTATTGATCGAATGGATCATGTTTGGCTTTCGCACGTCCCCAGGCATCAGGGATAAACGCATCGTATCGCTGTTTCTGGTGCTACTGGTCTTGCCGCTACTTGCCGGGCTGTATTGGCTGATTCCCGGCCTGCTACGTCCAGAAGCCTGGGCAACGCGCGACTTCACCATGAGTACCCGGTTGCTCACCGAAGCGCGAATCCTGCTCGACTACGTGGCCTGGACCGTTATTCCGTTACCACACTCCCTATCGTTCTATCACGACGACTATATCGTCTCGACAAATCTGCTCTCTCCCTGGACCACGCTACCGAGCCTTGTAACTCTCATCGGCATGCTCATAGGCGTGTTTTATCTACGATCGCGACGCCCGCTGATCGCATTGGGGCTTGCCCTGTTTCTTGGCTGCCACGTATTGACCGGAACCATTCTGCCGCTTGAGCTGGTCTACGAGCATCGCAACTACTTCGCCAGCATGGGACTGCTGATTGCCCTTGCGTCATGGTTAGCACCGAAAGCGACGCCAGACCTTGCCACCAACACTTCATTGCGACTTCTCCCGGGCAGCCGCTGGCTAGTGCTGTCTGGATTACTTGCATGGTGGTTGATACAAACCGCTATCAGCGCATATGCCTGGGGCGATCCATTGCGGCTCGCCAAAGCGCTCGCCGAGCGCGGACCGGAGTCACCGCGTGCCCAATATGAATTGGGCCGCACCTATATCATTTACTCCAACTACAACGTGGACTCCCCATACACTCAACTGGCGTACGCGCCGTTGGAGCGGGCTGCGGCGTTACCTAAATCATCGATCCTCCCACAGCAAGCCCTGATCTTCATGAACTCGCGTATGCGCGAACCTCTAAAAGACACGTGGTGGGACTCCATGACCGCAAAGCTCGCTGCCCAACGACCAGGCGTCCAGGATGAAAGTTCTCTCGCCGCGCTGACCCAATGCGCTCGGGATCAGGATTGTGAACTCCCTAAGCCACGCATGATCGCGGCGTTCAATGCTGCGTTATCACATCGCGATCCCAGCGCCAGGCTTCTGTCGACCTATGGCGACTACGCCTGGAACGTACTTGGCGATCACTCACTCGGAGAGGAAATGACGGCAGAAGCCGTACGCGCCGCTCCCAATGAAGCTGCGTATCGCATCACGCTCGTGCGCATGCTGGTCGCAGAGGGGCGCTTGACCGAGGCATTGCAATGCTTCAACCAACTCGAAACGATGAATCTGGGCGGCCACCTGGATTCATCGCTTGAGCAACTCAGAAACCTCATCGCTCGGTCCAAGCTTCAATGACACAGACCCCGAGCTTTGCACGAAATGCCTTATCGCTCTATGCGATACAGGGACTGCAATATCTATCCCCGCTACTCGTACTACCCATACTTACACGCAGGCTGGGCTCGCATGAATTCGGCAACCTGGCGTACTGGCAGTCGTTAGTCGGCACACTGAGTCTGATCATCGAATACGGCTTCAACTACAGTGCCGTGAGGGCCATAAGCGCTGCCGAGCAACAACCAGATACCTTGGGCAGGATCTATCGGTCGACCCTCCTTGCCCGCCTGACACTCCTTTTACCAGCTTCGGCGCTGTTGTTTGGCATTCCGTATTGGGTCGTTTCCATGCGTGATCCAGTCATGCCATGGCTGGGCCTATTGATGCTACTGGGAGTTGCCCTTTCTCCCGCCTGGTACCTGACCGGGCTGAAGCGTAATTCACCATTGGCGTATGCCAGCGCAATCGCTATGGGCGTTATCGTGCTCTTGACCTGGCTGACGGTGCACGGCCCACAGGCCTTGCATATCGCAGCAGCGATTCAGTTCCTGGCGCCTCTACTGACGGCGTTGGTAGCGCTGGGCATGGTCCGTCGCTACGCGCCCGTACCCAGTGGAAAAATCGACCGAAAGGAAGTGTGGGCAGCGCTACGCGTGGGCGCCCCACTTTTCTTCACCAGTGCCGCAGCAGGCATTTACTCAACACTCAACCCATTCCTCCTCGGACTGGTGGCCTCATCGGCACACGTAGCCTACTTTTCTTTGGGGGAACGACTCGCGCGAGCGGCTCGCGGAGCACTATCGCCGCTCATGGCCGCCCTGTTTCCATACTCAGTGACGCATGGCGCCTACGCAGAAAAACATCCGTGGGTTACCCGTACCTCGCGCCTGGTGCTGCTTACCTCGGCCGTGATATCGATCACATTATGTGTATGCGCACCCTGGCTGGTCCCCGGACTGTTTGGCCCGATGTACTCGGCGGGCATCACCGTCACCCAGATATTGTCCGCCAGCATAGCCATAGTGACCGCAGGCAACCTTTTTGGCGTCCAACAACTGATTGCCAAGGGTAAAGACCGCCCGGTCCTGTATGTAACAATAGCCGCCGCACCAGTCCATGTGGTCAGCTTCCTTTGGGCCGGAAAGACGTTTGGCGCGAACGGCGCCGCGGCGGCATACACCTTGACCGAGGCGGCAGTTACCCTGGCTTTTTATTTCATCGCATCGACTGAAAAAAGCAAACATGAAACTTAAACTGATAAGTCGCATATATGCCAATATTGCGCGGCATACCGCGCATCGCATAGCTACAGACATGGATCTGGCGTTCCAGGTTGAAGCACGCGACAGCAGCGCAGGGTACGCTCGCGAATATATGTCCGACGCGCTTCGCTTTCGCGACAGGGATAGCCTGTTGCTCGACGCAGTAAGGCGCAGTGAAGCGATTGGAGGCTGTATCTGCGAATTCGGCGTCTATTCGGGTGGTTCACTTCGCCTTATTGCAGATGCGGCGCCCGGCCGAGCCATCCATGGATTTGATTCGTTTGAAGGCCTTCCGGAAGATTGGCGCGAAGGTTTCGGCAAGGGCACGTTCAACACGCCCGTACCGAAATTTTCGCAACGCAATGTGCAACTTCACAAAGGCTGGTTCGACCAGACACTGCCAGCGTTCCTGAGCGCGTTGAAGGAACCGATCGGACTCCTCCACGTCGACTGTGATCTATATACGTCGACACAGTGCGTACTGTCCCTGACTGCTCCCTATCTTGCGGATGGCGCGATTTTGGTATTCGACGAATATTTCAACTATCCGGGCTGGCAAAAGCACGAACATCTTGCGTTAACGGAAGCTAATCAATCGGGCCTGCTTAACACGTCCTACCTGGCCTACAACAGCCAGGGAGAGCAAGTCATGGCTGTTTCAAGAAAGTCCTGAGAAGCGACATGGGGAGCAACCTGTTCTCGAGGCTGATCACGAGCTACCGTAAACGCGGCGTGCATGGCGTGCTCGGCCATGCCATGCTCGACATGAGCGTATCATTCAACAGATGGCTGGCTCGCGTCAGGGATCATCGCGGTCAATTTCAGATTTCTGCAGCGCCCAAAGAATCGCGCGTATTGATAGTTATTCTTGCAGGCTACAAACCTGCGATCTGGCCGCTGACCCTGCGCAGGATAAGGTCCTTCGCCCCATCCGATGCCGACATTTGTGTGGTCACGGCTGGCAAGCACGTCACCTCGCTAGCCACACTCTGCCAGCAGTTCGGCTGGAGCTACGCGAGCACCACCCTGAACAAAACCGGCCTGGCGCTCAACAAGGTTATTTCAGCGCATCCATCCGCAGAATGGGTCTTCAAGATAGATGAAGACATCTTTGTGTCGGAGAGTTTTTTTGAGGATCTCCAGGCCGGCTATCTAAAAATAGCCCAGCAAGGCACCTACAACCCAGGATTTTGTTCACCAACGCTCAACGTTAACGGCATCAGCTACCTCACCTTTGTAGAGCGGCTCGGCCTGAGATCGGGCTATCACGACGCCTTCCAGGAAGAAAGGGCCGCTTGCAGCGGGGTACATGCGCACTATGACCCGCAAGCCGCATTGTGGCTGTGGCGCCACAGCCTGCCGTTTGACAAGACTGCGAAGATGTTCTCAGAAAACACCGCAGCTGTCGGCACCAACGCACATCTGATTGGAACGCGATTCAGCATTGGAGCCATTCTTTTACGACGCGATTTCCTGGACCAGATTGGCGGTTTTCGCTCAACCTGGCGACAGGGAATACTAGGCGTAGATGAATCCGAACTTTGCTATGCGTGTATCGAAAGTTCGAGACCCATGTTCTATCTAGATAATGTGCTTGCTGGGCATTTCTCTTTTTATCCACAGGAGCGTGCCATGATCGAGGCACTTCCCGAGCTTGCCGCCGCGGATCCGGCAACATTTTCCGCAGCGGGTGACACACCATGAATCGATCAGTTCACGCCGTCGTCGTCACTTACAACCGTCGCGGCTTACTGGAACGCTGCCTTCAGGCACTTGCGACTCAAAGCGAGCGCCCGGATAAAATCTGGGTCATCGACAACGCGTCCACTGACGATACCGGCGCGTTCATGCCGCAGTTCGCGGAACAGCATGCTGGATTAATCGAATATAGACGGCTACCGATCAACGTGGGCGGTGCCGGCGGCTTCGCCGAAGGGCTGAAAATCGCCTGTGAACATGGCTGCGACTGGGCTTGGCTGATGGACGACGATGCCATGCCTTTTCCCGACGCTCTCGATGAACTCATGCGCGTCGCCGAAGAACACACGCACATCTATGGCTCGCTAGCCGTGCGTGGCGAAGATACGTCCTGGCCTACCACTCTGCTATCGCCTGAGTCGCGCGTCGCCAATCTGCGCTCAGAAGTTCCCGCAAAGGCGCAGGTCATGTCATTGCCCTTTTTAGGCTTTCTGATTCACCGCGACCTCGTCGCGCGGATCGGCCTACCAGACGCAGGCTACTTCATAGCTGCCGATGACGTCGAATATTGCCTCCGCGCGGAACGCGCCGGCGCGAACATCTTCATCGCGGGAAAAAGCCTGATCGATCATCCCAAATCAGATCGGTACCTTGCCCACATCCCGGGGCGGGACCTCGTCTGTCTGCGCCTGCCACCGTGGAAAAGGTACTACGACACCCGCAACAGATTGCTTATTGCGCGGAAATACTACGGTGCGCGATTGTTCACTCAAACCATACCCGGCTCATTCATGCGCCTCTTCGCCTGCCTTGGTCATGAAAAAAATCGAGGGCGCCAGACGTGGGCCTTTCTTGCGGGCTTTATTGACGGGCTCCGGGGTCGAAAGGGCAATCGACATCGCAACTGGGGCATAGGTCAATAACGTGACCCATATTGAACTCATACTGATATGAAAACTTCATCCAACTTCGACTACCTGGTCGTGGGTGCCGGATTTGCAGGCAGTGTCATAGCACGCGAACTCGCCGACGCTGGGCGCAAGGTACTGCTTATCGACAAGCGGCCGCATATCGGCGGCAACGCCTATGATGAATATGACGAGCACGGCATTCTTGTGCATCGTTACGGCCCGCATATCTTTCATACCAATGGCGAGAGAATCTTCGAGTACCTTTCGCGCTTCACGGAATGGCGCCCGTACGAACATCGAGTCCGCAGTATCGTCGACGGCGAGTCCTACCCATTCCCCATCAACCGCGACACGCTTAACAGGCTGTATCATATCGACCTCGACGAGGTCGGAGCAGAGGCATTCTTCGAAAAAGTTCGAGAGCCGCGCGACACGATTGCGACCAGCGAGGATGTCGTCCTTAACTCCGTCGGCCGCGATTTGTACGAGAAGTTCTTCTTGCACTATACGCGTAAGCAATGGGGGTTAGATCCTTCACAACTCAAAGCCGGTGTAGCGGCGCGGATTCCCGTACGTACCAATACCGACGACCGATACTTCACGGACACCTTTCAGGCCATGCCCGCTCATGGCTACACGAAGATGTTCGAAGCCATGCTCGATCATGAAAATATCACGATTGAGTTAGGAGTCGATTTCGACTCCATAAAAGGCAATCAACCGGCCGCGCATATTGTTTACACCGGCCCGATAGACGCTTATTTCTCATTTTGCTACGGGCATCTGCCCTATCGATCGCTTCGGTTCGAACACGAGCACCTTCCCGACACTCCTCAGTTTCAGGAAACAGGAACGGTGAACTATCCGAACGACCATGCCTACACTCGCATTACCGAGTTCAAGCATCTAACCGGGCAAGAACGCTCCGGAACATCCATCGTGCGCGAATATCCGCAAGACGACGGCGACCCTTATTACCCCATTCCGCGCACGGAAAACGAAGCACTATTCAAACGATACGAAGAGCTTGCCAAGCAGGAAGCAAACACGACGTTCGTCGGTCGCCTTGCGCAATATCGTTACTACAACATGGACCAAGTAGTCGGCGCCGCATTGACCGCTGCAAAGCGACTGTTGGGCTGATACTCGTGCGAATCGCCTTTCTATGTAAACGCCGGTACATGGGCAAGGACGTCATCGATGACCGCTACGCACGACTGTACGAGTACCCGTATCAACTGGCACGGCTTGGCCATCACGTTCACGGGTACTGCCTTGGCTACCAAGGCCAGGCAGAAACCCAGGTTGAACATTCCGCGGCGCCCGGCACGCTGCGATGGGAGGCATACCCATTTTCGCCAAGGCATCCCCTGCGGTCGCTGCTATATCCACGCCAGTTGTTGCACAGCCTTCGAAATCTTGAGCCTGACTTATTGATCGGCGCGTCGGATATTCCGCAGGTTGGTTTGACAGCTTGGTTGTCGCGGAAACTCGGAGTGCCTTATGCAGTCGACTTGTACGATAACTTTGAGAGCTTCGGACAAGCACGCTTTCCAGGCATGAAGACTTGGCTGCGTCGCGCCACACGTGGAGCGGGCATTGTCACGACAACGAGCGAACCACTACGTGAGCTGGTTGTCGATACTTATCGTGCTCGCGGAAAGGTTATCGCGATGCCCAGCACGGTAGACCTGTCCTTGTTTCGAGTTCGCGACAAGCTGGAAAGTCGGCGAAGCTTGGGATTGCCGGAGGATGCCTTTCTGATCGGAACGGCTGGAGGTTTACACCTGGACAAGGGTCTAGACGCTCTTTATACGGCCTGGCCCATCCTTGCCGCCAGCCACCCGGCATTGCATCTTGTCCTTGCTGGCCCTTACAAAGATGGCGCAGCTCCACCGAAAGGCCCGCGTGTTCACTATCTCGGACAACTCGCGCATGCCCGCACAGCAGAACTTTTTTCGGCCCTCGATCTGGGCGTTGTGTACATGCGCGACACGCTATTTGGTCGCTACTGCTTCCCGCAAAAGGCCTACGAGATGATTGCCTGCGGGCTCCCTTTGGTATCGGCATCTGTTGGCGCGATGAAGGCGCTACTCCATAGCAATCCAGACAGCCTTTATCGGGCAGACGATGTTGCCGATCTCGTCCGCGCCGTGAATGCACAGTGCGCCTTGCCTCAAAAGGTCGACACAAATATCGACGATTGGGCGACCATCATCAAACGCCTTGAGCCGGAATTGATCGCCTTGGCGGCATCACGAAACTGATGACAATTCTGGCTAGCGAAAACTTAAGTGCCAACACCTGATTTGCAAACACCCGCCAACAAACCGCTGTAGCGAGCAGCAACGACATCCCAGTCCAACTGGTCGAGCATTTTTGCGCGAACGCTTTGCACCCATGCCTGCGCCTCATCCGGATTGTCCAGTACCTGAATGATGGCATCAGCCAACTGGCGAATATTTCTTGGATCTACGCAATAGAGCGAGTCTTCAGCACCTAATAGATCGGCAATACCCGCGACTCGTCCGACCACCACGGGACACCCGCATGCAATAGCCTCCATCAACACGACTGGCAACCCCTCCTGATTTCCGCTTGTATCACGAACGAACGGCGCCACCAGGACGGCCGCACGCCGATATAGCTCTGGCAAGTCCTGCTGTATCACTGGGCCAAGAAAAGCTACCTTTTCGGTCAAACCGCGTTCGGCAACCTTCTGCCGAATGGCCCCGTCCTCCGGCCCAAAACCGGCAATGGTAAGGCGACAATGAGGCCGCTCGCGTATGACCAGTGCTAACGCGTCGATCAAATACACCAGACCTTTTTTCGGAACCAAGCGTCCAACAAAGAGCAGCTCGTCAGGCATCCGGGGCTGCTCCAACGCCGGGGTGAATCTCTCTTTGATATCCACGCCCATGGGTATGACCTGGACTGACTCGGCAGACAATCCCAGTCGCTCGATCTCTTCAAGCATAGCCCCACTGACAACCGTTACCGCCGCCGCGTCGGTTGCCACCGCGCGCTTGAGCTTGGCCAACCATCGGCCACGCAATCCAAATAGATCGCCGCCATGCGAAGTCACTACAAATGGAATACCGAGCGAACTCCGCAATCGGCTAGCGACAACGCCCTGAGGGATCAGCCAGTGTGCATGAAGGATATCAATGCCCTGCTTTCTCGCAATTCTTCTGGCACGAAGGTATTGCATCAGGACGAAGGTCGGTACAAGCAGGTACTTCCATTTCGAACGACGCAGGTTGGCAGCAATGCCGCCGCCATAAACCAGCGTCTCAAGAAATCTCGGTGCGTAGCGGTATCTAACAACCTCAATACCATCCATGTTCTCCTCACTCGCGGCTCCATCGACATGCGAGGTCAACACCGTCACGGAGAAATCCCGAAGCATTCGGCGGCACAACTCATGAATGAAGCCAGGCTCGTGGTCCCCGCGCCACCGAGGATAGGTGGACGCCAGTACCAACAGCCTGGGTTTCGCATGCGGCATGCCCGCAACCGGCTCGTTATGCTCGAGATTCGTCAAGGGCGATATCCGCGCAGTTGGCACGTATCAGTCGTTCCGGCGGTAAGTCAACGAGGTAATCTGCTCGGAAACCAAACCGATCAGGAAAACGATAACAGCCGCACTCCACATGAGCGTACTCATATTGGTGAGCCGCCCTTCGCGAATGAAGGTCACCGCATAATTGATACAGCCCAGAATAAAAAAAAGCACGCTGGCTGGGACAAACAGTTTCAGCGGCGAGTACAACGTCGCGATCTTGAAAATGATCAACAAGAAACGTATGCCATCGCGTATGGGCTTGATATGACTCTTACCGACACGCTGCGCCGCCTTGATAGGAACATACGCCACCGGGTAGGCGCTGCGAAAGAACGCCATGGTGCTTGTGGTCGGATAGGAAAATCCATTCGGGAGCAGATAAAGGAACTCACGAAACTTGGCGGCTCTTACTGCACGAAATCCTGAAGTCAGGTCCGCTATGCGGTGTCCCGTCATTCGGGTAGCCAACCAGTTGTAAACCGTATTTGCGATGCCGCGACCGACCCCAGCCTGACTCTCCCAGTCGCGTGCGCCTACGACCATGTCGTAGCCCCGATCGAGCATCTCCAACAATCGCGCAATATCGTCCGGATCATGCTGCCCATCGCCATCCATAAACACGAGAACATCGCCGCTGGCCGCACGCGCACCGCGCTTGATTGCCGCGCCGTTACCCATGGAGTAAGGCGACGACAGGCAAAGAACATCATTGGCTTGGCAGATGGCAGGCGTATCGTCGGTGGAACCATCATCCACCACGATGATTTCGGCGCCCGCTTGTATGCCTCGAAGGCGAGGCAATAGCTCTTTCAGTGCCGGCCCCTCATTCTTGGCGGGCAAAATGATGCTTAAGCGATTCAAGACAGCTCCCCACATGTTGGCGATGCATCATAACTCGGGAGCCGGACGACAGCAGTTCCCGGCCCCGCACCCGCGGAAACGCGGATGCGGGTATTCAGAACGTTGAGCTAACCGGCGACGATGCCCCTTACGGCGTCGATGACGCGCAACGCGTCGCCATCGGTCAACGCCGGCGATAGCGGCAAGCTAACGGTGCGACGCCCGATGCGCTGCGCCACCGGCCATTGCTCCGGCTGCCACCCCAGAGTTTGCTGGTAATAGGGATGCTCGGGAATCGACAGGTAATGCACGCCGGTACCGATACGCAGGCGATTCATCGCCTCGAGAAAGCCGTCGCGATCGATCCCCGACTCGGCCTCGTCGAGCATGATCGTATAAAGATGGTACCCGTGTCGGATATCTGCTTCTGGCGCGGCTGGCAACCCGATCGGCAAATCAGCGAAGGCGGCGTCATAGCGGGCCCATAAATCCTTGCGACGCTTCCAATTGGCCTCGACCCGCGCCAGTTGATGGATCCCGATCGCTGCCTGCAAATCCATCATGTTGTACTTGAAACCGCACTCCACCACTTGATAGTGCTTGTAGCCCTTGTCGCTGAAGCGGTGCCAGGCGTCGCGACTCATGCCATGCAGGGCGAGCATGCGGGCCCGGGCGATATGCTCCTCGTCGCGGCCGACAATCATGCCGCCTTCGCCGGTGACGACGTTCTTGGTGGCATAGAAGCTATAACAGCCAAAATCGCCAAAGGTGCCGACCGCCTGGCCCTGGAACTCGCTCTCGACAGCATGTGCGCAATCTTCGATGACGACTAGGTCGTGCTTGCGGGCAATCGCCATGATGCGGTCCATCGCACATGGCCGCCCTGCAAAATGCACCGGCAGGATGGCTCGCGTACGTGGCGTGATCGCCGCCTCGATCGCCTCTGGGTCGATGTTCTGGGTGATCGGATCGACGTCGGCCAGTACCGGCTTCAGCCCCGCATGCAGGATCGCGTTCACCGTGGCGCAGAAGGTCAGCGGCGTGGTGATGACCTCGCTGCCCGGCTCCAGGCTGGCCGCGACCATGCTCACATGCAAGGCGGCGGTACAGGAGTTTACGGCCGCGACCTGGGCGGGGGCCACGCCGCGCCAGGCAGCGAAATCCTGCTCGAAACGCGCCACCCGAGGACCGGTTCCCAGCCAACCTGAACGAAGAACGGCCTCGACCTCGGCGATCTCCTCCTCGCCGATCAGGGGCGCACCAAAGACCAGGAAGGGGGCTAGAGAGGCTTCGGACATGGGAACTTCATGCAAAGACCGCCGTTCTATCCGAAAGCCGGGGCCTCGTCCATGCCGGGCCCGTCCCTGGGAGGGCAAAAATCTACGACCGGGCATCGCCGATGTGCGCTCAATCACTGTCAGGGACACCGCTTCGAGCAATAGATGACCCGCCGCCTCAACTACTGTAAATTCCTCTCCAATCAGGGGGCTGGACCAAACTCATGTCATCGCAATTGCAACCATCGTTGGCTGGCCTCTCGGGCATGGCTCGGCGGCTGGTCTCGGAAGGCGTCCTGCCTGAGGCCGACGTGCGCAAGGCAATGGCGGACTCCACCCAGCAAAAGGCCAGCCTGGCCGCATGGCTACTCGATAAAGGCCTGGTCGACAGCGCCAAGCTGACCCAAGTGGCGTCTGCCGAATTCGGCATGCCGATGATGGACGTCTCGGCGTTGAACCCCGCCACCATGCCGCACAACATGATCAGCGAGGCGCTGATCAACAAGCATCAGGCGCTGCCATTGTTCAAGCGTGGCAAGCGCTTGTTCGTCGGTATCGCCGACCCTATGCAGTCGCATGCACTGGACGAAATCAAGTTCAACTCCAATTGCATGGTCGAGCCGATTCTGGTCGAGCGTGGCCAGTTGATCCGGGTCATTGAGAACCTGCTCAACACGATGAGTAACGCCGTTCCCGATATGGGCGGCGGTGATCTGGACGAGCTGGCGCTGGAGGGCGGCGACGAAGATGCCGAGCAGACCGGTATCGACGCCAACGCTAACGACGACGCGCCGGTGGTGAAGTTCGTCAACAAGATCCTGGTGGACGCCATCCGCCGCGGCGCCTCGGATATCCACTTCGAACCCTTCGAGACGCAGTACCGTGTGCGCCTGCGCATGGACGGCATGCTGCGCGCCGTGGCCAGCCCGCCGATGAAACTGGCGGCACGTATCTCCTCGCGCCTGAAGGTGATGTCCGGCCTGGACATTGCCGAGCGCCGCGTGCCGCAAGACGGCCGCATAAAGTTGAACCTGTCCAAGAGCCGTGCGGTCGACTTCCGTGTCAGCACGTTGCCGACACTGTTTGGCGAAAAGATCGTGTTGCGTATTCTGGACGGCTCCTCGGCCAAGCTGGGTATCGACAAACTCGGTTACGACCAGGCTCAGAAAGACCTATACGTCGACGCCATCCACAAGCCCTATGGCATGGTGCTAGTCACCGGCCCGACCGGCTCGGGCAAGACGGTGTCGTTGTACACGGCGCTCAATATCCTGAACACGGCCGAGCGCAATATCTCCACCGTCGAAGACCCGGTCGAAATCCGCGTCGAAGGCATCAATCAGGTCCAGCAGAACGTCAAGCGCGGCATGACCTTCGCTGCCGCACTGCGCTCGTTCCTGCGCCAGGATCCGGATGTGATCATGGTCGGCGAAATTCGCGACCTGGAAACTGCCGAGATTGCCATCAAGGCGGCGCAGACGGGCCATATGGTCCTGTCCACCCTGCATACCAACGATGCCCCGCAGACCATCGCGCGTCTGATGAACATGGGTATCGCACCCTATAACATCACTTCGTCAGTCACCCTGGTCATTGCCCAGCGCCTGGCTCGCCGCCTGCATGACTGCAAGAAAGAGATGGACATCTCGCCGCAGCTGCTGCTCGCCGCGGGTTTCAGCCAGGCCGATATCGACGCTGGCCTGAAGGTGTATGAGGCGGTCGGCTGCGATGCCTGCAACGAGGGTTATAAAGGCCGCGTGGGTATCTATCAGGTCATGCCGATGCTCGAAGACATCCAGAAAATCATCCTGCAAGGCGGCAACGCCCTGCTGATTGCGGAGGCCTCGCGCAAAGCCGGGGTGAACGACCTGCGTGCCTCGGCCCTGGAGAAGGTAAAACAAGGGGTTACCAGTCTTGCCGAGATCGATCGCGTTACCAAGGACTGATCCGACCGGCGATTTTGCGATGCCCGTAACGCTTAACTTGCGTTCGGCACCACGGATTGACCGGTAGAAATGACATAAGCTCTGAAAAATCGTGCCCGTAGGATGGGAATTTCGGGCCGGAACGAATCATCGGGGGAATCAAGCGCATGGCGACGGCTACCGCAACCGCAAACAAGGCACGCTCAGTTGGCGCCCAACGAGCCGCAGTAAGTGCGCTAACCACTTACGAGTGGGTCGCGCTGGACAAGCGCGGCAAGCGCATGAAGGGCGACATGCCCGCCAAGAACGCCTCGCTGGTCAAGGCGGAGCTACGGCGTCAGGGCATGAACCCTCAGACAGTGCGCGAGCGGCCCAAACCTTTATTTGGTTCCACGGGTAGCACGGTCAAGCCGCGCGATGTGGCGATTTTCAGCCGCCAGATCGCCACCATGATGGCCTCGGGCGTGCCGATGGTGCAGTCCTTCGACATCATTGCCGATGGTCAGAAGAACATTCGCTTCAAAAACATCCTCACCGACGTCAAACAGGGCATCGAGGGCGGTCAGGCGCTGCACGAAGCGCTGGCGCGGTATCCGGTTCAGTTCGACGAGCTATATCGCAACCTGGTGCATGCAGGCGAATCGGCAGGTGTGCTTGATACGGTGCTCGATACTGTCGCGACCTATAAAGAGCGCATGGAAGGAATCAAGGCAAAGATCAAGAAAGCCTTGTTCTATCCTGTCATGGTGCTGGCGGTCGCGTTGTTGGTCTGCGTCATCATGCTCCTCTTCGTGGTACCGGTGTTCGAGCAGACCTTCAAAGATGCCGGTGCCGAATTGCCTGTACCCACCCTGGTTGTGGTTGCGGCATCTAAGTTCATGCAGTCCTACTGGTGGGCTTTATTGATAGGCATCATAGGAAGCATTGCGGCACTCATTTTTGCCAAGAAGCGCTCAGTCAAGTTTGCGCACTTTCTTGATCGCCTCTCACTAAAGATTCCGGTTATCGGCAATATCTTGCGCCAATCGGCCATTGCCCGCTTCGCGCGCACACTGGGCGTAACGTTCCGCGCCGGTGTCCCCTTAGTCGAAGCCCTGGAAGCAGTCGCTGGCGCCACTGGCAGCATCGTCTACGGCGAAGCCATCCTGCAGATGCGCGATGACATAGCCGTCGGCCACCAGCTGCAATTGTCGATGCGTCAGACCGGCCTGTTCCCGAACATGGTGGTACAGATGACGGCCATCGGTGAGGAATCGGGCGCCCTGGACAATATGCTGTTCAAAGTGGCCGAGTTCTACGAGGAAGAGGTCAACAACGCTGTCGACACGCTGTCCACCCTGCTCGAACCGATGATCATGGTCATCCTCGGTGGCTTGGTCGGCGGCATGGTGATCGCGCTGTACCTGCCCATCTTCAAAATCGCCGGCACCGTGTAAGCTTGCTGCGTGAAGCCCCTCTCCCGTCGGGAGGGGGGCTTTGTCTTATCTACGTTTCGGAAACGCCCGTATGCCCGAGCTCGACCTTTGGATCTGGATCGTCATCGCTGCCGTCTTCGGCTTGCTGGTGGGCAGTTTTCTCAATGTGGTGATCCTGCGGCTGCCGGCGCGCATCGATGCGATGTGGCGCAATGAGGCACGCGAGATCCTGGAGCTACCGGCCGACGAAAGCCCACTGCCGCCTGGCATCGTGGTGGAGTCGTCGCACTGCCCGCACTGCAAGCACAAGCTGGCGATTCGCGACAATATTCCGTTGTTCGGCTGGCTGTTCCTGGGCGGTCGCTGCCGGTACTGCAAGGCACCCATTTCGATCCAGTACCCGCTGGTGGAACTGCTGACGGGGGTGCTGAGCGCGCTGATCGTGTGGAAGCTCGGCGTTAGCTGGGCCACCCTGGCTGGGCTCGCTTTTACCTGGCTGCTGATCGCCCTCTCCGGCATCGATTTCCGTACCCAGTTGCTACCCGATTCGTTGAACTACCCGCTGCTGTGGCTGGGCTTGTTGCTCAGCCTGTGGACGATGTTCACTACGCCGAACCTGTCGATCATTGGCGCCGTCGTCGGCTACCTCAGCCTTTGGAGCGTGTACTGGCTGTTCAAGCTGCTGACCGGCAAGGAAGGCATGGGCTATGGCGACTTCAAGCTGCTGGCCGCGATGGGCGCCTGGATGGGGCCATCCGCCCTGCTCCCGATCATCCTGCTGTCTTCGCTGATCGGCGCCTTGTTCGGCGTAGTACTGATCGCAACCCGCAAGCTCGGGCGCGAGGTGCCGATGCCGTTTGGGCCGTTTATCGCAGCAGCCGGGTGGGTCTGGTTTATGGCGGGCGATACACTGCTGCAGGCCTATTTGAACCTTAGCGGCATGCGATGAGCTCTGCGCAACACCCCTACGTCATCGCGCTGACCGGTGGCATTGCCTCCGGCAAGAGCGCGGTGACGCGATGCTTTGAGTCCCTGGGTGTTGCGGTGTATGACGCCGATATCGCTGCGCGCGAGGTCGTTGCGCCGGGAAGCGAGGGGCTGCAGGCGATCGTGTCCGCGTTCGGGCCTGAGGCCTTGGATGCCGAAGGCAGGCTGGACCGCGCCGCCATGCGCCGTCGGGTCTTTGCGGATGATCGAGCCAGGCTGACTCTTGAGAGCATCACCCATCCGCGCGTACGTCAGTGGCTGCGTGAGCACGCGTTGGCCGATCGCGACCCTTATTGCCTGCTGGCCATTCCGCTGCTGGCGGAGAATATCGATCACTATCGCTGGGTCGATCGTGTGCTGGTCGTTGATGCGCCGGACGATGTGCGGCTAGGTCGGCTGATGCAGCGCGACCGTATCGATGCCGAGCTGGCGCAGCGCATGCTGGATCGACAGGCGAGTCGGGAGCAGCGGCTGGCGATTGCTGATGATGTGATTGATAACAGCGGGGATGAGGCTGCGCTCGGGCCGGCTGTTGCGCGGTTGCATGAGAAGTATCTGGGGCTTGCTCTGATTGAGAAGCAGGCTCGTCGCGACTGAAACGCGCCTCTAAAAACCCTTCCTACTCGTCATCCCGGCCTGCGCCGGGATGACGATAGGACAAACTGAGGTTGTTCAAGGCTCCCCTCCGTCACGGCAGCCCCTTCACCAAAACCCGCGAATCCCGGCCACACCCTGACCGCCACAACGACGCGCTTGATCAAGATCGGCAGGCGACATTCCGCCGAGCGCAAAAACCGGCAACGAAGCCGCCTCAACCAAAGTCTCAAAACGCTCCCATCCAAGCGCCAAAGCACCCGGATGCGACGCGGTAGGCATCACCGGCGACAAGGTCGCAAAGTCGACGGATAGAGATGCCGCGATGGCCAGCTCCGCTGCATCATGGCAGCTGGCGCCCACCAGCTGATGCAACGGTAAGGGTCGCTCGGCACACGTACTTAGTTGCGCACTCTTGAGCTGCACCCCTACCCCATCACCCAACTGCCGCGCACCCTCGATATCCTCGTTGAGCATCAGCCAGGCACCATGCAATCGCGCCGACGGAAGCAGCGCAGCAGCCAGCTCGCGCACGGCCTTCCGGCTCCACAAGGGCAGCCGCAACTGGATCAATCGGGCACCTTGCTCGATCGCGTCAGCGACACGCTCCCGCCACACGTCCCCATCCGCCTGCTGCGCATCCGCTGGCGTAATCGCATAGACAGAAGGCAGTCGAAGCGCCTGGAGAATAGGACGATCGGCAGGCGCGAGCATGGAAAGATCCACCGCCTCCGGCAAAGCCCATTGCAAGGCCTGCCCTTCCAGCGATGCCGGCTCACCATCCCAACGCTCGACCAGCCATGCGTCGAGGCATAGCTCGCCCTTGTCGTAACGCCAGGGAATGCGAATCAGCGGGGTGCCGTCCTCGACATCGATCCCGAGTTCTTCGCGCAGCTCACGCACCAGGGCATGCCACGGGCTTTCGCCTGGCTCGATCTTGCCACCAGGAAATTCCCATAGCCCCGCCAGATGCTTGCCGGGCGGCCTTTGCGCGAGCAATACACGGCCGGCGGTATCGCGAAGGATGCCGGCCATTACATGCATGGGATGGGCGGGAAAACTCAGGCGCTGCGGATGTATTCGACCATGTCGAAGTCGTACTTATGCTCGGCATCCTTCTTGTGATGCACGCGCGAGACTTCGGTCCAGTCGCTGAAATGGACACCGGGGAAGAACGTGTCCGCGCCTTCGGTCGCTGCATTGACCCAGGTCAGGTACATGCGGCGCACCATCGGCAAGGCTTCGGCGTATACCTGCGCGCCACCGATGACCATCAGGCCGGTATCGCCGCAGCGGGCCTGCGCTTCCTGCACCGTGCGAACGGTGATCTGCCCCGGAAACGGGGCTTCGTGCTTGCGGCTCAGAACCAGGTTGACGCGATCGGGCAACGCACGTCCCACCGAGATGGCCGTGTTGTAACCCATCAGCACATGCTTGCCGAGGGTGAGCTGCTTGAACCAGCGCAGATCGTCCGGCAAATGCCAAGGAAGCTGGCCTTTGCGGCCAATGGCAGAGTTTTCATCCAGCGCGGCGATCAACGAAATAGCCATGGAAATCCTAGTTCAGCAGCCTAAAGAACACCCTGCGCCGAACAAATCGCCCGGCCCAGCGCATCGAATATTAGCAGGATCGCGCCAAGGGGGCTCGACAGGCGTGGCGCAAACTCTTGCCCTCAGACGGCGACCGGCGCCTTGATGGCCGGATGCGGCGCGTAGTCCTGCACGGCGATGTCTTCGAAGCGGAAATCGAACACCGAGTGCACGTCCGGATTGAGCACCAGCCTGGGCAATGGCTTGGGCTCGCGCGCAAGCTGCTGCCGAGCCTGCTCGACGTGATTGTTGTACAGATGCGCATCGCCCAGCGTGTAGACGAAATCGCCCGGCTGCAGGCCGCAGACCTGCGCGATCATGTGCGTAAGCAGCGCGTAACTGGCGATATTGAACGGCACACCCAGAAAAATATCGCCCGAGCGCTGATACAGCTGGCAACTCAAACGACCGTTCGCCACATAGAACTGAAACAATGCATGGCACGGCATCAGCGCCATCTTCGGCAGCTCGCCCACGTTCCACGCATTGACGATCAGGCGGCGCGAATCCGGGTTACGGCGGATCTCGTCCACCACCCAGCTGATCTGGTCGACAGCGCCGCCATCGGCCTTGGGCCACGCACGCCACTGCTTGCCATAGACCGGGCCCAGCTCGCCGTCGGCATCGGCCCATTCGTCCCAGATGCTGACGCCGTTTTCCTTGAGGTAGGCAATATTGGTGTCGCCGCGCAGAAACCAGATCAGCTCGTGGATGATCGATTTCAGGTGCAGCTTCTTGGTCGTGACCAGCGGAAAGCCCTTGGCCAGATCGAAGCGCATCTGCCAGCCAAATACGCTGCGCGTGCCGGTGCCGGTGCGATCGGACTTCTCGGCCCCGTGGTCGAGTACGTGCTGCAGGAGATCAAGATAGGCGCGCATAAGACTAGACCTTGGCCGATTCGGTCGCTGGCGACAGGATGGGCGCCCGCCGCGACATGGCCAGCAATATAAGCCCGATGGCAATCAGCGGCAGAGACAAAATCTGGCCCATGGTCAGCCAACCGAAGGCAAGGTAGCCCAGCTGCACGTCAGGCAGCCGGACAAACTCCACCAGGAAGCGGAAACAGCCGTACATCAGGGCGAACAGGCCGGATACGAGATAGCGCGGGCGTGGCTTCATCGACACCACCCACAGCACGCAAAACATCACCACACCCTCCAGCAGCATTTCGTACAGCTGCGAGGGCTGGCGCGGCAAGCCGTGGAACTGCTCGAAGATCTTGGCCAAGGCGGGGTCGCCGGCCGCCAGCTGGGTATCCTGCTCGCCTGCGTTCGGGAAGATCATCGCCCACGGCAGGTTGCTGGGCTTGCCCCAAAGCTCGCCATTGATGAAATTGCCCAGGCGGCCCAGCCCCAGGCCGATCGGCACCAGCGGCGCGACAAAGTCCACCGTGTCCATGAAATGCAGCTTGTGCCCGCGCGACCACCACAAGCCCGCCACTAGCACGCCGAGCAGGCCGCCGTGGAAGCTCATCCCGCCGTCCCACACCTTGAACAGGGCCAGCGGGTCGGTCCATATCCAGTGGATATTGGTATAGAACAACATGTAGCCGACGCGGCCGCCGACGATCACGCCCATCATCGCGTAAAAGGCCAGGTCGCCCAGCGCATCGCGGCTTACCGGCAAGCGGCCCTGCTTGCGGCGGTGCTCGCCCAGCATCCATGCACCCAGAAAGCTCAACAGATACATCAGGCCATACCAGTGAATCTGGACCGGCCCCAGGTGAAAGGCGACAGGATCGATGGCGACGGTATAAGGCTGGCTCATGGGACTCGGAGCAATGGCAAAGGCCAAGTGTAACGCGCCGGAGGCACGCTCGACTGTCGCCGAGCCGTCGCTATACTCGCAGGACGGAAGTCAGGCCCGGCTACTGGGGAGTACGGGACTTGAGACCTCCGGGTGCCGGCCGCCAGGCTCCTTGGCGTCCAAGGCATTGTCGAAGGAGCGAATGGGGGAAAACGTATGCTGTTTCGAGTTGCGCGGACTGCGCTGTCCGCGTTGTGCCTGTCATTGCCTGTCGCTGCGCTCGCAGCAGACCTGATTCCGGTCGAAGATTTCGCCCGCCACGCCGAGCTGTCCACCCCGCGCCTGTCGCCGGACGGGCAATATCTGGCACTGCGCATGGACGACAACTCCGCCGGCAGTCATTCGCTTATGGTGTTTCGCGTCGACGACATGACCCAGCCGGTCAGCGTGCTGCGGATGCCTAAATACGAGCTACCCGCCGATATCTACTGGGTAAGCCCCACGCGCCTGGTCGTCGAAAAAGGGCGCGTATTCGGCTCCATCGACGTACCCAAGCGTACCGGCGAAATTATCGCGACCGATCTCGACGGCAAAAACCAGGACTATCTTTACGGTTACGACGTGGGCGCCAGCAAGCGCGGCAGCACGCGTGGCCGGGACCGTGGCTCCGCTTTTGTAACTGCCATCCCGGAAAAGAACGACGGCCATTTTTATGCAAGCGAGAACCTCTGGGATAACGACAACGTCAGCTCGGTTTACGAGATCGACGGGATCAAGGGATCACGCAGGCTGGCCGGCGATATCAGCGTTGGCAACATGCAGTTTTTCGTCGGTGATGACGGTGTCGCCCACTACGCATTCGGCAACAACAACGACTTCAATTACGTGGTCTACCATCGCGAAGCCAGCGGCTGGGCCAACCTCGACAGCAAACTGGTCGGCAGTTATTTCGAACCCAAGGCACTGACGCCCGATCACAAGCATGTCTATGCGTTCTACAGCGCCGACGGCGGCCCCACCAGCCTGATCGTGCAGGACGAAAGCGGCGGCGATCGACGTGTATTGGCGCAAGACGCGTTCGGTGAAGTCGACGACGTTCAATATACGCCGCATCCTTACGAGCCTTTTGCGGTGACCTACGGCACGGGCATTCCAAAACCGGTCTATACCAACCCGGATCTGCCCGCCGCCAAGCTTCACATGGCGCTGAGCCAGAAATTTCCGGGCGAACTGGTTAACTTCATCAATTACAGCCAGGACGGAAAACAGCTGTTGTTCTCGGTCTCCAGTGACCGCGATCCGGGCAGCTATATGCTGATCGATACCACCACTTACAAAGTGCGCAAGCTTTTCGCGTCAGCACCGTGGATCGATCCGAACAAGATGGCGTCGCGCCGCCCGGTGCACTTCAAGGCCAATGACGGCAAGGAGCTTGAAGCGATCCTGACCATCCCGCGCGATGTCAACGAAGCCAACCTGCCGATGGTACTGCTACCCCATGGCGGCCCCTTCGGCATCAAGGATGATTGGTTTTATGACGATCTCGCACAGTTCGTCGCCAGCCGCGGCTACCTCGTGCTGCAAGTCAACTTTCGCGGTTCCGGCGGGCGTGGCGTCAACTTCGAACATGCCGGCTACAAGCAATGGGGCGGCCGTATCCAGCAGGATCTGATCGATGGCGTGAAGTGGGCGATCAGCGAGAACTACGCCGATCCCAAGCGCATCTGCGTGTTCGGCGCCAGCTTCGGTGGCTACTCGGCCATGATGGCCCCCCTTCGCGCACCGGGCCTGTTCAAATGCGCCGTCGGTTACGCGGGCGTCTACGATCTGAAGATGATGTACGACCACGACGTCAGCTCAAGCAAATTCGATCGCAGCTTCTTTGACAAGACGCTCGGCAAGGACCCGGCCGAACTCGCCGCCAACTCGCCCGACAAGCTCGCCGACAAGATCGACATCCCCGTGTTCCTGGTTCACGGCGAAGACGATCAGGTTGCTCCGTTCGCCCAGTTCAAGGCGATGCGTGCAGCGCTCGACGCCGCCCACAAGCCTTACGAGTCGCTCACCAAATCGGGTGAGGGCCACGGTTTCTACGACGAGAAAAACAACGTCGAGTTCTACAACCGCCTGGCAGCTTTCCTGGCCAAGAATATCGGCCCGGACGCAGCGGCAAGCCACTAAGCGGGGACCTCGTGGCCGGCGGCGCCTGCCGGCCACGAATTTTATAGCTCATAAATAACAATGGCTTGCAAGTCATCGGGCCACCCTTTGGCCCGTAAGAAGTTGCGCCTGCGCGCCGTTTTGGCTTAACGTCCGCCTTACATCGTCTGCCCCCCACGGCCAGCGATGCCGCGGTATGCCGACCCAACCCCGGGTACGGCACGCCAACCAAGGAACCCCTTACGACCGGCGAGGAAATGCTGGCGGAGGGCTGCTGGTTGTTCAAAGTCAAAACTGGAGCTTTTACAACATGAAGCAAAAGACACTGCTGGCTACGGCCATTGCAGCGGCTCTCGTGCTGCCCTTCACTGCATTCGCGCAGGATGCCTCCTCTGCAAGCGCCGACCAGGCCAAGACGCAGAACCTCGAAACCATCACTGTCACCGGCTCGCGCATTCGCAGCGTCGACGTCGAGACCGCGCAGCCGGTGTTCTCGCTGAGCCGTCAGGACATTCAGAAGCAGGGCTTCGTGAATGTCGGCGACATTCTGTCCAACCTCACGGCAAGTGGCGCACCCAGCTATAGCAAGTCGGCCGTCTTGACGTCCAACAACTATGCCGGCGGTTCGTATGTCGCGCTGCGCGGCCTGGGCTTTGCGCGCACGCTGGTGCTGGTCGATGGCCGTCGCTGGGGCACCAATGCCGACGGCTTTACCGATCTCGACTCGATTCCTTCATCGATCATCGAGCGCGTCGACGTGTTGAAAGACGGTGCGTCGGCCATCTACGGCTCCGACGCAATCGCCGGCGTGATCAACATCATCACCCGTTCGGACATCCAGGGTGGCGAAGCCAACGTGTACTACGGCAAGTACGGCCAGGGCGACGGCACTCAGCAGCAGTACGATTTCACCTGGGGTAACAAGATCGGCAAGTTGTCGTACGTGTTCAATGGCACGTACACCAAGGAAAGCCCGGTGTGGGCGCGCGATCGCGACTTCTCGCGTTACCCGCAAGGCCCGCTGCATCCGAATGGCAATCTGTCGCCTTATGGCCCCAACGGCTGGATCAACAACGCTCCGGGCGGCAGCCTGGTGCTCAATCCCGGCGGCGATCCGACCAAGATCGGTGACTACCATCCCCAGACCACCGCCGATAACTACAACGCCGATCAGCAGATGATGCTGCTGAGCGGTTCGGAGCGTAAGTCGCTCTTCGGCAAGCTCAACTACGCCATCAACGACGACGTCAGCTTCCGCCTGGATGGCGCCTATACCGAGCGCACCGCCAACATCCAGATCGCCGGCTATCCGCTCGGTTCGGGCAATACGGGCGTGGTGTTGGACAAGGACAGCTACTACAACCCGCTGGGGAGCCAGCAGGGCTACGCCAACCCGCAGGACGTCCAATTCCTGCGTCGCGCCGTGGAAGTGCCGCGCGTCACCAAGAACACCGTCAAGACCTATCGCGTCGGCGCGGGTTTCGAAGGTGCGTTCCAGGCGGCCGATCGCAACTTCAACTGGGACGTCAGCGGGTTCTTCAACAAGAACCACGGCAGCGTGTTCGGTACCGGCAACTACAACCTGATCAACCTGCAGAACGGACTCGGCCCATCTTTCCGCGATGGCGACGGTGTCATTCGCTGCGGCCGTCCGGGCGCCGTGATTGCCGGCTGCACGCCAGTAAACATTCTGTCGGGTCAGGGCGGCTTGACGCCCGAGATGCTCGATTACATCGGTGTCAACACCAACGGCACCTACGGCACTCAGACCACAGGTCTCGCCGCCAACATCACCGGCGACGTCGTGCAATTGCCGGCCGGCATGATGCAGTTTGCCGCGGGTGTGGAATACCGCCGCGAAGCAGGCTACAACCGTCCGGACGCCTTCTCCGCCACCGGCAACTCGACGGATCCTTCGTCGCAGGCCACCTCGGGCAAGTACAACACCAAGGAAGCCTACGCCGAGTTGAACATTCCGGTATTGGCCGACCTGCCCGGCGCCAAGCTGCTGTCGGTCGATCTGGCCAGCCGCTATTCGAAATACAGCACCTTCGGCAGCACCACCAACAGCAAGTTCGGCCTGCAGTGGAAGCCGTTCGACGATCTGCTCGTTCGCGGCAGCATCTCGCAGGGCTTCCGTTCGCCGACCATCAACGATCTGTACGGCGGCCAGACGCAGACCTTCGACGTCTATACGGACCCGTGTGACTCCGCGTTCGGCGCCGTGGGAACCGGCAATGCCAATGCGATCGCCAATTGTGCCGCCGCTGGTGTGTCGCCGACCTTCCGTCAGAAGGACGGCGCGGGCAAGGATGTCGGCTCCGTGCCGGCCCAATCGACCACAGCGTTCACCTCCGGCTCGAACGACAAACTGCGCCCGGAAACCTCGCTCAGCAAGACGCTGGGCCTGGTCTACAGCCCCAGCTACGTCGACGGCCTGAACATGTCGCTGGACTGGTACAACATCCGCATCAACAACATCATCAGCGCGGTCTCGCCCAACGACGTGCTCAACGATTGCTACCTGCGTGGCGTGCAATCGGCGTGCGGCCAGTTCAAGCGCGACGACAATGGCCAGGTAACCAAACTGTCGTACACGCTTGAAAACCGTGGCCGGCTGGAAACGGAAGGCTACGACTTCAACATCACTTATCGTCTGCCGAAGTTCTCGTTCGGCAGCTTCCGGGTCAGCCTCGATACCAACTACGTCAGCAAGTACAACCAGATCTTCGGTGGCGACACGCCGACGTCGTACAACGTGGGCCAGTACGCCACCTGGCGTGTGCGCTCCAACGCCAACCTGGATTGGACGTACGGCAACTTCGGCGCGACCTGGGGCATCCGTTACTTCTCCGGCCTGAAGGAAGACTGCGTGTTCGACTTCACCGGCGGTTCGGAATGCAACCTGCCGAACTATGTGACGCCGGGTATCGGCGTGACGCCGAAGCGTCAGGTCGGTGCGATCGCGTTCAACGATCTGTCGCTGCGCTGGACGGCACCGTGGAACGGTACGTTCTCGGTAGGCGCAAACAACGTGTTCAACCGCAAGGGGCCGTTCTTCTATACCGCATCGAGCAACGTGATCGGCAACAGCGGGTTCGTCTACAACCCGTCGTACGACTACGGCCGCTTCTTCTATCTGCGCTACAACCAGAAGTTCTAAGCTCGTCCGAGCTGCACTTTCTGGAAAAGGCGGGCCTTCGGGTCCGCTTTTTTGTGAGGTTACGTGGTGGCCGGCCGCGACCACGGCACCCAAAATCACCGACCGTCTTCACCAAAACTAGACAAAAGCGCAAATTTATGCGCAAGAAAACGTAAATGGTACGGGTGTCAGTTCCATGAAGGAAATCATGCCTCTGCATACCAAACCAACATGACAGAATCATTATAAATACTTGAATCAAAAGTATTTATCATCGAAATTGACACGCCAAACGGCGTTCGCCGACATAAAATTTCTTGTGTTACAACAATTTATCGCGACTTTCGCTTCTTTTTGCGCGCTACATATTGCGTTAACGCATCTTCTTGCCTTAACGTCGGGCTCACATCGCATGCCCCACAGCATCAGCGATGCCGAGGCACGCGATCTCAACCCCGAGGGCAGCGTGCAAATCTAGGGAACCAGACCAGCCGGCAAGGAGTGCGGGCGTCTGGGGATTTTTCGGAGTTGCATAACTAATGAAGCAAAAGACCTTGTTGGCCGCTGCCATTGCAGCGGCTCTCGTGATGCCCGTTTGGGCTGCCTCGGCACAAGACGCCGCCCCCACCGCCCCTGACCAGGCCAAGACGCAGAACCTGGAGACCATCACGGTCACCGGCTCGCGCATCCGCAGCGTGGACGTCGAGACCGCGCAGCCGGTCTTCACGATGACCCGCCAGGAAATCCAGAAGCAGGGCTACGTGAACGTCGGCGACATCCTGTCGCACATCACCGCAGCCGGTGCGCCCGGTTACAGCAAGTCGGCGGTCCTGACCTCCAACACCTATGCAGGCGGTTCGTATGTCGAACTGCGCGGCCTGGGCTTCTCGCGCACGCTGGTGCTGGTCGACGGTCGTCGCTGGGGCACCACCGCCGACGGCTATACCGATCTGGACACCATTCCGTCCTCGATCATCGAGCGCATCGACGTCCTCAAGGACGGCGCCTCGGCTGTATACGGCTCCGATGCGATCGCCGGCGTGATCAACATCATCACCCGCTCGGATATCCAGGGTGGCGAAGCCAACGTCTACTACGGCAAGTACGGCCAGACTGACGGTACCCAGCAGCAGTACGACTTCACCTGGGGCAACAAGATCGGCAAGCTGTCCTACGTGTTCAGCGGCACCTATAACAAGGAAGATCCGGTCTGGGCACGCGACCGCGACTTCTCGCGCTACCCGCAGGGTCCGCTGCATCCGAACAGCGGCCTGTCGAGCTTCGGCCCGAGCGGCCTGATCCTCAACGCTCCCGGTGGCGCGCTCAAGCTGAACCCGGGCGGCGATCCGACCAATCTGGCCGATTACCACGGCTATCGCGGTGCGGCCGACAACTACAACGCGGACCAGCAGATGATGCTGGAGCCCGAAACCAAGCGTAAATCGCTCTTCGGTAAGGCCACCTACGCCATCACCGATAACGTCAGCTTCCGCGCTGACGCCGCTTATAGCGAGCGCACTTCGATCATCCAGGTGGCTGGCTACCCGCTGGGCACCAGCAACACCGGCGTGCTGCTCGACAAGGACAGCTACTACAACCCGCTGGGCAGCCAGCAGGGCTACGCGGATCCGCAGGACGTCAACTTCCTGCGTCGCGGCGTTGAAGATCCGCGCATCACCAAGAACACGCTGAAGACCTACCGCGTCGGCGCAGGTTTCGAAGGTGCGTTCCAGGTCGGCGAGCGTAACTTCAACTGGGATGTCAGCGGTTACTTCAACAAGAACCACGGCGACGTCTTCGGTACCGGCAACTACAACCTGATCAACCTGCAGAACGCGCTCGGCCCGTCCTTCAAGGACACCGACGGCACGATCAAGTGCGGCCGTCCGGGTGCAGTGATTGCCGGTTGCACGCCGGTCAATATTCTCAGCGCGCAGGGCGGTTTGACCTCGCAGATGCTGAACTACATCGGCGCGCCGACCAACGGCACCTACGGCACGCAGGAGACTGGCCTTTCCGCCAATATCTCCGGTGACGTCGTGCAGCTGCCGGCCGGCATGATGCAATTCGCCGGTGGCCTGGAATATCGCCGCAATGCGGGCTTCAACCACCCCGACACTTTCTCGCAGACCGGCTTCTCGACGAACCCGTCGTCAGAGTCGACCTCGGGCAAGTACAACACCAAGGAAGCCTACGCCGAGTTGAATATCCCGGTGTTGGCCGACCTGCCGTTCGCCAAGCTGGTGTCGGTCGATCTGGCCAGCCGCTACTCGAAGTACAACACCTTCGGCAGCACCACCAACAGCAAGTTCGGCCTGCAGTGGAAGCCATTCGACGACCTGCTCGTTCGCGGCAGCATCTCCGAGGGCTTCCGTTCGCCGACCATCAGCGATCTGTACGGTGGCCAGGCGCAGACGTTCGACGTCTACACCGATCCGTGCGACTCGGCCGTGGGTGCTGTCGGTACCGGCAACCCCAACGCGATCGCCAACTGCCGTGCGGCAGGCCTGGCGCCGACCTTCCGCCAGACCGACGCGGCGGGCAAGCCCATCGACGGCGGCTCGGGTGCATCGATCACGCCGTTCCTGTCCGGCTCGAACGACCAGCTGAAGCCGGAAACCTCGCTCAGCAAGACGCTGGGCCTGGTCTACAGCCCGAGCTACGTCGATGGCCTGAACGTGTCGTTGGATTGGTACAACATCCGTATCAGCAACGTGATCAGCGCGGTGAGCTCCAACGACGTGCTGGACGACTGCTACCTGCGCAGCATCAGCTCGGCTTGCGGTGCGTTCAGTCGTGATCCGGCCACTGGCCAGGTCGTCAATCTGGTCCATACGCTGACCAATCGCGGTCGCCTGGAAACGGAAGGCTACGATTTCAACGTAACCTACCGCCTGCCGAAGTTCTCGTTCGGCGAGTTCCGTATCAACCTCGATACGAACTACGTCAGCAAGTACAACCAGGAGCTGGGCGGCGACAAGCCGACCGTGTACAGCGTCGGTCAGTACTCGACGTGGCGCGTGCGTTCCAATGCCAACCTGGATTGGAGCTACGGTGACTTCGGCGCGACCTGGGGCATTCGTTACTACTCGAGCCTGAAGGAAGATTGCTCGTTCGATCTGACCGGCGGTCCGGAGTGCAACCTGCCGAACTACTTCACCCCGGGCGTCGGCATTACGCCGAAGCGCCAGGTCGGTGCGATCGCGTTCAACGATCTGTCGCTGCGCTGGACGGCTCCGTGGAACGGTACGTTCTCGGTCGGTGCCAACAACGTGTTCAACCGCAAGACCCCGCTGTTCTACACCGCTTCGAGCAACTCGATCGGCAACAGTGGCTTTGTGGCGAACCCGTCGTACGACATCGGTCGCTTCTTCTTCCTGCGTTACAACCAGAAGTTCTAAGCTCGAACGAGCCGGACTTTTTTGGGAAAGGCGAGCCTTCGGGCTCGCCTTTTTTTATTTGAGGCTGTCAGAAGCAAGAACCAGACTTGCCGCAACCTTCTTAAAGAATAATCGGATGATCCGGCAGTTCACCGCCACGATGCGAACCATCGCTCGGAAAATGCTCCCGCAGCAACGCATTGGCCTGCTCGACGCCACGCAACAAACCACCGCGCCAATCCTCGCGCGCAAATCCTTCGCGCATCTGCTCGCAAATGGCCTTCCATTCCTCAGCCGCGACGCGCCGGGCAATACCCCGGTCGGCAACGATTTCAATCCGATGCTCGGCCAGCAACACGTAAAGCAACACGCCGCTATTGCGTTCGGTGTCCCATACCCGCAAATGCGCGAACACTTCATGCGCGCGCCGGTTTGCGGTCACGCCGCTCAGCACGGCCGATAGCGGCAGACGCGCCTCGATCGCCACACGCACTTCGCCATCGTGCGTCTGTTCGCCTTGCCCGACCAGCTTGGCAACTTCGTCGAGCAATGGCGCCGGAAAGCGCTTGGAGAGCTGGAACCAGCCGTCGAAGGCGTTTTGCAGCAGTCGCATGGTCAGCGCCATCTCACCAACTCCCCGACGAACCGCCGCCGCCGAAACTGCCGCCGCCGCCGCTGAAACCACCACCACCGCCGCCACCCAAACCACCGCCTCCGCCCCAGCCGCCACCGCCGCCAAGGCCACCACCCCAACCACCCCAGCCACCGCCACCGATCGAGCGGCCGCCGCCTGAGGGCAACAGCATGAACAGGCCACCAAGTACGGCGCCGGCGATGCCGGCGAACATCGAAACTACTAACCACAGAAGGCCGCCGACCAACACGCCGCCCAGCACGAAACGCAGACCGGCAGGCACACGTCCGAAAATGCCGCGAATAAAAAACGCGGCAAACAAGCCGATCATCAACCCGGACTGCAAATCGACGCCGCGATGCTGTCGCACCACCGGCTCGACCGGTGGCGGCAATGCCTCGCCATCGATCAACTGGGTCAAGGCACCGACCGCATCGCTGATGCCGCCGTAGTAGTCGTTATTGCGGAATTTGGGCGCGATGTACTCGCGCGTGATGCGTGCCGTTGCCGCGTCCGGTATGGCGCCTTCCAGACCGTAGCCGACTTCCATGCGAACACGGCGATCGTTCTTGGCCACTAACAGCAACAAGCCATCATCGCTGCCTTTGCGGCCGATCTTGTTCGTCTCGGCCACGCTCAGCGAATAGCTTTCCAGGTCCTCCGGCGAGGTCGTCCCGACCATCAGCACGACCAGTTGCGCACCCTTGCGCTTTTCCAGCTCGACCAGACGTGCGTCGAGTTGATCGACCTGCTGCGGCGTGAGCGTACCGGTGAGGTCGGTGGCGTGCCGGGTCAGATGCGGAATGGCCGCATCATCGGCATATGCCACACCAGCGGCCAGCGCCCATGCCAGCGCGAGGCTGACAAGCCAGCGCGCCGCGGCCGCTATTGGATGCCCTGCCCCATCATGTGTCGGCATATGACCTCGCGTTGCCCGAAGCGTTGCGGGCGAGCATGCCGCGCAACGCTTCGTAGCCAGGTGAAACATGCTCAGTGCGCGCTGGCGGCTGGCGCCGGATGCGTACCGAAGTCCACCGTCGGCGCCGTGGAGATCGCCTTTTCGTTGTCGACCGTGAAATTCGGCTTGATCTGATAGCCGAAGATCTTCGCGGTGAGGTTGTTCGGGAAGGTGCGGACCATCGAGTTATATTCCTCGACCGATTTGACGTAGCGGTTGCGTGCCACGGTAATACGGTTTTCCGTGCCTTCCAGCTGCGCCTGCAGGTTCTGGAACAAACCATCCGCCTTGAGTTGCGGATAATTTTCGGTGACCACCATCAAGCGCGACAGCGCACTGGAAAGCTCACCCTGCGCCTGCTGGAACTGCTGCAGCTTCTGCGGATCGTTCAAGGCCTCCGGCGAAAGCTGCATGGTGCCGACCTTTGCGCGGGCATTGGTCACCTGGGTCAGCACGCTTTCCTCGTGCTGGGCGTAGCCTTTGACGGTATTGACCAGGTTCGGTACCAGATCGGCGCGCCGCTGGTATTGGTTGATCACTTCGGACCAGGCTGCCTTCACCGCTTCGTCCTGCCGCTGCATGGCGTTATAGCCGCAGCCGGAAAGACCGACGATCATCACCAACAGTGCAATGATGCGTAAAAGTTTCATAAGGTCGATCTCCGCTCCGATGGATACGCCCCATTGCAGCACCTCGGGGCGCCTGGGCGCAATCGCAATGGCCTGCCTTTCGGCACACCTCCACCTTTTGGCCTAACGCTATGCTCATCTCGTGAAACGAAACGCAGGGCCTCAGACCCTGGGTCGACGATCAGACGCCAAGGAGACTGCGATGAAATCGATACCCTCGCCCCTCTCGGCCCTGTTTTTCTTCCTGCCGCTGGCGGCCTCCGCACAGAATGTACCGCCAGCGGGAGCGGACGACAGTGGAACGAAGGAAGTGCTCGCCGCCATGAGCCGCACCTCTACCACCGGACACCCCGACCTTGCCGGTGAATTTTCCGGCATGCAGGCTTTCGCCCGCGGCGATTTCGCCGCCGCGCTCAAGGGTTTCGAACAAGGCGCTCGATACGGCGACAAGCTCTCGCAATTGAGCATTGGACTCATGTATCTCAACGGCCAAGGTGTCGATAAAGATCCGGTGACCGCGTTTGCCTGGGTAGCCATCGCCGCCGAACGCAAATATCCCCGTTTCCTGGACACGCGCGACCGCATCTGGGCGGGCCTCGATGCGCAACAGCGCGAACAAGGCAAGGCATTGGTGGAACAGTTGTACGGGCAATACGGCGATTTGGTCGCCAAGCCACGACTTGAACATGCCATGCATCAGTCATTGGCCGATATGACCGGCACGGGCTTGAGCTATGCCACCGGGAACGATGTCGTAATGATCGTGCCGGACCTGTACAAGAAACGATGCACCGACACGACCATCAACGGTGCGCCTGTCAGCGGCTGCGGCGAGAATCTCCAGGACAAATCGCGCTGGGATCCGAAGGAATACATGAAGCTGCGCGACGGAACATGGACCGGGACCGTCACCGTCGGCGAGGTGCAAAACAATACGAAAACCACACCTGCAGAGACTTCGGCAGGCAAATAGCCGCCCCGCGTCTGGATATGCTTATCTCAGGCCGTGTCTAGAACCAGCGCGGCCCCAGGATCAGCGCCCAGCTCAGGAAGGTCAGCAATAGCAGCAGAAACACCGCCGCCGAGCCCATGTCCTTGGCGCGGCCGGCCAGCTCGTGAAACTCCGGGCTGACCTTGTCCACCACCGCCTCGACCGCGGAATTCAACAGCTCGGCGCTGAGCACCAGGATGATCGGGGTGATCAGCGCCATCTTTTCCAGGCCGCCCTGGCCCAGCCACAGGCCTGCCGGCACCAATATGACGGCCAGCACCACCTCGAGTCGGAACGAGGCCTCGAAATCCCAGCCTGCGCGCAGGCCCTTCATCGACCATTTGAAGGCTGCCCAGACCTGCCGGGGGCCACGAAAACCCTGCGCGGCCATCGATCAGCCGCCCTTTCCGGCCCGAAGGCGGGTAGGCGTCGACAGGCTGTAAAGCGGGAAAATCGGCATGATCTGACGGAATTCTCAGGCGATAAGCGCGGCATGATGCCACAAGCGCTCCTTTGCTGGCCGCTCCGGGCCACACTCCGGCCAAGCTGGCGCAAGGTCTTGTCTGACGCGCCGCAGCGCGACCGGCCGAACGAATCGGGTAACCTTGACCGATTATGGCCGCCACTCAGGGGCCATCCGCCGGTCGCCATGCGGCCGTTGTATGAATCGTGTACGGAACAACTATGGCAACTCAGAACCTACCGGTCTCGCAGACTCGATCGTTCACCACCGTTTTTCTGATCGAGATGTGGGAGCGTTTTGGCTTCTACGGCATGCAGGTGTTGATGGTCACCTACATGATGAAGAAGCTCGGCTTCGTCGATACCAAGGCCAACCTCGTCTGGGGCGCGGCGGCGGCGTTGATCTACGCCACGCCGGCGATCGGCGGCTGGGTCGGCGACAAGCTGATCGGTACCCGCCGCACCATGCTGACCGGCGCCGTCGTCTTGATGCTCGGCTACGCCATGCTGTGGATCCCTTCCAGCAACCCGACGCTGCTCTACACCGCGCTCGGCGTCATCGTGGTCGGCAACGGTTTCTTCAAGCCCAATGCCGGCAACCTGGTGCGCAAGATCTACGAAGGCGACGACACGCGCATCGATAGCGCGTTCACCATCTACTACATGGCGGTGAATGTCGGCTCGATGATTTCGATGACCGCCACGCCGTGGATTCGCAACTACGTCGGCGAAAACTACGGCGATTCGCTGGGCTGGCATACCGCGTTCGGTGCTTGCGCCGTTGGCCTGATCCTCGGCCTGGGCAACTACACGCTGATGTTTCGCACGTTGTCGCACGTCGGTTCGCCGGCCGACGAAAGACCCGTGGGCATCAAGCGCATTCTCGCCCTGGTTGCCGCCTCGCTGGTGATGGTGTTCGTCGCCGCCAGCATCCTGCAGAGCCTGCTGATCGCCAAAGGCGCGGTAATCCTGGCCGGCATCATTATTCTGTGCATCTTTGCCTACCTGATTTCGAACAGTCAGAAAAGCGAGCGTTCTGGCCTGATCGTGGCGCTGGTGCTGACCGTGCAGACGATTTTCTTCTTCATCTTCTACGCGCAGATGGCAACGTCGCTGAACCTGTTCGCACAGAAGAACGTCGACCTCGCCTTCAACGTGTTCGGCTTCCATCTGTTCACCTGGATCCCCGAGCAGTACCAGAACCTCAACGCGATCTGGATCGTGATCCTGAGTCCGGTGCTGGTGTTTTTCTATAACTCGCTCGGTCGCATCGGCAAGGATCCGTCCGTCGCCGCCAAGTTCGCCTTGGGCTTTGCCGCCGTTGCGGTGGGTTTCTTCATGTACGGCATCGGCGCAATGAGCGCCGTCGCCGGCCAGGTGTCTTCCTGGACCATGGTCTGGGGCTACGGCCTGTATTCGCTCGGCGAGCTGCTGGTCAGCGGCTTGGGGCTGGCCATGATCGCCCGCTACGTGCCGGCACGCATGGGCGGCTTCATGATGGGCGCGTACTACGTCGCCGTCGGCATCTCGCAGTACCTGGGCAGCATCGTCGCCAACTACGCCAGCATTCCGCAGGATGTCAGCGACCCGGTGCAGTCCCTGCCGATCTATATCAGCCTGTTCAACAAGCTCGGCCTGGTCGGTATTGCCTGCACCGTGGTTGCGCTGGCGGTGCTGCCGGTGATGAAGAAGCTTTCCAATACGCACGCCGAACACACGCCACTGCCCGCCGTGCATAGCGAAGAGCTGGCCTGATCAAGCACCATAGGCCGGTAGCGATCAGCTGCCGGCCTGCGTTTGAACCGTATGGAATACCGCTCGCGCCAAGCGCAACTGCAACGCACCGGCCCGGCCGCTCTTGCCCGGACACTGGCCTGGCTGCGGCTCTGCGCCATCTCCGGCCAGAGCCTTGCAGTGTTTTTCTGCGCGCTGTGGATGCACCTGGCCATCCCCTTGCTGCCGCTGCTGATCGGCATCGGCGCATTGGCAATCTTCTCCGTCTTTGCCGCATGGCGGCTGACCCAACCTGCACCGATGCGCGAGTGGGAAACCATCGTGCACGTGGCAGCCGACACGCTGGTGCTCGGGTACCTGCTGTATTTCACCGGCGGCGCCAGCAATCCCTTCATCATGTTGCTGCTGGTGCCGATCGCACTAAGTGCGGCGGCATTGTCCGTAACGGCCGTGCTTACGATCGCCACCCTGGCGGGCGTGGCATATCTGACTTTGCTGGTCTGGTACGTGCCGCTGCCGGAGCCGCCGCAGGACGCGTTTATCGGCGGCATTGCACTGTATATCGCCGGCATGGGCGTCAACTTCGTTATCAGCGCCCTGCTGCTCGGCTTCTTTATCAATACGCTTGCGCGCACTTTGCGCGTTCAACAGATGGAAGTGCAGCGTATTCGTGAGCGCGCGTTGCGCGACGAGGGCATCCTCGCCATTGCGACCCAGGCCGCCGGCGCCGCGCATGAACTCAATACGCCCTTGTCGACCATGCGTACCCTGCTGCCGGAACTGCGCCGCGATCATGCGCAGGATCAGGCACTCGGCGAAGACCTGACCCTGTTGCAGGACCAGGTCGATCGTTGCCGCACCATCCTGCGCGAGATGGTGGCGTTCGGCAAAGCCCAGCTGTCGCAGGAGCCCGAGCGCTTTACCGTGCTGCGGTTTATCCACGGCTGCCTGGAGCGCTTTCAGCTGCTCCGGCCCGAGGCCGAACTGACGCTGGATATCCATGAGGACACCAGCCTGATCGTGCTGCGCACACCGCCGGGCTTGCGCCATGCGCTGATCAACCTGCTCAACAACGCCGTCGATGCCTCGTCGCTGAAACAGTCCAACGCGGTCAGCCTGACCGTGCGCCAGCAAGCCGGCTGGCTGGAGCTGGTCGTGCGCGATCACGGCCCCGGCTTTGACGAAGACGCCGACATCGCGCTGGGTCTGTCACAAAAGCTGACCGGCCTGGGGATCGGCCTGGCGTTGGCCGAAGCGACCGCCGAACGCCTGGACGGCGAGCTGATAGCGGATAATTACGACGATGGCGCGCAGATGTGCCTGCGCCTCCCGCTGGCCGTTGTGGAGGCCCGCGATACCGTGACACCTGGAGCCTTTCGATGACTGACTCGCCTCGCCCGACACCGGCACAACCGCTGCTGATCATCGACGACGACCCGACCTTCGCTCGCGTGCTGGCGCGTGCGCTGAGCTCTCGCGGTTTCGAAGTCATCACCGCCGGCAACGCCGACGAGGCGCGCGCGCTGGCGCGCCGCCATCATCCGCGTTATTGCGTGCTCGACCTGAAACTCGGCGACGAAAACGGGTTGCGATTGATTCCGGAGCTCAAGGCCCTGGTGCCGGAGATCCGTGTCCTGCTGTTGACCGGATACGCGTCGATTGCCACAGCGGTCGAGGCGATCAAGCGCGGCGCGCACGATTATCTTTCCAAGCCGGTCGATGCCGACGCCGTGGTGCGTGCGCTGCTCGATGGCGATTCGTCGGCAGGCGAAGACGATGTTGTCGATGCGCCGGAAGCGCCGCTGGCGCTACGCCGGCTAGAGTGGGAACACATCCAGCGCGTGTTGACCGAATGCGATGGCAATATTTCGGAGACGGCACGGCGCCTGGGGATGCATCGGCGGACGTTGCAGCGGAAGTTGAGCAAGCATCCGGTGCGGGAGCGGCCGGAGGGTGAGGGCTGACGTCTAAAAAAGCATCCCCAACTCGTCATCCCGGCGCAGGCCGGGATCCAGTGGCTTCGGTTTCCGATTTTCGCGATAGAGCAATTATTGACGGCTCTCGCGACAACCGCTCACAAAGCCACTGGATCCCGGCCTGCGCCGGGATGACGAGTAGGGATGGTTTTTGGATGGCCCGAAAAGCTTACGGCTCTTCTGACGAGCTACTACCCACCGCCGGCAACGGATCGCCCGCCCCATCATCCTCATCCCCATAGATCGCCACATGTGGCGTACCGTCAGCGCCAATCCAACCGCGATACATCCCATCTGTATTGAACGGCATCGCTACATTTCCGTCCGCATCGAGCGCAATGGCACCGCCGTTGCCGCCCATCGACGGGATTTCCTGATTGATCACCTCGGCCGCGGCGCGACGCAGCGGCACGCGCATCTGCGTAACGCGCATGCAGATCTCGTGCGCAGCAACGGTGCGGATATAAAACTCGCCCCATCCCGTGCCCGATACCGCACAACCGGAATTGGCATACGTGCCGGCGCCGATCAGCGGTGAATCGCCGACGCGGCCGTAACGCTTGTCGTTCATGCCGCCCGTCGACGTGCCTGCGGCAAGGTGACCGAACGTATCGAGCGCAACAGCGCCCACCGTGCCGAAATGCTTGGCGGTTTCTTCATCGGCATGCGGCTTGGCCGCCTTGTCTTCCTTGAGCGCTCTTTGCAACTGCTGCCAGCGCTCTTCAGTGCGAAAGTAACTCGGATCGACCAGCGTGATACCGGCCTCCTTGGCGAACTGTTCGGCACCATCGCCGATCAGCATGACATGCGGTGATTTATCCATCACCGCCCGCGCCAGCAGGATCGGATTCTTCACGCGATGCACGGCAGCAATCGAGCCGGCCTTGAGCGAATAGCCGTCCATCACCGCGGCATCGAGTTCGTTCTTGCCGTCGTGGGTGAATACCGATCCCTTGCCGGCGTTGAAGTTCGGATCGTCCTCGAGCACGGTGATGGCGGCGGTCACCGCATCCATCGCCGCCTTGCCGTTCTTCAGCTGAGCGTAGCCCACCTGCAATGCCTGGGTCAGCGCGGCCCGCACGGCTTTTTCCTTCGCCGGGTTCATGTCGCGCTTGATCACCCCCGAACCGCCATGAATCACCAGCACGGGTGTCGTGGCATGCACGAGGCTGGCCATGCCAAGGGCGGTCATGGCGGCGAACAGGTACTGCAACTTCACGCGACGTTCTCCCGGACTGGCGGCGTGAGCCGAGTATAGCCAGCGCCGACGCCGTGCTCAGCCGTACGGACTCAACATCCCAGCTTCATGATTACTCCCATGCCAAAGCTGTGATCGAAGCCCGGTCCATGTGATGGACTCGGTGGCCGGTGATTCTCGATCAGTACGGTCGAGGACTGCCCCGGCGCCCCCTGAAGCTTGGGTGTAAATGTCCCAAGCCATGGCCCTCCCGACAGCGTGCCGCGGAAGGCCAGGTACGTTTGCTCGACCGGTTCCACCACGAACGAGCCATGCCATGCCGGCTTGTCGCCGATGGCGGGTATATCCAGGGTGTAGTGCTCGCCACGGGCAAGACAGACTGTCTGATGCATGGGAACCGGCTCATGGTCCCGACGAATGGTGAGATCCACGCTGAAATGCGTGGCCTCGGCAATGGCCCTTGCGTCGGCACTGAGCGGTCCAGGCTGCTCACCGGCGTAGACCGCGCCAGTCAGGACAACAGCTATCGCCACGACACCGGCCTTGCCGAGGCGGCGGGAAACAACAGGCTGCTTCAACATCGCAATACGCTCCACCACCGGGTGACGGGATGACCATGCGCAGCCCACCGGCAACACCGCCGTTGCATGCTGAGTCTTGAGCATCGCCAGGGCATAACGCCGACGCTGCCCCGCGTGCTCGCGCATCACGGCAGCATCGCAGGCGAGTTCCTGGTCGTGTCGCATGGCAAGCCACGCCCACCAGGCCAGGGGATGAAACCAGAACAGACACAGGCACACGCTGGCAAGCAGGCACCACCAGCCATCGCCACGACGCGCATGCATGATTTCATGCGCCAGGATCAACGCGCGCTCATCGGCGTCGTAGCGCCCGGCAAAATCCCGGGGAAGCACGATGCGCGGACGGATCGCTCCCATCATGGCCGGTCCCGTGTCGTTGTCTCCCGCCTGCACGACCGGCCATGCGCCGGCAGCGCCCGGCCATCGCGTCGCCGTGCGCAAGCGACGCCGGTAACCACGCTGCCGCTCGATCAAGGTCGATGCGACCACGATGAAGCCCGTGATCCATGCCAGTGACAGCAGGTTCTTCCACGCCACTGCCGGCGCGGCGACGTATCCGGGGGACGGGGCAACCGCACCGGTTATCTGAACGATCAACTGCGGCGGCGACGGTAACGGCCCCATCACAGGATGAGGCAGCGCGCTCACCAGCAAGGCCAATGGCGGAAGCAACCACACGTAGAACGCCGATTCCGCGCCTAGCCAACGCCGCGTCGGCCATCGCAACGACAACACCAGCAGCAGCGAACACGACAGCGCCAGCAGGGCCGGCCAGAACGAAATCAACCAGGGTTCAAAACTGCTCATCAGCCGCGCTCCGAAAAGTCAGCAACCCACGCTTGGCGTCGCCTTGATCGAGATGGTGCGATCTTCCTGCGGCTTGCCTGCGCCGCCCTCGATTTTTTGACCGACCTGGATCGTGCCCTGCTGTCCCGCCAGCACCAGAACCCTGGGATAAATAGTCTTGTCGAGCGTCCCACCGGACATTTCCACGTTGACCATGAGTTGACCCTTCTCAGCCGGCGATACGCTGATGAGAGCATGCCAAGGCGGCAAGCCCTCCATGCTTGTATCGGTCAGCTCGTAATGCTCACGCCCAGGAGCTAGGCAGCTCGTCGAATGCAGATGCGCCGGTTGCCCTTTGGTGGCGACTTCCAGTTTCAAGGTAAAGCGCTCCGCGGCAGGCGATGTGGAGCGCGGCATATCCGCAGCGCTCGCATACACGACACCGCTCAAAGCGCATACGAGACTGACTACAGTCACCTTTCCGACCCAGCGACGAACACGACCGACCTGCGAACGCTTCAACATGGCAACACGCTCCATAACGGGATGACGAGGGGACCATGCACACCCCACGGGCAAGGCATCGGTCGCCCCCTGGGTCTTGAGCATGGCAAGGGCATAACGGCGACGCTGTCCCGGTTGCTTTCGCATGACGGCGGCATCGCAGGCGAGCTCCTGGTCGTGACGGAACGCAGGCAGCGCCCACCAGACCAGCGGGTGAAACCAGAACAGGCATGCCATCGCTTGCGCCACGAGGCACCACCAGCCGTCGCGACGGCGCGCATGACTGGCTTCATGCGCAAGAATCAGCGCCTGCTCGGTTGCGTCGTAACGTTGTTCGAAATCCCCGGGCAATACGATACGTGGACACCATGCGCCCACCATGGCCGGCCCGGTGCGAGTGTCCCGCGCCTGCCATACGGGCCACACCAGTTCGGCCGCAGTCCAACGAACCGCAGTGTGCAAATGGCGCTCATAGCGGCGCTGCCGCGCAACAGCGGTGACCGCGCAAATCGCCACGCCAATCAACCATGTCAGCACGAGCAAACTGCTCGCATGAAGTGCGCCGGACACACCATGCGCCGCGGGTATCGCCGACGCCTGCGTCACGTTGACAATCAATGGCGGCAACGGCGGCAAGGCAACACCTGTCGGGTGTGGCAGCTGCGTCACCACAACGGCAACCGGCGGCAATGCCCATAATAAAAACGCCGTTTCCGCGCCAAGCCAGCGGCGCATGGGACGACGCATCAGAAAGACCAGTAGCAGCGACAAAGTCGACGCAAGAACCGCCAGCCACAACGAAGGGAGCCAGGGCTCAAGGCTGCTCATCATCGAGCTCCTCGAGCAGCTTTTTCAGCTCGGCGACGTCCTTGCGGCTCAGCTTGCGCTGCTCGGAGAAGTGCGCCACCAGTGGTGCGATACGTCCATCGAACAGGCGGTCGAGCAGGCCTTTGCTTTCCTGGGATACGTACTGCTCCCGCGTCAGCTTGGGCGAGTAGAGATAACGGCGCCCGTCCCGTTCGGCGCGGACCGCCTTTTTCTTCAACAGGCGGTTGAGCAGCGATTTGACCGTGCCTTCCTGCCAGCCCTGCTGCGGACCGACCTCGGCCAGGATCTCCTCGGCGCTGCGCGGCGCCTGCCGCCACAACACCTCCATGACTACCGATTCGGCTTCGCTGATCGACATGAGTCACCGTTTACATGTGTAAGCGTGACGAACAATTACACACGTAAACGCTGGCCGTCAATAGCCTGCCGGCCTCACTTGGACCTTCGTACAGCATGGGCTGACACCAATCCGTCGTATCCTAGGCAGCTGACTCTCCCCCAGTTAGGTAGAAGGCATCGCTATGGATAAGGTTTTCGCAAACGCGAAGCAGGCCCTGGACGGGTTGCTGATCGACGACATGACCATCGCCGCCGGCGGCTTCGGCCTGTGTGGCATCCCGGAGAACCTGATCGGCGCCCTGCTCGCCGCGGGCACCAAGGGACTGACCATCGTCGGTAACAACGCCGGCGTGGATGATTTCGGCATGGGTCCGCTGCTGAAGACCCGCCAGGTCAAGCGTGTATACGCGTCCTACGTGGGCGAGAACAAGGAATTCGAGCGCCAGGTACTGGCCGGCGAGCTCGAACTCCATCTCGTGCCGCAAGGCACCCTGGCCGAAAAACTGCGGGCCGGCGGCGCGGGCATTCCAGGTTTCTACACTCGCACCGCGTTCGGCACCAAGCTGGCCGAGGGCAAGGAAACCAAGACCTTCGGCGACAAGGAATACGTGCTCGAAGAGGCCATCCATGCCGACCTTTCCATCGTCAAGGCGTGGAAGGGCGACAAGCTGGGCAACCTGGTCTTCCGCAAGACCGCGCGCAATTTCAACCCGATGATCGCCACCTGCGGCAAGATCTGCGTCGCCGAAGTGGAGCAACTGGTCGACGTGGGTGAACTGGCGGCCGATGAAATCCATGTACCGGGTATCTACGTCGACCGCATCATCCAAGGCGAGAAGTACGAAAAGCGCATCGAATTCCGCACGGTTGCCGGCGCCAACACCGGCAAGGAAAGCCCGATTCGTATCGCGATGGCACAGCGCGCCGCCAAGGAATTGCGCGACGGTTTCTACGTCAACCTTGGCATCGGCATTCCGACCCTGGTGGCCAACTACATCCCGGAAAACATCGACGTCACCCTGCAGTCCGAGAACGGCTTGCTCGGTATCGGTCCGTTCCCGGATGACGCACATGTCGATCCGGATCTGATCAACGCCGGCAAGCAGACCATCACCAGCCTGCCCGGTTCGAGCTATTTCTCCAGCGCCGAGTCATTCGCGATGATCCGCGGCGGACACATCGACCTGTCGATCCTCGGCGGCCTCGAAGTCTCCTGCAACGGCGACCTGGCCAACTGGATGGTGCCGGGCAAGATGGTCAAGGGTCCGGGCGGCGCGATGGACCTGGTCAGCGGCGTCAAGCGCGTCGTCGTGCTGATGGAGCACACCGCCAAAGACGGCTCGCCGAAGATCAAGAACGAATGCGACCTGCCGCTGACCGGCAAGGAAGTCGTCGACCTGATCATCACCGATCTTTGCGTGTTCGAAGTGGCGAAGGGCCAGGGCCTGACGCTGATCGAACTGCAGGAAGGGGTGACGGTGGATGAGGTGAAGGCTAAGACGGGGTGTGAGTTCAAGGTGGCTGCGGGGCTTTAAGAGCCCCCCTCACCCCAGCCCTCTCCCCCCGCAAAGCCAGGGGAGAGAGAGCAAAAGCACGTAACTTCGAAAACTTGCCTCAGTCAGTCCCCTCTCCCCTGGCTTCGCCGGGGGAGAGGGTTAGGGTGAGGGGGCGCTCTTCGCTCCAGCTCAAGAACGAACCGGCAACGTCTGCGGAAACTTCACCCGCGCAATATGCTGCCTGCCCTCGCGCGTCTGCAGCTCCAGCTCCCACGCAAAGCGCTCGCTGATGCGCCGGGCGATTGCCAATTCAAAGCCATGCCGGTCGACCGCATGGGCTTGATCGATCGATGACCGGCTCAGCACGGATACGGCACCAGGCAACACTGTCACCACGATCGTGCCCTGCTCCGCCTGCTGGCATGCATTGCGGATCAACTGCCAGCAAAGCACCGAAAACACCTGTGGCGAGCCATGCAGAGCAAAGCGCGCAGGTTCTTCCAGCTGCAGTTCGATCGGCCGCCCGTGCAGCAGATCGCGTGCGTCTTCCAGCTCGCGGCGGATGACTTCGTTGACCACGAATTCTTCCATGCTCAGGCCGTTATCCGACTCGCGCGCAAGAATCAGCAAGGCCTCCACCAGCGCGCCCATTTCGCGACTGGCTCGCTTGATGCGCTGGACCGAACGTTGCCCGAATTCACCGAGCGCCTGCTCGTCCGACAGCATGTCCGCCGACATCTTGATCACCGTCAACGGGCTGCGCAGTTCGTGGCTGGCATCACGCGTGAACTCGCGCTCGCGCTGGTTGTAACCGGCGATGCGCGTGGCGAACTGGCCCATGCCCTTGGCCAGTTCGCGCATATCCGACGTCGAACGACGCGGCATCTTGTCCTGCTCCCAGCTCCCAAGATCCGGCTTGCGCTCGTCCCATCCGCGCAGGACGCTGACCAGATGATCGACCGGCGACCATTCGCGTCGCGCGGCCAACCAGCCAAGCACGCTGATGATCACGACAAGCGCCAACACGGCTCCCAAGGGAGCCACGTTGAACGCGCCCATGAGCGAGACGATGATCAGTGCAAGCAGCTGCAAACCGAATATCAGCGCAATACGCCGATAGTACGTTCCGCCCTGCGAACCCTTCGATGTTTGCGAACTACCCCTGGTCTCCATAAGAAGCCGCCGGCCGCGAGCCGGTTACATGGCCGATGCGACCTCCGACTCGAGATCGGCAAGTCGATAGCCGGCCGAGTGGATGGTATGCAGCAGCGGGCGCTCGAACGGTTTGTCGATCACCCGACGCAGGTTGTAGAGGTGCGAACGCAAGGTGTCCGAATCGGGCAAGGTGTCGCCCCAGATTTCGCGCTCGATATCGCGACGGCTGACCACACGGGGCGATTCGCGCATCAGGATCGCCAGCAGCTTCAGGCCGATCGGCGACACGGTCAGTTCCTGACCGCCACGCGTAAGGCGCAGCGTCGCCGTATCCAGCGTCATGTCGCCGACGGTGAGCACCTCGGTCGATACCTGGCGGCGATCGCGACGGATCAGGGCGCGCAGACGTGCTTCCAGCTCGCGCACTTCGAACGGCTTGACCAGGTAATCGTCGGCACCGGCCTCGAGGCCCACCAGCTTGTCTTCCAGCGTGTCGCGAGCCGTCAGCATCAGTACCGGCGTGGATTTCTTGGCGTCCTTACGCAGCTTGCGACATACATCCAGGCCATCCATGCCTGGCAGCATCAGGTCGAGTACCACTACGTCGTAACTGTTGGAAACGGCCAGATGCAGGCCACTGACACCATCGGCGGCATAGTCGACCGAGTAACCCCGGCGTTCCAGAAATTCGCCGACCATCTCGGCAATTTGCCGATTATCTTCTACCAACAGCACCAGACCTGCTTGCTCGTCACGTGAACTCATGCTTGCCTCCCATCCGCGGACGTTTGGAATTTCACAAAGGTGAACAGCTAACGATTCGGCCGGTGACAGATGCGTGAAAGCGCGCGGCAACGATTCAGATACCGTTGCATTACTTAAGTAACGGTTGCAGCCCCTTCCAGACGGTATCGAGCACTTTCGGCTCGCCCGCAGCCACCGGATGCAGGCCGTCGTCCTGCATCAGCTTCGGATCGAGCGCCACGCCATCGAGCAGGAACGGCACTAGCGCCGTGTGCTTCTGAGTCGATAGGTCGCTATAGATGGCGCGCAGCCCGTCGCGATACTGTGGCCCGTAGTTGACCGGCAGCTCGATCCCCAGCAACAGCACCTTGGCCTTGGCCGCTGCGGACTGATCGATCATGACGGCCAGATTCGCGCGCAGGGCGTCCAGCGGCAGGCCGCGCAGGCCGTCGTTGGCCCCCAGCTCCAGCACCACGACCGAGGGCTTGTACTTGGCCAGCAAGGCCGGCAGGCGGTTGCGGCCGCTCAATGAGGTTTCGCCGCTGATGCTGGCATTGACCACGGACCAACCCGTCTCCATGTTCGAGAGACGGTCGCCCAGCAAATGCACCCAGCCCGCCTCCACCGGGATGTTGTGCGCCGCGGACAGGGAATCTCCAAGGACCAGCACGGTCCGAGGCGTTGCCGCCTGGGCCACGCCGATACACAACGACAGCAGTAGCACTGAAAGGAAACGAAGCATGAGTGGTACATCCCGTGTTCTTCTCGATGCCCGCGATGTTAGCAAGTCGGTACGAGGTCCCGAGGGGCAGCTGGACATTCTTCGGGGTGTAAGCCTTCAGGTGCATTCAGGGGAGAGCTTCGCCATCGTCGGTGCCTCTGGCTCCGGCAAGACCACCTTGCTCGGCCTGTTGGCTGGCCTAGACACGCCCACCAGCGGCAGCATTTTGCTCGATGGCAACGCGCTGGAAAAACTCGATGAGGAAAAGCGCGCGGACCTGCGCCGCCGGCTGGTCGGCTTCGTCTTTCAGTCGTTTCACCTGCTGCCCGCGCTGACCGCCGAAGAAAATGTGATGCTGCCGCTGGAGCTGGAAGGCAGCAACGAAGCGCGCAGCCGCGCCCGCGAAGCACTCGAAGCGGTCGGGCTGACGCCGCGACGCAAGCACTATCCCGCACAGCTTTCCGGCGGCGAGCAACAGCGCGTGGCGATTGCCCGCGCTTTCGTGCACAGCCCGCGCCTGCTGTTTGCCGACGAGCCCACCGGCAACCTCGACCAGCGTACCGGCCACCATGTCACCGACCTGCTGTTTGCCTTGAACCAGGATCACCACACCACTCTGGTGCTGGTCACCCATGATCCCAAGCTTGCCGCGCGTTGTTCGCGTCATGTCGAGCTGGATAACGGGCGGGTGGTTACCAGCACCGAGCCTGCCGCCAAGGTGGCTTCATGAGCGGCACGCACACCGCCATCAGCTCGTCATCCCGGCGCAGGCCGGGACCCAGTGGCGTTATTGCTCGGTTGTCGCGGAAGAGCCTGAAGCCGTTCGCGAAAATCGACAACAGAAGCCACTGGATCCCGGCCTGCGCCGGGATGACGCTGAAAAACCGAGGCTGTGAGGTCGCCCTTACAAAGACCTGCAGCGGAGCGCGCGCATGAAACTCTTCCGCCTCGCCCTGCGCAGCCTGCGCCGCGAATGGCACCTGCCCGAGCTGCGCACGCTGGCCGCATCGCTGGTGTTGGCCGTGGTCGCTCTCGGTGTCGTTGCCACGCTGACCGCACGTATCGAGCGCGGCATGCTCGCCAGCGCCGCCGAGTTGATCGGCGGCGATCTCGGCATGACGGCACCGCAATCGTTGCCGGCCGATTATGCGGACCAGGCCGCAAAGCTCGGCCTGAAAACCAGCCGGGGCGCCAGCTTCCCCAGCGTTGCCTTCGCCAACGGACACAGCCAACTGCTCGACGTACAGGCCAGCGACACGGCCTATCCGCTGCGCGGCACGCTGGAAGTCATCGATACGCAGGGCCGTGACCGTACGGATGCCCACGCACCGACAAGCGGCGACGTCTACCTCGATCACCGTGCGCTGGTCGCACTCGGCCTGAAGGTGGGCGACCCGCTGCAGTTGGGCGGGCGCAATTTGCGCATTGCCGCCGAACTGGTACGCCAGCCCGATGGCGGCGAACTGTTTGCGCTCGCGCCACGCGCGCTGATGAGCCTGGACGACGCCACCCAGGCCGGCCTGCTCGGCACCGGCAGCCGCGCACGCCACCGCCTGCTGATCGCGGGCGACCCCGCACCGGTGCGCCAGTGGCGCAGCTATGCGCAGGACAGCAAGCTGCCGCAGGGCGCGGAATTGATGACGCCGGAGCAGACCCAGGAACGGATGCGCAGCGCATTCGACCGCGCCGGATCGTTCCTGCGACTGACGGCCCTGCTGTCGGCCTTGCTGGCCGGTGTGGCCATCGCGCTTGCGGCGCAGCGTTATGCGCGCCGCAAGACCCACGAGGTCGCGCTGCTGCGAGCTATCGGCACACCGCGCCGACGCGTACTTGGCCTGCTGATCGGCACGCTCACCGCATTGGCGATTCCCGCCGCGGCGTTGGGCATCGTCATCGCGCTTGCCCTTGCCCAGGGTGCGTGGGCCTTCGCGAGCCAGTTGTTTTCCGCCGTGCCGACGCAACTGCCGCTCGGTCCGGTGTTCGCCTCCGCCGCGATGGGTATTGCGGTGCTGGCGGGCTTCGCGCTGCCGCCGCTGGCACGTCTTGCCGATGTGCCGCCCGTCGCGGTGTTTCGCGAGAGCGTAACGCGGCAAGTACGCCGTTTCGACGCGCTGTATCTGGTGCCTGCTGTCGTCGCGTTGCTGCTGATCTGGACGCAAAGCGGCTCGGCCAAGCTCGCCGGCATCCTGGCGGCCAGCCTGATCGGTGTAGCCATCGTCGCAGCGTTGTTGGCGGCCGCCTTGCTGTGGACGGCACGCCGCGTTGCGCCGGGCGCGCACCCGGCGTTGCGGCTAGGGCTGGCGGCGTTGGCGCGCAGGCGCGGCATGAGCCTGATCCAGGCCACCGCGCTCAGCCTGGGGTTGGTCGCCTTGCTGCTGCTTGCCATTGTCGCGCCCGCGCTGCTTGAAGGCTGGCGTCGCGAACTCCCTGTCGACACACCCAATTGGTTCGTACTCAATCTGCAGGACGACCAGCGCGCGAGTTTCGAGCAAACGCTCACGTCCATCGGCGGTCAAAAACTCAACATGTTGCCGCTTGCCGTGGGCAAGCTCACCAAGATCAACGGCAAGCCGATCGATAGCCTCCACTTCCAGGACGAACGCGCGAAAGATTGGGCCGACCGCCAGTTGCGCCTGTCCTGGTCCAGCGAGTTGCCACCGAGCAATCAGGTAATTGCCGGCCAATGGTCCGGAGCCAGCCCTGCGCAGGCCGAGGTGTCGATCGATACCAGCTGGCGCGACATGTTCCACCTGAAAGTTGGTGACACGATGAGCTTCAATATCGGCGAAGGCGATATCGATGCGAAGGTCGGCAGCATTCGGCAAGTCGACTGGAGCTCGTTCCGCGTCAACTTCTTCCTGCTGCTCGATCCTGCGCACGCGGATCAATTGCCGCACACATGGATCGCCAGCTTCTACGTCCCACGTGGACACGCCGAACAGATGGCCACGCTGTCGCGTGACTACAGCAACCTCAGCTTGATCGATGTGGATTCGCTGCTCGATCGGGTGCGCGAGATTGTCGACCGGGTCGGCAACGCGGTTCGCTGGGTGCTTGGCTTCAGCCTGTTGGCCGGTGCGCTGGTACTTGCCGCTGCCTTGGCAGCCAGCGCGGCGGAGCGTCGGCATGAGGCCGCGTTATTGCGCACGCTGGGCGCGCGCCGATCGCAATTGCGTGCAGCGGCAGCGTGCGAGTTTGCGTTGCTTGGACTGGTGGCTGGTTTGACCGCGGCACTGGGTGCCACGGGCACGGGTATCTGGCTGGGCCATGCGGTGTTTCATATCGACGGTTTCGTGCCGCCGTTGTGGCCGCTGTTTGGTGCGGCGCTGATGGCGGCCTTGGTGGTGATGTTGCTAGGGTTGGCAGGCACTAGGAAGGTGACGCGCACCTCGCCGATGCGCCTATTGCGCGAAGGCTAAATTCAAACTTCACGCCCACAATTTCGTCATTCCGGCCTTCGCCGGAATGACGAAATAGGTAGGGCCGGGCTGCTACCTTAGCGCTTATGGCAACTACCTCACTCCTCATCCAGCGCCTCAAACAGGAATGGCTGCTCGTCCTGTTTGCGGCGCTCACGCTCGTATTGGCTATCGCCGATCCACGCTCGCTGCATGAGCACCAGCGCTGGCTGCGCCTGCCAACCTTGGCGGGACTGTTCGGCCTGATGCTCGCCATCCAGGGGATTCGTGATAGCGGCTGGGTGCAGCGCATCGCCGCTTCGTTGGTCGAGCGCGTACATTCACTGCGCGGCCTGGGCCTGCTCCTGGTCTCGGCCACGGCAATTCTGTCGATGGTGCTGACCAACGACGTCAGCCTGTTTCTGCTGGTGCCACTGACCGTCGCCATCGGCGGCATGTCGAACCTGCCGATTCTGCGCATGGTGATACTCGAAGCGTTGGCGGTGAACGCGGGCTCCACGCTAAGCCCGATCGGCAATCCGCAAAATCTGCTGCTCTGGCAGTACGAACACCTGCCCTTTCTGACCTTCGTACGCGTCATGTTCCCGGTCGCCGCCACCATGTTCGTCATGGTCGCCCTGCTTACCTGGTTCTGGCTGCCGCGCGAGCGCATCGAGCTGCATACGCATCTGGCCGAAGAGCAGCCTGTCAGCACGACACTGGGGCTGTTGTCGATCGTTGCGCTGTCGATGATGGTGATGATGATGGAGCACGGCGAAGCCCTGCTCGGCGCGGCCCTGGTAATCCTGCCGTTCCTGATCGAGCGCCAGACATTCAAGCGCCTGGATTGGCTGCTGCTGGCGACGTTCGCGGTGATCTTTCTCGGCTTGGGTCACCTGGCCGAATTGCCGCTTGTGCAAACGGGCCTTGATCGGCTCAGCCTCGACAAACCGCTGAATCTCTATATCGGCGGCATCGTCGCTTCGCAGATCATCAGCAACGTGCCCTCGACGGTGTTGCTGCTGAACCATGCCTCGGATGCCATGGCGCTCGCGGTTGCCGTCAACGTCGGCGGATTTGGTCTGGTGATCGGCTCGCTGGCCAATCTGATCGCCTTGCGCCTGGCAAAACAGCCGCATGCGATGGGGCTGTTTCACAAGGTGTCGATACCGTTTTTGCTGGTGTGCGCGCCGGTGGTTTATCTGGTCTGGACGGCGCTGCATTAGGAGCGCCCCTCACCCCGGCCCTCTCCCCTGGCTTTGCCGGGGGAGAGGGTTAGGGTGAGGGGGGGCTCCAACAACTCAATCATCGTCATCATCGTGCGGTACGCTCACCTTGCCCGAGATATCGGACTTGTGCACGTCGCCACTACCCTTCGCACCCAGGCTGAAATCGCCGCGCACATTGCGCACGGTCAGATCGCCCGAACCGAGCGTATCGGCACGCACGCTGCCGCCGACACCGACCAATGTCACATCGCCCGAGCCTATGCTGCCGACTTTGACATCACCCTTGATGTCATGGAATTTCGCGTCGCCCGAGCCGACCGAACCCAGCTCGATACGCCCGATATTGCGCCCATCGATATCGCCCGAACCCACGCCGCCGATAAAGGTGTCGTCGATGTCGGTGAGGTGCAGGTCACCCGAACCCACGCGTCCCTTGACCGTGTGCACACCGCTCACCCAACCATCGCCGGAACCGACATTGATCGATACGGGCATCTTCGCCGGCAACTGGAGATTGATGTCCAGGTCCGTATAGGTGCTACCGAAAAAATTGATGGTCGTATGGTGTCCACCGAGCTCGACGATCAGGCGATCGCCTTCGCGATGCTGGGTGACCGTGAGATCTTCCAGCAGCTTCTGGTCGGATGCGCAGGCACGGCCATTGAGATCGCCGACGGTAGCGCTGTCGCTGCCGGTGACATGCAGGTCGTAACTATTGACCTCGAGCTGCACCTCCCGCACGCCGGACAAGTCCAGCTTCATCGCGCGGGGCGCCTGGTATTTGCAGTCGTCGTGCGCGTGGGCGGCCAATGGGGCCACCAGCAAGGCGGCAAGAATCAAGCGACGCATGGTGAGGTTCCTTTAAGTGAACGGTTCGAAGACTCAGATGCAACCCGTGGGAAAAAGGTTGCGTCCGCGCCCAGGAACCGTCAACCGCCAGCAGTCATGGCTTGGCTTCTTCTGAGGCGCAAAGGCGCTGGGCCCCGGCGTTCGCCGGGGCGACGGTGAGGGGTAACAGGCGCACCCTATCAGCCACTCTCTCAGTCGGCGCCCCGGCGAACGCCGGGGCCCAGTGTCTTCAATCGTGCGACGACCGCTCCAGCACCTTCACCCGCTGCCAAAGCGCCTCTTGTCCGGCCAGATCACGCTCGGCCAGAGGCTTGCCTTCACTCTCCGCCAACGCCTCCATCCGCCGAAACCGACGCTCGAACTTGGCATTGGCATGCCGCATCGCCTGCGAAAAATCGACCCCGGCGTGGCGGGCCAGATTCACCGTGACGAATAACACGTCACCGATTTCGTCCTGCAGCCGCCCGACATCCGCGCCATCGGCGAACTCGGCGCGCACTTCGTCCAGTTCCTCGGCCAGCTTGTCCAGCACCGGCGCTGCGTTCGGCCAGTCGAACCCGACTTTGGCCGCGCGTTGCTGCAACTTGGTGGCGCGCTTCCATTCCGGCAGCCCATGCGACACGCCGGCCAGCACGCTGGTGTCGTCGACGCCGTCACCCTTGGCCGCGCGTTCGGCACGCTTGATGTCTTCCCAACCCTGCTTTTGCGCTTCGATATCGTCGTAGCTGGTATCGCCGAACACATGCGGATGTCGACGCAGCATCTTGTCGCTGATCGCATGCGCCACATCGTCGAAATCGAACAGCCCGGCCTCCTTGGCCATCTGCGCATGAAAAACGACCTGCAGAAGAAGATCGCCGAGCTCATCGCGAAGGTCGTGCCAGTCCTGCCGGTCGATCGCATCGGCCACTTCGTAGGCTTCTTCGATCGTATAGGGCGCGATGGTGGCGAAATTCTGTTTCACGTCCCAGGGGCAACCCCGTTCGGGGTCGCGAAGGCGGGTCATGATGTCGAGAAGATCGTTCAGGGTGTGGCGCGACATAGTCCGAAAGCCTCGAAAACCAGCCAAATTTTGTAAATGCGTTGCTTTGAACGGTCGCGACGTTTACAGATCCAATGCCAGCAAGCGCCCGCGCCAATCGATACTCGTATCGCCCACGGCAATGAATTCCGGATTGAGCAGCGACTCCCCGCGGTTGTAGCGAAAAGGCTCGCCACGCAGATCCAGCACCGCGCCGCCGGCTTCTTCCAGCACGCACTGCGCCGCAGCGGTGTCCCACTCGCTGGTGGGGCCGCGACGCAAATAGACGTCCGCTTCGCCACGGGCAATCACGCAGAACTTCAACGACGATCCCAGCGGATGCGAGGTGTACTCGTCACCCAGCAAGGCCTGCAACATCGACACCGCACTACCGCCATGCGAACGGCTACCGGCCACGGTCGGCGGCTGCGCCAGGTCGCGTGTACCGATGCGCTGCCAGGCGCCGCCCAGTGTTTTCTGCAACCAGGCACCTTCGCCGCGCCGGGCGACATAAAGCTCGCCGGTCACCGGCGCCAGCACCACGCCAAGCACGGTTTCATGGTTGTCGATCAGCGCGATGTTGACCGTGAACTCGCCGTTGCGCTTGACGAACTCGCGCGTGCCATCGAGCGGATCGACCAGCCAATAGCGCGTCCACTCCTTTCGTTCGCTCCAGGCGGCTGCATGTGCCTCTTCCGACACCACCGGCAGTCGCGGCTCCAGATCGTCCAGGCCGGCCACGATCACTTCCTGCGCAGCCAGATCGGCTGCCGTGACCGGCGAGCGATCGGATTTCTGCACCACGTCAAAGTCGCTGCGATAAACCGTGAGGATGGCTTCGCCGGCCGCGCGGGCGATATCGCCCACGCGTTGCAGCAGGGGGGAAAGTTCGGCGCTCACGTGGGACGAAAGCGGCCGGCGAGGAACTCGCGCGCCATGAACAGGGCGGCGATGGAACGCCCTTCGGTGACATCGTCGCGTGCGACCAGGAGGTGCAGTTCGGACATCTTCCACGGCACCACTTCGAGCTCTTCCGGTTCGTCGCCTTGCAGGCGCTCCGGGTAGAGATCCTGCGCCAACACCACATGGGCCATATGCGTCATATACGACGGCGACAGCGACAGGCTATGTAGCGGAGTCAACTTGCGTGCGCCAAAACCAATCTCTTCCTTGAGCTCGCGATCGGCACCTTCCAGCGCGGTTTCGCCATGATCGAGCCGCCCTTTCGGCAGGCATAGCTCATAGCGACCGACGCCGGCGCCGTACTCGCGTACCAGCAGCACGGTTTCGTCGTCCTGCATCGGCACGATGATCACCGCGCCTGTGCCGCTGCCCTTCAGGCGCTCGTAGGTGCGGCGTTCGCCGTTGGAGAATTCCAGATCCAGTTGCTCGACGTGCAGGAAGCTGCTGCCGTGCACGTCGCGGGTGGCATGGATGATCGGTGGTTTGCGCATCGGGCGATTGTAACCCGCCTCAGGCCCGGGCTCGCGGCATCACCGGCGGGCGCCCGGCAAAGACGGCCCAGATCAGCAGGGCATAAGCCACGGCGTGCAGCACGCCGGCCACCGCGCTCCACACGCCGATCATCTGCAGGGAGGCGTAGCGCGTCTCGGAGGGCAGCTGCGGCACATAGACGCCGTAAAGCCATACGTTGACGAAGGCCAGCAGCAGATTCACCACGCTGGCAATCATCAGCAACATCGCGGCACGAGGTGCCCGTTGCCAGCCGATGGCCGCGACGATAATGCCGGCAAAGGACGCGGCAATCGCCGGGCTATTGCCCAGCAGCAACCCGGCAAAGGCCGGAAAACTCCCCATACTTCCCATTATTCAAACTCCCTGAGTGACATGACGTAATCGTTGCAACGAAAGAGCATGCATCGCGGCCGTGCCGGCCAGGACACTGCGCGTATCCAGATTCAGCGCCTGCCCTTCCAGATCGGTAAACACGCCGCCGGCTTCGCGCACGATCACCGCCAGCGCCGCGACGTCGAGAATATTCACATCCGACTCGATCACCAGATCCAGTCCGCCGCGGGCGAGCAGATGGTAGTGGCAGAAATCGCCATAGCCGCGAATGCGGTTGGCCTCGGCCACCAGACCACCCAGTACGTTCCAGCGCCCATCCGCCGTCAACGACTTGATGTTGCCGAAGGAAATCGAGGCCTTGGCCAGCTCGGCCGTCTCGGCGACCTGGACGCGCTCGCCCTCGAACCAGCTCCCGCCACCGGTGCTGGCCCACATCGTCTCGCCATATACCGGCGCGCTGGACACGCCCAGCACCAGCTCGCCCTTGTGCATCAGCGCGATCTGGGTGGAGAAAAACGGCGTACGCCGCACGAAACTCTTGGTGCCGTCGAGCGGATCGACCAGCCAGAGCCATTCCTGCGTGTCGCCTTCACGGCCGAACTCTTCACCGTAGATATCGGCCTGGGGCAAGGCGGTGCGCAAGATGTCACGAATCGCCAGCTCCGCTTCGCGGTCGGCTACCGTGACGGGCGTGGCGTCGCTTTTCCATTCCACCGACACGCCTTTGCGCCAGTAATGCAGCAGGATATCCGCAGCAGCGGCAGCGGCTTGACGTGCCGCGTCGAGGGCGGTCGAGTAATCCGTCGTGCTCATGATTTTCCCTTTGCCCACTTGGCGAACCCGCCACTTTGTTCCAGATGCAACGTGCCATCGGACCCCACCGGCCCCAACGAGGCCAGCCAGCGCTGCAGGGCCGGCTGATGCCCGCGCGGCTGCGCCTCCAGGCCGTAACGCCAACCCAGCGCGCTGACGCCGAAACTGCCCGACAGCTGCAGCGGACCCTCCGGGTCTCGTACATCGCCAAACGATCCTTTCAACACCGCGTTATTGACCTGCGCTTCCCAGTGCAGGGTACCCAGTGGCAATGTGCCTTGCGACGTGGCCATGGCGGCGTTTTCCCACTGCCCGGTGCCGCTCAGGCTGATCGGCCATTGCGCCTGGATCAGCGCACTGGTGATATCGACCTCCAGCACGCCCTGCGGCTGCCCCCATGCGGCGGCATGCAGGCCGAGCGCGGCCAGGTCGAAGCGCGCATGCACGTCTTCCCAATGCGTGGTGGTCTCGCTCAGGCGCTCCATATGGCCGCGAAACGCCCAGACCTTGCCGTTGAGATCGACCGTTGCGGCGGTGTGGCCGAACACAGTCAGACGCGACAGCTGCCAATTCAGGCTACCGATGCTATGCCCATCGGCAGCCAGCACCTGGTCGGCATGCCCATCCCAGATCGAACCAGATACCCCGTCCAGGCGCAGCCCGTGCAGGCGCGCCTCGATCTGCGGCTGCACCCAGCGGGCAGGCAGAAACCAGCCCAGACCTACGACGACCAGTACTACCAGCACCAGGACGACCAGCAACGCACGCAACGGCTTCAAACCAGGGAGCTCCTTGAAAATGACAACTGCGGCAGGACTTGAGCCGCCGCACGGCTACCCCCGATCATAACCGGATGACCAGTCCTCTCCTCAGCAATGCCGCGCTCGCCGAGCGCGATCTTCGTCACCTTTGGCACCCTTGCACCCAAATGCACGACCACCAGACCGTGCCGATGCTACCCATCGTGCGCGGCGAAGGCGCTTGGCTGATCGATGCCGACGGCCGCCGCTACCTGGATGGCATCAGTTCCTGGTGGACCAATATCTTCGGCCACGCCAACCCACGCATCGCCGCCGCCCTGAAAACCCAGCTCGATACGCTGGAACACGTGATCTTTGCCGGCTTCACCCATGAGCCGGCGATCGAACTGGCCGAGGAACTGGTACGTATCACGCCGCCCGGGCTGGACAAGGTATTCCTGGCCGACAATGGCTCGGCCGCGATCGAAGTCGCCCTGAAGATGAGTTTTCACTATTGGCTCAATCTGGGCCACGGTGAGAAGACGCGCTTTATCGCGCTGAGCGGCAGCTATCACGGCGAGACATTGGGAGCGCTCTCGGTCAGCGATGTGGCGCTTTATCGCAAGACATACGCCCCGTTGTTGCTCACCCCGTTTCTTGCGCCCTCGCCCGATGCCTACGAAGGCGAGCCGGGTGAAAGCGCCGAACAGACTGCGGAACGTCGCCTAGGTGAATTGCGTAGCTTGCTTGAGCAGCATGCACATGAAACCTGTGCGGTCATCGTTGAGCCGCTGGTGCAATGTGCCGGCGGCATGCGGATGTATCACCCGCGCTATCTGGCTGGTCTTCGTGCGTTGTGCGATGAGTTCGATGTGCATTTCATTGCTGACGAGATTGCTGTTGGCTTTGGTCGCACGGGGACGTTGTTTGCTTGCGAGCAGGCGAGTGTCACGCCCGACTTCATGTGCCTGTCCAAAGGGTTGACGGGCGGCTTCCTACCGCTTTCGGCCGTACTCACCCATAACGCTGTCTACGAAGCGTTCTATGCCGAGTACAGCGCGGGCAAGGCGTTTTTGCATTCGCACAGCTATACCGGTAATCCGCTTGCCTGCCGTGCCGCACTGGCTACGCTGCAGATCTTCCGTGACGAGCCGGTACTGGCGCGCAACCGCGATTTGGCCGCACATTTGGCCAAACGTCTGGCACCGTTGCGCGATCATCCGCATGTCGCCGATGTGCGGCAGACCGGCATGATTGCCGCGGTGGAACTGGTGCGAGACAAACTCACGCGCGCGCCCTTCCCTGCAGACGAACGCCGTGGGCTGCGCGTGTACTTGCATGGATTGGAACATGGCGCGTTGTTGCGCCCATTGGGCAACGTTGTTTATTTCATGCCGCCGTATGTCGTGACGGAGAGCGAGATTGATTTTCTTGTTGACGTTGCCATGGCGGGCATTGAAAAAGCGGTGCGCTAGAGCGCTTCAAAAACCTCGCTCCCTCTCCCCTGGCTCTGCCGGGGAGAGGGCTGGGGTGAGGGGGCACCGGGTGCTCGCCGAGCCCTGACCTACCGCCCACGCACCGAAATACTCGGATCCAGCTTCTGCAGCGCCGGCCCAAGCTGCGTCTCGCCGGTCTGGCGAATATCCTCCTGGCCATAACTACGGCCAGCCACCGGCAAACACTTGCCCTGCTTGGCCTTGATCAAACTACCGGTGTCGCGAATGCAATTGCGGTCCCCCGGCTTGATGACCTGTTTATCCGTTGAAGGAGCCTGCGCAGCAGGATCGGCGGCCTGGGCGTATGCCGCGCCCGCGCTCAGCACAGCGGCCAGCGCGAAGGAAACAAGGGAAAGCTTGGACATGACAATGCACCTCCTGGGCGCACCTGAAACGTGGGGACGAGTGGATGCTCCTCTGTGTATAACGTGGGGGCAAGGTTTCGGTTCACCAGGCGCTGCCGGCGCTTCAGGTTCGCTGTCGCACGCCATCCGCTATCCTTGCGTTTTTCCACACGATTTCGCTCCATGCGCACCATCCGCATTCATGTCGACCAGCCCCTGAACAGCGGTACCGAACTGGCGCTGCCCAGTCAGGCCAGCGAACACGTCGCCCGCGTACTCCGTCTGACCGCCGGTGACGCGATCACCCTGTTCAACGGTGACGGCTGCGACTACCCCTCGCTGATCGCCAGCGTCGGCAAGCGCGAAGTTGTCGTCCACGTACAAGCGCAGCAGCCGCTGCAAAACGAGTCGCCCCTGCGACTCACCCTGGCCCAGGGCGTAGCGCGCGGCGAAAAGATGGACCTGATCGTGCAAAAGGCCACCGAGCTCGGCGTTGCACGGATTGTTCCACTCCTCACCGAGCGCTCGGAAGTGAAACTGGACGCGTCGCGTACGGAAAAGCGTGTGGCTCATTGGCAAGCGGTTGCCGCGAGCGCTTGCGAACAAAGCGGCCGTGCACGTTTACCGGATATCACCGCACCACAGACCTTGGATGCCTGGGCACGGGGACTCACCGACGATGGCATGACGCGGCTGGCCCTGCTGCCTAACGGCAGCGTCAAAACAAGCGAGCTCGGCTTTTCGTCGACTGGCGGCGTACTTGTCGTCGGCCCAGAGGGCGGGCTGGGCGACCGCGATGTCGCCGTGCTGGATGAGGCCGGCTTCCGTGGTCTGGTGCTGGGGCCGCGCATCCTGCGCACCGAAACCGCCGGACTTGCCGCGCTCGCCGCGCTGCAGGCGTTATACGGCGACCTTTAATCCAGTACGCCAAGCGCATAACGGACCGTCACCCGCACCGGACATAATCGCCCATTGCCCAGGCGCCGCGCCGGCTAGGGATTATCACCATTGACCGACCCACCCATTACCTAGGCGCTAATGGGAGCCCCGAAAAATCACCGCGATTTAATGTTTTAAATTGCAAGATCGGGAGACAACCTATTCGTAACCTCACTGTCCCGACGCCACGGAGCCACGGATATGCTATCGCATGGCCTCGTTTTTACGTTGGTCGCTGTTCTAGCCGTCTCCGCCGCCCTTGCCTATATTCGTTACCGCCACACACGGCATCTCCCGCCGGAACTACGAGCACCTGACAAAATTCATGGCTTCGCGTATACGCCCTTTCGCCCCGGGCAAGCACCAGAAAAGCGTTACCCCTCGCATCAGGAAATACGCGAAGACCTGGCCATTATCAGCGGATTAAGCAACCGCATTCGCACTTATTCAGTCGACGGCAGCCAGGCGGATATCCCGATGCTCGCCGCCGAGTTCGGCATGGAAGTCATTCTCGGTATATGGATCGGTACGGACCTGACGCTCAACGAGCGTGAAATAGAACGTGCGATCGAGGTCATTCGCGGAGCATCGAATGTTAAAGCCGTTCTAGTGGGCAATGAAGCGCTATTCCGGCACGACGTTACCGAAGAGCAGCTCATTGCCTATATCACTCGAATCCGCGCCGCCGTCGACGTGCCCGTTTCCGCATCCGAGCAGTGGCATATCTGGGAAGAACACCCGACGCTGGTCGAGTATGTCGACATGATCTCGGCCCATATACTGCCGTACTGGGAATCCGCCTCGTACAACGAAAGCCCTCAGGTCGTCCTCGACCGCATCGAGAAGCTCGAACAGTTTTATCAGGGCAAGCCGGTCATGCTCAGCGAAGTAGGTTGGCCCAGCCAAGGCCGCCATCCCGGCAACGGCACCATCACGGCACCCGGTCATCAGGCTGTACATATCCGCACACTGGTCGATCGGCTCAACCGCATCGGGCGCAGTTATTTCGTCATGGAAGCGTTCGACCAGCGCTGGAAACTCGACGAGGGAGAGGTCGGCCCGTATTGGGGTGTCTTCGACGCGAAACGCCAACCGAAATTCGCTTTTACCGGTCCGATCATTATCAAGCTGCAATGGCGCGCCCTGTTCTTCCGACTCATCGATGGCTCGCGCCTATCGAGCACCGGATGGTCTGTCCTCTGCGGCATGACCGCGCTCGCGGCCTGCATATTGATGGCGTTTGCCTATGCGCACACCCGCCAATACGCCAGCGTGTTCGGAATCGCCCTAAGTATCGTATGGGTATTGCAGCTGTTTCTCGGCCTGGTCACCGAGATGCACGAGTTGGCCGAGAACGCCTGGACACCGGAGCACCGCCGCATGTTTCTACCGTGGCGTGCGGCCATCGGTCATTTCCCCAAGGTATGCATCCATCTGCCCTGCCACAACGAACCACCGGAAATGGTCAAGAATACGCTCAACGCGCTTGCCCATCTGGATTACGTCGATTACGAAGTGATGGTGATCGACAACAACACCCTCGATCCGGCTATCTGGCAGCCTATTCAGGCCCACGTAGAGACGTTGGGGCCACGCTTTCGGTTCTTTCACGTCGCACCCTTGGAAGGCTACAAGAGCGGCGCGTTGAATTATCTTCTGGAACGCACCGGGACCGACGTGCATGTCGTGGCTATTATCGATTCCGATTACATCGTGGATCGCCTTTGGCTCAGGCATCTGGTTCCGCACTTCATCGACCCAACCATCGCAGTTATTCAAGCACCCCAGGATTATCGCGACCGACAGGACAGCACATTCAAAGGCTTTTGCTTTTCCGAATACCGCGGCTTCTTCAACATAGGCATGGTCGTGCGCAACGACCACAACGCCATCATCCAGCATGGCACCATGACCATGATTCGCCGCGATATTCTGGCGCAACTTCGCTGGGATGAAAGCTGCATCTGCGAGGATGCCGAATTTGGCTTGCGCGTGCTGGAGCAAGGCCATGCCACCGCCTACATCAATCGCAGCTACGGCAAGGGCCTGATCCCCGATTCCTTCGCGGCCTTCAAGAAGCAGCGCTTCCGCTGGGCATATGGCGCCATGCAGATCATCAAGCGACATGCACGCAGCCTGCTATTAGGACGCGATACAAAACTCAACGTTCGCCAGCGCTACCACTTCATAGTCGGCTGGCTCCCCTGGATGTTCGAAAGCCTGAACCTGTTTTGGACCGGCTTCACGCTGCTCTGGTCGCTGGCCATGCTGGCTGTTCCACAAGTTGCTGCATTGCCATGGATATTCACGCTGACGCCCATCCTGGTCTTGCTCAGCCGGACCAGCAAGATGGCGCATCTGAGACGTCGCCTGTCGGAAGGCAATTTCAAGGACGCCATCCGATCCGTTACCGCGGGAAGTGCGGTCTACCACACCATCGCCAAGGCGGTGTTCTTCGGTCTCGTCACCCGGCACATCCCTTTCAGCCGCACCCCGAAAAATATCGAACGCCCCAGCCTTTGGAAGGCCCTCGCCGAAGCGCGTGAAGAGCTCATCGTCATGTTACTGCTATGGAGCGGCGCGATCGCCATCGGCGTCACCCATGGCGTCGGCACGTTGGACAACGCCTGCTGGATAGTCATGCTATTGGCACAATCCGTACCGTATCAGGCATCGCTGCTCATGGCTGTACTTTCCGCCCAGCCAAAGCCCGCGATGGCTGTTGCACCCGATATGGAACAGCAGCGCAGCGATGCGTAGCTAAGCATCTACAGGGAACATCGAGAAAACCATTTGCCTCCCAGCGAATCAATCAACACACAATGTTTGTAGGAGCGACTTCAGTCGCGACCTAACCGTCGGACGCAGCTGAAACTGCCCCTACAGAATCCAGAAAAGCGCCAGGTATTGGGGAAGCAGCCCAGACTTGCGATAACTAAAAAGCCTTCAAGAACGATAAACGAGCAGGAGCCCATTGCGCATGAGCTGGCTCGCCTTTGACGTAGAACTAGCAGCGCCTATGTGTCCGATTTCACAACATCGCGCTGCAGCAGCATCGAATGAGATGCGACGCATGGGATGGCAGCGAGCCAGGAGAACGTTACCGCGACAGCCGCGCCCTTGATGCCGCCAATTGCGGCGGCAAACAGAACAGCCCAAGAAAGCGTCGAAGCCAGGGAGGCGATCAACGCGACCAGAAAAAAGATCGTTGCACCCGTTACAGTGCCAGCAATGCATAGCCCCAACGCCGACACTGCATTCCTGGACCGAGCCATTGCAAAAATGGGATAACCAGCGCACCAGGTAATAACGAGCACGAGAACGAACTCGCCCAGAAATAGCGGCCACAGATCGTCAAATCGAACCCATCGGGCAAGCTCATCGCTCTGAGCACCTACATGCAACACGATCCAAGCGTATATGGCGGTGAGCAGGGGCGATGCACGCAGCGAGGAAGGTCCTCATGCTGGATCCTCAGGAACCGGAGAGTACGCGCGCTTTATGCCACGCACATAAGTCATCGAATGAAGCTTCTCGCGATTCAGCGTCCGCCTCGCCTTCACCAAGGGCCAGTCGACAGTAGACGCAATTGGCAGCATCGGGGTCCAAGATACCTTTCGACTTGTCCCGCATTATCACGTTCTTGCCGACCGCGCCGCGATGACCTTGCAGAGGCGCGGCATCCACTCTGGGCTTCTTCACGCTGCCTCCCGCAATATTTAGCTCGCTTAACAATCCAAGAACTCGCCCAGGTCTATCCCTCACCTCTCTCCCATATCAAAACCCAGGGGTGATCCCGTAGAGCAGGGAATGCCGCCGCCATCGCCCCTAGGAACGCAGCCTTGACGTCAGCGAGCATCTCTTGCAACTTTCTCAGCTCTAGAAATTCCTCAACAGGGTTCGGCTGCCATGATGACCAGCTTTGACAAGTCACGCGGCACGCATCCCCTTCAATAGAAAATACCAAGGATCTCTCCAAGCCCTGCTCGTAGAAATCTATTTGCCCTGAACTTCTGTCAATCAAAGCATTCAGAGCAGACGGAAGCTGCTCCATAAAGATCGGCAAATCCGTAGAAGCATCCACCGGCCAAACAGCTTGTCCAAAGCCAGATACAGAGAAGCTCAGCTTGCTGGCGAGCAGCTTGCAGACGTCCATTAAGATAGAACGAACGTCATCTTCCTCTTCGTTATAGTTAAGATTTTCGCTGACCATCTGCTCGATCGCGAATGCTCTTAGATCAATGTTCATATAGCTTCTCAAGGTCCAACGACAGGATAGGCAGAACGAAATCCGCTCGCACTCGGAACCACAACAGCCCAGCCTGAAGATACAACCGATCCGTCAGCGTTGATAACCTGCCCCAAACCTTCAGGAATCGGGATAGTCGTGGGGCCGTCTACTTTTACTTCGTTCAAGTATCTTGCAGCCGCCTCATTGTCGAGCCATTGCCCCTGAGGGTTTCCAGTTCCAGCAGCTCTATCGATGAGTCGCTTCGTGTTTTTTGTGCCAGCGCCGTGCTCACTGAACGCGTGCCCAAATTGCTTCACGCTCTTCCAATTGGCCGCGTTACTAGCGGCATTAATCGATATTGGAAGAAGAACTTGCGCTGCAGTAACTACCTCACCAAGCGAATCGAGCAGGTCTGCAGCGGCATTCGCACGCTCCTGGGCGCAGCTATCGCCAAGCTTCTCCTGTATCCGCCCCTGTGCACGGGAGGCGTAACCAAGTATTTCAGTGCAGAACTGGAAGTTCTGAGCACAAGTCGCGTCTACTGATGTTGCATATAGACCATACGGATCTGTGAGGCCAAGGGGCCTACTGTCTACATACCGATATGTATTTATTCCCGATTCAACACCGTATGGATCACTCTGCACATACCTACCGGTTGAGGCTTCGTAATCACGATTGACGTTGTAGTACAGCCCGCTCTCCGCATCAAAATACTGCCCTAGGAAGCGCGAATTGTAGACATAGTTTCCCGTCGGCTGCTGTTCTCCAAATGGATTGCTCTGATATGCCCACTGCCAGATCATGTTCCCTGCTGAGTCGCTGATCGCTCTAGCCGTACCCAGCCCATCCGCGTGCACATAGCTGATAGCAACCGTTGCTGCGTTATCCACCACTGCGATCGGCAAATCTTCCAGCCAGATGTAATCGCGATTGGTCGTGCCGTACTCACCAACCAATTGGCTCCCTTCGTCATAGGCGAAGCGCTCATTGACCACCTGAGGCAAAGTCACCGCTTTCGCTATCCGCTCGCCCAAGGCGTTATAAGCGTAGGTCGCCACCGTCTTCTGATCACGCTGCACGAGCGTCAAGCGATTCCGATCGTTGTACCCGTACCCCAGCGTCTCGCCGGCATTGGCGCTACCAATCGTGTTGCCATTGATATCGTACGTGCGAGCTGCACTGCCGATGCTAGTCAACCAATGTGTACCGTTCTGGTAACCATACGTTCCCGTCGCCAAGCCACCTGCCTTGATCTTGCTTAAGCGGTCACCGGCCTTGCTGTAGGTATAAGCCTCGATAGCATTGCCGCTCGCATCATTGACTCCCGCCAAGCGGTGTAGCGGGTCGTATCCATAGGTTTCAATTGCAGGACTGGCGCCCGGGCTAGTACCCAGCGCGGTGATGTTGCCCATCACGTCATGCGCGAAATGAAGGTTCAGCGCCGGGCTGGTCAGATCCGTCAACTGATAGTTGGCATCGTAGCTGCGGGTAATAGTCTGGCCGTTACCTAATGTGTAACTACCGATTGGACCGAACGGCAGATAGCTGATCGCACTGACCACCGTTTGGCCCGCGCCTCCGTTGGGGGTCACCGTGACACCACTGATGCGCCCAGCACCATCGCGACTGTACTGAGTGGTCGTCTGGCTGGGCGTGGTGATGCTGCTCAGCCGGTCAGCAGCAGTGTAGCTGTAGCTGGTGGTGTCGACCTGAGTTCCCTGCGCCTGGGTCTTCTTGATGACGTTACCGTGATTGTCGTAGCAATAAGTTGTGGTCACCGCCGTTTCAACGATCCGGGTCAATCGACCCATCGGGAACGAACCACTGCAGCTGGTAACGCTGTCGGCCTCGTCATAGTGATAGGAAATGTTCTGGGAGCTGTCGGGGTAGCTAACCGTGACAGGGCGGTTGATCGCATCGTAAGTGGTCGTGCGAACGACGCCCTTGGCATCTGTCTGCTGGATGCGGTTACCTGCGGCATCGACCTGGAAGCTAGAGGTGCCTGTATCGGGACTATGCAATGCCTTTGGGTTACTGAGGCCGTCGTAGTCGTACGTAGTGCTCAGCCCATCGGGATCAGTGACGCCTTCGAGATTGTCGAGGGCGTCGTATGCGAAGGTGGCCTGAGTGTTCTGAGTCGCCGTGTCGGTGCCGTTGTAATTGTCCAGCGTGCTGACCAGACGATTGAGGGCGTCATAGCCCTGCTTGCGCTGAATGCCCAAGCCATCGGCCGTATGCACCAGGTTACCGTTGGCATCGTAGCTGTCGGCGTAACTGGCGTTGAAGATGGCGTGGTTGAGGCCATCGATGACACCGGTCAGTTGGCCGAGCGTGTTGTAGCTGCGCGACAGCGTGCGGCGCAACGTGTTGCCGCTGTCGTAGGTGTCTTCCTTGGTCTTGTTGCCCGCCGCATCCAGCGTGTAGTGGATATGGTTGCCAACTGCATCGGTGATGTCGGTCAGGCGGTGGGCGGTATCGTAGGTATAGCCGACAAATACCCCATCAGCATCGATGATTTTGATGACGTTGCCGACAGCATCGTAGTCGATGGTAGTGGTTGCGCTACCGACCGTGCGAGTCTTGAGCCAGCCGCGTGGCGTATAGGTTAGATCGGTGATGACGTTGTTACTGTCCTGCGAGCGGACTAAGCGACCGTTCTTGTCGTAAGCCACCATCGTGGTGATATGACCTAGAGCATCGGTGACCTGATAGAGATCACCTAAGCGATGACAGGCCCCGCCAACCGTGCTGCAACCGGATTCGTCCGTAGTAAGGTAATAACTGTAGTGGCCAATGTCGGATACATCGATGCGTGGGCCATCGGCAGCAATCAGCAGGCCAGTTAGGGGGCACTGGGTGCTATCGATGACAACGCAGTACGTATAACTCGATTGACGTACGCCAGCAGGAGCGTTCGGTGCGCTACCACAACTATAACTAATAGCGCCAGAAATAGAGGGGTCAATCTCACAGCGGTATGTCACCTGGCCAAAAGTGTTATAGGCCCATGAAGTGGATCTAACAGCATTACCGTTGTTGTCAAGAACTGTGCGACTCAATGGTACACGAAGTGCAATATTCCAAATAAAATTGGTGGTGCGCTGCTGCGGTGATCCTGCACTATCGACTCGTTGTTCTTCCAGGTGCGAGGCATCTACTAGATAAGTAGCCACGTTCCCGTTGAAATCAACCGTGCCTGACAGGTCGCTCGCAGAGTTGTAGTTATAGACGGCAAATAGATCACAGCCAGCACAATTGCTTCCCGCAATAGCGGCGATGTGATTAATATCCGATGTTGTGGAAAAGGTGTAGGTACGGCTCGCCTGAAGAGCATCCGTCAAAAGAACGCCACCGTTAGCTTGATAGGTCAGACTAACAAGTCCGGCACCATTCGCATGGCCACTGCTCACCGCTCTGGACTGATTGTCATAAGTATAGGTGGCATAACGGTTGCCATCCTCATCCTGAATGCCGGTCAGAAGGTTGGCTGAAGCCCCCCCAGCAACCAAGCCTGACTCGTTGTAGAGGTAAGTCCGAACGCCTCCGTCCGGATAGGTTACCGTGCTTAAGTTTCCCGAGGGGTCATAGCTATAGGCAATAGATGTACCGTTTGGCAGATCCACGTTTTGGACACGACTGGAGACGTCATACGACAGAGTAATTTGTCGGCCCGATGAATCAGATATCTGAAATAAGTTACCGTTACTGTCAAACGTCAGGTTATGCGTTGCTCCGAAGCGATTCGTTTCGGACAGAAATCGTCCGGTCGAATCATAATTTTCCGTTGTTAGGTTCTCATCCACATACTGCCAAGCCGTTGTGTACCGGCCACTGCTATCAAGAATCTGTGTCAGAGTTCCCGCGTGATCTGCCGTAGCACACCATTGCGTCCCACACTGCGAGAAGTAAACGACCTTTCCATCGTCCCGAAAAAGTTGAACTTGTAAACCGTTCGAGAATCCCAATCTGCGGCTATAGGTATGCGACCAACGCACGCCTATCGTTCCATCCCCTGAACTGAGGCTATTGTAATAACGATGAAACCTTAACGGAAAAACCCCCTCACATCTATAATCTGTCTCATCTTGAAATTTATTTCCATTAGAAATATCAATAGGATTTCCAACCAAGGTGCCACCACAGTTAGATGGACCTTGGGCGCCGAGATTTTTGTTTACCCCTGGATTGTCTTGCTCGGAGACCGGGTACAAAATCGACTGATAATTTCCGTTGCGCTGGGATTGCCAATTAAGAATAATAGCCTCGGGTGGGTATATGCCTTTCTCACCCATTGTCATGCCTAAATAAGTTAAATTTCCCCACCACCCGAGTAAATAGGAATTATAGGAAGCCTCGGAGCACTCCTTAAAGGAAGACACACTGCCATTAGGGCATGGGGCGTGGAGCCAAGTATCATTTACTTCCATCCCCACACACAATCCGCCAACGCACCAATAAGGTGACGATACTGACGTCTGTGCTCGCACATCGCTCGGCCACGCCCAACACAGCCCCATGATCAGGCTAAGCACGGGTAGCCATACACGCCAAGTTGTAAGAAGACTCAATCTGCGCATAATCATCCCAATCACGACGCCTCTTTTGCTACAGACGATGATGTAGTGACTTTATTCACTACAAAATCCACAAATCAAAGCACTTTTACCTAGAAGAAGGCATGCACCCATTTGCGCCGCCCGCCCCTCAAGTTGTTTCAAGGTATCAGCGATATCTAGACGCGCTTCAATTATTTGCTCAATAGCCATTTCAGCCTTCGCCAAATTAGCTTGATCTTTAAGCCGCCGCTTAGCAAGCGCATATTCGGGACGATTGGTCCACTAACGCAGAGCGGATTGCCGCATTCGCGCATTGGAAAAACACAATAAATTCCGGCCAGCAACCACGATGAATTGAGCATCCCTAAGGCGCCTCCATTCCCCCGCTTTCTGCCCGAATGATAATTCGGCCAACAGGGCAATATCGTATATTCCGTCGCAGACTTTGATTCAGCTAAATAGGCAGCTTCAACTGAGATATTAGAAAAGCATTGTTACAATTAGCCAGCCAACTCCAACATCTCAGCCAATTCCGCCTCAATCCCCTCCAAATCCGGAATGACCGCCACGTCATCGCGCACCAGCACTTCGGCTTTAACACCAGGCGGCAACGGCGTGCCATCGTGGGTGGGAATGATGAGTTCGGCGTTGAGCGTGGTCAGACGCGGAAAGCCTTGAGTGACTACGGCAATGAACGGCAGCTTGGGATTTCCCCCGAGCGCCTTGAGCACCGCAACACGAACGCTCAACTCCGAGTCCGCCTCTTGCGCACCAGCAAGCTTGGTAAACGAAATCAACGGCACTCGCCAGCCACGCCACGCAATGCGACCGAGCACCCATTCAGGCGCATCATCGACATGCTCAGGCGTCGGCAACGTAATGACTTCCGCAACGGTGGCATTGGGAAGCAGCAGGCGCAGATTACCTACGGGGACCAGGACGCAGCGGATTTCGCGCGGCAGCGGTTGTTCGCTCATCGTGGGGCTCTCTTAGGCAAATTGTTCGGTAAGACGCACTGCCAGTTCTTGCGGCGTGCCACTGAAACTGACGAGACGCTCGGCTTCGATGCCGCGGACCATGCCGGCGTAGTGGTCGCCCGGTGCGGATTCGACCCATACCTGGCCGCCGCGGTCGTAGACGGCTTGCGCGCCGGCGACAGCGTCGGTCGCGTTGCCGGCGAAGACGATGGCGATGGCGTCGCGGCCGAACACACCGGCTGCGGTGGTGAAGCTGGCATCGATGGATGGCTGTTGCGGCGCCGCGCCGTCGACGACGTGCGATTCGATACGGCCGTCGCGCAGCAGGCGCACTTGCTGGCCGGCGGGCACGAACAGGATTTCACCCACGCGCGTGCGGCTGTCTCGTCCTGCCACGCGTACGGGCATGGAGGTGTGATCTTTCAAGCGTTGCGCCAAGGCATCGGCGGCATCGAATGCGTGATGCTGAGTGTGCAGCACGGTCAGGCGCAGGCCCTTCGGTAGGGCGCGCAGGAATTCGCAGACGGCATCGGTGCTGTCGGCGGAAGCGCCGAGCAACAGCACGCGACCGATGGCTGAATCGAGCTCGCCGAGCATCACTTCGTGATCTTCACGCTGTTGCGGGGCGATCGCCGCTTCCATCGACACCAGCTCCAAGCTCAGGCCGGGCTGCAGGTCGTGTTCGTTGTGGTCGCCCGCATCGGGTGCAAGGTAATCGGCGGCACTGAGTTTCTCGATGCCGAATTCGGCTGCCGACGACTTGGCATGTTCGACCGCTGCGACAGGCGTGTCTTCATCGATCAACGACCAGGTCGACGATTGCCCGAACGCCGGAGCATCCGTGGCGGCCACCTTGTTTGCGAGCACGGGCGCAAAGTTCTCGTCCAGCGGCGCCAGCGAGAGGTGATCGAGCTGAAATGCAGGACGCGCGACTGCCGGCGCTTCCGGCGCCTGCGTTGGCTGCTGCTCGATCGCTACCGATTCGAACTCGGGTTCGTCGAGCGGCGTCGCGGCGAAATCGCCGTCGTGCAATGCCAGCTCGTCACCTGCGTCGTAGTTCAGGCCGCTGCCGAATTCATCTTCAACGACATGTTGCTCGTCGGCGGCCAGCAAGGCTTCCAGCTCGGCGGCCAGCGTTTCCGAGGCTTCGATCGATTCTTCCGGAATTTCACCGTCGCTGGCGAATTCCAGCGGCACGTCGTCGATGAGCGGCAGATCGTCGGCCACATCCACCACCGACTCTTCGTGTGCAGGTGTTTCGATCGGCGCATCGATGGGCGCCGTGTCGACGACGTCTTCCACCAGCGCCAGTACGGGCGCTGGCGGTGCGGCGATTTCGGGCTCCGCGCCTGCCGATGGCGGCGGCACGAAAGCCGGTGCGTCGGCGGGACGCGGCGGGTCGAGATCGACCAGCGACATGACCTTGGCGGCGAGATGGCGCGCCCAGCGCGCACGGTCCCAACCGTCCAGCCCGCGACTGGCCTGTGCATCGTTGAACACGACGCGCGGGCGATCCGAGTCGATCACGTCATAGAGGTGATCCATGACCTCGACGGCCTGGTCGTCGAGATTGACCACGACGACTTCGGCGCCGGAGCCCTGCAAGGCTTCGCGACTGAGTGTGGCAAGCGTGCCTTCGTGCACGATCTGCGCGCCGCGCTCACGTAGCGCATCGCGCAGGTGGCCACCGAGTTCTGCATCGTCGAACAATAGTGCGACCGCTGTTGCCGCCTCACTCATCGATCGACTCCACTGCGGCCATCGCACGCTGTTCCAGCACTTCGTTGATCTGCATCAGCAGCTCGGCTTCCTGATACGGCTTGCCGAGGTAGCGATCGACGCCGATGTCGAAGGCGCGCTGGCGATGCTTATCGCCGGTACGCGAGGTGATCATGATGATCGGCACGTTGCGCAGGCGCGGATCGGCCTTCATATGGGTGGCCAGCTCGTAACCGTCCATGCGCGGCATCTCGATGTCGAGCAGCATCAGGTCGGGCACGCGGTCGTGCAGTTTCTCGACGGCGTCGACGCCATCCTTCGCGGTGCTGACTTCGTACTCGTGACGCTCGAGCACGCGGCCGGTGACCTTGCGCATGGTGATCGAATCGTCGACCACCATGATCAGCGGCTTGGTGCGAATCTCCTCGACTACCGGCGTCTGGATGGCGCTCAGGCCTTCGCTCAGGCGCTGCTCGCGGCGCACGATGCCGTGACGCACCAGCGGAGCGAGGTCGAGAATGACCAGCACCGAGCCGTCGCCCATGATGGTGGCGCCGAGAATACCCGGCACCGAGCTGACCTGCGGGCCGACCGACTTGACCACGATTTCGCGCGAGCCGATGACGGCATCGATGCGGATCGCGGCACGCAGGTCGCCGGCGCGGGTGAGCAGCAGCGGCAACTGGACTTCGTCCAAGGCATGGTTCGGTACCAGGCCGAGCAGTTCGGAAAGATCGTGGATGCCGTACTGCTCGCCGCCGTACTCGAAGGTCGGGTTCGGCTCGGCCATGCGCACAGCCAGTTCGGCCGGCGTGATACGCGCAACGCCTTGTACCGAGGTCATCGGGATGGCGAAGTTCGACTCGCCGATGCGCACCAGGATGGCCTGGGTCACCGCGAGCGTGAACGGCAGGCGCAGCACGAAGGTGGTGCCCTTGCCCTGTTGCGAGTCGATCGCGAGCGAACCACCGAGCTGCTTGATCTCGTTGGCGACCACGTCCATGCCGACGCCGCGGCCGGCCAGCTGAGTGACTTCGCTGGCGGTAGAGAAGCCGGTCTGGGTGATGAGCTGCAGGATCTGGTCGTCGCTCGGGTTCGACTCGGCACGCAGCAGGCCGCGCTCCACACCGCGCTTGCGGATGGCCTCACGGTCCAAACCGCGACCGTCGTCGGTCACGCGCACCACCACCTCGGTAGCTTCGCGCGCGACGCGAATGCGTACCGCACCCTCTTCCGGCTTGCCCGCCTTGCGACGTTCGGCCGGCGTTTCGATACCGTGCGCAACCGCGTTGCGCAGCATGTGTTCGAACGGCGCCTTGATACGGTCGAGCAGGTTGCGATCCATTTCGCCGTGGGCACCTTCCACGTATAGCTGGGCGCCCTTGCCCTGATCCTGCGCGGCCTGGCGCAGCGTGCGGCGCAGGTTCGGCACCATCGTGTCGAACGGCAGCATGCGCGTGCGCAGCAAGCCGTCCTGCAGTTCGGAACTGACGCGCGACTGCTGGATCAGCAGCGTCTCGGCCTGACGGGTCAACTCATCGAGCATGTTCTGAATCGAGACCAAGTCCGAGACCGACTCGGCCAGTGCACGCGAGTACTGCTGCAGCTGCGAGTAACGGTCGAGCTCGAGCGGATCGAAGACGGACAGGCCGGCCTCGCGATGCTCGCGCTGGAAGCGCGCGATGATCTGCGCTTCGGTTTCGATTTCGAGCATGCGCAGCTGGCTGCGCAGACGTTGTACGGTCTGGTCGAGTTCTACCAGGTTGAAGCGGTAGCCAGCCACCTGCTGTTCGAGGCGCGAGCGGTAGATCGCCACCTCGCCGGCATGGTTGACGAGGCTGTCGAGCAGTTCTGCGCGAACGCGAATCTGTTCCTGAGGTCCGCGGTTTTCTTCCTCTTGCCCCTCTTCGGGCAACAGCTCCGGCAGGTCCACGCGCAGCGGCGCGATGGCCGGCGGCGGCACGGCCTCTTCGACGCTGGTCTCGCCCGACAGTTCGAGGAAGCGATCGATCATCGCCTGCGGGTAGTCGATCGGACGGCCCTGCGACACGCGCTGCACCAGCAGGTGCAACTGGTCGAAGCCGCCTTCCAGCGCGGAGATCAGCTCGCTCGCTTGCAGCGTATGCTGACCCACCGGCCGTTCGAGCAGGGTTTCGATCGCGTGGGTGAGATCGCCCACCGCCAGCATGCCGGCAATGCGTGCACCGCCCTTGAGGGTGTGCAGGTCGCGCTGCAGGCTGGCAACGTGTTCGAGCTCGGTCGGCTCGGCGCGCCACTGCGCCAACACGCCGTCGGCGTGGTCGAGGATCTCGCGGCCTTCTTCGATAAAGATTTCGAGCAGATCGGGATCGATCTGACCGTAGACCATCGCCGCGTTGCTTTCGTTGGCGGCCGGGGCTTCTTCAACGGCCTCTTCGACCGGCGCTTTGACGGCATGAGCTTCTTCGACAACGGGCTCGGCGACAACCGGCTCGGCAAACGCTTCGACTGCCGGCTGTTCCACCGACGCTTCGGCAGCGGCGAGGTTCGCTTCGGCCGCTTCGATTTCGCGCAGCAGCTGGGCTTCGGCGTCGGCGTCGATCGCCGGAATGGCTTCGGCGACCGGCTCGTCGTGCTGCGCGACCGGCAGCGTTTCTTCCGTGTGTTGCAGTGCTTCGTGCAGGGAAACCAGTTCGCTGGAATCGGTCAGTGCCGATTCTTCCTCGATCAACGGCAGGTCGGAAACGTCCTGAATCACTTCGGGGACGAAGGTATGCGTGACATTGTCGGCCGACTCCGCCTCGAGCGGGATATCGGTCAACACCGGTTCGATCTCGACCGGCGCCACGGCAAACGATTCAACTTCAGTCGGCGCATGCTCGTGCGGAGCGGCATCGGCCAACGGCTCGCTGGCGTCCTCTTCGATCAGGTCGCCGAACAGTGCCGCAAAGTCGTCTTCCTCATCGCCATGACCGGTCTTGACGATCGGCGCGGGCGCATCGAGTTCGGCCTCGTTGGCGGCATCGAGCTCGAATGCATCGAGCGCGGCCAGCAACTCGGCAGCGTAGGCGTTGTGATGTTCGTCTTCTGGCGATGGCGCGGCGGCGGGAGCCTCGGCGGGCGGTGCCGCTTCGCGTGCTTCCGTTTCGTCCTGCGCGATCTCGTCTTCCTGCGGCTCGAACAACACGTGCGCCACTTGCGGCTCGGGCTGGCTGTCGCGCAGGTCGACAATGCGCGCGATCAGCGCCTCCAGATCCGGCAACTGCGGGTTGGCGTTGTCGAACTGGCCCATCACATAGTCGACCGCGTCAGCACTACGCGCGAGCAGGCTCACGCCTTCGATCGACAGCGGTTGGCCGGCGGCACGCAGACGCTTGAGCAGGCTTTCCAGCGGCGACAGCAACTGTGTCAGCAGCGGGATGTCGACCATCGCGATCGCGCCGTGCAGCGTATGCACCGCACGCAGCAGACCGTCGTCGACCTTTACTTCACCGTCGACGCGGTTGATCGTGTTGCGGATGGTCTGCAGGTACTGCGCCACTTCGCTGCGCAGGATTTCCAGCAAGACCGGATCGACCGGCGGCAACACCGGTGCGGCATAAGCTTCGGGAACAGGCTCGAACACCGGCTCGGTCGGCGTGCGCTCGACCTCGGCCAGCGCGGCGGCCGGTACAGCATCGGCAGCGGCATCCAGACGCGGCACACGACGACGCACGACGCGACGCACGGTTTCGGTGGGGCCGACGACAAAGTCGCTGATCCGCGCGTTTTCGTGGCCACCGGCCAGGCGATCGGCAGTATCCATGATCGCGGCGAGCGGCGCGGTCGGCTGGTGGTCGTCCTTCAGCGCCTGCAGCAATTGCGGCAAGGCATCGATGGCGTGGCGCACCAGTTCCTGCACGCCTTCATGCGGCTCGATCGATGCATCGAGCACGCGGTTGAGCATGTTTTCGACCTTCCACCCGAACTCGCCAAGCAGGCTGGCGCCGACCAGGCGGCCTGAGCCCTTGAGGGTATGGAAGGAGCGACGGATCGAGGTCAATGCATCGCGCTGCGTGACATCGGCAAGCCACTGCTTCTGCGCGGTGTAGAGGTTGTCGATTTCTTCCTGCATTTCCTCCAGGAAGATCTCGCGAATCTCGTCGTCGATGCCTTCGGTGCTGGCATGGAAGCCGGCGTTGAACGCCAGTGCGCCCGACACGGGCACCTGCTCGAAGATTTCCTCTTCGATTTCCATCCAGTCGGCGTCGTCCGACACCGGCGCAGCGCTGCCACCGAGATGTTCGGTGTCGGCCAGGCGCATGCCGGCGATGTCGTGCTGCGCGGTCGGCAAGGCTTCTTGCGAACCGATAAACAGGCGCGTCGGATCCGCGCCGTCGGCGAGGCTGACCGTTTCGGACAGGTCCGGCTGCCCGGAGAAATCGAGCGTGGTGGCGGCAGGTGTGGCGGCCAGATCCAGCGGCGCTTCCTCGACCGGCGCGCGCGCGGCAGGCGGCGGCCAGTAACCGAGCTTGCTCAGGCTGTGCTCGGCTACGTCGAGAATGTGTTCCAGGCCACCGCGGTGTTCGCGCGCAGCTTCGAGGTAATACTCCAGCGCAGCCAACGCGTCGGCCAGATGATCCATCTGCACGCTGCTGGGTACGCGACGATCGCTGAGCAACTCGTTGCCGATAAAACGGCCGATGCCTTCGGCCAGTTCGGCCGGCCGCGGCGCGGAAAGCATGCGCAGGGCGCCGGCAACCTCATCCATCAACGGGCCGCTTTCGGTCAGCTCCTGATGCTGCCAACCCGACTCGACGAAGGCGACGATCGATTCCTTCACCTTGCTGGTGTTGGCGATCGCCTCATGCATCAGGGTGGCAAGGATGTGGCGCGCTTCGCTACGCGGCAGCATGGCCGTATTCGAATCGCTGGCCGACTCGTCTTCGGCGCCAAGGCTTTCGATGTGGTCGTCCAGAGACGCTTCGACGTAAAGCAACGCACCGGCGACGTCGAGCAGGATCTCTTCGTCCGGCGCGCGCATGCGGTTGGCAATTTCGTCCAGCACGCGGCGCTGTTCGTTGACGACACGGCGCGGCACGCCCAGGGCAAGCATGCCCAGCGTGTCGCCGACGCGTTCGAGGATATCGATCTGGCCAGACAGTTGGGCCGGGTCGGCGTTGGCCTGGCGCAGGAACAGATCCAGCGCTTCCTTGACGCGCAGCAGATCGTCCTTGAGTGCACGCGAGACCGAGTCGAGCAAGGCACGGTTGTGCCCGGACATCGAGCCGCGCGCATGTTCCAGCTCGCTGGCGTCGGGCAGCAAGGCATCGAGCGCATAGGTCTTGGCTAGCAAGGCCATCTGCGGCGTGCGCTGCTTGGACTGCGCCACCACGTACAGCAGCTTGCGCGCCAGTTCGTCGGCGTCGCCGCCGCGCATATGGCCTTCGCCCTGTTCGATCAACTGACGAATGCTGCGATCGACCTTGCCGATCAACTGGCGTACTTCGCTCGCCTGCTGCTTGAGCACGCCCTGCTGCAAACCTTCGAGCACGCCCGAGGCGATCCACCACAGACGGCGACCGGGAATGCTGTAGCAACGCGCACTGATCGCATCGAGCATCTGGCGCATGCCGGCCAGGCCACCTTCGGACTGGCCACGGAACCACGCCAGCAACTGCTGCTGGAAACGCACGCGCAACTCGGCGATTTCGCCACGCTTGTGGTCGGCGATTTCCTTGGTGGCCGCGCCCGGCGCTTCCGGCGGCAGCACGGCTTCGAGATTGGGACTGAACAACGCCGATTCGTGCAGCGCCTGCTGGCCACGGCTCGAACGCAGGTCGTTGAGCAACGGCAGCAACACCACCGGCACATCACGGTGGCCGCTGGACAAACGCTCCAGGTAATCGGGCAGCTGCATCAGGCCGCGCATCAGCGCGGCATAGGCGTCTTCGCGTTGGACAACGTGGTCTTCGAGCAGCGAGATGGCGAGGGTTTCCATCTCCTCGGCGACCATCGCGGCGCCGTAGAGCTCGACCATGCGCAAGGTTCCCTGCACCTGGTGCAGGCTGTCCGCGCAAGAGCGCATGACATCGCGGTTACCCGGGTTGTCGACGTAGGACTCCAGCGCTTCACGCGCGAGCGCCAGCGTCTCGTCAAGCTCGGGCTTGACCCACTGCAGCGTGGTGAAATCGATGTGGTCTTGAAGTCTCATACGCCCATCTCAGCGGCCGCGCTGTAACGCGTCTCGCAACCGTTGAGGTTGCCCCCTGTCATTGAGCCAGCTCGGCTCATAATCCGTATCAACCCGGCAGCTTGAAGTGAGCCACCGAACGCCGCAGGTCGCTCGCCAGCTGCGCCAGGTAACCGATCGAGTCGGCCGTCTGGCTCGCGCCTTGCGAGGTCTGCGAAGTAATTTCCTGAATCGCGTTCATCGATTGCGAGATGTCCGTCGCGGCGGCCGACTGCTGGCGTGCCGCGGCGGAGATGTTCTGAATCAGCGCGGACAGATCGTGCGAGACGCGCTCGATGTCACCCAGTGCGCTACCGGCGTCCTCGGCCAGGCGGGCACCGGCCACCACTTCGGCGGTGGTCTGTTCCATCGAGTTCACCGCTTCGTTGGTATCGGACTGAATCGTCTGCACCAGCGTTTCGATTCGCTTGGTCGCGCTCGCGGAGCGTTCCGCGAGGCGCTGCACTTCGTCCGCCACCACCGCGAAACCGCGGCCGGCTTCACCCGCCGAGGCCGCCTGGATTGCGGCGTTCAAGGCGAGGATGTTGGTCTGCTCGGCAATGTCGTTAATCAGTTCCACGATCGAACCGATTTCCTGCGAGGACTCACCCAGGCGCTTGATGCGCTTGGAGGTTTCCTGGATCTGATCGCGAATCGAGTCCATGCCCGAGATCGTCTCGCGCACCACTTCGGCGCCACGCGAGGCGATCTGCACCGAGCGCTCGGCCACGTCGGCCGATTCGGCCGAGTCCTTGGACACGCCGTCCATGGAGCTGGCGATCTGGTTGATCAGCGTGGTCGCCGAGCTGATTCGCTGCGCCTGGTGTTCGGCCGCGTCGGCCAGATGGCGAGCGGTGGTCTGCGTTTCCTGCGCCGAGGAGGACACCTGCTCGGAGGTCTCGTTGATCGTGGTCACCAGGGTGCGCAACTCGTCGATCGCGTAGTTCACCGAGTCGGCGATCGCGCCGGTAATGTCCTCGGTGACCGTGGTCTTGACCGTCAGGTCACCTTCGGCGAGCGAGCCCATTTCGTCCAGCAGGCGCATGATCGCCTCCTGGTTACGCTGGTTGAGTTCGGTCGACTCGCGGAAGCGGCGGCGCTGGTCGCCGATCTGCTGCACGACGAGCAACACGGCGAAGAGTGCCGCGCCACCGGCGCCAAGCACGCCCCACCACACGTTCGGGAACAGGCGGCGCAGCGGCAGCTTGCCGATCTGGTCGGCCAGTTCGTTCGCGCGCAGCAGCACGTTCTGCGAATCGAGCGAGGCCTGGTTGCCGGCGCGCTTCACGTCGCTCAGGTTGCCGGCCGCGCTGATCAGCTTGTTGACCGGGTCCTGGACGTCGTTCCACTTGCCCTGCATGTCGGTCAGGATCTTGCGGGCATTGGCATCGCCCATCGAGCGCACGCCGATGTCCGAGTTACCGGCGAGTAGGCCGTTGAGCACGCTGCCGTACAACTGGCCGTCGCGGGACAGACCATCGGCGGCCGGCTGGGAGGCATCGCCGCCCTGCAGCACTTCCTGCACTCGGCGGATCATACGGTCGGCCAGGAGCATCTGGCGCGCCGAGGTATAGGTCTGGTCCGCACTGCCGCCGCGCTGCTGCAGGATGTTCACCACCTGCTCCATGGAGGAGTTCAGCAGGGGGAGTTCGCGCGAAAGCGTGCTGGCACGCTGGGCCGAATCGAGCACCAGCGCCCGGTTCGAAAGAATCTTGCCGATGTCGCCGTCGAGCTGGCCCCAGGCGGTACTCAATGCAGACACCGCCCGGCCGGTCGGCGAGGCGTTGTTGTCGGCATAGGCTTGCATGCTGCCTTTGGTGTCGCCCTTGTTCAGGCGCTGCACGGCCGAATCGATGGAGTTGCGGTTGTTCTCCAGCTCCTTGAACGACTCGACGTTGCCGTCCGCCGCTTCGAGGGCGTACTTGGCCGTCTGCTGCGAAAGCACCTGGATTTGCGTGGTCAGGCCGATCGCTTCGCGATCCTCACCGGCCTTGATGGTGAGCAGGACAAAATCCAGCACGGCAAAGCCGATCATGATCAGCAGCGCGCCGATAATGATGCCGGAATAGTTGCGCTCCCTGCCGACGCCCCCAGTAGTGCTCATGCTCTTCACCTCGCCGTCTACACCGCGCCGGCGCTTTGCGCCGGCGATGTCCGGGGCCGAACCGCCCCTTCGAACCATTCAATCTCCCGGCCGCAACAGGCGCCGGACCCCAAGCTTGTGTGTTGGCCGTCAGGCCGCCGCCTGACGGAAGTCAGGCGCGCGTACCAGCCGATTCATGCTGAACAAGCCCAGCCGCTGCTCGCCGACGCGATCGTCGACGAAACGCGTCAGGCGTGGATCGCTTTCCGGCTCGGCTTCGCGGCGCTGTTCGGCATCGACGGTGCGCTGCCCGAACACTTCGTCGACCAGCAGGGCCACGCTGCCCGCGCCCTGGCGCACCACCAGCAGGCGGCTGCGCTCGGTGGTCACGGTGCGTTCGCCGAACAGGAAGCGCGCCAGGTCGATCACCGGCACCAGGTTGCCGCGCACGTTGGCGATGCCAAGCAGCCACGTCTGCGTTCCGGGCACCGGGGTCAGCGGGGGCACCGCCAACAGTTCGTTGATCTCGTCGATGCCGCTGACGAACGAACGGCTGCCGGCGCGGTAACCGATACCACGCCACAGCCCGGGGGCTTCGAGCTTGTCCGACGACTCCAGCGCGTGCGCCAGGGACAGGCGCTCGTAATGGGCGAGGATTTCAAACGGGGTCAGGTTGGCGTTCTGGCTCATCGTTGCCCTCAGGCCGCCGCGCTTGGCAGCAGGTCATGAATGCAGGCCAGAAGTTCCTTCTCGTTAACCGGTTTGGTGATGAACGCGCGCGCGCCCTGGCGCAAGCCCCAGACGCGGTCGGTTTCCATCGATTTGGTGGTGATCATGACGATCGGTACGCCCGAGGTGACCGGGTCACGGGTGAGCGTACGGGTCGCCTGGAAGCCGTTCATGCCGGGCATGATGACATCCATGATGACCAGGTCGGGAAGCTCGGCGCGGACGCGCTCGATGCCTTCCTCGGCGTTGCCGATCGAGTCGACACGATGACCCGCCCGTTCGAGCAGCGTGGTGAACACGCGCACGTCGGTCGGCGAGTCGTCGATGATGAGAATGTGGGCCACAGCTCCCCCTCAGATGCTGTAGTCGCAGGTTTTAAACCGTGCTGACATGTCGATGAATAGCGCCAAGCAGTTCGTCTCGGGTGAACGGCTTGGTCAAATACTGTTCCGCGCCGACGATCCGGCCGCGGGCCTTGTCGAACAACCCGTCCTTCGAGCTCAGCATGATGACCGGGGTGCCGCGGAACTGCGGATTATTCTTGATAAGCGCGCAGGTTTGATAGCCGTCGAGACGCGGCATCATGATGTCCACGAAGATGATCGACGGACGCTGGTCGGAAATCTTGGCCAAGGCCTCGAACCCGTCGACGGCGGTGAGCACGTCGCAGCCTTCCTTCTTCAACAAGGTTTCCGCCGTACGGCGGATCGTCTTGGAGTCATCGATAACCATGACCTTAAGACCGGCCAGGCCATTGCCATTTACGTTCAAGTTCACTTAACCCCCCTGCGACCTGCCCCGGCTCAGGTAAACGCATAGCCGTCAGCCTTGTGGCCGCCGGCTCGATATGGAATACAAAGAATTCCGCAAGAATAATTCCGTAACCCGCTCGTGAGGCGGGCTTTTATGCATTTGCTGTTTACCGCCTTCACTGCCGTGGCGTCAAGCTGCAATTGCTTACACTGCTTCCGAAATCGCGATTCTTGCATCTTCACATTTGCCCGTGGAACCGCCGCCTTGTACGGGAGGCCGACGATCCCCAACCTTGCCGCGCGAGGACACCCTCGGCGAACATGGCCGTTTTCACACGTTTCGACTACCGGAGAATGACGATGGCCTTGTCGGTCGCCGTACTCATGGACCCTATTTCGGGCATCAAGACCGTCAAGGACACCACCTTCGCGATGCTGCTGGAAGCCCAGCGGCGTGGCCACAAGCTGCTCTACATGGAGCAAGGCGACCTGTCGATCCGCGACGGCGCCCCCTGGGCCCGCGTGGCCGAGCTTTCGGTCAAGGACGATCCCAAGGCCTGGTTCCAACTGGAAGCGGCCCAGTGGCGCGACCTGCGCGAGATCGACGTGGTGCTGATGCGCAAGGACCCCCCGGTCGACCCGCAATTCATTTACGACACGATGGTGCTGGAGCTGGCCCAAAAGGCCGGCGTGCTGGTGGTGAACGACCCGCAGGCCCTGCGCGACTGCAACGAAAAGCTGTTCGCCCTGCAGTTCCCCCAGTGCATCGTGCCCACCCTGGTCTCGCGCGATGCTGGCGAGCTGCGCCGCTTTGCCGCCGAGCACGGCGAGGTGGTGCTCAAGCCGCTGGACGGCATGGGCGGGCGCGGCATCTTTCGGGTCAAGGCCGGCGACAGCAACCTCAACTCGATGCTGGAGACCCTGCTGGCCGGCGGCCCGCATGGCGAAGGGCGGCATTTCACCATCGCGCAGAAGTACATCCCGGAAATCACCTCCGGCGACAAGCGGATTCTGCTGGTCAATGGTGAGCCGGTGCCTTACGCGCTCGCTCGCATCCCGCAGGGCAACGAGTTTCGCGGCAACCTGGCGGCCGGTGGTCGTGGCGAGGGCGTGCCACTGTCCGACCGTGACCGCTGGATCGCCGCCGAAGTGGCTCCGGAGCTCAAGCGCCGCGGGCTGATCTTCGTCGGCCTGGACGTGATCGGCGACTACCTCACCGAGATCAACGTCACATCGCCGACCTGTGTGCGCGAACTGGACGCGCAGTTCGGGCTTAATATTGCCGGCCAGTTGTTCGACGTCATCGAAAGCCTCGGAACCCAAGCTGCGTGAATGCCACCGTTCGCCCCAACAACGGCGCCGACCCGATCGGCGCCACGTTGCTGTTCTCGCTGCTGCTGCACGGCGTGCTGCTGTTGGGCATCACCTTTCACTACGTCAAGGCCAAGCCCAGCCTGCCCACGCTGGATGTGACCTTGGTCGACGTCGCCAACCGCGAGGCACCGGACAAGGCCGATTTCCTCGCCCAGGCCAATAACGCCGGCGGCGGCGAGAGCGACAAGGCCGCCCGCCCCTCGCAGCCCTTCTCCGGCCCGCTGCCGACCGAGGCCCAAGGCACCGCGCAGCGCCACGTCGACGCCACCGTGCCGGCGCCACGCGACGCCACCGCCCAACGGCTGGTCACCACCACTGGCAACAGCGCGCAGTCGGTCAACAGCGATACCGGCCAGACCGAGCTGACGCCCGACCAGCCGCAGTCGGCGGCCGAGCTCAAGCAGCAGGAAGAAATGGCCCGGCTGGCTGCCGAGCTGCGCAGCAAGAGCGAGGCCTACGCCAAGCGCCCGAAGAAGAAATTCATTTCGGCCAATACCAAGGAATTCGTCTACGCCGCCTACATGCGCGGCTGGGTCGACCGGGTCGAGCGGCTGGGCAACCTCAACTATCCCAACGAGGCCCGCCAAAAGGGGCTGCATGGCGACCTGGTGCTGACCGTGGGGCTGAACCGCGACGGCAGCATCAAGAGCATCGACGTGATCAAGAGCTCCGGCGAGGCGGTGCTCGATGCCTCGGCCCAGCGCATCGTGCGGCTGGCGGCGCCTTTCCCTGCCCTGCCTGCCGACGACAAGGAGCGGGTGGACGAGCTGTACATCACGCGTACGTGGCAGTTCGGGCCGGATAACGTGCTGCGGAATCGGTAGTGTTTGCAGTCCCTCCTAGCCGTCATCCCGACGAACGCCGGACAAGCGCTTGCGCGTAGAACGCCCGAAGGGCGGCCCCGAAGGGGCGAGCGAAGCGAGTAATCCAGCGTCTTCGGCACATTGAACGAAAGACGCTGGGCCCCGGCGTTCGCCGGGGCGACGATGAAAACTGAGGTCGCTTGTGGGCAGCGAAACAACATCCTCACTCTCGGAGCACCATCCCGGCTTACAATGGCCCCATGACCTCCCCCAGTCAGCAAACTCTCGCCGGCCATTTCCTGATCGCCATGCCCAGCCTGGCCGATCCGCCCTTCTCTCGCGGTGTGGCCTTTGTCTGCCAGCACGATGAGGACGGCGCGGTGGGCCTGCTGATCAACCAGCTTTCCGAATACCGCCTGGGCGATGTGCTGGCGCAGATGAAGCTGGGCTGTTCGGATATCGAACTGGCCGATGCGCCGGTGCTGATCGGCGGTCCCGTGCAGCAGGAACGCGGCTTTGTGCTGCACCGCGAGCATGGCCATTGGGAATCGAGCTACCGCGTCAATGCCGACTGGTCGGTGACGACCTCGCGCGACATCCTGGTGGCCATGGCCGCTGGCGAAGGTCCGCGCCTGGCCTTGATGGCGCTGGGCTATGCCGGCTGGAGCGCTGGGCAGCTTGAGCAAGAATTGAAGGACAACACCTGGCTGACCGTCGAGGCCAGTGAGCGGGTAGTGTTCCATACGCCGTTGGAGGAACGCTGGAGCGCTGCTGCCGGCCTGGTCGGCGTCGACCCGCTGCAATTGCCCGGCTACGCGGGCCACGCATGAGCTGTGCCTTCGGGTTCGACTACGGCAGCCGCTTGATCGGCGTGGCCGTTGGCAACCGGTTGACGGCCAGCGCGCGCGGCATTGCCGCCATTCCCAATCGCGACGGCACGCCCGATTGGGTGCAGCTCGATAGCTTGCGCCAGAACTGGCTGCCCGACACCCTGGTCGTCGGCCTGCCCTTGACGCTCGACGGCGAGGAGCAACCCGCCAGCCGCGGTGCGCGTCGCTTCGCCAACCAGTTGAGCGAACGCTATAACCTGCCGGTGGTGCTGGTGGACGAACGGCACACATCGCAGGAAGCCGCACGTCGCTTCGCACAGGCCCGCGCTGCTGGCCTGAAGCGAAAACGCGACGCGCAGCAAATCGATGCCGAGGCTGCCGCCGTCATTCTCGAAGGCTGGCTCACCGGCATGACCGAGGCCATCCCCGGCGTTGCCAGTCCATGAGCCCCGCCCATCTTCCTCATTCACATCGATCGATCTCTATGAGCCAACGCCTGCGCCACCTGACCTCGCTGGAAAACATGCCCAGCGCCACCATCGAACGCCTGCTCGATCGCGCTGTCTCGATGCGCAACGCCTGTGCGCACGGCACGCGCAAACTCGACCTGTTGGCCGGTCGAACGGTGCTGAACCTGTTCTTCGAACCGTCCACGCGTACGCGTACTTCGTTCGAGCTGGCTGCACGGCGCCTTGGCGCGGACGTGATCAATTTCGATATTGGATTGTCGTCGACCAGCAAGGGCGAGGCGCTGTTCGACACGCTGCATACGCTCGAAGCGATGCATCTGGACACGATCGTGGTACGCCACAAAATATCGGGCACGCCGGACGAACTAGTACGCCACGCCATGAGCGGTGTCGCCGTGATCAATGCCGGCGACGGCAATCGCGCGCATCCGACGCAGGGCCTGCTCGACATGCTGACGATTCGCGAGCATCGGCCGGATTTCGGCCAGTTGAAAGTGGTGATCTGCGGCGACGTAAAACATTCGCGCGTGGCGCGTTCGGATGTGCATGCGCTGCGTGCGCTGGGTGCCAAGGAAATTCGTCTTTGTGGCCCAGCCGGTCTGATGCCCGAAGCGAGCGAATTTCCGGGTTGCACGATCGTCGAAAATTTCGACGAAGCGATCGAGGGTGTGGATGCGGTGATCATGTTGCGCTTGCAGAAGGAGCGCATGGCGTCGACCGATCTGCCTGATGAGGCGGCTTATTTCGAGCGCTTCGGTCTGGATAACCGGCGCCTGGCGCTGGCAGGTAAAGGATGCCTGGTGATGCATCCGGGGCCGCTCAATCGTGGGATCGAGATTGCGTCCGAGGTGGCCGATGGGCCGCAGTCGCGCATTCTTGAGCAGGTGGGTAATGGGGTGTTTGTACGGATGGCTGTTTTGTGTGAGGTGATGGGGCGTTGAGCCATTTGTAGGAGCGGCTTCAAAATCCCCTTAAAGCCTACTATCCGTCATCCCGGCGAAGGCCGGGACCCAGTGCCTTACGCTTCAGTGTGATAAAGACACTGGGCCCCGGCTTTAGCCGGGGCGACGATGAAAACTGAGGTTATTCGAAGCTCCCTAGAATTCGCTCCTACGCAGCTCGCTCAATCGCGATCGCGGTAGCTTCCCCACCACCGATACAAAGCGACGCCACCCCACGACGCAACCCATTGCGCTCCAACGCATGCAACAACGTCACGATCAATCGCGCGCCGGTCGCACCGATCGGATGTCCAAGCGCACACGCACCGCCATGAATATTGAGGATGTCGTGACCGATGCCCAGCTCGCGCATCGCCGCCATCGCCACGACCGCAAAGGCCTCGTTGATTTCGAACAGGTCGACATCGCCCAGCTTCCAACCGACTTTGTCCAGCAGCTTGCGAATAGCCGGCGCTGGCGCCGTGGTAAACCATTCCGGCGCCTGACTGTGCGTGGCATGCCCGCGAATTTCGGCCAGGATCGGCAACCCTTCCCGTTCGGCGAGCGAACGGCGGGTCAATAGCAGCGCTGCCGCACCGTCAGCATTGGCCGAAGAACTGGCTGCAGTGATCGTACCGTCCGTGCGAAACGCCGGACGCAGGCTGGGAATCTTCGCCGGATCGACCTTGAGCGGATGTTCGTCACGCGCAATGTCGACGCTGCCGCCACGCGTAGGCACACTGACTGCAACCACCTCGGGATCGAATACGCCCTGCTCGACGGCGTAACGCGCACGCCGCAACGTTTCCATCGCATAGGCGTCCTGGTCCGCGCGACTGAACCCGTACTTGGCAGCCGTCGCTTCACCGAAGTCGCCCATCGGTCGCCCGCCTTCGTAGGCATCCTCCAACCCATCGAACAGCATGTGATCGAGCGCCTGCTGGTGTCCCGCCCGATACCCCGCGCGGGCCTTGGGCAACAGATACGGCGCGTTGGACATGCTTTCCATGCCGCCGGCGAGAACGAAGTCGGCGCTCCCCGCCAGCAGCAGGTCGTGCGCCAGCATCGTCGCCTTCATGCCCGAACCGCAGACCTTGTTGACCGTGGTCGCGCCAACGCCGTCGGGCAGGTCCGCGCCTCTTGCGGCCTGCCGTGCGGGCGCCTGGCCAAGGCCGGCCGGCAGTACACAGCCCATGATGGTTTCGCTGACCCGCTCGGCGGCCAGGCCAGAACGCTGTAACGCCGCCGTCAATACGCTCGCGCCCAGCATGGGCGTGGTGAGCGGCGTGAGCTCGCCGAGAAAACGGCCCAGCGGCGTGCGTACGGCCGCGGCAATGACGATCGGATCCTGATGTTGCATGGCGACCTCGAGGGGTGGTCCTGGAAAACTCGCCATATTAGATGATGATCAACATCAATAAAATCAAGCATGCGTCGTCAAACTGAAAGCAAGCACGATCATCTTTGTTAGCTACACGTTATGACAGCCCGTAAAGCAGGCATAATGCGCAGCGCAACATCATCTTCAAACTAGGGAATCAAGATGCGATCGACGACGCGCTTTTTCGCGCTGGGCTTTGCCGGCGTACTGCTGGCCGCCTGCGCACACAAGGACAAAGATGCTCCGCTGGCCTTCGTGCCCGCCGATACGCCTTATGTCATTGCCAACCTCGATGTACTGGACGACAGCACTCGCGCCGCCTTGCTGAGCCAGGCCGATGCGCAGTTGCCGGGCCAGGTCGCGCAGATGAAAGCGGCTGCCGACGAGATAAAGGACCCGGACAACGCACGTCTGTTCAAGGCCTTTATCGCCGAGATCGACGGCAAGACCGCCGAAGCCTTTGCGCAGAACACCGGACTGGATGTGAAAGGCTACTCGGCGTTCTACGGCCTGGGCCTTTCGCCGGTGGCGCGTATCGAGCTGAGCGACCCGAAGGCATTCGAAGCCTTTGTCGGCCGCCTGGAAACGGCCTATGGCAAAAAGCTCGACACGGCGAGCGTCGGTGGTCAGTCCTACCGTAAGCACGTGTCGACGGAAGCCGGCACGCAGGTCATCCTTGCTGTTGTCGGCAAGCAGGCCGTTGCCGCCTTGTTGCCGGCCGATGCCTCCGAGTCGATGCTGCGCCAGGCGCTGGGCCTGGATCGTCCGGCCAAGAGCCTGCAGGAAGACGGCCGCCTGGAAACCCTGGCCAAGGACAAGGGTTACAAGCCCTACGCCGTCGGCCAACTCGACGTTGCCCGTACCCTGGCACTGGTGTCGGGTGGCAAGGACCCGTTCTTCAGCGCGATGTTCAAGGCCCACGCAGAAAGCGAAGCGGCCAAGACCGGCGAGCCGGTCGCCAACCAGATGCAGATTCCGCCGACCTGTCAGGCCGACGCGGCGCGCATTGCTGCACGCGTACCGTCGATGAGCTTCGGTTACACCACGCTCGACAGCAAGCAGCAGTCGGCGCGCGTGGATCTGGCGCTGGCCGATGACATCGTCAAGGCATTCTCGGGCTTGAAGGTCGGCCTGCCGGGCCTGGGCAGCAGTGGCGACGCACCGTTCGACCTCAGCATCGCACTGCCGATGAAGGACGTACGCACGTTCTGGTCGGCGCAGGCCGATGCCGTGGCCGCCAAGCCGTTCACCTGCCCCGCACTGCTCGACATGAACGACCAGTTCGCCAAGATCGGGCAGCTGGCTCAGCGTGCTGCGATGCCGCCCTTCGGCGACATGCAGGGCCTGCGCATCGTGCTCGATACCTTTGCGCCCGATCCGAACGCCACGCTGCCCAAGTTCAGCGGCCGCGTGCTGGTCGCTTCCAGCAACCCGACCGGCCTGATCGCGATGGGTCAGATGGCCATGCCGGCACTGGGCCAGCTCAAGCTGACCAACGACGGCAAGCCGGTGGCGCTGCCTGCCGACATGACCGCCACGCTCGGCCAGCCTGCCTGGGTGGCGACGAGCGACAAGGCCCTGGTGCTCGGCATCGGCACCGGTGAAGACAGCAAGCTCGGCGACATGCTCAAGGCACCCGAAGGCGACGCCGGCCGCATGATGCGCATGCATCTGACCGGCGACATGTACCAGACCTGGGTGCAGGCGATGGAAGCCAAGTCCGAACAGCTTGCGCAACTCACCGCCAACATGGGCAAGAGCGACGACGACGCTGCCGACACCGACGCGGTCAAGGAACAGCAGCAGGCTGCCGCGCGTTCAAAGGCGCAGTTTGAATCCATGCGTCAACAGGCCGCGCGCGTGAAGGATCTCTCCGGCGAGATGCATGTCGACGAGCACGGCCTGGTGATCACCAACAGCGTTGAACTGAAGTAATCGACAACGCGATTGTGATACTCGACGGGGCGCTTCGGCGCCCCGTTTTTTTGTTCTCGTCATCCCGACGCAGGCCGGGATGACATGAGGAGTGAGGTGATTGGGTTCTGTACATGGCAATAGCAAACTTTGTACAACAGAAGCACGCCAATTTCGCATTCCCGCTTTTCGCCTGAACGCAAGCAAGCGATGGGCACATTGCGTTCACTTCCTTCCTGTTGCCATGGGATCACGGTCACTGTCCAGTTCGGCATACCGTCTGTCTTGCAAGACAGCATCTTCCCCAATGCAAGGAGGTCGCCATGTCCTTTTCAATTCGCAAGACTCTGATCGCTGCTGGTTTTATCGCTGCGTTTGGCGCGATTCCGGTCACCCAGGCCGTCGCTCAGGATTCCGGCGCCAGCATGAGCAAGTCATCGGATAACCAGACCGTGCCCGGCAAAGTTGACGATGCCTGGATCACCACCAAGGTGAAATCCGAATTTGCCGCCAACAAGGCCGTCAAGGCCAGCGATATCTCGGTAAGCACTACTGAGGGCGTGGTCACCTTGAGCGGCACTGTAGCTACCGCCAAGGAAAAGGCACATGCAACCGCGATCGCCAAGAAGATAAAGGGCGTCAAGAGTGTGGACGCCAGCGGCCTGACGGTCAGCGCATCGTCGGCATCGAGCTAATCGTCGAGCGACTGAAGCCGGCGACCCAGCCGCCGCGCCAGTGACAACGCAACACCAGAAGGGATCTCAGGATCCCTTCTTTTTTGTCTTTATTTATGCGTCGGAAGGCATGCATTAAATCGATATAGAACACCTAAAAAAACATTGGTCGATCCGACAGACATTGCAATTCGTCAGAGCTACTCTGTCGATACTGGGCGGCACAGCCGCACACTCAATGGAGACAAGCCATGGATTGGCAAACATCATTGAGCCTCGCAAGGAGGTTCGTCGTACTCTTTTTGTTCGTGACCGCAAATGGTCGCGCGGCAACGTTTGCCCTGGAAGCCGGCAGCGTTCTCCTCTATGAGGATGAAGGCCGAGCTGCCTTCAACGTCACCAATACCGGTGACGATCCCATTCTTGTTATTAGCAAGGTCAAAAACTTGAAAGAAGACGACATCGCCGATCGTCTTCTTGTCACCCCGCCGATAACACGCATCGAACCACGTCAGAGTCAGCTTATCCATTACGTGCTTCGAGAAGGCGAAGCGCTGCGGGAAGAACACATGCTGGAAGCCTCGTTCGAGGCCATACCCGTTAAAAAACAAAGCGCGGCGACAATCAACATAAAACAGATCATACCGCTGATGATCTATCCGAAATCCATTGCGACGACGGACGAGCCCTGGCGAGATGTAGCCGTCGGGCATGAGGATGGCAGGCTCGAAATACGAAACACAGGCAAACACGTCGTGCGTCTACTGCCCAGCCTACAGACTCAACCTCAAGCCGCGGACATCCCCTTGAAGCTGCCTTATCTCATGCCAGGAGAGGTCACAAGCCATCGCTTGTCAGACAAACCAGAACGTATACGTATCACCCCTATGAATAGACGAGGATCCGTACTCACACCCATAACCATCACTGTCAAAAACATCGGCAGCGACTGACCGATGCCGGTCACGCTTGATCAGCGCGATCACCAACGCAAATGCAGCGCATCGAACAACGTCATTCAAAATACGCGAGGTTTCATCGTGAACAAAAAAATACTAGCTTTAACCGCCTTGATTGCGACAGCTTTCGAATCTCATGCTCAAGTTGCCGATCTTAATGTCATTGGCGTCTTTGGAGACTCTGGCAAATGCTCCGTGGATGTATCAAATGGTGGAACTTACGACCTTGGCACTATCTCGTCTTCACTCGTTAGAAAAAACCAAACCACCCCTCTTCAATCTCAGACTGCCACATGGACGGTGGCATGCGACATATTAACTTACGTCACACTCACAACGGCGGATCTTGAGAGCGCCAGCTCGTCAGAGCTAGGCGATCGGAATTTCGGACTTGGGAATGTAAATAGCACCGGGAAATTGGGCTCCTATACAGTTACAGCAAAAAATCCTGCCGTCGACGGTCAGAATGCGCTCTTTTCCACTTACACCGTTGCCCCCCAAGGTAGCGCGACTGCTCTTCTCAGAAATGGGGCGCACAGCACCTGGATGCGCTTGGACAATGGAAACCTACCAGCTAGTGGTCGGCAGTTCAAAGTAGACCTTGAAGTAAACCCCAGGCTTGCAACAGAAAGTGAAATGGCGGGGCTGCCTCCGGATGGCACACCATTGAAGGGCCATTTGACGCTGACCATTAAGCAAGGCCTATAAGTCAATATCCGCGTGTAGAAAAAAGCTGGTCACGCACCACCATCAAATTAATCCATCGCCATGATGAACGGAGTCACATGTCGATCAAGATATCTCGAGTTGTTTTTTCGACCGCACTGCTTTCGACCTGCCTCGCAACAAAACCATGCTGCGCGGCTCCCCATGGCGGCCCGGTCGATTTCGATGCGGACCTCCTTCGCGCACGCGGATTTCCCGACGAAATAGCCACTTATTTTCGAGACAAGCCACATTTTCTTCCTGGAATGCAGCCGGTCTCGGTAAGTGTTAATGGCCTCCCTCCTCAAAGCATGGAGTTGAGCTTCAATGAGGAAGGCTTTCCTTGTTTTGACGACCGCCTATGGACGCAACTACGCATACGCGGCGAACACATGCCTGCCGGTTGTCTGACGCCTGGCAGGCCCTCGCAACATCTCCAACTGACACTGGATCCATCCCGCTCGTCTATCGAGCTGCTGGTAGCCGACACGGCATTGCCGCCAAACCACGATGGTTTCGATCGCGGCGGACAGGCGGTTCTACTCAACTACGATGTTCAAGCAACGCAGTCCAAATACCGCTCTCACCGCTTGAACTATTTTGATGCCCGACTTGAGCCGGGCATCAACGTAAGCGGGTGGACCCTGCGCGCCAAGGCCTACTATTCGCGTTATCAGGGGACAAGTCGCTATTGGAACGAAGGCGCGTACATCGCCAAAGCCATCGAACCCCTATCCGCAATTTTTCAGGCAGGGCGCTTTACCAGTAACACCTTCTCATGGGGTGGTCTTCCCCTCACGGGCGTACAGATCGCATCGGATACCGCTCAATCTCAGCAAGGCGCCTCATCCGCGGTAGCGACAGGTGTGGTGCAAACGCAGGCCATTGTCGAAATTCGCCAGCATGGACAACTAAGGTATCGCACCGTCGTGCCTCCCGGACCCTTCTCACTTTCATCCATACCGGGCGTTGTTCCAGGCATCGACATGGAGGTCGCGATCACCGAGGAGAGCGGACATCGGCAATTACTGAGCATCCCTGTACCGCCTGGCGCTGCGTATGTGACGCAAGTGGCTTCGTTTCAGTTCGGCGCGGGTAAATATATGCCCGATTACCGAGCCGGCGGCAGCGATCGTCACGCGCCGATGGTCCTCACCATGGAACGGGGTACACCGCTTACTCCCCGCACCAGTGGATCGCTCGGCCTGCTCTGGGCTGAAGGTTATCGTTCGGCCGCTATTTCCGTGAATACCAGCCACCCCGACAAAGGCCGCAGTGCGGGAGTAAACCTCCGCGCGTCCAAGACACCGTCGTTTGGCGCAGGCGTCGAACTATCGGCCAATGGGTCCTGGGCTCTTACACCGCAGATAGTAGCAAATACATCCGTGCTCGTGCGTTCGCGGCGCTTTGCAACGCCCGAACAAGGGTTATGGCGACTGACTGAGGCAAGCGCTCAGCGCGCCATCACTTCATCGTCGCAACGCTCGATGACATCCTCGCTCATGTGGCACTCTCCCAGATGGGGCACCTATAGTTATTCGCTGTCGCTGACCCAGCCCACCGCGTGGCTTGCTCCCATCCGCCACGCGTTTGCAGCAAGCTGGAAGATGAAGTCGTCGACTTGGAATCTAACGGCTCAACACGATGGAAACCGTTGGCAAACGCTATTCTTGAATGTCGACATCCCGTTGGGAACCGCTCGATGGCAGCACAGCGCGCAAGCCAGCGGAAACTATCGTAGTGTCACCGCCAGCTATTCGAATGCGCTCCCGGATAGCCAAGGCAGCTATCGCTTTCAAGCCACGCAAGACAACGCTGGTAGCACACGGCTGGGAGCCTATACATCGCTCAACAATCGTTTCGCTCGAACCAGTGCAAGCTTCTCTGTCGGTCGATCGTCGCGATCTGGAAGTGTCCATGCGTCCGGCGGCATGGTATGGGTCGACCGGAATCTACTTTTCTCCCCCTCACCATTGACGGATACGTTTGCCGTTATGCGTTTCCCGGAACTTGCCGGCCTGCGCCTCCGCGGCCCAGGCGGCGCAACGGTGACCAACAAGCATGGATACAGCCTCATTCCCCAGTTGTCGCCGTATCAAACACAAACGGCATATGTCGATGGCAAAAGCATTCCCATAACGTATCGCGTCGCCAGCAGCACCGTAGAGCTCTCCCCTGCGCGCGGCAGTGTTATCCGCCGAACCGTAGATGCGTCCCAGGTCCGTCAACTGATCTTGACCGCATCCATGGCGGACGGTCGGCCCGCACCACAGGGGAGCGCCGTCCTGGACATATCTGGCAAGCTGGTGAGTACCGTCGCGGACAGCGGAAATATCATGCTGACAAACGACCAGATCGGCGCCCGCTTGCAACTCAAGACGAGCGAGGGACACCTCTGCGAATTGGACTACAAAGCCCCTGAGCGATTCGACCCGAATCGCCCTTATGAAGAGTCCAACGCTACCTGTCGTTGAAACCCGGCAGCTCAGCGCTGGTACAAGCCACCACCGAAGTTCTGGCTGTCGCGTGTTTCTTCCAGCTCCACGCCGTCGAGGCCCTGCGACAGGGTATGTGCGTCGCCACCCTGCGCGAGCTTGATGCGCAGGCGCACTTCGTTGGAGCTGTCGGCGTGACGCAGAGCGTCTTCGTAGGAGATCTCACCGGCGTGATAGAGCTCGACCAGACTCTGGTCGAAGGTCTTCATGCCCAGGTTGGTCGATTCCTTCATCACTTCCTTGAGCTTGTGGATCTCGCCCTGGCGTATGTAATCCTGCACCAGCGGCGTACCCAGCATGACTTCCACCGCCACGCGACGTGCCTTGCCGTCCGGTGTCGGGATCAGCTGCTGCGCGACGATGCCCTTGAGGTTCAGGGACAAGTCCATGAACAACTGCTGGCGGCGATCCTCGGCGAAGAAGTGCAAGATGCGGTCCAGTGCCTGGTTGGCGTTGTTCGCATGCAGCGTGCACAGGCACAGGTGACCGGTTTCGGAGAAGTTGATCGCGTATTCCATGGTTTCACGCGTACGCACTTCGCCGATCATGATCACGTCGGGCGCCTGGCGCAGCGTGTTCTTCAGCGCGTTTTCCCAGTTGTCCGTATCGATGCCGATCTCGCGCTGCGTGATGATGCAGCCCTCGTGCTTGTGCACGTATTCGATCGGGTCTTCGATGGTGATGATGTGGCCGGTAGAGTTCTGGTTGCGGTAGCCGATCATCGAGGCGAGCGAGGTCGACTTACCGGTACCGGTACCGCCGACGAAGATGATGATGCCGCGCTTGGTCATCGCCAGCTGCTTGATCACCGGCGGCAGGGTCAGCTCTTCGATGGTCGGAATCTTCGATTCGATCCGACGCAGCACCATGCCGACGCAATTACGCTGGTAGAAGCACGAGACGCGGAAGCGGCCCACGCCCTGCGCGGAAATCGCAAACTGGCACTCGTGGGTCTTTTCGAACTCCTCGCGCTGAGAAGGCGTCATCACGTTGAGCACCATGTCGCGCGACTGCTGCGCCGACAGCGGGCTCTGGGTGATCGGCACCACACGCCCCTGCACCTTCATCGACGGCGCAATGCCGGCCGTGATGAAAAGGTCCGAGGCCTTCTTGTGGACCATCAGTTTGAGGAACGAGGTGAAGTCGAAGTCGCTCATTGCATGTCTCCTGAGGAGACGGAAAGAGTAAAGAGTAAAGAGTAAAGGGGGAAAGCACTCGTGCGACGAAGCGCGCTCTTAACCTCTTTACCCTTTCCTCTTTCCCCTTTTCCGCTTTATTTAAACTGCTCTTTGTTCTTCGCGTAGCTACCGGCCGCCTGACGCGTGACCAGGCCGCGCTTGACCAGGTCGAGCAGGTTCTGGTCGAGCGTCTGCATGCCGTATTGCTGGCCGGTCTGGATCGACGAATACATCTGCGCAACCTTGTCCTCGCGGATCAGGTTACGGATCGCCGGAATGCCGACCATGATCTCGTGAGCCGCGATACGACCGCCGCCCACTTTCTTCATCAGCGTCTGCGAGATGACCGCGCGCAGCGACTCGGACAGCATCGAGCGGACCATCGGCTTTTCGCCGGCGGGGAACACGTCGATGATGCGGTCAATGGTCTTGGCGGCCGAACTGGTATGCAGCGTGCCGAACACCAAGTGGCCGGTTTCGGCGGCGGTCAGCGCCAGTCGGATGGTTTCAAGGTCGCGCAACTCGCCGACCAGGATAAAGTCGGGATCTTCGCGCAGCGCCGAACGCAATGCCTCGTTGAAGCCGTGCGTATCGCGATGCACTTCGCGCTGGTTGACCAGGCACTTCTGCGAGGTGTGCACGAATTCGATCGGATCCTCGACCGTGAGGATATGGCCGTATTCGTTCTTGTTGATGTGATCGACCATCGCCGCCAGCGTGGTCGACTTGCCCGAGCCGGTCGGGCCGGTCACCAGGATCAGGCCCTGCGGCTGCTCGATCAGTTCGCGGAAGATGCGCGGCGCAGCCAGGTCTTCGAGGGTCAGCACCTCGGAAGGAATGGTACGGAACACCGCACCGGCACCGCGGTTCTGGTTGAACGCGTTGACGCGGAAGCGCGCCAGCCCGGGGATTTCGAACGAGAAGTCGCACTCGAAGAATTCTTCGTAGTCGCGGCGCTGCTTGTCCGACATGATGTCGTAGATCAGCGAATGGACCTGCTTGTGCTCCAGCGCCGGAATGTTGATGCGGCGCACGTCACCGTCCACACGGATCATCGGCGGCAGGCCGGCGGACAGGTGCAAGTCCGATGCCTTGTTCTTCACCGAGAAGGCAAGTAGTTCGGCGATATCCATCGGTTCCCCCTAAAACCCTTAAGTCCGGATGTTCTTATCTTTTGGCTACCGAGGGCGCACCTGGACGCGTTAGGCGCTTGCGCACCCGGCCCGGACCGCAGGTTCCCCCCGTGCAGCGGACTCGATACTACTCGTGCCAAGGCCCGCGCCACCAGCCTTATCGGCGGGCCTATGTCCAAAGTGCGAACTACGGTTGATGAAAGGTGCGCAACTAGACCAGATAAGCGATGACGCGACGATGACCGCGGCCACCCCCGGTGCGCTAAGGTAAGCAGGTTCTACAGGTAAGGAAGCGGCATGACACGAATTGCATTTATCGGCGGCGGCAACATGGCCCGCAGCCTGATCGGCGGCCTGCTCAAGACGGGCATCGCCAGTTCCTCCATCAGCGTGGCCGAACCCCGTGCCGAGGCGCGCCAGGAACTGGGGCGCGAATTCGGGGTGGCCTGCTTTGCGGAAAGTCGTCTGGCCGCGGCCGAAGCCGACGTACTGCTGCTGGCGGTCAAGCCGCAAATCATGCCCAGCCTGCATGCCGAGCTGCGCGACATCCTGCAACGCCACCGCCCCCTGCTGATCTCGATCGCCGCCGGCGTACGCGTGGATCAGCTCGAACGCTGGTTCGGCCATGGGCTGCCGATCGTGCGCTGCATGCCCAATACACCCGCCCTGATCGGCGCGGGCGCCACCGGCCTGTACGCCAACCAGCGCGTCAGCCCGCCCCAGCGCGCGCAGGCGCAACGCATGCTCGACGCCGTCGGCCAGACCCGCTGGATCGACGACGAACGCCTGATGGATACCGTCACCGCGGTCTCCGGCTCCGGTCCGGCCTATTTCTTTGCCTTGGTCGAGGCAATGGAAGACGCCGCGGTCGCCCAGGGCATGCCACGCGAAACCGCCCGTGCCCTGGCCGCACAGACCTGCCTTGGCGCCGGCCGCATGATGGTCGAAAGCGGCGAAGACCCTGGGGTACTGCGCCAGCGCGTCACCTCTCCTAATGGCACCACCCAGGCCGCGCTGGAGAGCTTCGCCGCCGACGGCCTGGCGCGCATCACCGCCCGCGCCGTTGCCGCAGCCACCCGTCGCGGCGGGGAAATGGCCGCCGCCCTGGACGACAAGGAGATGGGCGCATGAGCTATCTGATCAGTGCGTTTTCTTTTCTTCTCGAAGTGGTTTTCAGTGCGGCGGCGACCCTGATCGTGCTGCGCCTGCTGGCGGAAGCGAGCCGGGCGGACTTCAACAACCCGCTCAGCCAGTTCATCTACCGCTATACCAATCCGATCCTGTCGCCAATCCGTCGAATCATCCCCAACTGGCGGCGGATCAATACCGCGGCGGTACTGATCGCCTGGCTACTGATGTTGCTCAAGCGCCTGCTGATCTTCGTGCTGCTTGGGCGCATGCCCGGGATCGCCGGGCTGTTGCTGCTGTCTTTTGCCGACCTGCTCGACTTCATCCTGGTGTTCTACCTGGTGCTGATTTTCGTGTGGTCGCTGATGAGCATGTTCCAGGTCGATCGCTACCACCCGGTCCTGCGCCTGATGAGCAGCCTGGTCGAGCCGGTACTGCGCCCGGTGAGGGGCAAACTGGTGGCTGCCGGGCTGGATTTCGGCCCCTGGGTGGCCATGATCGTGCTGGTCCTGCTGCGCCTGCTGGTGGTCGCGCCGCTAACCGGTTACGGTATGCAGCTCGCCCTGGGCATCGGCTCGGTCGGCTGACAATCCTCAAGAGGTCGTTTTGATGTTCGCCATAGCATGGATGGTGTTCACGGGCATGCTTGCCGGCGCGCCGGCGGTAGACAGTTCGGCAGATACGCCGCAAGTGGTTGTCGACGGGACGCTGCGGACACCCGACGGCACCGAGCGAACCGCAAAGCTCGCCATTACCTGCGCGCCCGGTCAGGGCGGTGCCCTTTCCATGCATTTGCAACTAATGAGCACCGCACGGCTCAATTTCGACCTGGACGTCTACGAGGGTCCGAACACGGCGGCATCGAAGAAGCCCAGCGCGCATCTTTCGGCCGGTTCGCAACAGGCTCCGGCGCTGATCTCGGTGGGCGCTTACGGCAGCCGTGGCCAGGCCCCTTACACATTTACCGTCAGTCAGGCCATGACCGGCCCCGCGCCGGTCGCCAAGAAAGGCAAACGCGCTCCCAAAGGCTCATCAGCCAAGAGCGCCCCGGCATCGCTGCTGCGGGTCGCCGAGGCCCTGGGGATTGCCGGCGGCGAACTGACCTGGACTCAGGACGCCTCCCGCTCGGGCGAAAAGCCCCTGGTCGCGCATTTCGCCCCGGAGACCTGGCAAGCCCAGCAGATCGCCGACGAAATCAAGCCCTGCGTGACGCCCAGCCGCTGATCACGGCATGAATCGCGTCCAGCCCGTCGAACAATGCGGCGGGCCCGGGCTGCAGGATGAGCGGCGATTTGATTTCATGCAGCTCGCCATCGCGCACCGCAGGAATCGCCTCCCAACCGGTGCGGGCCGCGACACGCTCGGGCCGGAAACGCTTGCCGCACCACGAGCCCAGGATGATGTCCGGCGCCTGCTCGATCACCACATCCGGGTTTTCCAGGATGCGATGCTTGGCCAGCGATTCGCCGGCCTGATGCGGAAACACATCGTCGCCACCGGCAATACGCACCAGCTCGGCCACCCAGCGGATACCGGTAATCAGCGGCTCGTCCCATTCCTCGAAATAGACCTTGGGCCGACGCGGCAATAAAGCGGCCTTGGCCTCGATCTCGGCGATATGCTGCTCGGCCTTGCGCGCATAGGCATCGGCCTTCTCCGCCGCGCCGACCATCGCGCCCAAGCGCCGGATATAGGCGAGGATGCCCTCCACGCTGCGATGGTTGCTGATCCAGACCTCGATGCCGGCCTTGATCAGGTCACGCGCGATATCGGCCTGGATATCGGAAAAGCCGATTACCAGGTCCGGTTCGAGTTTGAGAATTTCACCGATCTTTGCGCTGGTAAACGCCGAGACCTTCGGCTTCTCCTTGCGCGCACGCGGCGGTCGCACGGTAAAGCCGGAGATACCCGCAATGCGGTGCTCCTCACCAAGGGCGTAAAGGACTTCGGTGGGCTCTTCGGTGAGGCAGACGATGCGGTTGGGAAAAGCGTCAGGCATGAATGGTGTAATCCGCTTTGCTTAAATTTGTAAGAGCGACTTCAGGGAACCTCTTAAAAAAACCTCTCCTATCCGTCGTCCCGGCGAAGGCCGGGACCCAGTGCCTTACGCCTCAGCGTGCTAAAGACGCTAGGCCCCGGCCTTCGCCGGGGCGACGATGAAAACTGAGGTTATTCGAGGTTCCTTTCAGTTGCGACAAGCAGTCACGCAACTGCGGGGCGCGGCGGAAGCCGCCCCTACAGAGCCGGACCGCTTTCTTGAACGGCTCAGTGCCCGAGCACGGTCACCATCACTTTCCGCTGGTGCGCATCGCGCCGATGCTCCCACAGATAGATGCCCTGCCAGGTACCCAAGGCCAACTTGCCACCGTGCACCGGCACGGTCAGGGCGACACCGGTGAGGATGGCGCGTACGTGCGAGGGCATGTCGTCCGGTCCTTCGGCGTCGTGCTGGAACAACGGGTCGCCGTCGGGCACCGCACGTGCAAACCAGCGTTCCAGATCGTCACGCACCGCGGGGTCGGCGTTTTCGCTGATCAGCAAGGAACAGCTTGTGTGCTGCACGAAGATGTTGACGATGCCGGTCTGCACGGCCGAGGCACTGACTACATCGCCAACCTCGTCGCTGATCTCCACAAAACCACGGCCACGACTGTGCACCGTAAAACCTTGCTGGGCGACGTGATCGGCTGGCTTGGCGCGTGCAGTCATGGCGGATGGCTCAGGGATAAAGCAGGCGGTGGGTCCAGGTCTGGCCATGGCGGTTCCAACGCACGCGCTCGTGCAGGCGGAACTCGGCGCCGTACCAGAACTCGACCATGTCGGGTTCAACCACATACCCGCCCCAGTGTGGAGGGCGCGTTACGTCGCGGCCTTCGAACTCTTTCTCGTAGTGCGCCACGCGCTGCTCGAACGTCGCCCGCTCGGGCAGGGTCTGCGACTGCAGCGAGGCCCAGGCGCCGATCTGGCTTTGCCGTGCACGGGTAGCGAAGTAGGCATCCGATTCGGGCGCTTGCAGCTTGCGCGTCACGCCTTCGACCCGCACCTGCACGCCCTCGCGCAACCCTTTCCAGTGAAAGCAAAGCGCAACCTGCGGATGAGCCGCCAGTTGCTGGCCCTTGTCGCTGTCATAGTTGGTGAAAAAACGAAAGCCGCGCTCATCGGCGCCTTTCAGCAGTACGATTCGCGAACTGGCGCGACCGTCACCGTCGACGGTGGCCAGGGTCATGGCGGTGGGCTCACGCTCGCCGGCCGTCTTGGCCTCGTCGAGCAGTTGTAGGAAGGTAGCTAGAATTTCTTGATTCAGCATGACGTTATAAGGACTGGAAACTCTTGATTCGTGGCCGTCTCGCGCCATCATGGCGCGCATGAATATCGATGCTAGCATGCAGAATTCGGCCCTGGCCGAACACCTGCTCGATCAATACGCCGGGCGCATCGCGCGCGCCAGGCGCCCCTACCTGCTGGGCCTGTCCGGCCTGCAAGGCAGCGGCAAGAGCACCCTGGCCCGGGAAATGAAAGCCCAGGCCGAAGCGCGCGGCTGGCCGACCGAAGTCCTTTCGCTGGACGACTTCTACTACTCGCGCAGTGAGCGCGAGGTGCTCGCCCATCAGATTCACCCTTTGCTGCGGACCCGCGGCGTGCCGGGTACCCACGAGATCGAACTGCTGATGTCGGTGCTGGCGGCCCTGCCGCATGCCTCCGACAAGCTGCCGGTCAGCTATCCGCGTTTCGACAAGGGCCGCGATACGCGCCTGCCACCGTCACGCTGGCCCAAGGTGACCCGTCCACCCAGGCTGATCATCCTCGAAGGCTGGGCGCTGGGTATCCGACCGCAATTGCAGTCGGCACTCGAACCGCCGATCAACGCGCTCGAACGCGATGAAGACCCCGACTGCGTCTGGCGTCACTGGGTCAACAAGCAGCTACGCGGCTACCAGCCGTTGTGGCGCAAGCTCGACGCGTTGATCGTGCTGCAGGCACCGAACTGGGACATCGTGCGGCAATGGCGCAGCCAGCAGGAAGAAGAACTGCTGGCCCGCCATGCTCCGCTGGCCATGGACGCCAAGGCGATGGTGCGCTTTCTTGCCCACTACGAACGCCTGAGCCGCCATGCCCTGGCTACCCTGCCGTCGCTTGCCGATAGCGCGGTGGAGTACGACAACCACCGGCATGTCACCGGCATTACGCACAACTAAGAGTTATCCGGCGATCGGTTCGACCCATACCGCCGTGCCATAGGCGAGCACTTCGGTGACGCCCTCGGCGACATCGTTGGCGTCGTAGCGCATCGCGATCACCGCGTTGGCACCGTGCTCGGCGGCATGCTGCAGCATCAGCTCGAAGGCTTCTTCGCGAGCTTTTTCGCACAGCTCGGTATAGATGGTGATGTTGCCGCCGACCAGGGTCTGCAGCGCGGCGCCGAGGTTGCCGATGACGCTGCGCGAACGCACGGTGATGCCACGGACGATGCCGACCGGGCGGACGATGCGAAAACCTGGAATTTCGTTACTGGTACTGACCAGGTGGGGTTGGATACGCTGAGGCATGGACGATGCTCCGTGGGGTGTCTTGCGCATCCTATACGGCGGCGGGCTCGCTTCGCATCGCCTCTTGTTCCCCCTCACCCCAGCCCTCTTCCCCGGCAGAGCCAGGGGAAAGGGAGCCTACTGAGGCAAGCGTCCGCGTTTCGCACTACCGCAACTTGCCCTTCTCCCTTGGCTCTGCCGGGGAAGAGGGTTGGGGTGAGGGGGGCTCTCAGGCGAGCAACGCCGCATAACCTTCCCGAGCATCGCCCCACCGAGGAACAAAACCACTCTCCCGCAACTGCGCATTACTCAAGCGCTTGCTGCCGACACCCGCCGGTGCAGGCCCTGCCGCTGGCACCGGAACACCCACCTGTCGCGCAAGAAAGTCATAGAGCACATCCAGCGGAAGCGGCGTGTCATCCGCACCCACATAAAGCGGCAAGACCTCGTCCAACATGAGCAGATGCACGATCGCATCGGCTGCATCGTCGACATGGATGCGATTGGCCCAATGCGGCATGTCGCGCGGCACACGCACCTGGCCGCTGCGCAAGCGCTCGACCAGTTGCATGCGCCCTGGCCCATAGATACCGGCAAGACGCAGCGCCACAGACGACAACGCCTGCGCACCAAGCCATTGCTCCGCTTCAAGCAACACGCGGCCGTTGAAGCTCAACGGATCAGGCGGCGTGGTCTCGTCGATCCATGCGCCATCGTGCTCGCCATAGACGGCACTGGAAGAAACAAAGAGCACACGCCGGCACACGGCCAGATCCAGCGCACCAAGCAGGTTCCGCAAGCCCTCGACGAATACCGCACGATACGCCGCTTCGTCGCGCGCGTCGGGTGCCGGCAGAAACACGATGCGGGTGATACCGGCAGGCAGGCGAGCCAGGCTGGCCGGGTCGGACAAATCGCCCCGCAGCCATCGAAGCGCCCCCTTCCACGCGGGTGGATGGCGGCGCAGGGCCCATACGGACGCACCGCGATCGATAAGCCGCTGGGCTACGCGCTGGCCCAAATCGCCGCAGCCGGCGAGCAGGACGCGTTCGCTGCTAAAGTTCACCTATGAATCCCTCGTGCAATCTCTTTATCGTCGGTCCGACCGGCGCCGGCAAGACGTCGATCGGTCGACGTCTGGCTGCGCATTATGGGCTGCACTTTATCGATCTTGATCAGGAGATCGAGCACCACTGCGGGGTGCCCGTGAGTACCGTGTTCGAAATCGAGGGCGAGGCGGGCTTTCGTCAGCGCGAATCGACCTTGCTGGACGAATGCAGCCAACGACAGGGCGTCTTGCTGGCTACCGGTGGAGGCGCCGTATTGGCCGCCGACAACCGGCGGCATTTGCGCGAGCGCGGTTTTGTGATCTGGCTGCAGGCCAGCGTCGAACAACAGCTCGAACGCCTTGCACGCGACACCAAGCGTCCGTTGCTGGCCGGCGTCGACCGCCGCGAGCGGCTGGAAAACATGTCGCTTGCACGCGTCGATTTTTATCGGGAAGTCGCCGACCTGGCCATCCCCGGCGAGTTCGAAGGCGTGCCCGCGGCGAGCGAGCGCAGCATCGGCCTGATCGACCAGGCCTGGCAGCGACAGGCTCCGCACCACCATGCCGATACCGGCACCTTGAAGACAACCGACGTATGAGTCTCTCCTCCCTTCTTCGCCGCATCGACGTCACCCTGGGCGACCGCAGCTACACCGTGTCCATCGGACCCGGGCAGCTCGACGACACCGCCTATTGGCGTGCCCGCTTGCGTGGGCGCCATGCGCTGGTGATCAGCAATACCACGGTCGCGCCGCTCTACCTCGAACGCATCGCAAAGGGCCTGGATGGCCTGCAATGGTCGTCGTTCCTGCTTGACGACGGCGAAGCGCACAAGAGCTTTGCCAATGTGGGCCGTGCACTCGAAGCGCTGGCGCATCTGGGTGCGACCCGCGATGCCTGCATCATTGCGCTGGGCGGCGGCGTGGTCGGCGACCTGGCCGGCTTTACGGCTGCCTGCTGGATGCGTGGTATCGACTTTATCCAGATGCCGACCACCTTGCTGGCGATGGTCGACTCTTCGGTCGGCGGCAAGACCGGCGTCAACCTGCCCGCCGGCAAGAACCTGATTGGCGCGTTCCACCAGCCACGCGCCGTCATCGCCGACACCGACACGCTGACCACCCTGCCCGATCGCGAATACCGCGCCGGTCTGGCCGAGGTGATCAAGGGTGCCGCGATCGGCGATCCCGAGTTCTTCGGCTGGCTCGAACAGCATGCCGATGCGCTGGCCGTGCGCGACACGGCAACACTGATCGACGCCATCGCCCGCAAGGTGGTCTACAAAGCCGGCGTCGTCGCGCGGGATGAAACCGAACAGGGCGAACGCGCCCTGCTCAATCTCGGCCACACGTTCGGCCATGCGCTGGAAACGGCCGGCAACTACACCACGTTATTGCACGGCGAAGGCGTGGCGGTCGGCATGGTGCTGGCCGCGCGGTTGTCCGAGCGGCTGGGTTTGAGCGAAGCGGCCGATACCGCGAGATTGCAGACCCTGCTCGAACGCACCGGCCTGCCGACCGTGATCCCGCCGGGCATGCAGCCCGATGTGCTGCTGGGCCTGATGCGGCTGGACAAGAAAAACCTCGCCGGCACTCTGCGGTTGATTCTCTGGCGCGGCATCGGGCAGGCGGAGATCGTCAGTGGCGTGGACGAAGCCCAGGTTCTGACTGTGTTGACCGAGGCCTGTCCCGGTTGAACGGCACAGCACGCCGCACAACCAGCTAAACTCTCGGCCCCATGCGCATCTATATGCAAACCGTGCCCGGCACCGCCGAGGCCCCACGCTATGTCCAGATCGTGCTGGAGCAGGATCTGCTTGGCGGCTGGACGCTTTATCGCGAGACCGGCACCCAGGGTGGCCGCGCCACGCTCAAGCGCGAGCAATATCTCGAACGCGACGAAGCCATCGTCGCCTTCGAAAAAGCACGCGACGCGCAACTCAAGCGCGGTTACCGCGTGATGTTCAGCCAGGGACAAGAAGGCCCCTACGGACGTTGATATGACCGATGCATTGAAGAACGACCGCTTCCTGCGGGCGCTGCGCCGCGAACCCACCGATACCACCCCGATCTGGGTCATGCGCCAGGCCGGCCGCTATCTGCCCGAATACCGCGCCACCCGCGCGCGCGCCGGCAGCTTCATGGCCCTGGCGCAAAATCCCGAACTGGCTTGCGAGGTAACCTTGCAGCCGCTCGAGCGCTTCGAGCTGGATGCGGCCATTCTGTTCTCCGACATCCTGACCATTCCCGACGCGATGGGCCTGGGTCTTTCCTTCGCTACCGGCGAGGGCCCGCAGTTTGCGCATCCCGTGCGCAGCAAGGCCGATATCGACAAGCTGGGCGTACCGGACATGGCCAGCGAGCTGCGCTATGTCATGGATGCGGTCAGCCTGATCCGCCGCGAACTGCATGGCCGGGTTCCGCTGATCGGCTTCTCCGGCAGCCCGTGGACGCTTGCTTGCTACATGGTCGAAGGCGAAGGCTCGCGCGATTTCGCCAGGCTGAAGGCGATGTGCTGGAACGAGCCTCAACTGGCGCACAAACTGCTCGACACCTTGGCCCAGTCGGTCGCCGCGTACTTGTCCGCACAGGCGGCCGCAGGCGCGCAGGCGCTGATGATTTTCGATACCTGGGGCGGCCTGCTTGGCCCGGCTCCGTTCCGTGAGTTCTCGTTGCGTTACATGGCGCAGGTTGTCGACGCATTGAAGGCGGATGCCTCGGCTCGTGACTTGCCGATCATCCTGTTCTCCAAGGGCGCCGGCCACCACTTGTCGACCATGGCCGATACCGGCTGCACCGCGCTCGGTGTGGACTGGACGATCGATCTGGCCGACGCGCGCCAGGCCGTCGCCGGCAAAGTCGCGCTGCAAGGCAACCTCGATCCGTCGGTACTGCGCTCCAATCCTGAGACCATCCGCCGCGAAGCGCGCGCCGTGCTCGACAGCTATGGCAACCATCCCGGCCACGTGTTCAACCTTGGCCACGGTATTACGCCGGAAGTCGATCCGGAGCATGTGAAGGTACTGGTGGACGAAGTGCACGCCTATGGCAAGGTGCTGCGACAAGTCTGAACCCCTGTCGTGCGCAGGCCAGCGGTGCGAGAATCGCCGCTGGCAACGATTCGGGGGAATCAGGCATGGAAAGAGCGTCGCCGTACGAGCATCCGTCCACTGCTATCGAAGAAGTGGATTCGCCGATCCGCTTCATCGATCCGCGTGGGACCACGCGTTTTTTACAAGTATTTCTAGTGCTACGCATCTGCGGCACTACGCTAGCCGTGACGCTGCCGCTGGCTCTGATGCAGTGGTCGATCGTCTCTCCGTTGTCCCCGTGGACGCTGACACCGCAGTTCAACGCCTTCGTCGGTGCGACAACCATCGTGATGACGTTTGCGCTCTGCGCTTGGCTTTGGGTCAGCCAGCGCAATCAGCTCGCCTTACGGCGTGGTGCCGCACACCATTGGGCTCCATTGATGTTGGCGGGATTCGGGTTGCTCAGCCTGCACTCGTTTTATGCGCTCGACCAGCTGAGGCCATTCACACTTGCGATCGCCGCCTTTGCGCTGATCAGCACGGCGTATATCGGTTACTTCCTGCATCGAGCCTTGCAAGCCGATGCGCCTCGATCGCAGGGAGCCCGGCTGGCTCTGTCCTTTCGCCTCTGGCTGATCGCAACCATTGGAGCCATTCTCGTTCCGTCGATCCTGGTCTGGCGCTCAATCCATTTTCCCAATGCAGAATTTGACTACCGCCATTATTCGCGACTGGGGTTTTCCGTATTCGCTCTAGCCTCCGAGCTGTGTCTCCTTGGCGTCGTCGCCCGCCTGGCAAATTGGCAACGCGAGACCCACGCCTTCATGCAAGGCAACGCTCCGACGCCTGTCATCTGATCGAGACCGCTCGAACACTTGTCCTGCGACTTTCAACTGCCGCATGATCCACAGGCCAGCGCCCGCTGGCGGGGGAACGACAGGGGGATGTCGAACATGCAGACGGAAAATCCGTACAGCGCGCCCGAGAGTGCGCTGCAAGGCAGCGAGTTGCTCAACAGGACCACGAGCGGCAAATACTTTTTTCGACCGGCTCAAGGGCTGGCTCTGGGCACCTATATCACCGTGGGCGCGCATATCGCCGCGCTGCTCATGAACGCCGCGGTGTTGATCTATGAGCACCACTTGCTCGGTCTGGTACGGGATGGTGCCACTGCCGGTGTGGACGCGCGTTCTTCGCTGGCATCCGGCGACAAGTTGCTGGTGGTCACCAACGGCTTGATCCTGCTTTGCCTGCTGGTCAGCTACGTCGTCGGCGGCATGTGGATCTATCGCGTTGCATGCAACGTACGCGCGCTGGGCGCGAACGATCTGGACGACAGTCCTGGCTGGGCGGTGGGCTGGTACGCGGTACCCTTTGCCAACCTGGTCCGGCCCTTCAGGGCCATGCGGCAGATTTTTCTGGCCAGCGAGAAACCGCTTGATTGGGACGACAACAGCAAGCCCGCCTTGATTATTGTCTGGTGGACGTTGTTTCTGCTCTACAGCATCGGCGGCTACATCACCGGCAAGTTGACCCAGGGGAACAACATCGAAGACATCATGAGCCTCGAGTTCTGGCTGGTCGCCTATCGCGCCGTATGCGTTCTTGCGAGCGCGGCGTTCATCAAGGTCGTCTGGGAAATCACCCGCTTGCAGGCAAAGAGCCATGCGAACCCGGGCAGCGAACGCGTCAACCTCGCCGACAACCCGGTGTTCGCGAACGTCTAGTTCGGTACCAGGATCACCAACGCTCCGATCAACAGGTGGGGGCGTTGGTGTACTTCATATCCCCAGGGCCATCGTATTTCGACGCACTGCAGCAATCTGGCCTGCGGCGATCGAGCGACCCGGGTCGATCTCGTTCATAAACCGGCAAAGCCGCGCAGCAACAAGCGATAGGCGACGCGTCCCCTCCGGCGTTGGGCCAGACCTTGTCTCGATCGGTACTTGAATCGATCCAAAAATGGTCGATTTTTATTGCGGCGCAAAAACAAGGCCTTGATTTTTCATTCACAGAATCAATGCCTTGGAGCATCGGTCTAATTTTTAGATCGAGTGAAATTTTTATTGACAACGTTGTCGGCGGCCCTCAAGAATTGCGCCGTCGGTAGATACCTTTTTTCTGCCGGTCGCGGCTCTGGATCACCGCGGTGTATTGCTGATGCCCGCGCCGGCGCTCCCCCACCCCAATCGCGCTGCGGACATAGGCAAGACACGTTGAATTGGGGAGCCCCAATCCGCTTCGCGGGATGCGACTCAAAAAAAACCGTGATGAACGACGTCACCGCCGCAAGGTAGTGCGGGTTCGCTTTGTCGCAAAAAAACAAGGATGCGTGCGCCCCCGGCTCGCCGTCCTCCGATCAGTCAGTTTTACGCACGTCTTTGTAGGGAGGTCGGCGTGAATTACCGTAAGAGCGCTCTTTCGATGGGTATTGCCGCCGCGTTGCTTTTCAGCACCGCCGCGATGGCCCAGGATGCCGGCACTAACAGCCAGCCCCAGAGCAAGAGCAACACCAACGGCAGCCAGCCGGCCGCCAACAATCAGCCGCAGGCTGCCGACCAGAACAAGGCCACCCAGCTCGAAGGCGTGACCGTCACCGGTATCCGCGCCAGCCTGCAGAAGTCGCTGGACCTGAAGCGCAATTCCGATTCGATCATCGATGCGATCTCGGCCGAAGACGTGGGCAAGTTCCCCGACACCAACGTCGCCGAATCGTTGTCGCATCTGCCCGGCATCAGCGTGGACCGCAACTTCGGCGAAGGCGACAAGGTCAGCATCCTGGGCACCGACCCGGCGCTGAACCGCCTGCTGCTCAACGGCCAGACGCTGGCCTCGACCAACTGGACCTCCGATCCGAACAACCCGGACAGCCGCTCGTTCGACTACAGCCTGCTCACCTCGGAAATCATCGGCACCGCCGAGGTCTACAAGACCCCGCAGGCGCGCATCGACGAAGGCAGCATCGGCGGCACGGTCATCATCAACACCCGCCGTCCGCTGGATCTCAAGGCCAATACCTTGACCGGCACGGTGAGCTACAACTACAACGACCGCGCCAGCACCGGCAAGCCGAACGCTTCGGTGCTCTACAGCTGGAAGAACGACGACAACACGTTCGGCGTGCTCGGCTCGGTGATGCATTCGGACCGCATCATCCATCGCGAAGGCACAGAAATCTTCGGCTATCAGCGCGCGGGCGATCCGACCGATACCGATCCGAATCATCAGTTCTCGCCGACTGTGGTTCCCCCGGGCACCACTGCCGTGTATCCGACCGCGATCAATACCGCGCTGTTCGAGCAGGAGCGCAAGCGCGACGGCGTGTCGACCGGTATCCAGTGGAAGCCGAACCAGAACTTCGAGCTGAACTTCACCGGCCTGTACGTCACCGAGAAGTTCAACAACTTCAACCAGAGCCACTACGGCGACTGGTCCGGCAGCGCACCCGATGCCACCTCGCTCAACGTCAACAACGGCCTGGCCACCAGCGGTTCGTACGGTGCCGGCGCGCCGACCTACCTCGATGGCTACGAGCGTTTCTCCAAGGTGAACACCGGCACCGCACAGTTGCGCGCGGACTGGCACGGTGACGGCTGGAACGCATCGAGCCAGATCGGCTACACCGGTTCGACTGGCGGTTCGCAAGGCATCTACAACGTGCAGTTCCAGGGCTTCGGCGGTTACGACTGGAACCTCGCCGGCCAGCATCCGCAGATCAACTTCAACAGCCCGAACGATCCGAGCCAGATGCTCGCGCACGGCGCCGGCTTCAGCTATGCGCCCAGCTTCGATCGCGAGCGCTACTTCCAGGCCGATTTCAATCACGACCTGGCGCTGGGGCCGCTCAACGAAATCGAGTTCGGCATCAAGTCGAGCAACCACTACAACGGCCAGACCGGCTATGCGGCATTGATCCCCTCACCCGATGGCAGCGGCGTATCGCTGGCCGACCTGGCCGGCGGCATGACGCCCAGCGGCTATCTGGATGGGCTCAATGCCACCCAGAGCATGAGCAACTGGACGCAGATCAATCAGGGTGCCCTGAAGAACTACGTGCAGAGCCTGTACACCAGTGCACCGATGGATCCGAAAGCCACCTACAGCATCGCCGAGCAGAACCGCGCGTTCTATGTGCAGGGCGATTTCGGTGGGGACAACTACCGCGGCAACCTGGGCGTGCGTTACTTCCATACCCGCGATGCGGTCACCGGTTACCAGAGCATCGGCGACAACCAGTACGCGCCGCTGGACAAGCACAGCAGCTATAACGACTGGCTGCCGTCGTTCAACATCGCCTACGACCTGCGCGACGACCTGACCCTGCGCTTTGCGGCAGCCAAGACGATCGCCCGCCCGCGCTTCCAGGAAATGACGCCGTACATTGCGCTGGACGATCGCACGCTGACCGGCTCGGGTGGCAACACCGACCTCAAGCCGTACAAGTCGACCAACTACGACGCGACCGCCGAGTGGTACTTCACCGATAACAGCCTGCTGTCGGCAGAGTTCTTCTTCCGCCGCATTTCCGGCTACATCCTCAACACCAACGTCGAGCAGACGCATTTCAATCTGACCGAGTTGCAGGATTCGGTGTACTCGATGGAGATTCCGGTCAACGCCGGCGTCGCCAAGGTCAAGGGCCTGTCGCTGACCTACCAGGGCAACTTCGGTTACGGCTTCGGCATGCTGGCCAACTACACCTATTCCGATGCCGATACCAGCAACAGCTTCCCGCTGCCGTACAACTCGAAGAACTCGTTCAACCTGACGCCGTACTTCGAGCAGGGCCCGTGGAGCGCGCGCGTGACCTATAGCTGGCGCTCGTCGTACTTCACCCAGATCGCGCAGCTGCAGTCGGCGCAGATCACCGGCATCTTCCGCGAGCTGGATGCGTCGATCGGTTACCAGATCAACGACCACATGCGCATCTCGCTTGATGGCACCAACCTGCTGGACGAGACCTATTTCGTCTACAACAACACCCCGAGCGAGCCGCTGAATGCGTACAAGAACGGCCGTACGTATACGCTGAACCTGGGTCTGAAGCTGTAACCGGCCACTGCCCGGGCGCTTGGCGCCCGGGCAGGGTCATGCGATAACGAACATCCCAAAGCTTGCTGCGGAGCGCTACGCCTTGTCATCCATGACACGTCTCTCCCTCGGCCTCTCGGCCGCCCTGTGGATCACAGCGTGCGGCAGCGCGCTCGCCGCGTCGGCGACATCGCTCCCCCTCGATACAGGCTGGCAGCTACGGCTCGCCGAGCATTCGCCACAAGCCGCACAGCATGCCGCGCAGACGCAATGGCAAGCGGCCAAGGTACCCGGCAGCGTACAGACCGACCTGCTGGCCGCCGGCAAGATCGGCGATCCGTTCTACCGCGACAACGAAGCCAGCTTGCAATGGATCGGCCTGACCGACTGGGACTATCGGTTGTCCTTCGACGTCGATGCCGGCACCTTGAAACGCGGCCATGTCGATCTTGTTTTCGAAGGCCTCGATACCTTTGCCGACGTATCGCTCAACGGCAAGCATGTGCTGGCTGCCGACAACATGTTTCGTCGCTGGCGCATCCCGGCCAAGAAAGGACTGCATCCCGGCAAGAACACCTTGCTGGTGCAGTTGCATTCGCCGATCGCGCGCCTGCTGCCATGGCTGCTCAAGCAGCCCTATGCCCTGCCCGGCGAGTTCGACTCCAGCTTCGGCGACGAACCCAAGGGCAAGCAGACCTCCAACTACGTACGCAAAGCCAACTACCAGTACGGCTGGGATTGGGGCCCGCGCTTTGTCACCTTGGGCATCTGGCAGCCGGTAAAGCTGGAGAGCTGGGACGATGTACGCCTGGCCGATTTCCATATCGCGCAACCGCACGTCGACGAGGCCACGGCGCAACTGCAGGGCGAGCTTAAGCTGCAATCGGACAAGGCCGGCGATGCGCAAGTCAAGCTGAGCTGGACCGCACCTGATGGCAGCCATGGCGACATCGACCAGGCAGTCACGCTGACCGCCGGCGACAATCAGATCGAGCTTCCGCTCAGCATTGCTCACCCGCAACGCTGGTGGCCGGCCGGCTATGGTGCACAGAACCTCTATCACTTCCATGTCGACGTCACCGCCGGCGATGCGGTCGTGGCGAGCGCCGATCGCGATACCGGTCTGCGCACCGTCGAACTACGACGCGAACACGACCAGTGGGGGCGCAGTTTCGCTTTCGTGGTCAACGGCGTGCCGATCTTCGCCAAGGGCGCCGACCTGATTCCCTACGACAGCTTTCCCGAGCGCACCACGCCCGAACGCCTGCGACAGATCCTCACCTCCGCCCGCGACGCCAACATGAACATGCTGCGCATGTGGGGCGGCGGCTACTACCAGAGCGATGCGTTCTACGACATGGCCGACCGGCTCGGCATCATGATCTGGCAGGACTTCATGTTTGGTGGTGCCGTGCCGCCGTATGACGAAGCCTTCCGCAAGAACACCGAAGTGGAGGCGACCGAACAGGTGCTGCGTCTGCGCGACCATCCCAGCATCGTGCTCTGGTGCGGCAACAACGAGGTGCAGACTGGCTGGGAATCCTGGCCCGATCGCGAGACGTTCCGCCAGTCGATCTCCGCCGACGAACGCGCCAAGGTCGAGCAAGGCATGAAGGAACTCTTCGGCCACACCTTGCGCGGCGTAGCCAACAAGCTCGCGCCGGAAGTGCCCTACTGGGCCAGCTCGCCCAGCACCGATTACGAGGGCCCTGCCAACGTCCTGACCGATGGCGATTACCACTACTGGGACGTGTGGTCGGGTTCCAAGCCGATCGAGAAATACCTGGAGACCACGCCGCGTTTCCAGTCCGAATACGGCCTGCAGTCATTCCCGGTGATGGCGACGATCGACAGCTTCACCCAGCCAGAGGATCGCTCGCCGAATTCAACGGTGATGCGCGCGCACCAGAAGTTTGCCAACGGCAACGGCAACGATCGCGCCTTGCTGTATATCCGCGACAACTACGGCGAGCCGAAGGATTTCGCTTCGTTCGTGTACTTGAGCCAGGTGATGCAGGCCGAAGGCATCGAGCTGGCGGCCGAGCATTTGCGCAGCGCGCGTCCGCAGAGCATGGGGTCGCTCTACTGGCAGCTCAACGATGTGTGGCCGGGCCCGTCCTGGTCGAGCGTCGACTACTACGGCCGCTGGAAGGCCCTTCAGTTTCACGCCAAGCGTTTCTATGCACCGGTCGATGTGGTGCCAATCCGCCGCGACGGTACGACAAATATCTTTGTCGTCTCCGATCGCACGGAGCCATTTGCCGCGCAACTGCGCACACGCCTGTATGACATGGACGGCAAGCTCCTGCATGAGAGCACCAAGCCCATCAAAGCCGATGCATTGAGCAGCACGCCGGCTGGCACGCTGACGGATAAGGAGTGGCTGCACGGTGCCGATCCGAAGCGCACGGTCGCTTCGTTCGAGCTGCTCGAACAAGGCAAGCCGGTTGCCCGTCATCTGCTTTATTTCGGTGTGGCGAAAAGCTTGACCTTGCCGTCGCGGCCGGAGCTGCAAGCCGAGTGGCTCGATGATGGCCATGTATTGCGTATCAGCACCAAGCGACTGGCCCGTGCCGTGTGGGTCGATCTGGGCGCCATCGACGCGCAGCTATCGGAAAACGCTTTCGATCTGTTGCCCGGCGAGCACGTGGATATCGCGATCGAGAGCAAGGCCGACCTTGCCAGCCTGCAGGCCGCACTCAAGCTGACCTCGCTCGTGGATGCGGTGCAGCCGACGGCGGCGGAGACCAAACCATGATGACATCGCGCCGCAATCTGCTGAAGTGGATGGCGCTGGCCCCGGCGATGGCTACGCTCGGCGGTAACGCATTCGCGTTTACCGCCAAGAGCGGCAAGACGTTCACCAGCCATCGCCCGCCGCTGGCAAAGCGCAAGTTCACCAGTCCGGCGGTCGAGCAGTTGATCGCCAGGACCAAGTCGCGCATCGGTGATCCCGAACTGGCCTGGATGTTCGAGAACTGTTTTCCGAACACGCTCGATACCACGGTGGAAGTCGGCACGCTGCACGGCAAGCCCGATACCTTCGTGGTCACCGGCGATATCGATGCGATGTGGATGCGCGACTCGTCCGCGCAGGTCTGGCCGTATGTGCAGCTGGCCAAACACGACCCTGCCCTGCAGCGTCTGTTCCGCGGATTGATTCACCGCCATACGCTATGCATCTCGATCGATCCCTACGCCAATGCCTTCATGCCCGACCCGCAGGCGAAGAGCAACCTGGATTGGGCGCAGCACGACGTCACCGACATGCGCCCCGGCGTCGCCGAGCGCAAATGGGAGATCGACTCGCTGTGCTATCCGGTGCGCCTTGCGCACGGCTACTGGCAGGCGACCGGTGACCGTGTGCCGTTCGACGACGACTGGCACGCGTCGATGCGCAAGGTGCTGGCGACGTTCAAGGAACAGCAGCGCAAGCAGGGCAACGGTCCTTATCAGTTCCAGCGCACATCACCCAATCCGACTGAGACGCAGTTCCTGCACGGCTATGGCAACCCCACCAAACCGGTGGGCATGATCCACGCCATGTTCCGGCCGTCGGACGACGCCTGCCTGTATCCGTTCAATATCCCCGGCAATCTGTTCGCGGTCACGACGCTGCATCGGATGGCCGAGATGTTGCGCGCGCTACGCAACGACCATGACACTGCCGGCGAATGCGAAGCCTTGGCCGATGAAATACAACACGCGGTGGAAACCTATGGCGTGATCCGTGGCGAACAGGGCGATTGCTGGGCTTACGAGGTCGACGGTTACGGCAATCAGCTGTTCATGGACGACGCCAACGTACCGAGCCTGCTCGCCCTGCCGTATCTGGAAAGCTGCAAGCGCGACGACGCCCGTTACCAGCGCACACGCGCGGCCGTGTGGAGTGCGCGCAATCCGTATTTCTTCGAAGGCAAGGCTGCCTCCGGCATCGGCGGACCGCATGAAGGGCTGCGCATGATCTGGCCGATGTCGATCATGATGCGCGCGCTGACCAGCACCGACGAAAGCGAAATCGGGCAATGCGTGGGCTGGCTGAAAAGCACCCACGCCGGCACCGGTTTCATGCACGAAAGTTTCGACCAGGACGACCCCAGCAACTTCACCCGTGCATGGTTCGCCTGGGCTAACACCTTGTTCGGCGAACTGATCGTGCAACTGGCCGAACATCATCCCGCCGTCCTGCGGCAGGCTTAAATCGTTGAGGAGTACAAACACATGTTGACGCGTCGCCGGTTCTTGCAAGGCATGGCCTCCCTCACTGTCCTGGGCAGCCAGCTTGGCGCGCTCCCTGCCTTTGCGATGCCTGTCACGCGAGGCAAGAATGTCCCCACCGATCGCGTGTCGCGCCACGTGGACGTCTTTGTCGGCACCGGCGGCCATGGCCACACCTATCCTGGCCCGACGATGCCCTTCGGCATGATGCAGTTGAGCCCCGACACCAACGACTCGCAATGGGACGGCAGCTCCGGCTATCACCAGGGCGACGGATCGATCATGGGCTTCTCGCATACCCATCTGAGCGGCACCGGTGCCGCCGACATGCTCGACGTGCTGGTCGTGCCGGCCATCGGCGAGGTCCGCCTGCAGCCCGGTGATCGCCAGTACGACGGCGTGAACTATCACTCGCGTTTCGACGGCGTACGGCCCGGCAAGACCGAGCCGAAGGGTTACAAGACGCACCTGAAAGGCTATCGCTCGCGCTACACGCAGGAGCAGGCGCACCCTGGCTACTACAGCGTGCAGTTGACCGATACCAAGGTATTGGCGGAACTCACCGCCACCGAGCGCGCCGGCATCCATCGCTACACGTTCCAGGACAGCGGCGAAGCACATCTGCTGATCGATCTCGCGCATGGTTTCCACGACGATCCGAAAACACCGACCAAGGTGACCGATGCCGAGCTCAAACTGATCGGCAACGACACCCTGGTCGGCTCGCGCGTGGTGCATCAGTGGGCCAATGGCCGGCATATCTATTTCGCGTTGAAAGTGTCGCGTCCGTTCAATCGCTCGACGCTGTATTCGAACGATGCGCCACTACCCAGCGGCAGCGCGCAGGCCAAGGGCATCGACCTCAAGGCCGCGCTGTTTTTCGACAAGGCCGATAGCGCGCCTTTGCTGGTCAAGGTCGGCATCTCCGGCGTCGACGTCGAAGGCGCACTGCGCAACCTCGCTGCGGAAATTCCCGCCTGGGATTTCGATGGCGTGCGCAACGACGCCCAGGAAGCCTGGGAGCGAGAGCTGAGCCGCATCCGTATCGATACGCCATCGGACGATATCAAGCGTACGTTCTACAGCGCGCTCTATCACACCATGGTCGCGCCGACGCTGTTCAGTGATACCGACGGCCGCTATCGCGGCATGGACATGCAAGTGCACCAGCTGCCGGCCGGCCAGCACAACTACAGCACGTATTCGCTGTGGGATACATATCGCGCCGAGCATCCGTTGCTGACCTTGTTCCAGCCCGATCGTGTGCCCGATCTGGTCAACGGACTCGTACGCATGGCTGCCGAGAGCCCCGCCGGGCCGCCGGTATGGCCGCTGCAGGGTATCGAGACGGTGTGCATGATCGGCTATCACTCGGCGGTCGTGATCGCCGAAGCGCAGGCCAAGGGCTTTACTGGCATCGACTACGCCAAGGCCTGGCCGATCTATCGCAAGCGCGCGATGGACGACGACTATTTCGGCCTGGCCGAATACCGCAAGCGCGGCTACATCCCCAGCGATCTGCAAAACGAAGCGGTCAGCAAGACGCTCGAATACGCCTATGACGACTGGGTGATGGCGCATATGGCCGATGCGGCGGGCGAGCATGGCGACGCCAAGGCCTTGCGCGAGCGGTCGCGCAACTATCGCAACGTATTCGACAAGACAAAGAACTTCGTGCGCCCGCGCGGCAGCGACGGCAAGTGGCTGGAGCCGTTCGATCCGCGCGCAATGGGGCATTCGAAGAAGTGGCGCGACTTCACCGAGTCGAATGCCTGGCAGGCCACCTTCCTCAATCAGCACGACGTTTACGCGTATATGGAACTGTTCGGCGGCGCCAAGGCGTTCGAGCAGAAACTGGACGCCTTGTTCGCGGCATCGTCCGAGCTGCCCGACGATGCACCGCCGGATATCGCCGGCATGGTCGGCCAGTACGCCTTCGGCAACGAGCCGGCACATCACGTGCCCTATCTCTACGCGTACAGCGGCGCGCATCACAAGACGCAGGCGCGTGTGCGCATGCTGCTGGAAACCATGTATCTGCCCGCACCCGATGGTCTGCCCGGCAACGAGGATTGCGGCCAGATGAGCGCGTGGTACGTGATGAGCGCGCTCGGGCTTTATGCGGTCGACCCGGTCAGCACCAACTACGTTTTCGGCAGTCCCTTGCTCGATCGCGCCGAAGTGCAGCTTGGCGGCAACAAGAGCCTGATCGTGCAGACGCAGGGCAATGGCCCCGGCAAGCCGTATATCCAGTCGGTCACCTGGAACGGCAAGCCGTGGACAAAGAGCTGGATCAGCCACGCCGAGCTGACCGCCGGCGGCACGCTCTCGTTCCAGATGGGCGACAAGCCCAACCCCTCGTTCGGCTCGGCCCTCGCCGACCGACCACCCGCCTTCGGCATGCCGGCAACCCAGCAGGCATCCTGAAGCCCGAGCACCCCTGGCGAGCCGCCCTCACGGCTCGCCAGGGGTGTGCCTTTCCTGCGCTCGACGATGCTGGCTTGTATGGGCTCGATGGGCCATGCATGATCGGTTTGCATGGTGATGATGTGGTGGGACGGTCGCGACTGAAGTCGCTCCTACAAAGACTGCGAGCGCTGCCTAAGTTTTTGTAGGAGCGACTTCAGTCGCGACAAGCCGTGACGCAACCGTGAGCCACAGCCAAGGAAAGATGACCGTGTCGGATAACGAAGTTGTCCTTGCAAACCAGCATGCGGCCAAAGTCACACCAGCTCAGTGGACACCACTTTCGTTGCTTGCCAGTCTGATTGCCATCAGCGCCCTGATAGATGCGGTCGCGCTGATCGCCGATATCGTCAGGACTTCGACGTTGCTGCGACAGGCGCTCCAACCGGTCGTCGTTTCGTCAGTAGGGCCTGTAATACCGCCAGCAGCAGGAGGTGGGACAAGCAATGCCGAGGCGATGAAGAGCATGGGCTTTGACCACTTCGTGCGGCACTGGCTCATGAACATGGATGTACCGCTTCAGCTCTTGCTGTATGTCCTGGTGGCTTGCTGGGTTTATCAGGCCGTTTACAACGTCAATGTTCGAGGGGCGACTGGTGTAGGCAAGCCGGGATGGGTCACGGCATGGTTCATGATGCCAGTGGTCAACCTCGTCTCGCCCGCGTTTTATATGAGCAAGATCTGGCGGGCAAGTATCGATATACGCGATTGGAAGCAACGCAGCGCGCCGGTTCTTTTGTGGGTCTGGTGGCTCGCATGGGTGGCACGTCTGGGAACTATGCGCTTCAGGCTGGACCTCAACGAGACGCTTGAAAGAGAGATTCTCCGTTACAAGATGATCATCACCGAAGATCTGATCTGGCTTTTATCCCTGCTCCTGCTTGTCATCGTCATCTACCGCGTCAGCCAGGCCCAGCAGCGCCAATTCGGGCACTAGGGCCGACGCATGGCCTTTCCAGGCCGGTCGGCACCCCCGGTTTTGGCACACCCCACCCCACCCCTTACAATAGAGGGCTTAGCCCCTATCCAGCGCGCCCCGGCGCGCCAACGCGAGTCCCCGATGGAAAAGAGTTTCGAGCCCAGCCAGATCGAGTCCAGGTGGTATGCCCGCTGGGAAGCCAGCGGCGACTTCAAGCCGTCGGGCAAGGGCACGCCGTACAGCATCCTGCTGCCGCCGCCGAACGTGACCGGCACGCTGCATATGGGCCATGCCTTCCAGCAGACCGTGATGGACATACTGATCCGCTACCACCACATGCGCGGCTTCAACACGCTGTGGCAGGTGGGTACGGACCATGCCGGCATCGCCACCCAGAAGATCGTCGAGAACCAGCTCGCCGCCGCGGGCCAGACCCGCCACGACCTGGGTCGCGAGCCGTTCGTCGAGCGCGTGTGGCAGTGGAAGGAAGAGTCGGGCTCCACCATCACCAATCAGATGCGCCGCCTGGGCGTGGCCGCCGACTGGTCACGTGAGCGCTTCACCATGGACGAGGGCCTGTCCGACGCCGTGCGCAAGGTGTTCGTCGAGTGGTATCGCGCGGGCCTGATCTACCGCGGCAACCGCCTGGTGAACTGGGACCCGGCGTTGCAGACGGCGGTGTCCGACCTTGAGGTGAACAACGTCGAGCGCGACGGCCACCTGTGGTCGATCCGCTATCTCACCGCCGATGGCAGCGACAGCGTCGTGGTGGCGACCACGCGCCCGGAGACCATGCTCGGCGACGTCGCCGTGGCGGTGCATCCGGAAGACGAGCGCTATGCGCACCTGGTCGGCAAGATGCTGCATCTGCCGCTGTCCGGTCGTGAGATCCCGGTGATCGCCGACGACTATGTCGAACGCGAGTTCGGCACCGGTTGCGTCAAGATCACCCCCGCGCACGACTTCAACGACTACGCGATCGGCCAGCGTCACAACCTTGCACCGATCGATATCTTCACGCTGGACGCGAAGGTCAACGACAACGCGCCGGAGAAGTACCGCGGCCTGGACCGCTACGACGCGCGCAAGCAGATTCTTGCCGACCTCGAAGCCTCCGGCCTGCTGGTCGAAACCAAGCCACACAAGTTGCAGGTGCCGGTGAGCCAGCGCTCGGACGCGGTGATCGAGCCGATGCTGACCGACCAGTGGTTTGTCGACCTGACCACCGACGTGCAGGCCGACGGCCGCCCCGGCGGCCGCAAGGCGATTACCGAGCCCGCGCTCGACGCCGTGCGCAGCGGCGAGATCAAATTCGTGCCGGAGAACTGGTCCACCACGTATACGCAGTGGCTCGACAACATCCAGGACTGGTGCATCAGCCGCCAGCTGTGGTGGGGCCACCGCATCCCGGCGTGGTACGACGAGGCGGGCAACATCTTCGTCGGCGAGAACGAAGCCGACGCGCGTGCACATGCCACGGTCGAACCGGTCGGCGCACTGCGTCAGGACGACGACGTGCTCGACACCTGGTTCAGTTCGGCGCTGTGGCCGTTCTCCACGCTCGGCTGGCCGGCCAATGGGCCGATCAAGAACGAGCGCGGCGAGATCGTTGCCAACTGGGAAAACGACAAGCTGTTCCTGCCCAGCGCCGTGCTGGTCACCGGCTTCGACATCATCTTCTTCTGGGTCGCGCGCATGGTGATGGCGACCAAGTACTTCACCGGCCAGGTACCGTTCCGCGAGGTGTACATCAATGCCATCGTGCGCGACGCCGAGGGCCAGAAGATGTCCAAGTCCAAGGGCAATACGCTCGATCCTCTGGATTTGATCGACGGTATCGAGCTCGAACCGCTGGTCGAGAAATCCACCCGGTCGCTGTTGATCCCGCAGGTGCGCGAGAAAGTCGAAAAGCGCATCCGCAAGGATTACCCCAGCGGCATCCCGGCGATCGGCACAGATGCGCTGCGCTTCACCTTCGCCGCGCTGGCCAGCTACAGCCGCACGATCAACTTCGACATCAAGCGTGCCGAAGGCTACAAGGCGTTCTGCAACAAGCTGTGGAACGCGGCGCGCTTCGTGCTGATGAATCTGCCCGAAGGCGAGCTACCCGCGCCCACCGGCTTGCCGGCTACGGAAGCTGAGCGCTGGATCCTCACGCGCCTGAAGCAGACGTTGGGCGACGTCGAGCAGCATTTCACCAGCTACCGTTTCGATCTGCTTGCGCAGGAACTGTACGAGTTCACCTGGAACGAGTTCTGCGACTGGTTTCTGGAACTGTCCAAGCCGGCGTTGAACGGGGATGATGCGATCGCGGCGGCATCCACGCGTCACACGCTCCTTGTCGTGCTCGAAACCATTCTGCGTGCACTGCATCCGATCGTGCCGTTCCTCACCGAAGAAATCTGGCAGAACGTCGCGCCGCGCTTGAGCCTGCACGAAAGCGGTTTGATGCAACGTCCATGGCCGCGTGCCGAAGACATCGTCGCGGACGACGCAGCCACGGCCGAGATCGAGTGGTTCAAGAACGTGCTGAGCGGCATTCGCCGCATCCGTGCGGAAATGAACATCGCACCGGGCAAGACGATTCCGCTGTTGCTGGCCGATGGCGATGCCAGCGATCGTGCGCGCGCGGCAAAGTTTGCCGCGCAGATCAGCTTCCTTGCACGCGTTGAAACACCGCAATGGATCGAAGCTGGCACGGATGAACCGGCCGCCGCGGCAGCCGTCGTCGGTTCGCTGCGCGTGATGATCCCGCTCGCGGAATTGATCGATCTGAGCGCGGAAAAAACGCGTCTGGCCAAGGAGATCGCCCGCATCGAGAGCGAGATCAAGAAGTGTGAAGGCAAGTTGGGTAATGCCAACTTTGTCGCCAATGCACCTGCCGCCGTGGTCGAGCAGGAGCGCCAGCGCATTGCTGATTGGAGTGTGCAGGTGAGTGCGTTGCGGGAGCAGATGCAGAAGCTGGGTTGATTCTTTTCGGAGAGCACCCCGCAAGCACACACCCCCTCACCCCAACCCTCTCCCCCGGCAAAGCCAGGGGAGAGGGAGCGCGCAATACCGAGGCACTCTCAGTCAGTCCCCTCTTACTGGTTTCGCCGAGGGGGGAACGCTTTAAGTCCTCACCGCCACGACGCCTCGCGCACAGCTCCGGCGCACCTCAGAAGCGCCAGAAGTGTCCCCTATCGATTCGAGTAGGCGGCACGAACGGTTGTATCTCTCAATGCTGCTCAGAGCCTTGGCTCTAAAGGCCATTCTCTCTTTGGTTACTTTCTCTTTACTCCGGACCTAAAGGTCCTCCGCCCTCCGGGCCGGCTTCGCCGTTCGCATGCGCTACGCGCAAGCGTGGGCCAGCAAAGAGAAAGTGACTCGGACGCCGGCAGGCGTTCGAAACGCCCGCTGCGTAAGCGGCCAGATCGCCCGAACACACAGGCAAGAACCGAGCACTGACGCCACTGGATGACCAGCTTCGCTGTTGTAAAGCTCTTCCGGCCTTCGCCGGAATGACGAAGTAGGAGGGGCTGCGCAAGCGGCCAGATCGCCCGAACACATAGGCAAGAACCGAGCACTGACGCCACTGGGTTCCGGCCTACGCCGGAATGACGATGTAGGAAAACTTGCGGCAACTTACGGCATGAGGAGAAGGAAGCGAACCACTCACTCCTTCCCAGCCACCAAATCCAACGCCATCACAATGGCATCCTCCCGCCCCTGCCGAGCCGGGTAATACTTCGGCCGCTGCCCGATCTCATTGAACCCCATCGAGCGATACAACGCCTGCGCCACCGGATTCGACGGCCGCACCTCAAGAAAGACACGCTCAGCCGCATGCCAACGCGCCACGTCGATCAGGCGACGCATCAAATGCCGCCCCAGACCCAACCCGCGATACGACTGACCAATACACACGTTCAAGATGTGCGCCTCGCCCGCCCCCACGGAAAGAATGCCGTAGCCAACGACCTCATCCTCGATGCACATCACCCAGCATGGGTGACCGGCCTTCAGGCAGTCGCCAAAGATGCCCGGGGACCAGGGAAAGTCATAGGAAGCACTCTCCAACGCAGCAACCGCCGCGAGATCCTCGCGACGCATGGCGCGCACCTGCGACTGGGGGCGTGCCACCGCAACCATCACGCCATGCCTCCACTCGCGAGCGCGCGACGCAGGCCGCGCAACGCGTTCCACAGGCGACGCTTGCCCGCGCCATTGGCGCGAATCTCGTGCGGCTCATCGGCCAGCACGATCTGCGCGCGATTCAATACCGCCGCAGGCAAGACCCGCCCCAACGCGTGCGCCTGGGCCTGACCGAAGACCAGATAGGCGCGCGCTTCGGGAACATGCCCCAGTTGCCCGTCCACACCGACTTCGATGCGTGCCGCACGCGCCAGCGACGGACCGTAGGCACTGAATGCCCGCCCCAGCAGGTCGAGCAGCGCGACCGGACAGCCGGCCGGCAAAACCACGATGCTGTCGCCTGGTGTTCCCTGCAGCTCGGCCACGGCTTCGTTCGTATCGAACACGGCCGGTATCGGGTCCGCAAAAGGCTGGCGACGGACCCATGGCGTCACGCCGAGCGCGCGCAGCAGACGTGCGCGATGCGGATCATGCGAAAGCGTGGAAATACTCATCCGACATTCCGGCGGCGACGGCGTGTGGCCACGCCCCAGAGCGTGAACACGGGACCCGAGAGCGCATAAAGCAGGAATACCACGAACAGAACACGCGGCGGATCGACAAAAAACGGAATCAGCACGAGCACGCCCGCGATCATCCACAGGAACGGCACCCGGCCGCCCTCGCCGGTCGGCAACGACTTGAAGCTGAAATAGCGGAACCGGCTGACCATCAACAGGCCGATGATCACCGCCATGGGCAAGGTGACCGAGGAAACGTCGCTGCCGGCAACGCCGAACTTGTCCATGCTCCACACAAAGGCCATGCAGACCGCCGCCGCGGCCGGGCTGGCCAGGCCCTGGAAATAACGCTTGTCGATCACCTTGACCTGGGTGTTGAAGCGCGCCAGACGCAGCGCCGCGCACGCGGCATAGATAAAGGCGGCCGCCCAGCCGATCTTGCCCCAGGTCGGGCCAAAGTCCTTCAGCGACGACAGCGACCAGGTGTACATCACCAGCGAGGGCGCCAAGCCAAAACTGATCAGATCCGACAGCGAGTCGTACTGCACGCCGAACTCGCTCTGCGTCCCGGTGGCGCGTGCGACACGCCCATCCATGCCGTCCAGCAGCGCAGCGATAAAGACGGCGATGGCCGCTTCGCTGTAGTTGCCGCCTATGCTGGTCACGATCGCGTAGAACCCGGCGAACATCGCGCCGGTGGTGAACAGGTTCGGCAGCAGGTAGATGCCCCGGTGCCGTGGCGTGCGAACGGGTGTGCTATCGCTCATGAATCGATCCGTGACGGAATACCCGAAGTTTAGAGCCTGATCGCACTCAGGTTCCATGTTGGCTTGAGTCCGGGGCCATCCGGGGTGTTAACTACGGCGCATTCATCCCGTCCGGAGATATTCATGCGCCGTCCGCTCCTCGCCGCCGCGTTGCTGTTGCTCGCGCCCCAGGTTTTCGCCCAGGCCTATAAGTGGACCGACAGCGCCGGTACGGTGCATTACTCCGAGACGCCGCCGCCGACCGGCACCAAATATCAGCGCATGACGACTACCGGCAGCTCCGAACCCCTGGCGCAGCCTGCCGCCGCGAAGCCGGCCAGCGCCGCGACCGCGGCGGCCCAGCCGGTGGCCGATACCCCGGCCAATCGCGCGAAATTCTGCGGCACGCTGAAAACCAATCTGGACATGCTCAAGGGTGATGGCCCGCTGGTGATTCAGCAGGACGGCCAGCAGAAAACGGTCGATGAGGACCAGCGCAGGAGCCAGATGAACATCGCTCAATCTCAGTACCAGCAATATTGCAGCGGTAAGTAAACCCGTATCGATCCCGGCCAGTGCGCACAGTCGCCGGCCGGGTGTGGGCTATACCGGGCTATAATTGGCTCTTTTACACGCCGGATCCGCTCGCATGCGCCTCAGCCAATTCCACCTGGCCACCGTCAAGGAAGTCCCCGCCGACGCAGAAATCGCCAGCCATCGGCTGATGCTGCGAGCCGGCATGATCCGCAAACTGGCCTCGGGGCTGTATACGTGGAGCCCGCTGGGCCTGCGCGTGCTGCGCAAGGTCGAGGGCATCGTGCGCGAGGAAATGAACCGCGCCGGCGCGATCGAGATGCTGATGCCCTCGGTGCAACCCAAGGAATTGTGGGAAGAAACCGGGCGCTGGCAGAAATTCGGCGGACAGCTACTGAAGATCAAGGACCGTAAGGAGCAGGAATTCTGCTACGGCCCGACGCACGAAGAGGTGATCACCGATTTCGCGCGCAATGAGCTCAAGAGCTACAAGCAGCTGCCACTCAATTTCTATCAGATCCAGACCAAGTTCCGTGACGAGATACGCCCGCGTTTCGGCGTCATGCGTGCGCGCGAATTCCTTATGAAGGATGCCTATTCCTTCCATCTGGACGCCGGCTCGCTGGCCGCTACCTACGAGGTGATGTACCAGGCCTATTCGCGCATTTTCACCCGCCTGGGCCTGACCTTCCGCGCCGTGCAGGCCGATACCGGGGCCATCGGCGGTAATGCGAGCCATGAGTTTCAGGTGCTGGCCGATTCGGGCGAGGACGCGATCGCGTTTTCCGACCAATCCGACTACGCCGCCAATATCGAGAAGGCTGAAGCCCTCGCACCGGCACAAGGCCGCCCGGCTGCCAGCGCCGAGCTGCAGCTGGTGGACACGCCGGCCGTGCGCAGCGTCGAGGACGTGACCCGGCATTTCGGCGTCCCTGCCGATCGCGTACTCAAGACCATCCTGGTCCGCGGCAAGGACGGCCTGGTGGCGTTGTGCCTGCGTGGCGACCACGACATCAACGACGTCAAGGCCGCCAAGCTGGCCGAACTGCCAGACGAATCCGTACTGGCCAGCGAAGAGGAAATCCTCGCCGCTACCCAGACCCGCCCGGGCTTTATCGGCCCGGTCGGCCTGCCCGAGTCGATCCCGGTGATCGTCGACCGCAGCGCCGCGGTCCTGGTTGACTTCATCTGCGGCGGCAATGCCAACGACAAGCACTACAGCGGCGCCAACTGGGAGCGCGATGCGCGCATCACCCGCATCGAAGACCTGCGCCAGGTCGTTGCCGGCGACCCGTCGCCCGATGGCAAGGGCACCTTGCGCATTGCGCGCGGTATCGAGGTTGGCCACGTATTCCAGCTGGGCCAGAAGTACGCCGAGGCCTTGAAGGCCACCGTACTGGACGATCAGGGCAAGCCGCAGGTGATGTTCATGGGCTGCTATGGCATCGGCGTCAGCCGCATCGTGGCCGCCGCGATCGAGCAGCGCCATGACGACGCCGGCATGATCTGGCCCGAAGCGATGGCGCCGTGGCGCGTCGCCGTTTGCGTAATCAACCCCAAAAATGCCCCGGATATCGCCGAGGCCGCCGAGTCTCTTTATAAGCAACTCAATGACTTGGGCATCGATACGGTGCTGGACGATCGTGGCTTGCGCCCTGGCGCCATGTTTGCCGATATGGAATTGATCGGTATTCCGCACCGCGTCGTCGTCAGCGAACGTGGCCTGGCCGCCGGCACCCTGGAATATCGCGCCCGCCATGAAAGCGAAGCGCGTAACCTTACTCAAGATGACCTTCTGGCCCTGCTGGGGCAATAACCCAGCCGCCATGGCGGATTAAAGAATATTCGCCATTTAAACGCATGCAAAAAAGGCCGCCTCTCGCGGCCTTTTTTGCATGCGTCATTCTGCCCTCGACAATAATCGAGCAAAACCCTTACAGCACATTCGGGGCATATCTGACAATTACACCTTTGGTAGTACCCAGCCCTCTTGCAACCCGACTTTACAATCGGGTAGGGGTTCGGGGAAAATCGATCCCGCAATTGGGACGCCAATTGCTACAAAACAAATAAATCAAAAAAGCCGTTAATCACTCACTCACCCGGGAGTTATACCCATGGCCGTAGACCTCAAGAGTCTCAATCACACACAGCTGAATGATCTCATCACCAAGGCTCAGGTTCGCCAGAACGAACTACGCAAGGAAAAGGTCGGCAAACTGCGTGAGAAAATCCATGCATTGATCAAGGCCGAAGGTTATTCGTTCGACGATATTTTCGGTACCAAGGTACCCGGCAAGCGCCGTTCGGGCGGCACCGTCGCACCGAAGTACAAGAACCCCGCCAACCCGGAGCAGACCTGGTCCGGCCGCGGCAAGCGCCCGCGCTGGTTCAACGATGCCCTGAAGGCCGGTAAGTCGGAAAAGAGCCTGCTGATCTGACGGTTAGTGTTTAGACGCCCTGCAAAAAAACGCCGGCCATCGTGCCGGCGTTTTTTTATGGCTGTCGAGGCTAGCCGTGATTGAGAATGATGTCCCATTCGCCCGCCAGCTTTTCAGTACCGGGCACCGGTTGTAATTGCACCAACACCCGTCGCCGATCGTCTTCGCTCAGCGCCTGAAACAATAAATCGCTGTCGTTCAACACTTCGCCCGCGAAATAGAGCTGGGTGACGAGGCGATCCGCGCGACCGGAAACGTCGAAATGAATATGCGGCGTACGCGTCCAATCCGGCGTGGCCGGATATGCGCCGGGTTTGATCGTACGGAACCGGTAACGCCCCCATGCATCGGTCTTTTGTGTGGAATAGCCCTGAAAACAGGGATCCAAGGGGGCGGTCGTATTGGGATCGCTGGGATGATCGTAGCGGCCATGCACATTAGCCTGCCACAGCTCGATTTTTGCATTGACCACCGGCTTGCCGTCACCATCGAGAACGCGGCCGCTGAGTTCGATCACCTGTCCCAATGCCATGCCATGCCGCCCGGCAATACGGGTCAGGTCCGCGTCCCGATCCAGCGGCTTCAGCACTGGATAATAGGGACCCATGATCTCCTCCGGCGTCGGCACCATACGCCGTCCCTGTGCCAGAAGGCCGCCCGATACGAGTGCGCCGCCGGCCAGCAGGCTCGTTTTCATCGCACGGCGCCGCGAAAGGGAATGGATTCCTGTGTTTTCGGGTTTATCGCTCATATTCGCTCCTTGACTCGTACGAGTCCGTGTGGGTAAGCGAATAACAGCAAAATACATTTGACCGCGCAGTCGGCACGCGCCGCCTTTTTTGTAGGTGTCGCTTAGGTGTTGCGCTTTGCTACAACGATCGGCGCGGTGAAACCAGCAGATCGCCAAAGAGCAGGCCGGCCACGAGCGAAACCAGCAGCGTCACCAGCAGCAATCCTGTATCCATGCCCAGCTCGGTATCGCGTTCGAGCAGATAGGAAACGCTACGAAAGCCCACGCTGCCGGGAACCAGCAAGATAATGCCAGGCTCCCGAATCACCGACCCGGGACGATGCATATACCGCGCATAGGCATTCGCCAGCGCGCTAAGCAAAAAACCGCCCAGGAAAACACCGAACGGAGCCTTGGGCAGCGAGCCGGCGATCTGACCGCCCCAACGCGTGGCGAGATAGCCAAGAATGACCGCACCCATCACGGTGAGCCAGTCGCGACGCGCAGCGCGAAACGCAATCGCCCAGGCAAACGCACCCACGATCAGGGCCACCGCCTCGGTCCAGGACGGCAGCGGCGTCTGCGCGAAATCGCGCGCGTGAATGCCTAGCGCCTCGCAAAGCTGGGTAGCGGCCACTGTGCCGAAGGTGAGCTTGAGCAAGGTGGAGATCGCACCACCCATGCGCGCCATGCCGGCCACGAGGTGCTGACTGGAGATTTCGCGTACCGCCGTGGTCAAGGCCATCCCGGGCACCAGCACGATCAGGCTGGCAAGGATCACCGACTTGAGCGCCAACGGCACGATATACGCACTGACCGTGATCGCCACCGTGGTGGCTACCAGCGCGCTGATCGCTTCACTGGCGATGGCCAGCCGAGGCCGTGTTGCGGACGAGACCATGATCCAGCCGATGATCAGCCCGATCACCCCGGCGGTGACCAGATCCGTCCAGGCACAGTGCAACAGCAGCGCCACCACGCTGGCCGCGGCAAGACCGTAGGTCGCAATCACGCTGGCCTGCGCCTGACGGGTATCCGGCTTGCCGAGCTGACGCAGCAGACGGAAGCCTTCGCGCATATCCAGCTCGCCGTCGGTAACACGATCGGCGATGGTATCGGCTTCGCACAGGCGCCCGAGATTGACATCGCCCGGCGACAGGCGCATCACCTGCGTTACCTGGGCAATCGCTTCGTCGCCCTGCGAAAGCTCGGCAAACGAAACGATGATCGCCGTCGGACTGGACCAGATATCCGCCTGCAGGCCGAAACGCTGCGACACGCCGGAAATGGCCATCTCAAGGCGCGGCGCGGAGGTGCCGTACTGATGCAGCTGGCGCGCCAGCTCCATGATGAAGACAATCCGCGTCTTGAGCTCGGTACCCTCGAACGAAGGTCGGAAAGCCTGCGGCGGTGCGGCGCGCCAGGGCACATGGATGGGAGAAGGAATACGGTGCATGGCCGCATTCTTACCCGGAAGCACGCAGCTTGAACACCGGTAATTCGCGATGCGGAGTGCCCACCGCGACCAACCATGTCACGACGCCGCTCTGACCTTCAACGTCGTACCGTCCACGTCGACCACCTCGACGGTCGTGCCAAGCGGAAGATCCGGTCCGCTGACCAGCCATTGTCCGTCGCCCACACGCGCCTTGCCGCGGCCGTTGACGATGGCTTCGATCAACACATAGCGCCGCCCGATCAACTGCTCGCCACGGCGGTTGAGCCGCTCGTCGCCCGGCTCGCTACGCTGCAACCTGGGGCGCAACGCATACCAGTAGACCGCGCAGGACGCGAACGCCAGCACCGCAAACGCGACCGCCTGAGCCAGCATCGACATATCCGGCAACACCAGCACCACGACACCGGTAGCCGCGGCGGCGATGCCGATCCACAACATGAAATACCCGGGCAGCACCACCTCGATCGCGATCAGGATCAAGGCGAGAATCCACCAGAGGTAGTGCAAGGCGACGTTTGCGAACATGCCCCTCTCCTTGGATCGCTTAGCGATTGACCGGCGGTGGCGTACGGCGGTTTGCAGCGAGGGTCTCCTGCTGCTGCCCGAGCGATTCTTTCGCCAGTTCGGCGATACCGGCAAGCGAACCCAAAATGCCCGTCGCTTCCATCGGCAACATCAGCATCTTCTGGTTCGGCGAGTTTGCCATTTCCTTCAAGGCTTCGACGTACTTGTTGGCGACGAAATAATTGAGCGCGTTGACGTTACCGTTGGCGATCGCTTCGGACACCAGCTTGGTCGCCTGGGCTTCGGCCTCGGCCAGGCGGATACGTGCCTCGGCTTCGCGGAACGCGGCTTCCTTCTTGCCGTCCGCGGCAAGAATGGCCGACTGCTTTTCGCCATCGGCCTTGAGCACGGCCGCCTGGCGGAAACCTTCCGCTTCAAGAATATTCGCGCGCTTCTCGCGCTCGGCTTTCATCTGTCGTGCCATCGAATCGACCAGGTCTCGTGGCGGCGCGATGTCCTTGATCTCGATGCGGTTGACCTTGACGCCCCAGGGATGTGTGGCTTCGTCGACCACGGTCAGGAGCTTGGCATTGATCGCATCGCGCTGACTCAGCGATTCGTCCAGATCCATCGAACCGAGCACGGTACGGATATTGGTCATGATCAACGCGAGCGCGGCCTGCTCCAGGTTGGAGACTTCGTATGCCGCCTTGGCCGCATCCAGCACCTGATAAAACACCACGCCATCGACACGCACCACCGCGTTGTCCTTGGTGATGACGTCCTGGCTGGGCACGTCGAGTACCTGCTCCATCATGTTCATCTTGCGCCCGATGCCGTACACGAACGGCAGCAGGAAATGCAGACCCGGCGACAACGTGCGGGTGTACTTGCCGAACTGTTCTACTGTCCATTCGTAGCCCTGCGGCACGATACGCACCAGCTTGGCCAGGACGACGACAGCGACGATAACGACAATCAGCGCAAAAATCTGACCCATGGTACGACTCCTTTCGACGATTGGAGCGGAGTATAGGCGAGGTGTGGGGGTGCGGCGGGTTAAGCGTTGGTAAGGAGATCGTCCGGCGGAGCGGAAAAACTCAAACCAGCATAAGCGGCAACAACAGCGTCACCCGCAGCCCACCTTCATCCCGATTGGCCAAGGCAATCCGTCCGCCATGCGCCTCGGCAATCTCACGCGCGAGCGCCAAGCCCAAGCCGGTACCCGATCGTTTCGTCGAATAAAACGGTAACAAGGCCTGGGCAAGCACGATTTCCGTCATGCCCGGACCATGGTCGGCCACTTCGATACGGAGCTCATGGCCGATCAGCGCCAGCGACAAAGTCACTTCGTCATCGGCACTGCCTGATTCGTGCGCATTCTTGATCAGGTTGATCAGGACCTGCTCGATCTGTGCCGCGTCGAACCAGCCTGGCTGTTCGGGCACCTTGCCGACCAAGCGGAACTGGCAATGTAAGGCCAGGCCCTGCAAAAACTGCGGCCATTCGATCTTCGTCGCCTGTGGCGCAGGCAGCTTGGCGAAACTCGCATAGCCGGCAATAAAACCGTGCAAATGACGAGCACGCTCGCCAATGGTGGCAAATACGCCGGGCAGACGTTCGGTGTCGCCGCGCCGCGCCAGTTCCGCACCCGAATGGGAGAGCGAAGAAATCGGTGCGAGCGAATTGTTCAATTCATGACTGATCACACGAATCACGCGCTTCCAGGTCGCCACTTCCTGGCGCGAGAGTTCGCGGGTCATGCGGCGAAACAATTGCAGGCGATGCGGTCGTCCCTGCAAGCGGAAGTTGCGTTGCGATAGATGGAAGGTTTCTTCGCTGCCGTCCATCTCGACGGTCAACAAGGCATCTTCACCGCTGAGCGCGGCACGACGCAGCGTTTCAGGCGTGCTTTGCAGCAGTTCGGCAAAGTCCAGGCCTTGCAGCGATTTGCCATCGTTGAAGAGATGCCGCGCGGCGATATTTGCATACACCACGCGGCTGCTCGCATCGCTGAGCACCAATGCAACGGGTGTGTTCTGCACGACGGTGTCGAGCAACAGCTCGCGCTGCGCCAGATTCTGGCGTTGCTCGCGCAACGTCTGGCCAAGCGCGTTGTGCATGCGGATCAAGTCGCCCAGCTCATCGCGACGATCGGCGGCGATCGAAAAACTGAAATCGCCGTCACGATAACTCGCTACCGCACCCTCCAATGCCCGCAACATGCGGTTGACCGGCGACATCACCAGATGCCCGAGCCACAGCGACAAGGGCAACAGAACGATCAGGGTAACGATGAAGCCGCTGTACGGACCGGTAGGCATTGGCACCACCAGCGACAGGTCTTTTTTCATCCACACAATCAGCTGCGGCAGCGGCCATTGGGTTACGCCGGTGTAGATCAATGCACCGGCGATACCGACCACCACAAGCAATACGGTCAGCCGCAGCTGCAGACTCAGACTACGCGCCATGCCGCCCCCTTCATGCGCGCGACCTGCTTAGTGGCATTTGGAATTTCGCGGATCGGCCGCGCAATTGGCCGCCGGGCGTTCGTTGTCGCCAAACACGCTGTTGTCGTTGATCGCCTTGGGACGATTGGGATCCGGACGCGCGGTGTCCGTGACGTGAGGACGGCTGTCCTTGAACTTGAAGTGGCCATTCTGCTGCGAGTCACCGGCACGATTGCTGTCGCCGTACTTGACGGTGCTGGCGCTGGCCGGCTTGCTCCAGCTATCGCTGGCCTGCGTGGCGGACTGCGCGCCTGCCGCCTGGGCAGCCAGCGCGAGCACGACCGAAGCGATCAACACGAATGAACGACGCATGTCAGGGCTCCCTTGAGTTGTCACGGATGCCCGATCTTAGAACCAAGCCCAAGGCGTCGCATAGGCCAGAAGCCGGGCTCAGGTCTGCGTCGCCAGACCGTAACGCTCCATCCGTCGATACAGCGCCTGACGGGATAGTCCCAGCGCCTGGGCGGCACGGCTAACGACACCGTCGGCCTTGCCCAGAGCGGCCTCGACGGCCTCACGGCTGGGCTCGTCCAGGTTACGCGCGGCGGCCGCCGCCTGTTGCGGCAGGTTGAGTTGTTCGGGTGCGATGCGGCCACCGGAGGCAAGCAGCGATGCGCGCTCGATCGCGTTCTTGAGTTCGCGCACGTTCCCCGGCCACGCATAGTTCAACAACGCGTCGCGTGCGGCATCACTGAGCTCCGCGCGACCACCGAGGAAATGCTCGGCCAGCGGCAGGATATCGTCGACGCGCTCGGCCAGCGGGGGCAGGTTTACTTCGATCACATTGAGGCGGTAGTAGAGATCCTCGCGGAACGTACCGGCGCGAATCATCGCCTTGAGGTCGGCGTTGGTCGCACTGAGCACGCGTACCTTGACCTGGCGCGTACGACCTGAGCCCAGGCGCTCGAACTGGCCCGTTTCCAGTACACGCAACAGCTTCACCTGGCCTGACAACGGCAAGTTGCCGATCTCGTCCAGGAACAAGGTGCCGCCATCGGCCAGCTCGAAGCGGCCTTCGCGCGCCTTGTTCGCACCGGTATAGGCGCCGGCGTCGGCACCGAAGAGTTCGGCTTCGATCAGTTCCCCTGGCAGGGCGCCGCAATTGACCGCGATGAACGCACCACGCTTGGCCGGCGAGTTCGCATGCACGATCGCCGCGATCCGCTCCTTGCCCGCGCCATTGGGGCCGGTGATCAGCACGGGCACTTCCGAGCGCGCGACCTGACAGGCCAGGTCCAGCGTGCGTGCCATCGACTCGGACGCAAAGACCAGATTATCCAGATCGTAGCGGCGCTGCAGGTCTTCACGGCGCTTGCGCCGTTCGTTGCGTGCGCGGCTTACCTCACGGGTCGACTCCGATAGCTCCAGCAGGTTCTCCACCGTCGCCAGCAGCTTGGCATCGTCCCAGGGCTTGGCCATGTAGTCGGCGGCACCGGCCTTTACCAGCTCGACGGCCGTCTCCAGGTGTGTCCATGCGGTCAGCAGGATGACCGGCAGATCGGTATGGCGCTGGCGGATTGCACGGAACAGCGCCACGCCTTCCTCGCCCGAGGTCGTATCGGCGGTGAAATTCATGTCCTGGATCACCACGTCGATCCGCTCGCGCTCCAGCATCTCCAACCCCTGCTCCTGGGTCAGCGCCACCAGCGGCCGGATTTCGTGCAGCGACAAGGCCAGCGACAGCGCTTCGCCGACGGTGGGGTTGTCATCGATGATCAGGACAGTTCGCATTTTTCGTCTACACATGCCGACATGGATGCAGCTCCATGCCAAAAGGTTGCCATGACTTTGGTCATGGATGAGTTAGGCCGGCTGCTTTCGCAGCCTGTGAGGCCGGTCGCTGGCGCGACCTGGGAAGAGTAAAGGGGAAATGCATGAGACGAAACGCTCTCGCTCTTCCTCTTTACTCTTCACCCTTTCCAGGCCGCGCCAGCGGCCGGCTTTACTCCATGATCATACAGAGCGGGTAGCCACCACGGGTGGCACCCTTGCCGCCCGCAGCGCAGGCCCGAGTACGGCCAGTTGGCCAAGCACCCAAAGCACCACGGCGCCCCAGGGCAGATAGGCCAATGGCAGGCGCGGTACTTCGTAGAGCTTCATTAGGACGATATTGAGCGCAAAGGCCATCACCATGCCCAGTGCGATACCGCCGCTGACGATGAGAAAGTTTTCGGTCTGGAAATAGCTGAGGATATCGCTGCGGCGAGCACCGATGGCGCGGCGGATGCCGATCTGACGCCGCCGTTGCTGCACCCAGAAACTGGCCAGCCCGACAATACCCAGTGCGGTCACCAGCAGCATGGCGGCGATGATCCCGCAAAGCATGGCAGCCATGGCCCGATTGGAAGCGAAATAGCGATCACGCAATTCGCTGAGCGTGCCCGAATAATCCAGGTCGACCACGACATCCGGTGCGATACGCGCCACTGCGTCGAGGGCCTGACGCAAGACCCGGTCTCGCGAGAGCGGATCGGTACGCAGTACGAATACCTGCCCGAGGACATTGCTGCCGGTGATCAGTACCGTGTTATGCAATATCAGCGGCTCGGGGTTGGGCCGTGCGAGGTCCTCGATCAATCCCACCACGCGGCGTTGCGCGCCGTCGGCAAAGAGCACCTGTCCCAGTGAGGGCTGCCCCGGCCAGATGTGCTGCGCGTAGGAACGCGACATCAGGATCGATGGCGATGAGGGCAGGAACGATGTCGAGTTGGCCGCTTCGTCGTCGCCCAGCCAGCGACCGTCGGCCAGATGCACACCGACGGTCCGGACGAAGTCATTGTCGGCGACGTAGAAATGACCTTGCTGATTGTATTGAGGGTCATCGAGAACGCTTCGAAAACCGATCTCGCCCGCCTGCTGGGTGAAAGGCACGGCATTGGTCATGCTTACCGATTCGACGCCAGCGATCCCACGCAAGCCCTGCTTGATACGCAGCAAGGTATCGCGCCCCAGGTCATTGCCCGTACCCTGCAACGACAGCGCCACCAGGTGCGACTCGTCCACTCCCGAGGCCATGCTCATCAATTGCAGGCGATTGCTGAGCAGAAAGAGCGCATTGCACAGTACCGCGCATGCAAGCGCGATCTGCAGGCCGATCAACAGGGTTGCCATGCGATGGCGGCGCAGCGCAGCGGCGACGTGACGGATATCCATACGCATGGCTCAGCTCACCTTGATCTGAAGAGCGGGCGGGACACGGCTTGCACGCACCGCCGGAAGCAGGCCGGCAAGCAGGCTCGCCAGGATGGCCATCGCCACGGTGATCAGCAGCAGCATCGGATCGAGCTGTGCCAGATCGGCGTACGCTACCTTCTGCTGACGGACCAGCCAAAGTCCGAACCATGCGAGCAGCAGGCCACCGACACCCCCCAACATGCCTACGGTGCCAGCCTCCACCAGACACTGCATGAAGATGTCGCTTCGCGAAGCGCCCATGGCGCGACGCACGCCGATCTCACCGCTGCGCCCGAGGAACTTCACCAGCAGCAGACCCACGGTATTGCACAGACAGATGACCAGAAAGCCAAAGGCCAGCCAGGTCTGCAATTGCACGTCCTTGGGCACCACCTGATTGAAGTCCAGCCATTGCATCAGCGACATCATGCGAATGTTGGGCGGGTGATCGAAACGGCCCAGGCTACGTTGCTGCGCATCGTAGTCGCGTAGATAGTCCCGGTACGCCGAACGCGTGGCCGGCGTATCCAGCTGCACCCATAGCCCCACCCATTCACAAGCCGCCGCCGCCATGTTCTTGGGATCGACATCACCCCAGCAACTGAACCAGCTGAACTGCGAATGCAGATCCAGCGCGGTCGACAACGGCAGCATGAGATCATGCGGCGGCTTGTAGAGATCGCTGGTGTCGCTGGCACCATGCCCACCCACGACCATATAGAACCGCGGCGACGGGCGCCAATGATCGAGCACGCCGACGATCCGTAAATCGTTGCCATCGACACGCAGCGTGCGACCGACACTGTTTGCGCCGGCAAACAGTTGTTGATTGAGGCGTTCGCTGATGACTACCGTTCGCGAACGCGCCTCGTCATCGGCCGGCTGCCAGGGGCCGCCATAGCGAAACGGTACGTTGAACATCGAAAAGAAGGCGCTGGTCGTGGTCAACGTGTCGATCATCGACGGATGTCGACCGGCCTCGACCGGCTGAATCTTTACCAGCGCCTCGGCCGTCATCGTCTGGCGATCGGCCTTGCCGCTACTCCATAGATCCCTGGCACTGGTGTAATCGAGCAGATCGGCCGGACGGCTGCGCACCATCCCCTTGCCGGTTTCGGCGTCGAGCTGCGGATAGAAGATGTGCTCGCTGCGTCCAGGCAGCGGATCGCCCGACAACAGATACATGACCGTCAACGTGGTCATGCTCGTACCGATGCCGACCGCGATGGCAATCACCATCAGCGCGGTCAGCACGCGGTTGCGCTTCAAGCTGCGCAGTGCCAGATCCAGGTAATAACCGAACATCAGGGGACCTCGATAAACTCGCCTGGTTTTTTTAGGAGCGACTTCAGCCGCGACCGATGGTTACGTCACGGCCTGTCGCGGGTAAAAGGAACCTCAAATAACCTCAGTTTTCATCGTCATCCCGGCGAAGGCCGGAGGCGCTTTTCAACAGCGAAGCTGGTCATCCATTCCTCAGTTGTCGCTTGTCAGGTAGCGTGTGGCAAGCATCTGCACTGAGGAATGGATTCCGGCCTTCGCCGGAATGACGAATAGGAAAGGCTTTAGAGGTTCCCTGAAGTCGCTCCTACAACGATGACCTACTCACGAAAACAGTTAAGCCGCCCGCGTCGCCACCACGGGCGGCACGGCTGCCGCGCGCATGGCCGGCCCCAGAACGGCAATCTGTCCTACCGCCCACAAGGCGATGGCACCGATCGGGAAATAGGATCCGGGCAATCGCGGCAGCTCGTAATGCACCATCAAGAACAAGTTGATGCCGTACGCCAGCGCCATGCCCAGAACGATGCCTATCGTGGCCAGCAGAAAATTTTCCGTCTGAAAGTAGCGCAGGATATTGCCGCGCGTGGCACCGAGTGCGCGACGCACGCCGATCTGACGGCGGCGTTGTGCCACCCAGAAACTGCCCAGGCCGACAATGCCCAACGCGGTAACAACCAGCAACGCGACGCACACGCCGGCAAGGAGACCGGTCATCGCGCGATCGTCCTCGAAGAAACGCGTACGAACGTCTTCCCAGACCTGCTTGCTCAATACCACGCGATGTGGATCGGCCGCCTTGAGCTTTTCCAGCGCTGTCTTGAGTACGCGGTCGCGATCCTGCGGCGACGTACGAATCAGATACTGACCCTCGGCAACACGCGCGGGCAGGATCATGCTGTACTTCGCGATCGAGTCGTCCCAGATCGACGGACGCACCAGGTCCTTGACGACGCCGACGACATAGAGCGGCGTCTGGTCGAGATAGATTGGCTTCCCCAGCGGATTCTGCCCGGGCCACAAGCGATTCGCCATGGCCTGGGTGATCACCACGGTCTTGGGCATGACCTTGTCGTCCTTGGTCTGCAGCGCGGCCATGATCGTCTTCATGTCGACGTATTCGTCCGGACGAAGATTGCGCCCGGCGACCAGCTGCGTACCCAAGGTTTCGGCAAGATTCACGCCGTAGTAGTTGGTTGCGTTGATGGTGGACTTCTTCTGATCGGGATCGATCTTGACGCCGCTGTTATTGGACGAGTTGCCGAACGGCACCTGATTGACCGAAGCGACCTGGGTGACTCCGGGAATCTGCCGCAACAGCTGCAGGTCTTCCTGGTCACGAGCGTATTTGTCGTCGTTGGCGCCGATGCTGGCAAAGCGGATACGCACCAGCTCCTTCTCCGCCACGCCGCTAGGCATGTTCATGCGGTCGATGCGCTGGGTGATCAGGAACACGGCGTTGCAGACGATCGCGCACGTCAATGCGATCTCCAGTATCAGCAGCGCCGCGGTGATCTTGTGGCGGCGCAACGTCGAAAGGATGGGAAGAATTTCCATATCGGCTCTCACTGACTCTTCAGTTGCAACGCGGGAGTGATCTGGCAGGCACGCCAGGCCGGCAACAGGCCGGCACAAAGCGTACTGATCAGGGCGAGCAGGAACGTGGAAAGGAGCATGGTCATATCCAGATGCGCGAGCGAGGCGTAGCTGGACGGTTGCCGACGCACCAGCCACAAGCCGGTATAGGCGAGCATCAGCCCCCCCATGCCGCCTGCCAGGCCAATGACTCCGGCCTCGATCAGCAACTGCATGAACACGTCGCGACGGGAGGCCCCCAGAGCACGTCGCACGCCAAGCTCGCCCGACCGGCGCAGAAACTTGGCCAGCATCAAACCGACGGTGTTGACGAGGCAGACCAGAAGGAAGCCAAGCGCCAGCCACGTTTGCAGACGCACGTCGCTGGGTACGACCTTCTTGTAATCCAGCCATTGCATGACATCGAGCAAGGCCACATTCGGCTCACGCTCGAAACGGCCAAGGGTTTTCTGCTCCTGCGAGTAATGGGTCAAGAACGTCTTGTACGCTTCGATCTTGGCCGGGTCGACGATCTGCACCCAGAACTGCAGCCACACACAAGGCGTGTTCTCGGCGTGCTCGGGATCACCGCCCGAACCCCAGCAATCGGTGGAGCCGTTCAAGGGAAGCTTCATGTCGCGCGACGTCGACAGCGGCATGAAGACATCTTCGGCTTCGGCGTAGTCGCCGATATTCAGGTCATAGAAATGCGGGTTGACGCGCCAGTCGCCCAGCACGCCGACGATCTGGAACGAGGTGTCCTTCATGCGCAGCGTCTGGCCAGTACTGTCCTTGCCTTCGAACAACTTGTCGTTGAGCAATTTGGAAATCACCACCACCCGCGCCTTGCCATCGTCGTCGCTGGCATTCCAGCCGCGTCCGTACAGAAACGGCACGCTGAACATGGGAAAGAAGTCGGCCGTGGTATAGCGCGCATCGGTATAAAACGGGTCGATGCTCGACTGCGTGGGCTGGATCGGCACGGCGCCGCCGGTCATCAGCGCCTGCCGATCCGCCCGTGCCGCGTGCAGCAGATTCATGCCGTCGGTCCAGGTGACCTGTTCCGGCGGTGGCTTGTTCGGCTCGTAGCCATCCATCGAAAAGGGATCGATGCGCGGATTGAACAAGGTGGCGCTGCTGCCAGGCAGCGGATCGCCCGACAGCACGTGCAGCACGGTCAACGTCGTCATGCTCGCGCCAATGCCAAGCGCGATCGCGACCACCATCAAGGCCGTCAGCACCTTGTTGCGCTTAAGACTATGTAGCGCCAGATCAAGGTAGTACCCGAACATGCTGCCCTTCCCCCAAGCCGTATGAAAAATGACTACACCGAACGCGTCGCTTCGACCGGCGGTACTTTCGATGCACGCATGGCCGGTGCCAGCACCGAGCCCTGCCCCAACAACAGCAACATCACCACGCCGATCAATACATAGGCCAATGAGAGCCGCTGCATCTCGAAACGGGTCACCAGCCAAAGATTCAGCCCCACCGCGAGCACGATGCCGAACAGGGCGCCGCCGCTGCTGATAAGCAGGTTCTCGGTAAGGAAGTAATTGAGGATGTCGCCGCGTGTAGCGCCCAGCGCACGGCGCACGCCGATCTGCTTGCGCCGTTGTCCCACCCAGAAACTGGTCAGGCCCACGATGCCCGCGGCGGTGATCGACAGCAGCACCACGCAGACGATGCCCATCAGCACGGCCATACCGCGGTCGCGGTCATAGGCTGCCTGACGGATATCCGGAAATTTCTGGATGCCATCCTTGTCGCTGATGACCCGCATCGCGTCCTGCGCGAACAGCGTCTGGCGTACCTTGGCGGCCACCGCATCGATCTGCCCCGGCTCGGTACGGATCAGGTAGTAGTTGCCCCATTCAGACAGCAGACGGCAGGGCAGGATCGTGGTTTGCGAGGCAAACCCCGAAGCCCAGCGATCCACGCTGTGCGGCTGCAGAGTATCGACGATGCCGACGATCACAACCGGATGCGCATCGCCAAAGTAAATCGACTTGCCCAAGGCGGAGCCATCAGGAAACAGATGCCTGGCAAGCGCCTGGGTGACGATCGCCGATGGCGGCGAAAGCTGGTCTCGCACATCCATCGCCTTGATTTCGCTTGGCTGAAAATTACGGCCGGCGATCAGATGTACACCCAAGGTATCGAGCAGACGCTCGTCCGAAAAGAACAACGCCGTGGACGTCGTCGGCTTGAGCTGATCGGGCTCCAGCATGATGCGATCGTCCCAACCGTTGCCGCGCAGGGGGTATGCGTTGGAGATCGCCGCGTTGCGCACGCCGGTGAGATGACGCAACGCTTCCAGATCGGTATTGACCTGCGCGTCCACCTGCTGGGTGCTCATCGGTCGCGCCCATTCATTCTGCACCACGATGATATTGGCTTCGTCGATGCCAGTGGGCTGCGACAAATGTTGCAGGCGCTGCTGAATGATCGAGAAGGCATTGCAGACAATGGCAAGCGTCAGGGCGATCTGCAGCGCGATAAGAACCGTGCCCGCCTTGTGGCGACGCAACGCGGTAACAATGGGGCGAATCTGTAGCATCGTCTCGTCGCCCTCAGTTCGATTTCAGCTGCCAGGCCGGCTGCACTTGCGCAGCCTTCCAGGTCGGATAGAAGGCGGCGAGCACCGTGGCCGCCATCGCCACCACGATGGTCAGGAGCACCAGACTGGCATCCAGATGCGCGAGCTTGGCAATCTGCGGCTCGAAGATCAGGCCGACACCGAACATCCCGATGGTGGTCAGCAATACCCCCAGCACACCACCCGCCAGACCGACGGTGCTGGCCTCGATCAGAAACTGCAGGTAAACCTCGCGCCGCGATGCGCCGAGCGCCCGACGCACGCCGATTTCCGCGGCGCGCCGCATGAACTTGGCCAGCAACAGACCAATCGTGTTGATCAGGCAGATGGCAAAAAAGCCCAACGCAACAACCAGGGAGATACGGCTCTCCGGCGGCACGACCTTTTCGTAATCGAGCCATTCGGTGACATTGCGCAAGCGTATGTTCGGCGCCCATGCGAAGCGACCCGATTGCTGCATCTGTGCCGCATAGTTGCGCAGGTACTCGCGATAGCGCTCCGTTTCTGTGGGCGTATCGAGCTGCACCCACATCGAGATCCATACGCACTCGCCGTGCAACCAGCCATCCCAGCCGGCGTTCAAGCTCGATGCGCCACCGCAGCTATTGCGCCCACCGGTGTCGATCTTCAGGTCGATCGCTTTGTTGAAAGGAACGTAGATCTCCGACGCGTCCCCCATACCGTTGACCGTAAACATGCTGAACAAGTCGAAATAACGTGGCTTGGGATCCCATTGGTCGGTTACACCGACGATGCGATAGCTATGGCCGCGCATATTGATCTCGCGGCCCACGCTATTGGCGCCCTGGAACAGGCGCTCGTTGAGACTGCGGCCGATGACCGCGACGTCCGCATGCCCTTCGTCGTCCGCCCGACTCCAACTCGAGCCATAAAGAAACGGCACGTCGAACATCTGGAAGAAATCGCCCGTCGCGGCATAGCCGCTGACATTGAACGGCAACGAGCCACCGCCATGCTCCGGAATGACCGAGAGCGTGACCTCGTAGAAAATCGTCTGCATCCTGGCCTGATGCGCCTTCCACAATGCCGTGGCATCCGTGTACGTCAACGCCTCGGGCGGCTCACCAAGGGAACGAGCATGCTGCGGCCCCCAATTGTCCAGTTGCGGCACGTGCAAACGTTCGGACTTTTCCGGAATGGGATTGCCCGAAACCGCCCGGAATACCGAATAGGTAATCATCGACGCGGCTACGCCGAAGCCGATCGCCATCACCATCAGCGCCGTCAACCACGGATTGCGCCTCAAGCTTCGCACACCCAATTGGACGTAATAACCGAACATCATTGCTCCCGATGGGTGGCCGTCAAACCGACCGCGTCGCTTCGACCGGCGACACGCGCGAGGCGCGCACCGCAGGGGCCAGCACCGCACCCTGCCCCAGCAACAGCAGCAACACGATGCCGGCGAGCACATACGTCAACGACAGGCGCGCCATCTCGAAGTGACTCACCATCCACAGGTTCATGCCAATGGCGAGGCACGCACCAATCACCACACCTGCGATACCGATAAGCAGGTTTTCAGTAAGGAAGTAGCTGAGAATGTCGCGCTTGGTCGCACCCAGCGCACGCCGCACGCCGATCTGCTTGCGCCGCTGTCCGACCCAGAAACTGGTGAGGCCCACGATGCCGGCCGCGGTGATCGCCAGCAACACCACGCAGATGATGCCCATCAGCACCGCCATGCCGTGATCGCTGTCATACGCTTGCTGGCGTATCTGGGCATAGTCCAGCACGCCGTCGTCGTTGATGATGCGCATGCGATTCTGCGCGTAAAGCGCCTTGACAGCCGCCTGCCGAACCGCGGCGAGCTGACCGGGCTCGGCCCGCAGGATGTAATAGGAATCCCCCACCAGGCGCATCGGCCAGATCAGCGACTGGTAGGCATTGCGCATCTGCCAGTTCTCCAGACTCTGTGTCTGCAATACATCAACAATGCCGACGATCACCGTGGGGGTGCTGCTCATCGCATAGATCGACTTGCCCAACGCCGAGCCGTCGGGAAACAGCTTGTCCGCCAGCGCCTTCGTCACGATCGTCACCGGAGGCATGACATTCTCGCGATTGGCAATCGGATGGATCTCATCCGGACGGAAGTTGCGCCCCGCGATCAGCTTGATGCCGAGCGTATCCAGAAAGTGTTCATCGCCGAGGTAGACCGCCGGATCGCCGATCGCCGTGGTCTGATCCGGCGTCAAGGTGATGAACTGGTCCCAGCCGCCTCCCCGCATGGGGTAGGAATTGCTGGCGATGGCATTGTGCACACCAGGAAGCTGGCGCAACGCGATCAGGTCCGCCCGTTGCTGCGCATCGGCGTCGTCCTTGCTCAACTTGCTCGCCCAGTTGTTTTCGATCACCAACAGGTTCGCTTCGTCAATGCCACTGGGTGCGGAAAGATGCGCGACGCGCTGCTGGATAATGAACAGCGCATTGCAGACGATCGCCAGGGTCAGCGCGGTCTGCAGCGCGATCAACACGGCTCCGGCCTTGTGGCGGCGCAATGCGGAAAGTATGGGCTTGATCTGCAGCATCATTGCGACCTCAATTGGATTTGAGCTGCCACGCCGGCTGCACCTGAGCGGCGCGCCAGGTGGGATACAGCGCGGCGACCATGGTGGCAAAGATGGATACCAGCAAGGTCAGGCCCACCAGGGTGATATCCAGGTGTGCCAGGCGTGCGATCTGTGGCTGGAACAGCAGGCCGACCCCAGAGATACCCAAGGCTGTCAGCAGCAGGCCGAGAACGCCGCCGGCCAGGCCCACCGCACCAGCCTCGATCAGGTACTGCACATAGATTTCCCTGCGCGATGCCCCCAGCGCACGGCGCACACCGATCTCGCCGGCACGACGCAGGAACTTGGCCAGCAGCAGACCGATCGTATTGATCAGACAGATCGCAAAGAAACCCAGTGCTACCAGTAGCGAGATGCTGCTTTCCTTAGGTACCACCTGCATGTAATCCAGCCACTCCATGACATTACGCAGACGCACATTGGGTGCCCAGCCGTAGCGTCCGGCGCGCTGCTGGTCGGCGGCATAGCCTTCAAGGAACTGCCGGTATTGCGCAACCTCTGCTGCACTGTCGAGCTGAACCCAGGGAGTCACCCACACGCAGTTGCTTTGCAGCCATCCATCCCAATCGGTGTAATCGATGCGGCCGCGGCAACTATTGTTACCTGCCGTATCGATTCTCAGGTCCATGGCACGGCTGATGGGGATGTAGATATCCGACGGATTGCCGAAGCTCGCGCCACCCCAGACAGCGAAGAAGCGCGGCTTGGGATTCCAGTTTTCGGTGATGCCGACTACGCGGTAGTTGTGCCCGCTCAGCGTGATCTCGCGGCCCAGGCTGTTTTCTCCGGCGAACAGCTTGTCGTTGAGTTTTCGGCTGATCACCACAACGGCTGCACGCTGATCGTCATCGGAGGTCGGCCACGCACCGCCGTATTGGAAAGGCACATCGAACATCGCAAAGAAGTCGCTCTGCACCGTAAAACCTTCCACGGTGAACGGTATGGATTGACCACCGCGAGGCAGTGCCGACAACCCGATCGGATACAGCATGGTCTGATGCTTCGCCTTGTGGGTACGCATCATCGCCATGGCATCGACATAGTTCAGCGCGTAAGGCGGCTCGTTGCCCAGCAGGTTGTACTTCGGCCCCCAACTGTCGATCTGCGGTATGAACAGTCGCTCCGACTTTTCCGGGATGGGATTGCCCGAGACCGCGCGGAATACCGAATAGGTAATCATCGACGCGGCCACGCCAAAGCCGATCGCCATCACCATCAGCGCCGTCAACCACGGATTGCGCTTCAAGCTTCGCAGACCCAATTGAACGTAGTAGCTGAACATCATTGCTCCCGATGGATGACCGTCAGACCGACCGCGTCGCTTCGATCGGCGACACGCGCGAGGCACGCATCGCCGGCGCCAGCACCGCACCCTGCCCCAACAGCAGCAGCAACACGACACCCGCCAGCACATACACCAGCGAAAGCCGTGCCATCTCGAAGTGGCTTACCAGCCAAAGGTTCATGCCAATGGCAAGCCCCGCACCGACCACCACGCCGACAATACCGATAAGCAAATTCTCGGTGAGGAAGTAGCTGAGAATGTCGCGCTTGGTTGCACCCAGCGCACGCCGCACGCCAATCTGCTTGCGCCGTTGACCGACCCAGAAACTGGTCAGGCCGACGATGCCTGCCGCCGTGATGGCGAGCAACACCAGGCAGACCACGCCCATCAGAATCGCCATGCCGCGGTCGCTCTTATAGGCCTGCTCACGCACCGTGGCGAACGTCCGAATGCCGCGCTCGCCGGTAATCACGCGCATGCGGTTGTTCTTGAATAATGCCGCTGGTACCGACTTGGTGATGTCGGCCAGCTGCCCTGGCTTGGCGCGGATCAAGTAGACAGTGAAATTGCTGGTCAGCTGGACCGGCAGCAGCACGGCGTTGTCGTTGAAGTTGTCCGCCCAGGTCCCTGACCACGGTACCTGCAGCCGCTCGACGATGCCGATGATCGTGGCAGGCGTCTTGTCGTCACCCAGGTAGAACGGCTTGCCCAGTGCGGATTCTTTTGGATAGAGCTTTTCCGCCAGCGCCTTGGTGACGATGGCCTGCGGCGGCGTCTTCAGCGACTTGGGGTCGGCAACGACGATCTCGCCCGCGTTGAAGTTGCGCCCCGCAATCAGCTTGGCACCCATGGTCGCCAGTGCATGCTCGTCGACGAAATACTGCGTGGTCTGCGCTGTCGGCTTTTTCGCATCCGGGTTCAACCGGGTACCAGTCGACCAGCCACCGCCGCGCAGCGGATACGAATTGGTCGCGTAGGCATCTTCGACCCCGGTCACCTGGCGTAACGCCAACACGTCAGAGCGAACCAGCGGCGCGACACCGTCGTCGGTGACACCGACAAAGCGGCTCTGGATGGTCAGCAGGTCACTCTCCTGCAACCCGGTGGGGCGCTGCAGCCGCGTGACGCGCTGCTGGATGATGAACAGCGCGTTGCAGACGATCGCGAGCGTCAGCGCGATCTGCAGTGCGATCAGGATGGTGCCGGCTTTGTGTCGCTTCAGGGCGACGAGTATGGGCTTGATCTGCAGCATGGTCGTCCCCTCAGTTGGATTTCAGCTGCCAGGCCGGCTGCACTTGCGCGGCGCGCCAGGTTGGATAGAACGCTGCCATCACGGTCGCCATGATCGCCACCAGCAACGTAAGCGCGATCAACTGCACGTCCAGGTGTGCCAGGCGCGCAATCTGCGGCTCGAACACCAGGCCGATACCGAGCATGCCCACGCCGGTCAGAATCAAGCCAAGCAAGCCGCCCGCCAGGCCCACGGTCGCCGATTCGATCAGGAACTGCGCATAGATTTCGCGTCGCGAGGCACCCAGTGCACGCCGCACGCCGATCTCCGACGATCGCTTCATGAACTTGGCCAACAGCAGACCGACCGTATTGACCAGACAGATCAGCAGAAAGCCCAGGGAAACGAGCAGGGAAATCTTCGACTCCGGCGGGACGACTTTCTGCACATCCATCCACTTCATGACGTCGTTCAAACGAACATTCGGTGCCCAGCGAAAACGCCCGGCGTGCTGCTGCTCCGCGGCATAGCCAGTCAGGAAATCCTTGTAGCTGGCCACCGCCGTGCTTTGGGGAAGCTCGGCCCAGTACTGAATCCAGATGCACTCCGAGCGCAGCCACGCATCGTATCCATCGCCCGGATCCTTGTTGCAGTTGTTGTTGCCGGCGGTGGAGAGCTTGAGATCGATCGCGCGCGTGAAGGGAATGAAGATCTGGGTCGGATCGTCGAAACCGGAGGTGTTAACCGGATCGAAGAACAGCGGCTGCGGGTTCCAGGTATCGATCACGCCGGTGATGCGGTAACTGCGACCATCGATATTGAGCGCACGGCCCACGCTGTTGGCGCCATGAAACAGCTTCTCGTTGAGTGCGCGGCTGATCACCGTGACGGCGGCGTGTGCGTCGTCTTCGGTCGAGGTCCAGCCACTGCCATAGAGGAACGGTACGTCGAACATGCTGAAGGCATCGCCATACCACGCGTACGAGTTTTCCATGATCGGCAGCATGTTCGCGTCATCGGGCACGACCGAAATAGCGATCGGATACAACGCCGTCTGCCGTTGTGCCTTGTGCGCGCGCATGAGCGCCATGGCATCGGTATAGGTCATCGCCGAAGGCGGCTCGCCCTTGTCATTGTCTTCCGGCCCCCAGTTATCGATCTGCGGCGCGAACAGCACCGAAGATTTCTGCGGGATCGGATTGTTCGACGTGGCGCGAAAGACCGCGTAAGTCGTCATCGATGCCGCCACGCCGAAACCGATCGCCATGATCATCAAGGCAGTCAGCACGGGATTGCGACGGAGACTGCGCACACCCAATTGAAAATAATATGCGAACATCGGCAGTGGCTCGATGAGGTGGCGACAACCTCCCGCGTAGCGGGAGGCGCATCCGGCATCCATGCCGATTCGGCGGTAAGGTCAGGCCGGCGAGCGCGCCGCGTGAACCTGCGCGTGGAAACGCGGGTCCTCGGCGAGATCCACCACCTGGCCATCGATGATGTGTACGTTGCGCTGCGCGCGCGCAGCCAGTTCGGGATCGTGCGTCACCATCACGATGGTGGCACCCTCACGATGGATCTCTTCGAGCAGTTCCATCACGCCACGCGCCATCTGCGTATCGAGGTTGCCGGTCGGTTCGTCGGCGAGCAGCAGGCGCGGCGAGCCGGCCAGTGCACGCGCGATGGCGACACGCTGCTGCTGACCACCGGAGAGTTCGGCCGGATAGTGCTTGGCGCGCGAGGCCAGACCGACGCGCTCCAGTGCATCCATGATGCGCTGCTTGCGCTCGGCCGCCTTCATGCCGCGATAGCGCAGCGGCACTTCGACGTTGTCGAACACATTCAGATCGGGGATCAGATTGAACGCCTGGAAAATGAAGCCGATCTTTTCGTTGCGGATCTTCGAGCGTGCGTTGTCGTCCAGTCGGCTCACTTCGACGCCGTCCAGGTGATATTCGCCGCCGGTGAACGTTTCCAACAGGCCCGCGATGGTCAGGAAGGTGGTCTTGCCCGAACCGGACGGTCCTGTCACGGCAACGAACTCGCCTTCGGTCACGTTGATATTGAAATCGCGCAGCGCATAGGTCTCCACCACTTCGGTGCGATAGACCTTGGACAGGTGAGTCATCTTCAGCATGGTTTTTTCGTCCTTCGGTGGTGGTTTAGCGGCTGATGGCGACGCGTGCCGCATTCTTGAAGTTGTCGGTACCGGAGATCACGATGCGATCGCCTTCTTTGAGCCCGTCGAGAATCTCGACCTTGTCGATGCTGCTGGCGCCGACGCGGATCGGCTTCTTCTCGGCAATGCCATCGTGCACCAGATAGGCATAGCTGCCGCCCGATTCGTCGACGAACGAGCCGCGCTGCACCGTCATGACGTTGTCGCGCTTGTCGAGCAGGACGCGTACCGACAGGCGCTGGTTCTGGCGCAGCTGCTTGGGCGTTTCGCCTTCGAAGCGTAGACGTGCGGCGACTTCGCCGTTGACGACTTCCGGCGAGATGGCGCTGACCAGGCCCTTCCAGGTATTGCCGTTGCCGGTGATCTCGCCGCCCATGCCGATGCCCAGATCGCGGGCGAAGCTTTCCGGCACCTTCATCTCGACTTCCAGGGCGGACAGGTCGATCACGCTGAGCAGTTGTGCGTCCTTGGCGACCGTGGCGCGCTCGGCGATAAACAACTGGCCGACCTGGCCATCGACAGGCGAGCGCACATTCAGATCTTCGACCTGGCGCTGCAGGTCCTTGACCATGATCAATTGACGATCGTGGGCGAGCTTCTTCGACTGGATATCGAAGCTCAGGCTATCGTTGTCCATGCCCAGGTCCGCCTTGGCATGCATTTCGGTAATTTCGGATTTCTTCAACGTGTCCTTGGCCTTGTCCACGTCCATGCTGGGCACCGCGCCCTGGGTAAAGGCTTTCTGATAGCGGCCCAGATCGCGTTGCGCGGTCTCGTGATCGATCTGCGCGTTGTCGTAGGCCTTCTGCAGTTCACCGCGCTTCTTGCGCGCGTCGATCTGTGCACGCAGATAGTCCACCTGCATCGCGTCAGCAGCGCTCTGCTCCTGCGCGAGCTTGTTGATCAGCTCGGGGCTGTCGACGACAGCGAGCACCTGCCCCTTTTTCACCTGGTCGCCGGCGTGCACTTTGAGCACCACCGCGCCGCCGTATGTGGCATAGAGCGTCGGACTGACCGCCGCGACCACCTTGCCCTCGGCAGCAATGTCGCGCACGAACGGACCGCGCTCGACTGTAGCGAAGGCAAGACGTGAAGCGCTGACCGAGGCGTCGGCCGAGAAAATACGGCCAGCCTGCGGCAGCACCAGCGCGCCAATGACCACCACGGCCACGGCAACACCGATCCACAGCAAGCGGCGCTTGTGATTGGGTTTGACTTCGACCAAACGGTCTTGAGCAGAAGTATCGCGAATCATCGAGCTGTCCCTTAAGGCCGCAAGCAGTGCGGCCCCCGGGACTACTTCAGCAATCCGTGTGCCAAGCCGGAATGCTCGATAAAACCTTTTATTTACATCTAGTTATATGAGCCATTCACTGAGATGTTGCTGTCCGCGGACAGTCTCACGGACAGGCGGACAAGCGTCCGGACGGTCAAACAGCGTGGACACCCGCGACGCGCGCTACCTGGTTGGCGATGTCCTGCCCCAGCGGCGAGAGCTGCCGCACATCGATGGCATTCAACAGTCTGAGGCCGCCCAGTTGGCGGTGGCGAAAGCACACCAGCCATGCCATCGCGCAACGTGTCGGGCGCAGCATGCGCATCAAAGGCGCTTCGTTCAGAGGCTCGGCCGCTGCGAGCAGTGCGTCCCACGCGAGATAGTCGGTATCGGGCAATAGATGTAGCCGCGCCTGCAGCACGCCTTGCGCATCGAAACATTCCATCCACTCGCGTGGACCTTCGGCGCCGATCTCGCTCACTGCCGCGATCCAGCAGGTGCGCAGCAACGGTACCAACTCGATCCGCTCGACCAGCCAGCCCGGCAGCATCGTATTGGCACTGCTCAATGCCGTGCACGACGGAAGGTAAAGCACAGTGCCAAGCAGAGGCAGCTGCCTTGCCATCGCACCAGGCGACACACGTAACCAGCGGCGATGACAACCGCTGCCGAGGGCCTGCGGACAGACCTGGGTAAGTGCATGAGAAAACCAGCCGAACATAACGATGCTCCGAAAGGAGACCTGGCTGGGCGCCGCATCGCGACGCTGGCGATAGGCCTTGGGCAAGCCGGCCAAGCCGACATTGCCGAATAAAAGCGGGCGTCCCTGCCCTGGGGGAGTTACTTGGTAAGAATCAGCTTGTCGTTGCGCGTCAGGCGCAGGTGGTACTCATTGCCCTGATGCTGGATCACCAGCTCGCGGGCACCATCGAGCAACAGCTGACTGGAAATCTTCTTGGCCGTAGTTGTCACGGCCTGGGTGGCGGCGGAGGCCGCATTGCTGAGCAGACGCAGCGGTTGGGTTACTTCGTTGTGTCGGTGCAAAGTCAGGGTAGACATGGGGATGCGTTCCGCCATCGGCCAAGGACGAGTTTGATGATAATGATTCTCATTTGATAGTCAAGGGCTGTTGGGGGGATTGGTTTTGTCTATGGTGTGGGGGGCGCTTTCATGGCTGGGGCCTTTCGCGACCGCGCCGCTTCCGTGGCCTTCCCTACTTCGTCATTCCGGCGTAGGCCGGAAGAGCTTTACAACAGCGAAGCTGGTCATCCAGTGGCGTCAGTGCCTGGTTCTCGCCTGAGTGTTCGGGCGACCTGGCCGCTTACGCAGCGGGCGTTTCGAACGCCTGCCGGCATCCGAGTCACTTTCTCTTTGCTGGCCCACGCACGTAGTGCGAACGGCGAAGCCGACCCGGAGGGCGGAGGACCTTTAGGCCCGGAGTAAAGAGAAAGTAACCAAAGAGAGAATGGCCTTTGGAGCCAAGGCTCTGAGCAGCATTGGGGGATAAAACCGTTCGTACCGTCTACTCGAACCGATTGGGGACACTTCAGGCGCTTCTGAGATACGCCGGATTGGTGCGCGAGGCGTCGTGGCGCTGAGGACTTAAGGTGTTCCCTCACCCTCGCCTACCCCTCTCGTCATTCCGGCGAAGGCCGGAGGCGCTTTTCAACAGCGAAGCTGGTCATCCATGCCTCAGCGCGTCCGCTTGCGACACGTTGTCTGACGAGCGAGAGCGTGAGGAATGGATTCCGGCCTTCGCCGGAATGACGACTAGGGGAGAGGGGAGCGAGGTTGGGGGTTGCGCTTCGTTCTTGGCAAGCGATGCGCAGCGAGCGGTCAGCTCTTCGGGCCCCCTCGGGAGCCGAGTGAGGTTTGGACGATCAGGCCCCGAAGGGGGACTCGGCAGGGACGCCGAGTCCTTTTCGACAGGACAGGGATGTTCCCGGATCAAGTCCGGGACAGGCTCTGTCGAAAAGCCCAGCCAAACCTCACGGTCGCGCAGCGACGGCGGACTAGGGGTGTCGTTTCTTTGGTTATCTTTCTTTACTCCGGGCCTTACGGCCCTCCGCCCTTCGGGCCGGCTAACGCCGTTCGCACTGCGTGCGTGGACAAGCAAAGAAAGTAACTCGCGCGCCGGCAGGCGGGCGAAACACGCCATAGGCGACTTTCTAGCCCGAGCGCCAAGCCAGAGCGATGCACGCTCCAGCGACAATCCAACACCGAGGCCACTGGGTCCCCGCCTACGCGGGGATGACGAGAATAGGGGGATGACCAGTAAATCGAGACAGCTCAGCTAATCGCCTTCTCAATAGCCACCAACACCTCCCCCTGCAACCGCGGCAACACATCCACCGCATCCAGATTCTGCGCCAACTGCTCACTCCGGCTAGCCCCGAGCATCACCGTCGACACATTCGGATTGACCAGGCACCACGCGATCGCCAGCTGCGCCAACGAAACACCCAGCTCGTCAGCAATAGGCTGTAAACGACGCACCTTGGCGATCCGCTCGTCACCTTTCCCGATCACTTCCTCACGCAACCACTCATACCCCGGCTGCGCCAGACGCGAGTCATCCGGCACACCATCGTTATATTTGCCACTGAGCAAGCCCGAAGCCAACGGCGACCAGATCGTCGTGCCCATGCCGAAGTGCCGATACAACGGCGCGTATTCACGCTCGACACGCTCACGATGCAGCAGGTTGTACTGCGGCTGCTCCATCACCGGCGCATAGAAATGACCCTGCTTGGCGATATGGTGCGCCTCTTCGATCTGCGGCGCCGACCACTCGCTGGTGCCCCAGTACAACACCTTGCCCTGACGGATCAGCGTATCCATCGCCGCGACGGTTTCCTCGATCGGCGTATCCGGATCGGGACGGTGACAGAAATACAAGTCGAGATGCTCGAGGCGCAACCGCTGCAAGGCCTGATGGCAGGCTTCGATCACATGCTTGCGTGACAGGCCTCGCTGGGTCGGTAAAGGGTTCTTTACCGCACCGAAGAACACCTTGCTCGATACGCAGTAGCTGTCACGCGGAAAGCGCAGATCGGCCAGCACGTCGCCCATGACCTGCTCGGCGACACCGTTGTTGTACGTCTCGGCATTATCGAAAAAATTGACGCCGCGATCATGCGCCAGCGCCAGCATGTCACGCGCAGCGGACCGGTCGACCTGTTGACCGAACGTCACCCAGGCACCGAATGACAAAGCCGAAAGCTGCAGGCCGGAACGGCCGAGTCGACGATATAGCATGACGAATCCTTGGCAAGCGAAAGACGTAAGCATCCACTATAAGCGGATCGCCGTGGATGAAATGTACTTAAGCGATCAGCGCAGGAAATAGCGCAGCAAGGCGAGCACGACAGCGGCAAAAACCCCTGCAATCACGTCGTCGATCATGACGCCGAAACCGCCTTTGACACGCCGGTCGACCCAGCCGATGGGCCAGGGCTTGGCCACGTCGAAAAGGCGAAACAGCACGAATCCGGCCACCAGCTGCCACCATGCGAATGGCGCGAACAACGCCGGAATCAACGCGATCCATTGCCCGATGAATTCGTCCCAGACCAGGCTGCGATGATCGTCCACCTGCAAGCGTTTGCCGGCGACATCGCACGCCCATACGCCCAGGATAAAACCGATCACGACGATACCCAGATAGATCGGCAGACTCAGTTCACGCAGCGCAAGCCATGGAATCAACGCGGCAAGCGATCCGAACGTGCCCTGTGCGACCGGCGCAAGCCCGGAGCCGAACCCGCATGCCACCCAACCGGCGGGCGACGTCAACAACAGACGCCGCTGTTCCGATGTCAGAGTCTTGCGCTCGTTCATGCCGAAAAGTGTTCCCAACCGCTCGACAACGTTTCGAGCCACTGCCCCTGGGCATCGCGCACGCGTACGCCCTCGCCAGCGACGATGCGGCCGATGCGCGTAGCACCGCAACCAAGGCGCGCGAGATCGGCCGATACTTCGGCCACGCGTGCCGCTGGCACGGTAAAGCACAACTCGTAATCGTCGCCACCGCTCAGCGCAAAATCACGCGCGGTGGCATCGTCGTAAAGGCTCAGCAAAGCGGACGATTGCGGCAACAGCGCCGCATCGATTTCAGCGCCGACGCCGCTGGCATGGCAAATATGCCCAAGGTCGGCCAGCAGACCATCGGAAACATCGATGCAGGCATGCGCGGCGTCACGCAGCGCAATGCCTGCCGCGATACGTGGCGTCGGGCGGTTCAGTCGCTCAATCAGATAGCTGCTGTGCGCACTCTCGGGCAAGCGTTGCTGCAGGCAATGAAGCCCCGCTGCAGCATCGCCGAGCGTACCTGTCACGAATACGGCATCACCCACGCAGGCGGCATCACGCGTCAGAGCCTTACCGGGTGGTGCGAAGCCATGCACGGCCACGCTGATCGTCAACGCGCCACGCGTCGTGTCGCCGCCGATCAAGGCCAGTCGATACGGCTGCGCCAGTTGCGCAAAGCCTTCGGCAAAGCCATCGACGAAATCCGCATCGGCTTGCGGCATGGTCAACGCAAGTAGCGCCCACGCAGGGCTGGCGCCCATCGCGGCAAGATCGGACAAGTTCACCGCCAGCGCTTTCCAGCCGATATCGGCCGGCGCGGTGCCCACGGGAAAATGCACGCCCTCGACCATCGTGTCGATGGCCGCAATCTGCTCCTGACCTGCTGGCATCGAGAGCACCGCGGCGTCATCGCCGATGCCTACGCGCACATCCTCGCGCCCTTGGGCGGTGCGCTGTCGGATGCGCTCGATCAGGCTGAATTCCATCAGGCTTTAACGCGGCGATTAGCCGCGTTTCTCGGTACCGCGCAGCTGGCTGGCCAGCTTGTCGAGCACGCCGTTGACGTAGCTATGGCCGTGGTCGGCACCGAAGCGCTTGGTGACTTCGATCGCCTCGTTGATCACCACGCGATACGGCACGTCCGGACGGAATTTGAGCTCGTAGGCAGCGATACGCAACGCAGCACGCTCGATCGGATCGATCTGTCCCACTTCGCGATCGATGTACGGCGTGAGCGCTTCGTCGAGTTCGGCCACGTGCTGCTCGATGCCACGCAGCAGGTCTTCGAAGTATTCGAGATCGGCTACTTCCATGTCCTGCTCATGGCGGAACTGGTCGATCACCGCATTCATCTTGCTGCCGCTCATCTGCCAGGCGTAGATCGCCTGCAATGCACGGCGACGTGCACGCGAGCGGGCCGCCAGGTCGATGCCTTCCGGACGCTGGTTCATCACTTCAACCGCGCGTAGAGGTTGACCATTTCCAGCGCGGCAATGGCGGCATCGGCGCCCTTGTTGCCGGCCTTGGTGCCGGAGCGCTCGATCGCCTGCTCGATGCTGTCGGTGGTGAGCACGCCGAAGGCCACCGGCACACCGGAGCTATAGGCAGACTGGGCCAGACCCTTGGCGCACTCGCCGGCCACGTAGTCGAAATGCGGGGTAGAACCGCGGATGACCGCACCCAGCGCAATCACCGCGGCGTATTTGCCGGAATTGGCCAGCTTGTGCGCGGCCAGCGCGATTTCCCAGGCGCCCGGCACGCGGATCAGGTCGATCGCATCGTCCTTGACGCCGTGGCGGACCAGCGCGTCCTGCGCACCGGCGACCAGCGGCTCGACGACAAAACCGTTGAAACGGCCGGCAACGATGGCAAAGCGGCCTTTGGGCGTGGCGAAATCGCCTTCGATGATCTTCATGTGGAAACGGTTCCTAGGGGCAGGCTCGCCCCATGCAGTTGGGTATTTTACGGGTTTTGGGGCCGGGCGTGCCCGGCACCGGGGTCAGGTGGCTAAATGGGGGTACGCCTCGAACGCGACGGTCGCCTGGCCGCCTGCAGCGGTCAGGCGGGCCGGCACGCCGAACGGCAGCGTGAACTTGTCCGGCGCATGGCCATAGGGCAGCCCGCGCAGTACAGGGATGCCGATGACGTGCTCGATCTGCGCGAAGGCCGCATCCAGGTCGTAGCCGTTGTCGTAGGCGCTGTGACGGCAATGGGTGAAATCGCCCAGAATCAGCGCCCGCTGCCGCCCCAGCACACCGGAAAGATGCAACTGGTAAAGCAACCGCTCGATGCGGAACGGCGGCTCGCCGACGTCCTCGACGAACAGGATGCCGCCATCGATGCGCGGGAAATACGGCGTGCCCAGCAAGCTGCACAGCACCGCCAGATTGCCACCCCACAGCATGCCCTCGGCCTTCAGGCTGGCATCGCTTCCGCATTCCCAGCACGCCTTCGCTGCAGGCGAACGCACGGTGCGCCAGAAATGCGGCAAGGTCAGCTCGCTCAGCGTCTCGGCGCCGAAGTCGGGCCCGAGCATCGGCCCGCCGAACGTCACCAGGCCGCTGCGCGCGTGGAACGCCATCTGGATGGCGGTGAAATCGCTATGTCCGACCAGTACGGTCGATGTGCCAGCGAGGCGATCGCGCAGCGCGTCGTAGTGCAGGTGTTCCAGCAGGCGCGTCGCACCGTAGCCGCCGCGTACAGATAGCGCGATATCCGGGAGATGATCCATCGTGGCCAATGCGTTGATGTCGGCCGCACGTTCCGCATCGTTACCGGCAAAACGCAGATCGACCCGATCGAGCACGTCGGCACCTTCCACCTCGCAGCCTTCGTCGTGCAGGCGCGCGACGCCGCGTGCCATCGCGGCGCGATCATGCGGGTAACCGGAGGGAGCGATAAGACGGATGCGTGTCATCAGGGAATCTCGAAAAACTTCCTAAGTTTGTAGGAGCGACTTCAGTCGCGACCCACGGTTACGTCACGACCTGTCGCGAGTGAAGGGAACCTCGAATAACCTCGGTCCTCTTATCGTCATCCCGGCGAAGGCCGGGACCCATTCCTCAGTCTCTCGCTTGTCAGGCAACATATGACAAGTATCTGCGCTGAGGGATGGATGACCAGCTTCGCTGTTGAAAAGCACCTCCGGCCTTCGCCGGAATGACGAGTAGGAAAGGTTTTTTTAGAGGTTCCCTGAAGTCGCTCCTACAAAAGATGGCAAGGTCATCGCACTTTATACGTGCTCGACCACTTCCAGGCCAAAGCCTGCCAGCCCCACCAGCTTGCGCGGCGTACCCAGCACACGCAGCCGCTGCACGCCCAGGTCGGTAAGGATCTGCGCGCCCAGGCCATGCTGACGCCATTCCTGTTGCTGTACCTCTTCGGGCGCTTGCTGGGTCGGCTGACGGGTCAGGCGGCGAAGCAGCGCATCGGGCGTGTCTTCGCCCGACAGCACCAGCAACACGCCGCGATCTTCGTCGGCGATGCGACGCAGCGCCGCAGTGACAGTCAGCCCCAGGTCGTCGCGCTGCAGATGCAGTACATCGGACAAAGTGTTGCGTACGTGCACACGCGAAAGCACCGGCGCACCATCATCGACCTTACCGCGCACCAGTACGAAATGCAGGCCATGGCGGATCGCATCGCGATACGCGACCAGGCGGAACGGACCGAACTCGGTGTCGACCTGCTCCTCGTAGACGCGCTGCACGGTCTTTTCGGTTTCGAGCCGATAGCGGATCAGGTCGGCGATGGAGCCGATCTTCAAACCATGCTTTGCCGCAAAGATTTCCAGCTCCGGACGACGGGCCATCGAGCCGTCCTCGTGCAGGATTTCGATCAGTACGGCGGACGGCTCCAATCCGGCCAGGCCGGCCAGATCGCAACCGGCTTCGGTATGCCCGGCGCGGGTCAACACGCCGCCGGGTTGCGCGGTCAACGGAAAGATATGGCCGGGCTGCGACAGATCCCGCGGCTGCGCATCGCTCTTGACCGCCACCTGGATGGTGCGCGCACGGTCGTGCGCGGAGATACCGGTGGTCACGCCTTCGGCCGCCTCGATCGAGACGGTGAAGTTGGTGTGGTACTGCGAGGTGTTGTCGCTGACCATCGGGCGCAGGCCGAGCTGGCGCGTGCGTTGCTCGGTCAGGGTCAGGCAGACCAGGCCGCGCGCTTCACGCACCATGAAGTTGATGTCCTCGGGCCGCACCATCTGCGCGGCCATGATCAGGTCGCCTTCGTTCTCGCGATCTTCGTCGTCGAGAATGACGACCATACGGCCGGCGCGGATGTCTTCGAGAATCTCGGGGATGGTGTTGAAAGCCATGAATGGAAACTCTTTGTAGTCGTTAAGCCTGGCCTGTCGATGAGGCAGGGCCAGGTCACAAATCAGGCGAAACCGTGCTGCTTGAGGAAGGCCTCGTCCAGACGCGGCGCCTCGCCGCTGGACAGCAGGCGCTCGACATAGCGTGCGACCACGTCCACCTCGATATTCACCGCATCGCCGGGGCGACGCGCATGGAACGCTGTGTGTTCCACCGTATGGGGGATAAGGTTCACACCAAAACGATGTCCGGCCACCTCGTTCACGGTCAGACTGGTGCCGTCGATGCAGACCGAGCCCTTGGCGGCGATGTAACGCGACAGCGTCGCCGGCACTTCGAAGACCCAGCGCTGCGAGCGGCCATCGGGGGTGACCGAGACCACCTTGCCCAGGCCGTCGACATGGCCGGACACCAGGTGACCGCCCAGGCGATCGGCCAGGCGCAAGGCTTTTTCCAGGTTGACGGGGTCGCCTGCCTTGAGCTTGCCCAGCGTGGTCAGCGACAGGGTTTCGTTGGATACGTCGGCGCTGAAGCCGCGCGTTTCGAGCGTGACCGCAGTCAGGCAGACGCCCGAGACGGCGATGCTGTCGCCCAGTTGCACGTCGGTGAGGTCGAGCCCGGCGGTGTCGACGTACAGGCGCACGTCCCCGCCACGCGGTTCAAGGCGCGCGATACGGCCTACGGTCTGGATGATTCCGGTAAACATGAAACGTTCTCCGCATCAAAAAAAGCGAGAACGCCCCAAGGCATGAGGCAGACGGACGGCCGTCAGGCCGCCCCTCTTGCCGTCTTCTTTCATCCGGACTATGAGCCGCCCCAGCCACTCGACGTGGGGGACCGCTTTACCGTCGGCTCCGGTATTGGACCGGATCTGCTGACCTTCCGGCGGGTGCCGGAAGCGCTCGCGGGCTCGTGCTTTGAAGGCACCTACCGCCGGTGGGGAATTCCACCCCGCCCTGAAGACGTCGTATGGGTTTTCACCGGCAAGCCGGCTGATGGAGTTTAGCACCGATGGCGGCTGGAGGCCCCCGCCGTACAGGAAACAGCGTTTCCTTAGTGCTCTCAATCCAGTGTTTGGTTGCGATACAGGACGACAACGTAGCCGCACACCGCCGCGTAGATAACGACGCTAAAGAGCAAGGCACCAAGCCCCAAAAGATGGACCAGCATGGGCATCAGCAGCATCGAACTTTGCACGGCCAGCGCCGCGACCAAAACCCACAAAGAAAACTTTCGCAAGAAAAAGAGCGCAATACCCCCCAGGAACAACAGCAGACGCGGCAGGAAAATGAAGACAGCCGCCAGGACGGACATCTCGCCGTTGGCCACCATCTGCAAATAGTGTCCTTTGAAAATGAAGACAGATGCACCGCCCATCGAGTTGATCAGGCAGTAAATCGAAAGTATCCAGACAGTTAAACTGCGCAACCCGCGACGATGCGCGTCGCTCTCGAATGCGTTTTCGTGCGCGGCCGGCGAAGGCGCGTAGACGTTATCGCCCAAATCCTTGCTCATTCCCCTTCCCTCTATGTCAAAGAATTCCCTACACCGGTCGCAAGCGAAGACGCAGATCCGCTCCTACCTGCCGCTGATCCACCATCTTCAAGTTCCAGCGCTTGGACATATCCGTCAACGCCGGCAAACCCAGCAAAGGCATGGCGTGGTCACCCAGCAATACCGGCGCGACATATAACAGCAACTCGTCCGCCAGACCGGCGGCGATCAATGCACCACACAAAGTCGGACCGGATTCGACCTGCACTTCGTTGCAGTCACGCTCGGCCAGCAGAGCCAGAGCAGCGGCAAGATCAAAAGTGTGACCGGACTCGGCCACCGGGATGCATTCGACATTCGCGAAGCGCACATCAGGCTTGGCGCTGTGTCCGTGCAACATCAGCGTCGGCATCTGGCCATCCAATACCTGACTGCCTTTGGGCGTACGCAACAAACGATCCAGCACGACACGCATGGGCTGCGTGGTGACGCCTTCCATGCGCACTGTCAGCCTGGGGTTATCGGCCAGCACCGTACCGCTGCCGGTCAGGATGGCCGAGCTGCGCGCGCGCCAGCGCTGCACGTCTTCGCGTGCGGCTTCGCCGGTGATCCATTTGGATTCGCCATTGGCCAGCGCGGTGCGGCCGTCCAGGCTCATCGCCAGCTTGACGCGCACCCAGGGGCGGCCGCGTTCGATGCGGCTGAAAAAACCGATGTTGAGTTCGCGCGCGGCATCGCGCATCAGGCCCGTTTCGACGGCGATGCCGGCGGCGTGGAGTTTCTCGATGCCACGTCCGTCGACCTTGGGAAAAGGATCTTCTGCAGCGATCACTACACGCGCCACGCCAGCGGCGACGAGCGCGTCGGCACATGGCGGGGTGCGTCCGTGATGGGCGCAGGGCTCGAGCGTCACATAGGCGGTCGCACCGCGTGCGCGCTCACCCGCTTCGCGCAATGCATAGACCTCGGCGTGAGGCTCTCCGGCGCGCTGATGCCAGCCTGTGCCGACGACGTCATCACCATGCGCTATCACGCATCCGACGCGGGGGTTGGGCTGAGTGGTGTAGAGGCCGAGTTCCGCAAGGCGCAATGCGTGCGCCATGTGGAGATGGTCGAGGGCGGAGAAGGTCGGGGCGGTCATGAGGGGGATTTTGCCAGAATGGCTTGTGTTGCTGAGGCCCTCCTAGAGCCCCCCTCACCCCAACCCTCTCCCCCGGCGAAGCCAGGGGAGAGGGAGCTAAGTTGCGCAAGTGCGAAACATTGAGGTCACCTCAGTCGACTCCCTCTCCCCTGGCTCTGCCGGGGGAGAGGGTTGGGGTGAGGGGGCGCAAGAGGCGACGCGAAGCGAGCCTTAGCCCTTCTTGCTCCGCTTGACCGCAGCCTCGCCGAGCAACGACAACTGCAAACTTTCCAACCCCGGCAGATCGCGCTCCAGCTTCTCGATCTCCTCGCGGAACGCATGCACGTCCTCGAACTTCCGATAGACCGACGCAAAGCGCACATAGGCCACCTGATCGAGCTTTTTCAGCTCACGCATGACCAGCTCGCCGATCTGCCGCGAAGGCACTTCACGCTCGCCGCTCTTGCGCAGGTCGTTGACGATAGCGCGCACCGCATCGTCTACCGCCTCGGTGGCGACCGGACGCTTTTGCAACGCCCGCTCGAAACTCACCCGCAATTTGCGTTCGTCGAAACTCTCCCGCCGCTCGCCGCTCTTGACGATGCTGGGCAACTTCAACTCCGCCGTCTCGAAGGTATTGAAGCGCTCGCCGCATTGCGGACACTCGCGACGACGGCGCACGGTGGCGCCGTCTTCGGTCAGGCGTGAGTCGATGACCCGGGTGTCTTCATGCTGGCAGAAGGGACAATGCACTCGTCAACCGTAAACCGGGAACTTCTTGCACTGCGCCGTGACCTGCTCGCGCACCTTCTTGATGACGGCATCATCGGCCGGCGCATCGAGTACGTCGCAGATCCAGTTGGTCAGTTCGACTACATCGCTCTCTTTGTAGCCACGCGTGGTCACGGCCGGGGTACCGACACGCAGACCCGAGGTGACAAACGGCGAGCGCGGGTCGTTCGGCACCGCGTTCTTGTTGACCGTGATGTGCGCCTTGCCCAGGGCCGCCTCGGCATCTTTGCCGGTGACGTCGCGGCCGATCAGGTCGATCAGCATCAGGTGGTTCTCGGTACCGCCGGAAACCACCTTGTAGCCACGCTCGATCAACGTCTTGGCCATGGCCTTGGCGTTCTTGATCACCTGTGCCTGATAGTCCTTGAAGGACGGCTCCAACGCTTCCTTGAACGCCACCGCCTTGGCGGCGATCACGTGCATCAACGGGCCACCCTGGATGCCGGGGAACACGATCGACTGCAGCTTTTTCTCGATCTCTTCGCCCAGGTCCTTGGCGATGACGAAACCGCCGCGCGGACCGCGCAGGGTCTTGTGCGTGGTCGAGGTCACCACGTGCGCATGCGGTACCGGGTTCGGATACACACCTGCGGCGATCAGCCCGGCGACGTGCGCCATGTCGACGAAGAGATAGGCACCGACCTTGTCGGCGATGGCGCGGAAGCGCGCCCAATCCATCACCTGCGAGTAGGCGGAAAAACCAGCGACGATCATCTTCGGCTTGTGCTCGACCGCCAGGCGCTCGACTTCGTCGTAATCGACCAGACCCTGATCGTTGACGCCGTACTGCACGGCGTTGAACAGCTTGCCGGAGATATTGACCTTGGCGCCGTGCGTCAGATGACCGCCATGGGCCAGCGACATGCCCAGGATCGTATCGCCCGGCTGCAGCAGCGCCAGGTACACAGCCTGGTTCGCCTGCGAGCCCGAATGCGGCTGCACGTTGGCATAGGTAGCGCCGAACAGCTGCTTAAGACGGTCGATCGCCAGCTTTTCGGCGATGTCGACATATTCGCAACCGCCGTAATAGCGCTTGCCCGGATAGCCCTCGGCGTACTTGTTGGTCAGCACCGAACCCTGCGCTTCGAGCACGCGGGGGCTGGCGTAGTTCTCCGAGGCGATCAGTTCGACGTGGTCTTCCTGGCGACGGGCTTCGGCGGCAATGGCCTGGGCCAATTCGTCGTCATAACCGGCGATCGTATCGTTCTTGGGGAACATCCTGACCTCTTCTGGGTGGCAAGCGGGGATTTAGACGCGAAATTGTAACGCTCAGGGAAGGTTACGGCCAATGGCAGCACTTGCATGACGCATTTCGTACGATGTACGGTACGTTGTACGCAATTCCATTCTTGGGGTTAACGCTCATGTCCGACCGCTTTCGCGCCGTGCGCTGGCTTGCTCTTCTCGCGCTATGCCTGACCCACCTCGCCGCCCTGGCCGCCTCACCGGCCACGACCGGCGTGGGCCTGGGTGACATCCGTATCCACGACCCGGTAAGCGGCGGCGAGATGCCGGGATTAGTGTTTTATCCATCCGCCCAGGCCAAAGGCATCACCGTGCGCGGCCCTTATCGGATCGAGGCTACGGTAGATGCGCAGGCCATCCCCGGCCCCAAACCGCTGGTCGTGATTTCTCATGGCAATGGCGGCTCGGACATGGGACACCACGACCTGGCTACCTATCTGGCCAGCCATGGCTTCGTGGTCGCCACACTGGAACATACGGGCGACAACTTCCATGACCAGAGCGGGGTCGGTTATCCGCAAGTAATGGGCGGCCGACCGGTCCAGGTCGCCGCCACCATCAGCACCCTGCTCGCCGATCCCCGCTGGAAGACGCTCATCGACGACAACCGCATCGGCATCGCCGGTTTCTCCGCCGGCGGCTACACGGCGTTGATGGTGGTGGGCGCCAAGCCTCATCTGGAGCGCTTCATCGGATACTGCAAAAAGTACCCGGGCGATGAACCCGCGTGCGGCCCACTGCGCAGGCTGCTTGCCTCCGCGGCCAGGCATGGGCAAACCGACCAGACTATCGTCGCCCTCTTTCAGAAAGACCTGCTCAAGTGGGGCGATACCGCCGATCCGCGCGTCAAGGCCGCGTTCGCCATGGCACCGTTGAGCATCCCGTTCGACGCCTCCAGCGTTGCTGCCATCACGCGCCCCGTTTATCTCTACTACGGCCAGGACGACCACGTCCTGATACCTCAGGAAAACGCCGCGCGCCTGGCGCCCCTGCTGCATACGCTCGAAGGCAAGACCGTGGTGCCAAAAGCCGATCACTGGGTCTTTCTCGCGCCCTGCTCGCCCGAACTGGCCAAGGAGGCGCCGGTGATCTGCAGCGACCCGGCCGGCGTGGATCGCGTCAAGGTGCACGCGCAGATACAAAAAGATGCGTTGGCATTCTTCCGCAAGACGCTGCATGTTTCGCCTTGAAATGAAGGAAAAATCCGCGTGCCCAAAGCGCTGAGCGAACACGAAACCGAAGCCTTTCGCGAACGCATCTGCGATTGCGCGGCAAGGCTGTACGTCGAAGAAGGGCCGGCGGCGGTCACCATGCGCCGTATCGCGACCGATCTGGGTTGCGGCACGATGACCCCGTACCGCTACTACCCGAACAAGGAAAGCATCATGACCGCCGTGCGCACGCGCGGCATGCACCGGTTTTCGCAAGCGCTGGAAGATGCGCTCGACTCGCCCGGCGACGGCCGTGCCCGCAGCCGGGCGGTGCGCGATGCGTACATCGCCTTTGCACGCGCCAACACCGCTACCTATCGCCTGATGTTCGAATACCCCGAACCGCACAGGGACGATGCCGCCTACCACGAGGCGCACGAACGCATGTTGCGCACGGTAGTCGCGCACGTCGATGTAATGATCGACGAAGGCAGGATCCAGGCCGACGCACCGATCTTCGGCCACCAGATCTGGGCCGCCCTGCATGGCGCGGTCATGCTGGAAATCGCCGGCATGCTGCCACCCGGCTTCGATGCGGCGTCGCTGCATACACGTACGGTAAGCGCGCTGATTGAAGCGGCAAGCCCGAGGCCCGGGTAACTGGAACGTCGAATGTCGTGGCGAATGCGCCACGGCTTACGTCACCGGTCCGCGATTCTGATTTTCGACCGTTGGCGCGGCCGCTACGATCAAAGCCGGCCATCGTGCTTTCCCATGACAGCCGTTTTCTCATTGATGAGAGTGCAACAGCATGAAGCTATCGACGTTTTCAGCCGCGCTTTGCGGTCTGTGTTTCACAGCAACCTTGCCGGCCATCGCCACGAACTTCGCCCAACCCGACAGCTATGCCGAGGCAAAGGCTCCGGAAGTGGCAGCCGCTATCGAGTCCGTCCCAGTCCCCGCCGACGGCAAGCTACCGCCGTTCTCGCTTCATGAAGGCGAACTGCGCATATTCCACCTCTCTCGTCCCACAGGGCCTGGCGAAGTGCGTCTCACCGGGCATGGTGGCACAGGCACGATCCAATGGTCGGTGGTTGGCGAAGATCACGAGATCTATCTTTTTTCCCCCGAGGCGCAAGCCGTCGACCATATCCACGTGCTCTGGGGTTGGCAGTTCAACAACCGCCCGGAACGGCTGTATTTCGTGTTCGAAGGCGGTCCGGGCGGCACGCGGGAATCCGAATTGTCGATACAAAGCCGCTTCGGAATACTGTCCCCATAACGTGGTTGTCGCATGGATGCCTTGCGAGGTGATGTCACTGTCGAACGACTGCGCAGTCGCCGGTCTTGGTCAATCCAGCCTCTCCTCGACATGGCTGGATGGTGCCGGCAAATCATTCCGGCGTCGCGCGACAGCCGACACCATCACGTAGCTGATGATCATCAATAAAAGCCACGCGCCAAGCTTTTGCAACGGCACCATATGCCAGCCATCGCGTTGCGCGGGATAGCGCCACGCCGCAGTAAACGTACCGATATTTTCAGCCAACCAGATAAACGTGGCGACCAGCACCAGGCCCAGCAGCAACGGCATGCGTCGATGCACGGCACGAATGCGAAACTCGACCCAGGCGGGGCCGAACAGCCACGCGGTGGCAACGAACAACAACAGACGCATGTCCGGCAGAAAATGGTGGGTAAAGAAATTGGCGTAGATCGCGATGGCCAGCCATACCGTGGCGGCAAACGGTGGGTGCCGCGCGAAGCGAAAATCGAACAACCGCCAGGCACGCGCGATATAGCTGCCGATCGACGCATACATGAAGCCGGAAAACAGCGGCACGCCGCCGACGCGCAAGAACGACGCCTCGGGATACACCCACGAGCCGACCGAGGTCTTGAAAACCTCCATGATCGTCCCGGCGATATGAAACAGCAGAATGACCGACGCTTCTTCGCGCGTCTCCAGCCCGCATGCGAGCAGAGCAACCTGCATCGCCAGCGCGGCAAGCGTCAGAAAGTCATAACGACTGAGCCACGCATCAGCCGGATACAGCAGCCAGCTCGACAACAGCAACGCCAACATGCAACCGCCAAACAAGCAGGCGTAGGCCTGTTTGATGCCAAAACAGAGCAATTCGTGCAGCGTCACCGCCCAAGCGCCCCGTGTAGCCGCCCAGCGCGCCGCGGCCCGATCCCAAGCGCCCAGCAGCGCCGTCGCCCCCGATGTCCCGTAGATTTCCGCCATGTCCCGTCGCCCGGCCAATGTCCGAACGAGCATGGCGGGCAAATCGGGCCGTAAGCCTCGCGGTTATGGCGCCGCCATGACAAACCGGGCGCTGCCGCTGCCTTGTCCGGGCATCTTCACCGTGGCAGCGCGACGTCCGATCGGCGATAATTGGCGGTCAATTCCCCATTTCCTTTGCCGGACCGCGCTTTAGCGGGCCGACGGACCGCCCTTAAGGGAGCGAAGCATGCAGTACATCTACACCATGAACGGGGTCAGCAAGATCGTCCCGCCGAAGCGTCAGATCATCAAGGACATCTCGCTGTCGTTTTTCCCGGGCGCCAAGATCGGCCTGCTGGGCCTGAACGGTGCCGGTAAGTCGACCGTGCTGCGCATCATGGCCGGCGTCGATACCGATTTTCAGGGTGAAGCCCGCCCGCAGCCGGGCATCAAGGTCGGCTACCTGGCGCAGGAACCTCAGCTGGACGCGGACAAGACTGTCCGCGAGGCCGTCGAGGAAGGCGTCTCCGTCGTGCTCGATGCGCAGAAGCGCCTCGAGGAGGTCTATGCCGCCTATGCCGAAGAAGGCGCCGATTTCGACAAGCTGGCCAAGGAGCAGGAGGCGTTGGAAAGCATCCTGGCTGCCAACGACGCCCATGCGCTGGAGCGCCAGCTCGAAGTAGCCGCCGACGCGCTGCGCCTGCCACCGTGGGACGCCAAGATCGGGCCGCTCTCCGGTGGTGAAAAGCGCCGTGTCGCGCTGTGCCGCCTGCTGCTGTCCAAGCCGGACATGCTGCTGCTCGACGAGCCGACCAACCACTTGGACGCCGAGTCGGTCGACTGGCTGGAGCAGTTCCTGCAGAACTACCCGGGCACCGTGGTGGCCGTGACCCATGATCGCTACTTCCTGGACAACGCCGCCGAGTGGATTCTCGAACTCGATCGCGGCCGCGGCATTCCGTGGAAGGGCAACTACACCGAGTGGCTGGAGCAGAAGGACGCCCGCCTCAAGCAGGAAGCCTCGCAGGAAAAGTCCCGCCAGAAGGCCATCGAGAAGGAACTGGAATGGGTCCGTTCGGCCGCCAAGGGCCGCCAGTCCAAGGGCAAGGCGCGCTTGAACCGCTTCGAAGAGTTGAATGCGGTCGAATACCAGCGCCGCAACGAAACCAATGAAATCTTCATTCCGCCGGGCGAGCGCCTGGGCCAGGAAGTGATCGAGTTCAAGAACGTCAGCAAGTCCTTCGGCGACCGCATGCTGATCGACGACCTGTCGTTCAAGATTCCTCCGGGCGCCATCGTCGGCGTGATCGGCCCCAACGGCGCCGGCAAATCCACGCTGATGAAGCTGATCACCGGCAAGGAACAGCCCGACCAGGGCGAGGTGAAGCTCGGCCACACGGTCAAGCTTGCCTATGTCGACCAGTCGCGCGGCATGCTCGATGGCAAGAACAACGTATGGCAGGAAATCTCCGGCGGCGCCGACATCCTCACCGTCGGCAACTTCGAGATTCAGTCGCGCGCCTACATCGGCCGCTTCAACTTCAAGGGCACCGACCAGCAGAAGATCGTCGGCAACCTGTCCGGCGGTGAGCGCGGTCGCCTGCACCTGGCCAAGACCTTGCTGCAGGGCGGTAACGTACTGCTGCTCGACGAACCGTCGAACGATCTTGACGTGGAAACGCTGCGCGCGCTCGAAGACGCGATCCTGGAATTCCCCGGTTGCGCGATGGTCATCTCGCATGACCGCTGGTTCCTCGACCGTATCGCGACGCATATCATCGCGTTCGAAGGCGACTCGCACGTGGAATTCTTCCCCGGCAACTACAACGAGTACGAAGCGGACAAGAAGCGTCGCCTGGGTGAGGAAGGCTCCAAGCCCAAGCGTGTGAAGTACAAGAAGCTGGCTTAAGAGCAGAAATGGAAATTGGGTAGCGGGGTGTAAAATTCGACCGCTGCCCGATTGCCATCCATCGTGGTCGCGATCTAAGGGTATCTCGAACAACCCCCTACCCGTCATCCCGGCGCAGGCCGGGACCAGTGGCGTTATCGGCGGGTTGTCGCGCCAGAGCCCAGGTAGAATCGCGAAAACCGACAACCGAAGCCACTGGATCCCGGCCTACGCCGGGATGACGATGGAAACCGAGGTTATTGAAGGCTCCTGAAGGCTCCTGAAGGCCGTCCCGCAAAACCCTGCCACCTCCGGAGGAACGCCATGCACTTCATGCAATCCCTGAAACGCGCATGGGCCGCCAACAACTCGCTGGTCTGTGTCGGCTTCGATCCGGAGCCGTCGAAATTCCCCGCGCACCTGCGTGAGCATCCCGATGCAGTGTTCGAGTTCTGCCGGGCCATCGTCAACGCTACCGGCGACCTGGTCTGCGCGTTCAAGCCGCAGATCGCGCACTTTGCCGCGCTCAGCGCGGAAGACGCACTGGAACGCCTGATTGCGCATGCGCATGCAATGTTTCCGCATGTGCCGGTGATCCTCGACGCAAAGCGCGGCGATATCGGCAGCACGGCGCAGCACTATGTCACCGAGGCCTTCGAGCGCTACGAGGCCGATGCGGTGACGCTCAATCCCTATCTTGGCCGCGACTCGATCCAGCCCTTCCTCGACCACGCCGACAAGGGCGTGATCCTGCTTTGCCATACCTCCAACCCCGGTGCATCCGATCTGCAGGATCTCGATGTCGGCGGCCTGCCGCTTTACCAGCATGTCGCCCGGCTGGTGGCGCAGGAATGGAACGCGAACGGGAACTGCGCGCTGGTGACCGGCGCGACCTGGCCGGAGCAGTTGGCCCAAGTGCGCGCACTGGTCGGCGATATGCCGCTGCTGGTGCCCGGCATCGGTGCGCAGGGTGGCGACGTCGAAGCGGTAGTGCGTCATGGCCGCACAGCCGACAGCAACGGCCTGATGATCAACTCTTCGCGCGCGATCCTCTATGCGGGCAACGGCGAAGATTTCGCTCAGGCATCGCGCGCCGCCACCATCGAATTGCGCGACACGATCAACCGCTACCGCTGAACCTCAACCGGGCTCGCTGGCCAGCGAGCTTTCGGTACGAGCCGGTAACAAGCGGGCACGCAACCAACGCTCCGCCGGCAGCGAGAGCCAGCGCTCCACCGCCACGCCCAGCAGCCAACATAAAGGCAGTGCCGGCACGTACCAGAGAAAGCCCAGGCGCTCGTCCCCGCCAAAGGCGCGATACGCGCGCACCGCCGCGAAGACGACAAACATGTGCGTGAGATAGATCTCGTAGCTCAGGCGGCCCCAGCTACGCAGCCAGCCAAAGCCTGGGAGCGGCTTGCGATCGCCGCGGCGCGCCTGCTCCGCAAAAGCGATCAACAAGGCCAGCGCCGACAAGGTCAGCAGCAACATGTAGCCGTTGTGGATGTACTGCCAGATCCAGCCGCCCGCGACGAACGTGCAAACAAGACCCGCCCAGCCGACCACAAGCAAGACGAGTACACCATGTCTGGGCAAGCGCAAGCGTGGCATCAGCCACGCGCCAATAACGCCGATCGCGATGGCGCTCATGCCGGGCAGATACGCCTTCTCCTGCCAGATCTCATTCGCTTCCAGCGCGGCACGCGTCCATGGCAAGCTGACCGCCAGCAACATCAATAGCGGGATCAACACCGCATCGCGGCGGATCAGCAGACATAGCAGCGGAAAGCCGAGATAGAAGACCTCTTCGATCGACAACGACCACAGTACATCCCAGTTCCCTGGCAGGTAGCCGGTAACGCCTTCGTACCAGTTCAGGTGCAAGCCCAATGCCGCGAAGAGCGCACCCGGCAGCGACTGCCCCTCACGATGAATCACATAGTCGTCGACGCCCAGCAGATGCAAAACGCTGAGTACGACCAGCAAAGCCAGCAGGCAAGGCACGATGCGCGCAAACCGGCGCGCATAGAAGGCACGCGCGTCGATATGCCGAAACGAACCCCAGCGGTGCAAGGCATTGCCGGCGATCAGGAATCCCGAAATCACAAAAAACACGAACACGGCCTCATAGCCGTTGTAATTGAGCGCGCGCAACACAGGCATGGGCAGCACGTCGGCCAGCATGGTTTTCTTGAATGGGATGCGCAGGCCGATATGGTGCAACACCACCAGCAGGATCGACAGGCCGCGCAAGGCATCGATGCCCGGGTTACGTCCCTGAGTGACTTGTTTCATCGTCTGCATTCGCGGCTAGAGCAAGGTAATGAGATCGGTCGCACCGACATCGACACCGGCCTGGCTGAGCAAGGTCGTGATCTGGCCGCGGTGATGCGTCTGGTGATTGAAGAAATGCAGCAGGACAAAGCCCAGCGGGCGCTCGAACGATTCGCCGGCCCGGTTGAGATAGGTCAGCGGCTGATCGCAATGGGCCGCCGTCAACTGCCCGGCAAAGGCAAGAATCGTCTCGTCCATCGCTATCCGGGCAGCGCGCAGAGAGGGGAAATCCTCATGCACCGGCCCGGTGAGCAGATAGGGATGGGTCAAGGCGTGTACCGGCGCCAATGCGCTGAAATCGGCAGGGTGCTCGGCAAAGCGCTTCATCCAGATCGTGTCGGCTTTGAGCAGATGATCCAGCGTGCCGAACACCGAACCGAAAAACGCGCCGCAATGCTCGTTCAGCGCCACGTCGTCCCAATCGGCGACGGCAGCATACAGCTTGTCGTTCATCCACTGGTTGTAGCGTGCCAGGAGCTGGATGTCGCGCGGAGCGGGCATGGTCGGTATCGGCTGGTGGCGTCTGCCGGCGATACTGAGGCCATCGAAAAAAAAGCGCTACTGACGACCGGCACGCTCAGCGCGTGTGCAACCAGTACACCTGGATGCCGTTGGCGCGATCTTCGGCGCGCTGGCCTTCGCGCCCTTCCACCACGGTGCCCCAGGTCGAACGCAAGGCGCCCACTTGCACCCGGTCCACCCGAACCTGCTCGCCCTGCGGAATGATGAAGCGAGCCTCGACCACCATCACGCCTTCGCGTTCGAAGACCAGCGTGGCGGCCTTGCCCGGGCTGGCGCCCCAACCGATATGCAGCTCGCACGGAATGGGCGTGAACACGCCGCGGTTGTCCAGGCTCCAGCTCTCGGTCTTGCGCAGCAGCGACTCCAGATGCGGATCGCTCCAGTTGACGACGTTGCCCGAAGGGCCCGGCGGCGGTTTGTTGTAATGGCTCATAGTCGCGACAACCCGTTCATGCGCGTCATCACGGCACCACGGTTCACCGCGGCAACGCTGCCCGCATTGATCGGCATGATGCCAGTCCCCCGCGAAATGCGGGTGACGCCAGGATAAATACGGTCGGCCCCTGTGCGGACGCATAGCAGCATGAACTTACGGACTCCGGTGTGTCGCCGGTTTATCGTCCTGTGGGGGAATTACTTTAGGGTCACAGTAAGGACCTCAGTTTCCGTCGTCGCCCCGGCGGACGCCGGGGCCCAGCGTCTTCAGCGCGTTGAGCGCAAGTCACTAGATGACCAGCTTCGCTGTTGTAAAGCGCCTCCGGCGTTCGCCGGGATGACGGCTAGGAGATGCTTTCGAATCTTACTGCCCAGCAGGCAACTGCTCGAGCATTTCCGTCGCCAGCTTGCCGTAATCGCCATCAAAGTGGTGATCACCCTGCTTGGCGTCAACACGAATCCAGCTCGGCAACGATGGCTCGGTGCAGATGGTGTCGTCGCTCTCGTCCTTGCCGTAGTAGCAAACCACCGGGGGGTGGGCGTCGAGCGCCAGCAGCGGCGGCAAAGCGTCGTAGTGCTGCACCGGGTTGAACTTCTGGAGCCACTCCTGCGTGTGGGTCTTGAACCAGCCCTCGCGCATGTAGCCTTCCATCTCGATCTCGAAGCTGGCGTCGCGGGTGGGCGACAGCAGCACCAACTGGGCGATGGTGGCGCGGTTTTCGGGTTGCAGCTTGCCGATGATCGAGGGCAGCACGTCGGCGCCGAACGAGAAGCCGATCAGCCACACGCGCTTTTTCTTGAATGTCACCAGATTCTGCTGGATCAGCGCATCGAGATCGACCGCCGAATCGGCCGCCGAACGCGTCCGCCAGAAGTAGCTCAGCGCGCTCACGCCCAGCACCGGCACGCCGCGCTCGCTCAGCTTGGCACCCAGTTGCTTGTCCAGGTCGCGCCAACCGCCATCGCCGGAGTACACGATGGCCAGCACGTCTTCACGCCCCGCCGGCGGCGTAGCGCCCGGTGCGGGAGGGATGACCGTCAACGACTCGGCCATGCTGGTGTGATGCCAAGGCTGCCACAAAAGCACGCCCACCGCGGCGCCAATAACGACCAGCGCAAATACCGACCACAAGACTTTTTTCATCGACGAACCATACCCGATAGGCCACCGGAAATCAGACTGGCCAGATTGGCCAGCGCTACCGGCAAGGCGATATTGGCCGGCACCGCCAAGTACCGCGGCTCCCACTCGGGATCGAACTTGTCCTTGTAGCGATGCAGGCCGCGGAAATTATAGAAACGTTCGCCACGGCCGAAGATCATCGCGCCGAAGCGGCTCCACAGGGTCGCGGTGCGGCGGCTCTGCAAGCCCGACAAGGGTGCCATGCCGAGGTTGAACCAGCGATAGCCTTCTTGCTTGGCCCACATCATCAGCTGGATGAACATGAAGTCCATGATGCCGGAGGTGCTGTCGGGCATGTGGCGCATCAGGTCCAGCGAGGCTTCTTCCTTGCTGTCGGTAAGGAACAGATTGGAGAACGCCACCGGCTCCTCGCCCTGCCAGATGATCGCCATCGGCGTGCGGCTCAGGTACGCCGGTTCGAACGTGCCCAGCGAGAACCCTTTTTCGCGCACGCGCTTGTCGCGCATCCAGGCATCGGAAATCTGCTTCAGCCGCGGCAGCATCGCCGGTACTGCCTCGGCCGGGATGATCTCCAGGCGCAGACCGTCGCGGGTGAGCTTGTTGACGGTGTTGCGCAGCACTTTCTTCGATTTGCCGTCGAGGTTGAACTCGTCCAGCTTGACCCGGGCTTCCTCGCCGATCTTGAGCAGATTCATGCCCACTTCGAGGTACAGGTCGAGGTCTTCAGGCCGCACCTGATAGAACAACGGCCAGCCGCCGGCGCGTTCGCACAGTTCGCGGAAGGTCCAGACCAGCTCGCGCCGTGCATCGTCGTTCTCGCCGACGGGGTCGCCCATGGCGATCCAGCTGCGGCCCTCCACGTCGTACATGATGAAGGCTGTGTGGTCCGCATCGAACAGCAGCGTCTTGTCGCCCATCAGGGCCAGATGCGCCTGCGCGGACGAATAGTTCTTGATCAACGGTAACGCCTTGACCAGGTCGCTTTCGTCCGGCAGTTGCAGACGCGGCGGTGCCGGGCGGATCAGCGACGCCAGGGCGAACAGCAAACCTGCCGCTGCCGCGCCGACCAGCGCACGCAAGGCGCGCGGTGCACCGCCGTGCAGGAAGCTGAACTCCCACCACAGGTTGCTGCTGTATTCGACATGCTTGTAGCTGAAAACCACCAGCCAGCTCGCACAGCCAAGCACGGCCAGGATCGCGATGATCCAGCCGACCGAGAAATTGGTACTGAACAACGACGCACGCCGGTAGAACAACTGATGCGCCGGCGCCAGGCCCAGTGCCAGCAGCGACAACAGCGTCGCTTCTTCGTAATCGATGCCCTTGAGCAGCGACAGCACCGCACCGACCACCAGCAATACCAGGGTCAGCACATAGGCCGCGTCGAGCCGGCGCTGCAAGCCACGCGCCAGGATCAGCAGCAGCATGCCGACCACGCTGCTGAGCAGATGCGAGACTTCGAGGACCGGCAGCGGCAGCACATTGCGCAGGATCGCCATGCGGTCCGGAATGGCGCTGGTGGCACCGGAGAACACCAGCACCGCACCCGACACCAGGGTCAGGCCAGCGAAAAACGGCGGCAACAGGCCGGTGAACCAGGGCGACAACAGGCTCTTGGTGCGCAAGCCACGCACTTCGCGCAGCAACACCATCAAGGTCGCGGCGCACAGCGGCAGGAAGTAGTAGATCAGACGGTACGCGGCCAGCGCGCCCAGAATCGGTGCTTCCAGGCCTTCGTTGCCGGTGGCGCCATAGCCGGCCAGCATCACCGCCTCGAACACGCCCAGGCCGCCGGGTACATGACTGATCAGGCCTGCGATCTGGCCCAAGGCAAATATCGCCAGGTAATGCCCGAAGCCGGTGTCGACTTCGTTGGGCATCAGCAGGTAGAGCACGCTCGCGGCCAGACCCCAATCGACCGTACCGACGATGATCTGGCGCAGCGCATTCTGCGGCGTCGGCATGCTGACCGGCCAGCGCCATACCCGCACCGGCTTGCGCAGCCACAGGCTGCCGGCCATCCACACCACCGGCAGCAAGGTCAGCAAGGCTCCGATCGGCAGGCGCAGCTCGGCAAAGGGCAGCGTGGCGGGCACCGGCACGATCAGCAGCGTGACGCCGGTCAGCGTGCACAGCCCCAGCCAGAAGCTCAGCGTGCAATACAGCACGACCTTGGCCACCTCGGCGGTGGAAAGGCCGGCCTGGATATAGAAGCGATAACGGATCGATCCGGAGATCAGCAGGGCCATGCCCAGCGTGTTGCTGAAGGCATAGCTCAGGAAGGAGATAAAGCTCACCTGCGCGCGCGGCAGGCGCTTGCCGATCGAGGCCACCCCGAACCAGTCGTACAGCGTCATCGCCACGTAGCTCAGCGCGGTCAACACCACCGCCAGCGCGATGCGCCAATCCGGCAGACCGTGGACGAAGCGGGCCACCTGGTGATAGCTGACTTCACGGGCCAGCTTGTGCAGCGCCCACAACGCCAGGCACAGCATCGCCAGCGACAGGAACGGCCCGGCCAGCCGGCGCAGCCACAGCGCGCCAACGCCCACCTGGGTCAAGCCATTACCTGGAATCGGAGCCTCCGCCCCATCTTGTTCCACCACGCGACTAACGCCTCCACACTATTACAACCGTCGCAGGTCGTTTCTGCGAACGGCGAAGCATAGCCTGTCAGGCCCCCGTAGGCTTCATCGTCACATAGGTAAATGACATCTGAGCGTAAAGCCGGCTGCTTCGCAGCCTGTGAAGCCGCGCCTGCGGCGCTGTGAAGGGTAAAGAGGAAAGGCCGGCAGCCTGGACGCTCATGGCAGCCTGCTTTCCCTCTTTACTCTTTCCTCTTTACAGGCCGCGCAGCGGCCGGCTTCACCCTCAAGCCTTGCCCAGCGCCAACCGGCTGATCCAGCGGTACAGCACGAACATCACCGCGGCGAACGCGATGCCGCCGATCCATACGGCCGGTACCGCGAAGCTGTCGCTGACCAGGGCCAAGGGTGCGGCATTGCTGGTGAAGGCCACGATAGCGGCGATCAAGACCAGGATCAGGCTCTCGCCCACGATCATGCCCGAGGCCAGCAGCACGCCCAGTTGCTTGGTCGCCTCCGGCTTCGGGCCGCGGTCGGCACGATGGTCGAAGTACGCACCCACCAGGGCACCAACCACCACCATCAAGGTGGTCGAGGTCGGCAGGTAGATGCCCAGGCCGACGGCCAAAGCGGGCAGGCGCACCGACTTGGTCGTGGCACCCAGGACGGCATCGAGCACGATGATGACCACGCCGATAACCGCGCCGACGGCGATCAGGCTCCAGTCGATATTGTTTTCGATCACACCCTGCGCCAGGGCCGAGATCAATCCGGCCTGCGGAGCGGCCAAGGCCTTGGCGGGATCGGCCCCCGGAACACCGGCAAAGCCGTAGGCGTGGTTGAGCAGGTCCAGCACCGGCGGAATGATCACCGCACCGGCCAGCACGCCGATCACCAGCGCTACCTGCTGCTTCCACGGCGTCGCATCGACCAACTGACCGGTCTTGAGATCCTGCAGGTTGTTGTTGGCGATCGCCGCCACCGCAAATACCACCGCCGTGACGAACAGCGCGAAGGCCACCAGGGCCTTGCCGCTTTCCGGCGGCAGATGCGGCTTGACCCCTGCGACCAGCAGCATGGCAGCGGCCAGCACCACCAGGATGCCCACGCCGGACAAGGGGCTATTGGACGAACCGATCAGGCCGGCCATGTAGCCGCACACCGCCGACACGAAGAAGCTCATCAGCACCACGAAGGCCACGCCACCGATCACCAGCGTGGTCAACGACGAACCCAGCCCGGCACCTGCGCCGAAGCTGCCCAGCAGCCAACCGATCGGCGCCAGGCACAGCACGGTGATCAGCGCGACGATACCGATCGGCATGTCCTGTTCGGTGCGCGGCAGGGTATGCGCGTTACCGGCAGCACGCACGCGTGCGGCGGCCATGGCACCGGCCAGGCCACTGACCACCGGCTTGACCAGCTTGAGCAGCGTCCAGATCGCGGCAACGCCGATGGTACCGGCGCCGAGGAAGCGCACCTTGTGGCTCCAGGTCTCCTGGGCCACATCCGCCGCCGCGCCGACAACCGCAGCAAGCCCCGAGTAATGCGGCACGGCCCAGCCCCAGCCGATGATCGCGCCGACCAGCATCGCCACGCCGACCCACAGGCCGACCAGGTGGCCCACGGCAAACAAGGCGAAGGACAGATTGAAGTCGTAACCGCTCACCGAGCCGCGGTCGTTGAGCTTGAAGTACTGCGCCACGTCGCTGGCAAACACCTTCGTCTGCACCACGACCGCAAACACCGCCGCCACCACCGAGCCCCACACCATGGCCATCAGGCCAGCCTTGTTCTCGGCATCGGAATCGGCGCTGGCATCTTCGCCGCCGCCGACCTTGAGCACTTCGGCACAGGCCACGCCCTCCGGATACGGCAGGTCGGACAGGGTCACCAGCGCGCGCCGCAGCGGGATCGAATACATCACGCCCAGAATGCCGCCCAAGGCGCAGATGGCAAACGACACCCAGTAGGGAAAGCCGGTCCACCAACCGATCATGATCAGGCCGGGCAGCACGAAGATGATCGAGGACAAGGTGCCAGCCGCCGAGGCGATCGTCTGCACGATGTTGTTTTCCTGCACCGTCGCGCCCTTGAAGTAGCGCAGGATCGCCATCGAAATCACCGCTGCCGGGATCGAGGTGGCGAAGGTCAGGCCGGCCTTCAGGCCGAAGAACACGTTGGCCGCCGTGAATACCACGGTGATGACCACACCCAGGATCACGCCGCGAACGGTCAGCTCAGTACGGTTGTCGTCAACGGGCGGAAGGTTTGCGCTCACAAATAGATATCCTCGGCTGGGCGAAAAACGCGGATTGAAAGCTGCGACACCCTACCTGGCGAACGAACCCGAGGCCCGCGCCTATCGCCTGCTCCCCGTCGATCGCGGACACCCCGCGCCGACCCGGCATACCCCAGAGCATACCCAGCCCGGGCAGTAACACCAACGCCCGGCGTCGTCGCACCGTGGGCAGCCAGCCCACGATGCGGCGATTTCCGCTTATATCTTCACTTCGCGCACCAGGCGCATGCTCCAGGGGCGCCACTCGTTACCGGGCAGGTAGGAGCCACCCACCTCGGAAAGGTGTTCCTCGATCTCCATTGGCACCGCATCGCAAAGCTCGACGGTGTTGCCGAACAGCTCGATCGAATCCGGGTCGAGGTGGAATGGCCACGCTTCGTTGTACGCGGCACGCCCCCGAACGATCCTTCCCTTGACGCGCTGCTCGAACGCGGGCGTTCCATTGATGATGGATACGATCTTGTCCTGCAGCACCGGATCGGCCGTCCCGAAAATGAATTCGTGCGGCTCCCGAAAGAGAGCGCCGGTCGTGACAAAGGAGAAGTAGCGAGTGCCGGGAGCGACCGGCTCGTTGATCTGGTGGCCTGCCGCGAGGGCCGAACCGGAAATGCACGAAGCGAAAAGGATCGCTGCCGCAAAAAAATTCTTGCGCATCATGGTCTAGATTCCTTGTGACCGAATAAAAGAAAAGCGCAATCCGTACTCGAGGTGCTTGAGACGTACGAAGCCTACGAGCAAACGAGGAGATTGCCTGCATGAAGATAGGCAAAAGCCCGCAGCAGGTTCGTGCCCAATTCGAGATTTTTCCGTAGGGCAAAAAATGAATTTCCGAATGACCGATATTCGAAGATGTCATGGGGCGACGAATCACCCATTCAGCCCATCACCCTACATAGAAGGCGCCACTCCAACAAATGACATGCATTATTTTGACGAAAATCACAATTCAATGGCTTCTAAAAATATGTAATCGAATTATGTGAATGCCGAACGCGATGCACTCACTGTTCGCCCGTTAATAACCGAGCCTACATCACGCTGACTGCCCAACCATTGGAGCGGCATATGTCCATCCTTGGCGAGCTCGATTTTCGAGGATTTCGCTATCGTTACAAGCTGAGCGACAAACCTCAGGGCGAATGGCTGGTTATTCTGGGCGGCGCATTGCAAAGCCTCAACTCCTGGGATAATTACCTCGATTATTACAACAAGACCTTCCGAGTCGTGGTCTGCGACCTGCCCGGCATGGGCGAAAGCGATACCCTGCCCCGTGGCTACCCGATGGAATTTCTTGCCGACTGTCTCAAGCACCTGCTCGATTCGCTCGGTATTGCGCGCGTGCATATCAAAGCGGTTTCCTACGGCACGCCGATCACCTATCTCTTTGCCAACAAGTATCCGGAGAAGGTTGACCGGGTGATTCTCGCTGGCACCATGAAGCGGATTCCCGACGCCGTCATGGACGATACGCTCGCATCGATCCGCATCATGCAGAGTGAAGACCGCGAGCAGGCGATCGCCCTGTTCACCCGCATGTTCCTTTGTACGGACAAGCAGGACGACATCCAGAACAGCCGGCTTGCACAAAAGCTCCTGCGCATCGGTATCTCGAAGCTGAGCACGGTGCGGCGTAAGAACTATGTCGAAAATACCTTGCGCATGATCAACACGCCGCACCTGAACTACAGCGACTGTGCTCACCTTCCGTTTCTGATCTTTACTGGCGAATACGACAATTACACCCGCCCCGACTATTGCCGCGAAGTAGCGCAGCTGCTGCCTTCGGCCCACTACACGCTGATCAAGCGCGCCGACCATCTGGCTAACCTGGAGCAATTCGATACCGTAAGCCGGCTTTGCGAAGACTTCTTCGCCGGCCGCGACATCAGCCATGAGGCCAACTGCGGGCCGTATGAACACCTCGGTGTCATGGCATGAAATCGGGCCAAGCCAGCAAGACCGCCGAAGCCGTTGCGGCCGTGCGCGCCAGACACCGGATCTACGACTCGCCGCTGATAGTGGACGATCCCTGGGCGATCGAACTCACCAGTGCGGCGTGGCGGCGCATCTGTCGCAGCCGCATGCTCAGCTGGCTTGTGTTCGGCCTCCTGCTGGCCGCATTGCGACCGGTGCAGGGCAATATTCTGGGGCGAGCGCGCTATGTGGAAGAAAAGCTCGCCCAGGTGTCAGGCGGCGATATCCAATACGTCATCCTGGGTGCCGGCCTGGATTCCTACGCGCTGCGACAGAAGCCATCGCCCGAGCGCCTGCACATCTGGGAAGTCGATCATCCTGACAGCCAGGCGCAAAAGCTGGCCAAACTCAAAAAGCTGGCCATAGCCATCCCCGACAACGTTCGATTCATCCCCGTCGACCTGCAAGCCGTGCCCCTGGCCGAGGCATTAAGCACGCACGGGTTTCCTTTTCAGTCGACCTCGTTCATTTCACTGCTTGGCGTGTCCTACTACATCAACGAAACCGCACTGTTCGCGCTTATCAGCGACATCGCCAAATACTTCGCGTCCGGTTCGCAACTGGTGCTGGACATCCGGGTCAGCAGACAGTTCATTGCGGCGGATTATCTGGCTACGTTCGAAAAGACCGAGCGCTTCACGCGCAAACGCGGCGAGCCGATGATCAGCGATTTCGATCCGAGAGCTTTCATCGCACGGGCCGAAGGCATCGGACTGAAGCTGCGCGAGAGCCTTTCTCCGGCCGCGCAGCGAGCTCGTTACTTTTCTTCAAGACATGATGGCCTGACACCTTCACCCGAGATTTACTTCCTGCATTTCGAAGTTCCCTGAGTCGGTCATCGAGGCGCTAAGGCATGCTCGCAAGCCGTGGGTGGAGGGTCACCAGTCACATCGTCACCAGATTCGAAACATTTCGCCACACCATTGACGTTGAGTGATTTTATAGGTCGCGTCTGCTTGTTTTCTTCTCGTTCGAGGAACCTCGATGAACCCGGCCCGGATATCAGACGTACTCGCTTCGGCGGCTTTACCGGAGGTTATTCGCCAACGCATCGATCACTTCTACAGCCAGCGCTTCGAGCATGCATGGCATGGCAAGAATCTGTTGTCCGGACGTCGCCCTGAAAAAGGCGACGTTATTTTACAAAGCAACGACTACCTGGCACTGGCAAGCCACCCATCCATTGCGCAGGCGCAGGCCGCATCGTTGGCCAGCCAAGGCCAGGGCATGATGATGTCAGCGATCTTTGAACAAGATCTGCAGACACCGATGCATCAGTTGGAAAGCAGCCTGGGGCGCGCCATGGGTGCCGCCTCGGGGATACTGACTCAGTCCGGCTACGCAGCCAATGTCGGCCTGCTCCAGTCCATTGCCGACGCCGACAGCATTGTCTACCTCGACATGATCGCCCACATGTCCTTGCGCGAAGGCGCCAAGAGCGCGGGCGCAAGGGCCGTCTTCTTTGCGCATAACAACCTGAACCACCTGGACCGACAGATCGACCGCTACGGGCCTGGCATCATCGCTGTTGACGCCGTCTACAGCACACTTGGAGATATCTGCCCCCTGGCTGATATCGTCGAGATAGCGTCAAGGCAGCAATGTGCATTACTGGTGGACGAGTCCCATTCGTTGGGCGTCCTTGGCCCGCACGGCGCCGGCCTGGTTGCCAGCCTTGGCCTGAGCAAACAGGTCCATTTTATGACGGCGAGTCTCGCCAAGGCCTATTGCACGCGCGCCGGCCTGATCGCCTGTCCGCAGGAGTTCAACACGTATTTCAGCTATGAGTCGCTTCCTGCCATCTTCAGCTCCGCATTGCTGCCGTTCGAGCTGGCGGGCCTGCAGGCAGTTCATGCCTTGGTTGACTGCGCCGACGAGCGCCGGACGCGCTTGCGTGCAACCGCTCGGCGCTTGCGCGATGCACTGGCCGACCTGGGCTATCCCATAGAGCGAAACGACCACTACATCGTTGCGCTGGAAATCGGCAGCGAAGAAGAGTGCATGCGCATTCGCGACCTGCTGGAAGGCGCTGGCGTGTTCGGCTCGATCTTTGCTCCTCCAGCCACATCCATAAAACATGCCTTGATTCGGCTTTCGCTGCATGCCGATATCGACCCCGCTCAGGAAACGCGGATTGTCGAGGCCTTTTGCCATCTCCGCCCTTTGATGCGCTCTGACAACTGGACCACAAATCGCCCTGGTCGCCGCACGATGCACAGAAGTTCGAGGCCATAGCAAGGATCGAGGAAGTCCTCGGCTATGCGGAAAAGGCAGAAAGAAATCTGCGTCGTCACTACAGCAACGAAAGCAGGCGCTACTCCATCCATCGCCTGCTTCATTGACGCATCATGGCACGGCACATCGCCGCCAACAGCCCTGCGATACTGCCATTCCCAAAGACATCTCTTGCTTCACTTGGATGAGCATCTATAGCTTGGCCTGTAGATGCGTTGTGGCTTGCTGCGGCTGGGTCTGGGTCGGTTGCTGTTGCTGAAACCGCTCCATGGCAAACGGCCACCTTCTCGAGCTCTCGGCCAGAGGCGTGTCCAGACCCTTTACGGTGTCTATCACGGCAAACTTGTTGAAGTTCCCCATCGATGGCTGACCCTGAGCGGCGACCACCTTGCTGAGGTCGGCACTGAGCGCCACACCGTCTATCCGCTCCATGCCGCTTGCGCGTGCCACCACGGTCAACGAGGCCGCCAGATTGGTGCTGCGCACATCCGACGGGTGCGAGTATTCCTTGTCCATCGCCTGCACGTAGCCCAGGGCCTGCTTGTACAGCGCATGATCGGGATGCGCGCTATCGTCCAGACGCGTTGGTGTCACTGTCGACGAGGATGCAGCCATGGTCGGCGGCGCCAACCGGTGCAGATTCGTCTGCGCTTCGGCAGCCCTTTCCGACGTGCGACGCACGATGCCGAACTCTTCGCGCTGCTCCAGAAACTTGGCCACCGTCGCCGGCTTGACGTCCGGAATACCTTCCAGCTTGGTCTTCGCACCCGCATGCCAGGCCACCTGGCTGTTCCAGCCTTCGGCAAGCTGGCGAGACCGGTCGACACTTTCCAGCCGATGCTCTCGCTCCGCCTTCAACGATGCTCCAGGTGTCGCATCCTGCTTCTTGCTGTCGTAGAGCTCCCTGCCCTCTCGATCAAAAATCCGGATAGGCACGCCATCAATGTTGCGGAGTTGGTCCAGGTTGCCCGGCAACTTGGCATAGACCTCTTCCTGGATGTGCGCCGGGACATACCGTCCGTGCCCCTCCGTGCCCATCGTCATCGCGAAGCGCGCTTCCACGCCCAGCTCGCTTTCCAGCCGGTGCGTTGCCAGGGCACGTATTTCGACCTCGTAGCCCTTCTTGTGCAGTTCGGAAACGAGTTCCGCCGCGCTCTCGTACTTACCCAGGGTGGTGTCGATGATGAGATTCTTCTGCTGACCTATCGCTGCCGCACGAAGCTCTTTCGCCCACTGGCTTGCATCTTCGTGAGTCTGATCGGCCCACGAATAAGGATTACGTGCCTTCAAACCACGCACATCAGGATAGAAATCGCGCATCTGATCCGGATCGACCACCACCGCCTGCTGGCCGAATTCGCGCAACGCGGCCGCCGCTACAGCCCCCTTACCGGCCCCGGGCTGACCGGCAAGAATGATGGCTCGCGGTGGTTTGGTTTGCGATCCCACATCGTTCAAGACCGTAACGATTTGCTCGTCAAAGATCTTCTTGTGCAGCTCGGCATCAAGCTTGCTCATAAAATATCCTTATCGGATGCACCGTGGAAATACGTCCAGAGTTCTTCGTCGCCGATCCACACCTGCTTGAACGTCGCGCGCTGCAGCAGCTTCAACTTCTCCTCGGCGTAAGTCACGTGCGCGGCATCGCCGGAGGCACGCGCGGCATCGAGCTCCGCCTGGGCATCGCCGACAAACGAACTTAATCCCTCTTCAATAGCCCATAACGCTTGTTCGAAAACGGGTACGCCAGCCGATGGGTGCGATACCGCGTGATGCAACAGCCATTCCAGCTTTGTCAGATAAGCGGGATAAGCAGCAAGCAGGTCGCGCAGTTTTTTCGGTACGGGCGGCGAAGCAATCGTATTCATAGTCAATATCCCTTTTGATAATCATCAAAGCGAGAAGACGCGACGCACAAACACGTGAAGCCACCTCCGGATCACGGAGGATAAATCAACAAGATCATCCAGAAGCACGTTGGCGCTGGAACATGGTGCAGGCCAATAAACGCAACGCGGTAGCCCGTTTATATTTTCACACCCTATTACCGGTGACAATCTCCCGGACCACCTTAAAAATCGCCCAGGCTACTGCCGCACGGACAGTAGCCGTCTGGCACCGGGCCTTCTCGTTCTCATCGGATGTGGCGAGGGCAAGCCTGGTGCTTGCCTGGAGCTCACCCTGTCGCAGGCGAGGACGGCCCACGGGTTATCCCCCGCGGGCCGTGGACGCTTATGCCTTTGCGGTATGTTGCGCCTGAACCTGCTGGGGTTGTGCCTGTGTCTGCGTTTGCGACTGTTGCTGCTGCTTGAAGGCCTCCATGGCTTGGGGCCATTTTGCCGAGGTTTCCGCTACCGGTGTGTTCAACCCCTGCATGGTGTCGACGCGCGCGAACTTGTCGAAGTTACCCAGGGCCACCTGACCTTGAGCGGCCACCACCGTAGCCCCCTTATCGTCAAGCGCAATGCGGTCGATTCGCTCCATCCCGTTGTTGCGTGCAGCCACGGTCAGCGCTGCGGCCAGATTGTCACTGTGTGCATCGGGCGTATGCCCTTTGGACTTGTCCAGCTCATGCACATGGTCGAGGGCCTGCTTGTAAATTGCATGATCGGGATGCGAGGCATGGTCCAGACCAAGCACCGTACCGCCGGAAGCCGAAGACGACGCACCGCCATGAGCCGGCGCATCGGGTTGCTTCGGCGACGATGTGCTGCCGGAGGTACCGGGTTGACTGCCCGGGCTTGAAGAGCTCGGGCCCGAACCCGGACTCGACGGACCTGGGCCCGGACCACGATCGTGCGTGGAGTCCTGCGACTGCGACGTACTGGCGACCGGCGCAGTGACCCTGCGCAGATTGGCCTCCGCTTCGCGAGCGCCTATGTTCAGGCGTTCAACGACGCCGAACGTCTCCCGCTCCTGGACGAACTTCGCGACCGTTTTCGGTTCGACGCCGGGGATGCCTGCCAGCGTCTTGGTGGCGCCCTCGTGCCAGCTCACCTGTTGCTGCCAACCTCGTGCGATTTCGGTGGAACGCGTGACATCGTCCAATCTGCCGGCGCGTGCCGACTGCAGCGTCACGCTCGGCGCGGTGCTTTGTTTCTCGCTGTTGTAGAGCTCCTGGCTTTCTCGATTGAAGATGCGAATCGGCACATTGTCGACGGCTTTGAGCTTGTCCAGGTTGTCAGGCAACTTGGCATAAACCTGTTCCTGGATGGCTGCGGGAACATACCGACCATGCCCTTCCACACCCATGGTCTTGGAAAAGCGTGCTTCTACGCCAAGCTCGCTTTCGAGTCGATGAGTGGCCAAGGCACGCACTTCGACGGTATAGCCTTTATCACGCAATTCACCGACCAGCCTCGATGCGCTTTCGTATTTACCCAGCGTGGTATCGATGATGAGATTCTTTTTTTGGTCGATCGCTGCCGAGCGAAACTCTCCCGCCCATTTGCTGGCATCCGCATGCGTTTCATCGGCCCAGGCGTAAGGACTCTCTGCTTTCAGAGCGCGCACGTTCGGGTAAAAGTCGCGCATCTGGTCCGGGTCGACGACCACCGCGTTTTGACCGAGCTCACGCATGGCGTTAGACGCCACGCCACCCTTTCCAGCGCCAGGTTGCCCAGCAAGAATGATGGCGTGCGGCTTATCCTGCGACGTCGCACTATTCAGATTCGGGGCGATTTGCTCTCTGAAAATCTTGTCGTGTTCCTCTTTCGTCAGCTCGGTCATACAACACCCTTGTCAGATGCACCGTGGAAAAAGGCCCAGAGGTCCTGGTCGCCGACCCATACATGCTTGAACGTCGCAGCCTGCATCAGCTTGAGTTTCTGACGGGCACGTTCGATGTTGGCCTGATTGCCGGACGCCTCGGCCGCACTGACCTCTGCCTGGGCGTCACCGACAAACGAACTGAGCGCTTCTTCAATCGCCCATAACGCCTGTTCAAAAACAGGCACACCGGCGGATGGATGGGCTACGGCGTCATGCAATACCCGATCCAGTTTTGCCAGATGACCTGGGTATGACACGAACATGTCATGCAATTTCTTCGGTACGGGTGGTGAGGCAACCGTATTCATAGATAGTCAGCGTCCATTTTAGATAACAGTTAAAGCGTTAAATACAACACGTCCACACAACACGAGATGATCGCAATACCTCATCGCACGCACTGCGATGCATGTCCGGAATTTTGATCGCCCCAGGCATCTGGGCACAAAAGATCACCATCCCGGCCAAGGCCGGAATGGTGATCAGGAGCGGCTTTCCTTCAATCGTCCGCGTTCGGGTCCATGCCCGGGAACAGCACTTCGGTGTAGCCGAACTTGGCGAAATCGGTAATGCGCGACGGATACAGGCGCCCGATCAGGTGGTCGCATTCGTGCTGCACCACCCGTGCGTGGAAACCCTCGGCGCTGCGTTCGATACGCTCGCCTTTGGGATCGATGCCTTCGTAGCGAATCAGGGTGTAGCGATTGACCGCGCCACGCAGGCCTGGCACCGAGAGGCAGCCTTCCCAGCCTTCTTCCATGTCCTGCGACAACGGCGTGATCACCGGATTGATCAGAATGGTTTGCGGCACGGGTGGTGCATCGGGATAACGCTCGGAGCTGTTGAAGCCGAAGATCACCAGTTGCAGATCGACGCCGATCTGCGGCGCGGCCAGCCCGACGCCACTGGCGTGATGCATGGTTTCGAACATGTCGGTGATCAGGGTGTCCAGCTCGGGGCTTCCGATCATCGACTGCGGCACCGGCGGTGCGATGCGCAGCAGTCGAGGATCACCCATTTTCAGAATCTCGTGGATCATGGATATCTCTTGAGTTTCACCGGTAGATCGGAACGTTTATTTGCCGAACACCTTTTTCAATAGCGATGTGGTTTGCTGCGCCGGATTATCGCGAATGGATTTTTCCTGATCGCCGATCGTGGCGAACAAGCCATCCAGCGTTTCCTTGGTGACGTAGTCATCCAGGTCCAGCGAGCTGGAACCACCGCCCTTGCCGCCCAGACTACCCAGCTTGCCCAGGCTGCTGCCCAACGCGCCGCCGCCGCTACCGGAGGTAAACGCCTTGTACTTCTGCGTAACGCCCACGCTGTCGGTAGTCTTGGACACGATCGGGCGGATACGCTCGGTCAGCGCAGGACCGGCGACGCGTCGGAAATAATCGGTGGCGGCATGATCGCCGCCGGTAAGAATGCCGCGCGCATCGTCGAGGGTCATCTTGCGAATCGCATCGCCGAACAGGTCGGCGACCTGAGGCACGGCTTTCTCGGCGGCGCGGTTCATGCTCAGCTGAAATTCGTCGACCTTCGCACCCTGCCCCATCTTGCGTGCCAGGTTACCGGCCTGTTCCAGCTTGCCGGGCAACGGAATGCGCACCTTGGGATTGTTCCAGAAGCCGTCGTTGCGGCCCAAGGTATTGATGGCATCGGTGGTGCTCTTGGCCAGCGCCTCTTTCAGACCGGCGGCCACATCGCTATTGGGCAGGTTCACGCCATTGGGCTGGCCGGAGGTGCTTTGCTGCGTAGCGGACTTGGCCTTGTTGAGCAAATCCTTGAATTGAAATGCCGAACCGGCGAGTGGAGCAATCAGCAGGGCAAGCGCAAGGCCGGTGGCAACACTACGTTTTGTCGGACGCATGGGTCTTCCTTAAGCAATGCGGGGCTCTCAGTCTACGCCGACGAGGTGTTACCCGAATGTTTGCGGGGCAGCGAAACGGGCTGTCATCTATTCGACCAATAGCTAATGCCCTGGGCGGCCCTGCGGCTTGACCCCCGCCAGCGCCGGGACGAACCTGTTACGGCATCTCCCGGGGAGCTCCATCCATGCAAACCACAACTCACAACGGCACGGCGGCGAAACTGCTCTGGGCTGTCATTGCCATTATCGGCGCCTGGTGCCTTGGCGTCGTCGCGTTGCGCCGGGGCGAGCCGATCAATGCGATCTGGCTGGTCGCCGCCTCGATCGGCCTGTTCGTCATCGGCTACCGTTTTTACAGCAAATTCATCGACACGAAGGTGTTGAAGATGGACCCCAGTCGCGCCACCCCCGCGGTGTTGCGCAACGACGGTCTGGACTATGTACCGACCGACAAATGGGTGGTGTTCGGCCACCACTTTGCCGCCATTGCCGGCGCCGGCCCCCTGGTCGGCCCAGTGCTGGCCGCACAGATGGGCTACGTGCCCGGCACGCTGTGGATCATCTTCGGCGTGATCTTTGCCGGTGCCGTGCAGGACTTCATGATCCTGGGCCTGTCGCTTCGCCGCGACGGGCGCTCGCTCGGCAACATGCTGCGCGACGAACTGGGACCGGTTGCAGGCGTCGTGGCCATGTTCGGCGTGCTGGTCTTGATGATGATCGTGCTGGCAGTGCTGGCGCTGGTGGTGGTCAAGGCGCTGACGCACAGCCCGTGGGGTACGTTTACCGTGGCGTGCACGATCCCGATCGCGCTGCTGATGGGTATCTATCTGCGCTGGTTCCGGCCGGGGCGGATTCTGGAAGTGTCGATCATCGGTATCGTGCTGCTGCTGGTGTCGATCTGGTCCGGTTCGATCGTCTCGACCTCGAGCTGGGCGCCGGCCTTCGACTTCGATCCCAAGGCGCTGGCCTGGCTGCTGATCGCTTACGGCTTCTGCGCCTCGGTCCTGCCGGTATGGCTGTTGCTGGCGCCGCGCGACTACCTGTCCACCTTCCTCAAGATCGGCACCATCGCCCTGCTCGCGCTGGCGATCTTCCTGGCTGCACCGACCTTGCAGATGCCGCCGATCACCAAGTTCATCGATGGCACTGGCCCGGTGTTCCAGGGCAACCTGTTCCCATTCCTGTTCATCACGATCGCCTGCGGCGCGGTATCGGGCTGGCACTCGATCATCGCCTCGGGCACCACGCCGAAACTGCTCGCCAATGAAGGCGAGGCACGCATGGTCGGTTATGGCGGCATGTTGATGGAGGCCTTCGTCGCCATCATGGCCCTGATCGCCGCCTCATCGCTGCATCCGGGCGTGTACTTCGCGATGAACTCGCCGGGCGCCCTGATCGGCACCACCGCGCAACAGGCGGCGACGACGATCAGCCAATGGGGCTTCGTGGTCACGCCGGACGAGTTGCTCAACACCGCCAAGAACATCGGCGAAAGCAGCATCCTCAGCCGCGCTGGCGGCGCACCGACGCTTGCCGTCGGCATGGCGCAACTGCTGCACGGAATCATCCCGGGCGAAGGCATGATGGCCTTCTGGTACCACTACGCGATCCTGTTCGAAGCGCTGTTCATCCTGACCACGGTAGATGCAGGTACGCGCGTGGGCCGCTTCATGATTCAGGAAATCGCCGGCCTGATCTACGCGCCGCTGAAAAAGACCGAATCGTGGACCAGCAACCTGCTTGCCACGGTGATCTGCGTCGGTCTGTGGGGGTATTTCCTCTACCAGGGCGCAGTCGATCCGCTGGGCGGCATCAACACCTTGTGGCCCTTGTTCGGCATCGCCAACCAGATGCTGGCGGCGATCGCGCTGATGCTCGCCACGGTGGTGATCGTCAAGCTCAAGCGCGAACGCTATGTATGGGTCCCGGGTATTCCGGCGATCTGGCTGGTGACCTGCACCCTGGCCGCGGGCTGGCAGAAGCTGTCCGGGCCGATCAGCTTCACCGCTGCCGCCCAGAAGTACGCCGATGCGTTGCAGGCCGGCAAGCTGCTGGCACCGGCCAAGACTGCCGAGGAAATGCAGCGGATCATCACCAATAACCGGGTGGACATGGCGCTCACCGCCCTGTTCATGCTGCTGGTGATAACCATGACCCTGTTCGCGCTGCGCTCGATGATCCGGGCATGGCGCGAAAATCACCCGACGGCGCACGAAGAACCCTACGTGGCCGTGACCAGCGTGGCCCGCTGAAGGAGCCGATATGAACATCGATCTGCAAGCCATCGGAAAGTGGGCGGTGCAAACCGCTCGCCTCTGCTGCGGGGTTCCCGACTACGACGTCTACGTCAAGCACCTGCGCGAGCACCACCCTGAGCGGGAGGTGCCCAGTTACAAAGAGTTCTTTCGTGAGCGGCAGGTAGCCCGATACAAGGGAACCGGAGGCCGTTGCTGCTAGGTGAGGCCCGAGTAAAGAGGGGGTGAGAATCGAGCGGATACCGTGTCCGACGCGTTTCTCACCCCCTTGCCGCCCGTCACTTGCCCCTCCCGGCATATTCCCTATTCACGCCCCGGCCGGGACAATAGTGGTCCCCCGCTGATCCGGTACTCCATGTCCCAGACCCACCCTGAGCCGATCCCGCCGATCGAGCCGCAGCACAATCTTGGCTTGCGCATCATTGCGATCTACAAGGCGGTCAAGACGGTCGGCCTGATCGCCATCGCCATTTTCGCCTTCCGTCTGGATCGCGAAGAGAACTTTGCGCGCCTGGTGACCTGGCTGGAGCATCTGTCCCTGACCGACAGCAACAGCCTGCGCTGGAAGCTCGTCGCGACCCTGCAAGAATGGGGACCGAGCAAGTTTGTCGCGATCGGGCTGGTGGCACTCGCTTACGCGGCGATTTTCGCGACCGAGGGTACCGGCCTGTGGCTGCGCAAGCATTGGGCGGAGTGGTTTACCGTGATCGCTACCGGCTCGCTGATTCCGGTCGAGCTTTACGAAGTGATCGAGCGCTTCAACTGGATCAAGCTGGCCGTACTGATCGGCAATATCGCCATCGTTATCTATCTGGTGCGTATCGCGATGCAACCGCGCAAGAAGCCGGTGAAGACCACGGCGTAAGGGAACTTCGAATAACCTCGGCCTTTCCTATCGTCATCCCGGCGCAGGCCGGGATGACGAGCCGGAAGGGTTTTTTAGCGATGCGGTGAAACCGCCCCATCAAACTTCGTGATGCAGGACCTCAGCCGAAGGCTCGGCCTTTCTGCGCGGCGCCAGTTCCACCAGATACATCGCGGCCAGAATCAACAAGCCGCCGACCAGCATGCGCCACGTAAACGCCTCGCCACCGAAGGCCACCGCAAACCCCGCCGCAAAGACCGGCTCCAGCGTCATCACGATAGCCGCACGCGTGGCGCTGAGATGGGCCTGCGCCCAGGTCTGCATCAGCATCGCGCCGGCGCCCGCCGCCAGCGCCATATAGACGACGGCGATCCATGCATTCGTATCGGGCGGCAAACGCGGGCCATGCGGCAGGGTCGCAAGCAGGCAAATCGCGGATATCGCAAACATCTGCACGGTCGACAAGGCAAACGCGCTACCCGGCCTGGACCACTGCCCCAAGCCCACGATGTGCAGGCCATACAGCACCGCCGACGCGAGCGTGATCCACACGCCGTAACCGAGGCTCAAACCACGCAATGCCAATACGGCCAAACCGCCCAGCGACAGCAGCACGGCGATCCAGGCGATCGACGGTAGCCGCTGACGCAGCAGAACCGTAGCCAGCAATGGCGTGAAAACCACATACATGCCTGTGGCAAAACCGCTGATGCTGGCGTCGGTGTGTTCCAGGCCGTTGGTTTGCAACAGCTGGCCGATGCCATAGACCGCGCCCAGCAACAGGCCTTGCCACCACTCACGCGCACTCAGGCGCAGCAAGGGCCGGAAAAAAAGCAGCAACATCGCCACGGCGGCGATCAGAAAACGTATGGCGAGAAAATCCGCAGCCGGCAGGCGGCCAACCAGGTCCTTGATCAGGAAAAAGGTCGAACCCCAGATGGCCGTAACCGCCATCAAGCCCAGTGTCGCGAGGGTCGCGCCTCGTGCCTGTGGCTCGCTCATGCCGGCACATCGCCAGCGACGCGCCGCTTACGCGTAGCCAACCGCCACCACTGCCCCGGGATCTTCAACAGAAAATGAGCCCATATACCCAGCCATACGATCGCAAGGAGCAGCGGGTTACGCGCCGCCGGATCGAACTTGCGGAACCAGCGCCACATGCCGCGATGTTTGTACCAGCTGACGAAGACCGGCCGATGCCGGCTCGATGTGCCCTTGCCATGCAATACACGCACGTCCCCGGCCAGCCACACTTCATAGCCGGCATCGCGTATGCGACGGCAGATATCCAGGTCTTCGCAATGCAGGAAATAGGCTTCGTCGAAACCGTCGATGCGGCGGAATACATCGCGTGGCATCAGCATCAAGGCGCCGGAAACGGCCTCCGTCTGCACCATGCGATCAGGCGCCGGCCCCGCGATATTGACGCCCTCGCCTTCGGCACCGATCAAGGTGCGCAACGATCGCGCAAGCAAGGGGTCGCGCCGGAACGACGCCGGATCGGCGTGGCCGCTTTCATCGCATACGACCGCACCGATGACGCCGGCCTTGGGAGTCTGCTCGAGATGATCGAGCAGGCGCTGCAGCGTATCGTCTTCGAGCAGGCAATCGGGGTTGAGCACCAATAGCGTGTCGCCGGAGGCCTTCGCCGCGGCGCGATTGATTGCCGGCCCGAAACCGAGATTGGCGCCGTTGTAGATCACCAGCAGGCGCTCGTCGCCTTGATGATCGCGCTCGATCACCTGCGGTATGCCGTCGTGCGAATCGTTGTCGATCAGGATGAACTGCAACGGCAACGTGCAGGCAAGCGCGCGCCGCGCACATTCGCGCAACGACGCTCCGCTATCGGCGGAAACGACAATGATGCTGACGGCGGGGGGCGCGCCGAGGCTTGTGGCGGGGGTACTCACTTGCCAATTATGCGCGATAGTCCACGCAGGGAGTACGTGCCTCAGTCGCTTGCTTTGTCACCGAGCACTTCGTGCAGCCGCGCCGGGGCGCCGTCGAGACCACGCGCCAGCCAGGGTTGCTCGCCGTCCCAGCCGTAAAGTTGCCAGCCGCGCAAACGGAACACCTTGTCCGCCTGTCGGTCCCACAGCAGGTCGCCCCGCCCTTGCGGCGTACTGGCGACGAACCAGCGCCCCTGGGGACTGAAGCCACAGCGTGCACTCAAGCGTTCCAGGGTTCGCCCGTCGCCGAAACGGTAACTGCCGCTTTCGTCGTTAGCCGGCCGATAATCCACCGAATCGCCGAAGGGATCGTCGAGCCGACCCTTCGCGTCTTGCCAGCGTGCCGGTTCCAGCTCGACGATATGCGCCACGGGGCCGACCGGCGCCATCGCCAATTCGCTCCATTCGGGCTGCGGCGCGGTGCGCGGTGTGCGCCTGACGCGGTGATCCAGCAGGGATTCCAGCAAGGCGACCAGCGAAAAGCCGACCAGAGCCCCAAGCAGGGCCGCGCCCCAGGCGAGCAGGTCGCCACCCAACGCTCGTTGCAGGGCGAACAACCAACCGGGCAGTCCCCATTTCAAGGCCCGCCGACACCACAACGCCCACTCGTGGCGCCGCGATGCCAATACGGCCGTACCTAATGCCAGCGCCAGCAACAACGGCAATCCGAGCCACCAGGGTGGCAAGGCGAACACGCCGATCCACAGCGTGATCGCCAGCGCGCCAAGCGGGATACGCAGATACCAGGGGAGCTGGGACATGCGTTAGTAAAGCCGGCTCCGATACGACCTGTAAAGGCAATAAAGCCGGCTTTATCGCTCGATCAACCGCACCAGACGCGGGCGTTGCGGAACATCCGCATCCACGGTGAGTCCTCGCCCCACGGGTCCGGATGCCAACTCATCTGCGCACTACGGAACACGCGTTCCGGGTGCGGCATCAGAATCGTCACGCGACCTTCGGCAGCGGTGAAGCCGGTGAGGCCACCGGGTGAGCCGTTCGGATTGAGCGGATAGTCTTCGGTCGGGCGCCCACGATTGTCGACGAAGCGCAACGCGCCGCCGGCCTTCGACGGGCTGCACACCTGCGGGAAACTGACCCGGCCTTCGCCATGCGCGACCGCCACCGGAATACGCGAACCGGTCATGCCCTTAAAGAAGATGCTCGGCGAGTCGAGCACTTCCAGCGTCACCACGCGAGCTTCGTACTGCTCGGACGCGTTGCGCAGGAACTTCGGCCAATGCTGGGCGCCGGGAATGATGTCCTTGAGCTGGCTCATCATCTGGCAACCGTTGCATACGCCCAGCGCAAACTTGGATGTGTCGGCGAAGAAGGCGGAGAACTCCGCGCGCAGGTAGTCGTTATAGAGAATGGATGTCGCCCAGCCACGGCCCGCGCCCAGCACGTCGCCGAAGGAGAACCCGCCGCACGCGGCAAAACCGCGGAAGTCGGCCAGTTTGATGCGGCCTTCGGCAAGATCGGACATATGCACGTCGACCGCGTCGAACCCGGCGCGCGTAAACGCCGCCGCCATTTCGGACTGACCGTTGACGCCCTGATCGCGCAATACGGCCACGCGCGGACGCGCGCCCTTGGCGATGAACGGCGCGGCGATGTCTTCAGCGGGATCAAAGCCGAGCTTGGGGCTGATGCCCGGATCGGCATCGTCCAGGCGCCATTCGCGTTCGGCGTCGGCACTTTGCGGATTGTCGCGCAGGCGCTGCATCGAGTAACTGGTGTCGTTCCACGCGGCAAACAGCGTGCTCCAGTTCCACTTGAACAAGGTGTCGCCACCCAGGAACAACTTGATGCCGAGTTTTTCCTTCGGACGACCGATGCGATGGGCGATACCGGCCAGGCCGTATTTCACCAGCAACGCTTCGAACGCTTCGCGATTGGCGCTGGCCACCTGCATCACCGCGCCGAGCTCTTCGTTGAAGAGCGCGCGCAAAGTTGCCTCGCCCCAACCTTCGAGCTGAATTTCCAGGCCGCAGCGACCGGCGAAAGCCATTTCCAGCAGAGTGACGATCGCGCCGCCATCGGAACGATCGTGATAAGCGAGCAGCAGGCCCGAACGGTTCGCTTCCTGCACCAGATCGAACAAGGCCTTCAGCTGCTTGGCGTCTTCGAGATCCGGCGGCACGCCGCCGCCACGATTGAATACCTGGGTGAGCGCCGAACTGCCGAGGCGATCACGCCCGCCGCCCAGATCGATCAGCCACAGTTCGGAATCGCCGCGATCGAGACGAATCTGCGGCGTCAGCGTGCGACGCACGTCGTCGACGCGCGCAAAACCGGTGATGACCAGCGACACCGGCGACACCGTACGCTGCTTGGTCTCGCCTTCCTTCCACACGGTCTGCATGGACAGCGAGTCCTTGCCGACCGGGATCGAGATATCGAGCTCCGGGCACAGCTCCATGCCGACAGCCTTGACGGCGTCGAACAGGGCTGCGTCTTCGCCCGGATGGTTGATTGCCGCCATCCAGTTCGCCGACAGGCGCACCTCGCCCAGCGAGGCGATCGATGCCGCAGCCAGATTGGTGATCGCCTCGCCCACGGCCAGACGCGCCGCATCGGCGCTGCTCAGCAAGGCGACCGGCGCACGCTCGGCCATCGCCATGGCTTCACCGACATAACCGTCGAAATCGGCGATGGTGACTGCGCAGTCGGCCACCGGCACCTGCCACGGGCCGACCATCGGATCGCGCGAACACAGGCCACCGACAGTGCGGTCGCCAATGGTGATCAAGAAGTTCTTGCTGCCCACGGTCGGCAGCTTCAGCACGCGGATCAGCGCTTCGTCCATGCTGATGCCGGTAAGGTCCGGCACCAGGTCGATACGCGGCTTGATGTGCTTGGCATCGCGATGCATGCGTGGCGCCTTGCCGAACAGTACATCCATCGGCAGGTCGATCACGGTGAGGTCGCGGCGCGGATCGCGCACCACCAGCACACGCTCGGCAGTCGCTTCGCCGACGACGGCATACGGGCAGCGTTCGCGCGCGCAATAGGCTTCGAATTCGGCCAGGTCGGCCGCATCGATGCCGAGCACATAGCGCTCCTGCGACTCGTTGCTCCATACCTGCATCGGCGAGAGCTGCGGATCGTCGCAGGGGATCTTCGACAGATCGATCTGGCCGCCGACGTTGGAATCGTTGAGCAGTTCGGGAATCGCGTTGGACAGACCACCGGCGCCAACGTCGTGCACGCTGACGATCGGGTTGTTGTCGCCACGTGCCCAGCAAGCGTCGATCACCTGCTGGCAACGGCGTTCCATTTCGGCGTTGTCGCGCTGCACCGAGGCGAAATCCAGTTCCGCGCTCGAAGTGCCCGACGCCACCGACGACGCAGCACCGCCGCCCAGTCCGATCAGCATCGCCGGACCGCCCAGCACGATGACCTTGTGGCCCGGCTGCAGCTCGCGCTTTTGCACATGGTCGGCGCGGATATTGGCCAGGCCGCCGGCAATCATGATCGGCTTGTCGTAGCCGCGACGCAGGCCGGCTTCGCCGGTTTCGTGCTCATAGGTGCGGAAATAGCCACCCAGACAAGGACGGCCGAATTCGTTGTTGAACGCGGCCGCGCCGAGCGGGCCGTCGCGCATGATTTCGAATGCGCTGGCCATGCGCGGCGGCAACGGACGATCCACTTCCCACGGCATCGGATGACCGGGAATACGCAGGTCCGAGACCGAGAAGCCGCTCAGACCCGCCTTGGGCTTGGCGCCGCGGCCGGTCGCGCCTTCGTCGCGAATCTCGCCGCCCGCACCGGTGGCCGCACCGGGCCACGGGGCGATCGCGGTGGGATGGTTATGCGTCTCCACCTTGATCGCGTAGTCGATACGTTCGCCATGCGCGCGCCACACGCCATCGGCGTCGGCAAAAAAGCGCTTGCCTTCGTTGCCTTCGATGACCGCGGCATTGTCCTTGTACGCGGACAAGGTATGCGCAGGCGAATGCTGGTGCGTGTTCTTGATCATGCCGAACAGGCTCTTGTCCTGCGGCTGACCGTCCAGGGTCCAACTGGCGTTGAACACCTTGTGGCGGCAATGCTCGGAATTGGCCTGGGCGAACATGAACAGTTCGGCGTCGGTGGGGTCGCGCCCCAGCTCGGCGTAGCGCTCGGCCAGATACTCGATTTCGTCGTCGGCCAGCGCCAGACCCAGCTCGCTGTTGGCCTTGGCCAGTGCGGCCTGCGCATCGCTACCCAGGGCGATGTGCAGCAGATCGCCGGGCTTGCCAGCCAGGAACAGACCCTTGGCGTCGTCCAGCTGCGTCAGCACCGACTGCGTCATCGCGTCGTGCAGCACGTCCATGACCGCGTCGTAATCGCGCGCACCGGCGTCGGGCATATGTGCGAGCTGCCAGGCCATGCCCCGCTCGACGCGACGTACCTGAAAACCCGCGCCGTGCAGAATATCGGTGGCCTTGCTCGACCAGGGCGAAATCGTGCCCAGGCGCGGCACCACCCACAGCGAAGCCGACTCAGGTGCGGCATCCTTCGCTTCGAGTACTTCCAGCAAGCGCTTGCGCTGCTCGCCTTCGGGCGCCGTATCGGTATCGATGAAATAGACATGCCAGGCCGCCTGCACACGCGCGCCACGATGCAGGGCATCCAGGCGGGCATTCAGACGTTCGAGGCGAAACGGCGATAGGGCACTCTGCCCGTCGAGTACGATCATTGCGGGGAATGGCGCTTGACGCGCAAGGCAGCGAAAACGCCCATTCTACCCCATGCTGCAAGACAGCAAAGGGCGCCCCGGACAAGCTATTCATTTCATTAAGATTACGGTCCGGATTTGCGCCTCCGGACCATAGAAATCCCCCGCTAGCCGCCTGATTTTCGAGTCACGCCGACCGTAAATTCGGTCGAAGACCCATCAGCGGCATGCGGAAGGGTTATTTGCGCCTGGGCCGGGCCGTCCAACGTGGATTTCAGCTCGGGCGATGCGAGCAAATTCAAGTCATTTCCCTGCTTCTCGAACAGATCGACCTTACACATGCACCAGCGCCAGCAGGCGAATGGCGCCAAAACTCCTTGTTGCTTCCATCATAGCTATCTCCATAAAAGCGAAACGCCGCTTCCGCGGCGCTTCACTTCCAACATGTCGAGATAGCGGCGCGAGTGACCGTCGTCTCAGCTACCGTTGGTCTTGTTGAGCGCCTTGATCAACTGATCGGGAGTGACGTATCCGCCTACAACGCGTCCGTCATCGGCGACGATGGTCGGCGTGCCGGTCACACCCAGCTTCACGCCCAGCTCGAATTCGTCCTTGACCGGATTGGTGCAGCTGGCAGCCTTGGGTACTTTGCCCTGCTTGGCTTCGGTAAAGGCCATTTTCGGGTTGGCGGCGCACCAGACGTTGACCATCTCGGTGTAGGTCGCGGTGGGTGCGCCCGACGTGCTGGTCACGCCTTCGCGCGGCCACGCCACGTACTCGACCGAGATGCCGGCCTTGTTGAAATCGGCGATGTGCTCATGCAGCGCCCGGCAATAACCGCAGTTCACGTCGGTGAACACGGTGACCTTGTATTTCGGATTGGCCGCGGCAAAGACGATGCGCTGCGACTCGGGCAACTTGTCGAGCTGGACTTTGCGGAAATCCGCCCAGGCGCGCTCGCTGATGTTCTTCTTGTTGCCGAGATCGAGCAGGTCGCCGTTGAGCAGATACTTGCCGTCGGCACTGACGTAGACCAACTGCCCGGAGGCGATGACCTGGTAGAAGCCCGGCAGCGGCGCAGGCTCGATCCTGTCGACCTGCACGCCCGGGGCCAGGCCCATGACGGCCTTGCGGACGACCGCTTCGGTCGCATCGTCGGCAGCCAGCGCGGAAAACGCCAGGCCGGTCAGGGAAAGGGTCAGGATCAGCTTTTTGAACATCGAAAATTTGGACATGGGAACCTCACGTGCATCCATTCACCGCCGGGGGCGCGGGAACTGCGGATTCTCGCATAGTAGGCTGAATGAAGCGTGGCAGGTGTGACAGTTTCGCAGCTTTACGGTTCGGTCATTTCTTTTGTAACCGAGCCTTACGCTCACGCGATCAGCCGCGCGGATGGTGTTGCGCATGCAACCTTTTCAGCCCTTCCTTGGCGACCAGCGTATAGATTTGCGTGGTGCTCAAGGCACTGTGCCCCAGCAGCATCTGCAGCGCGCGCAAGTCGGCGCCGTGGTTGAGCAGATGGGTGGCGAACGAATGGCGCAGCACATGCGGCGAGATGCGCTTGGGCGCGATGCCAACCGTTACCGCATAGCGCTTGACCAGGGTCCAGAACATCTGGCGCGTCATGCCTTCACCGCGCTTGCTCAGAAACAGCGCTTTGGGCTGCTTCCCCTTGGCAAGCACGGGGCGCGCGGTCTTCAGGTAATTCTCGATGCGCTCCAGCGCCACTTCGCCCACCGGCACCAGCCGATCCTTACCGCCCTTGCCGGTGACACGCAGCACGCCCTGGCGCATATTGAGCGCCGCCAGCGGCAGTTCGACCAGTTCGGAAACACGCAGGCCGGATGCATACATCAATTCCAGCATGGCGCGATCGCGCAAACCCAGCGTCGCGGTCAGATCCGGCGCATTCAACAGACCCTCGATTTCGCGCTCGGCCAGCGCCTTGGGCAAGCTGCGCGGTGTACGCGGGCGTTCGATCAGCAGGGTCGGATCGTCAAAACCGCTCTCGCTACGTGCCAGCCAGCCGTAGTAACGGCGAAACGAGGATTGACGCCGCGCCATCGAGCGCACCGCGACGGGCTGTGCACCGTGATAGGCGGACAGATCTTCGCGCCGTGCGGTCAGCAGGCTGCGTTGCCGACCTGACAGCCATGCGGCGAGGCCCTCCAGATCGCGTCGGTAGGCTTCGAGCGTGCGATTGGCCAAGCCGTCTTCCGACCAGACGCGTTCGATGAACGCGGCGATGCTGCGCTGGTCGGCTTCGGCGATACTTGCGGTTTGTTCCATGCGCGACATGCTGGACACCCCGCGCTCAAGACGCAAGCGAGACCATGACTCACGACACCGTCAATGCACTGCCCTGCCCGCTATGGCGCCGATTGCTGGCGCTGCTGTACGACCTGTTGGCCGTCATCGCCATCGCCGCGGTCATGGGCCTGGTCTGCCAGATCGCCACGCACGGGCGTCTGTTCGATGCACAGGGTCACGCACTCACCTGGTGGTTCCAGCCGCTGCAGTACCTGACCATCAGCGCGTATTTCGTGGTGTCGTGGTTGCGCGGCGGACAGACGCTCGGCATGCGGCCGTGGCGTATTCGTGTTACCTCGGCGTCCGGCACGGCTCCGTCGTGGCGGCAGGCGCTGATCCGATTGATCGTTGCCTGGCTGCCGGTTTTTCTACTGGAACTGCAAACGGCGATCGGCATGCGGGGAGCGATCTATGCCGCGCTTGGCGGCTGGGCGCTGTGGTTCGCGGTTGCCCTGATCGATCGGCGGCGACGCACACTGCACGACATACTTGCCGGGACGGAAGTGCGTCGCATAGACAACTGAGACTGTCGTGACGCAGCGCAACACCCAATGGCGAAACAGGCTAAACTGGTTTTTTGCACACCCCCGGTCCCCGCCCATGCTTTATCAGATTCATGAGTGGCAGCGCGCCGTCCTCGGCCCGCTGAGTTATTTCGCCCAAGCAAGCGCACGCATGCTCTCCGATCAGAGCAGCCCGCTGTCGAACCTGCCCGGCGCACAACGCGCGGCGGCCGGCTACGAGCTGATGTATCGCCTGGGCAAGGAATACGAAAAGCCCGAGTTCGGCATCCACAGCGTTGTTGCGCACGGTCAGCCGATCGCGATCGTCGAGCAATCGGCGATGGAACTGCCGTTCTGCCAGTTGAAGCGCTTCAAGCGTTTCAGCGACGAGCCGGAAATCATCGAGCAGATGAAGAACGACCCGTCGGTGCTGGTGGTTGCACCGCTGTCGGGACATCACTCCACGTTGTTGCGCGACACGGTGCGCTCGTTGCTGTCCGACCACAAGGTCTACATCACCGACTGGACCGATGCACGCATGGTGCCGGCCGAGCATGGCGCGTTTCATCTCGACGACTACGTCGCGTACATCGAGCAGTTCATCCGCCACATCGGCGCCAAACGCGTGCATGTGATTTCGGTATGCCAGCCGACGGTGCCCGTGCTCGCCGCGATTTCGCTGCTGGCCGCGCGTGGCGAAGACACGCCGCTGTCGATGACGATGATGGGCGGCCCGATCGAACCGCGCAGCAACCCCACCGGCGTGAACAACCTTGCCACCACGCAGCCGCTGTCCTGGTTCAAGGGCAATGTGATTCACACCGTTCCGCCGAATTATCCAGGCCACGGCCGCGAGGTGTATCCGGGCTTTCTGCAACACGCCGGCTTCGTCGCGATGAATCCCAGCCGGCATATGAATTCGCATTGGGACTTCTACCAGAACCTGCTGCGCGGCGACCTTGACGACGCCCAGGCGCATCGCAAGTTCTACGACGAATACAACGCCGTGCTCGACATGCCGGCCGAGTACTACCTCGACACCATCAGCACCGTGTTCCAGCAGTTCCTGCTGCCGCGCGGCCTGTGGGACGTCAATGGCGAGCGCGTCAAGCCGAGTGCGATCAAGGACACCGCCCTGCTAACGATCGAAGGCGAGCTGGACGATATCTCCGGCCTGGGCCAGACCGAAGCCGCACACGACCTGTGCAGTGGCATTCCGGCCAACCGTCGCGCGCATAAGGTCATCGAAGGCGCGGGACATTACGGCATTTTCAGCGGGCGCCGTTGGCGTGAGACGGTTTATCCGCAGGTGCGGGACTTCATCAAGAAGTTTGATCGGGCGGGTTGAAACAAAAGCCCCCCTCACCCTAACCCTCTCCCCCGGCAAAGCCAGGGGAGAGGGGACTGACTGAGGCAACCGATCAACCTCGCGCAACGTGCTCCCCTCCCCTGGCTTTGCCGGGGGAGAGGGCTGGGGTGAGGGGGCTTCTGGCTCAGCCGAAGAACGCCCGAAACGCCTGCACCACCCGCTCCACACCTTCATCATCGATATCCAGATGCGTCACCAGCCGCAACGTCGGCAGATAACCGATGCTGATGCGTATCTGCGCCGCTTTCAAATGGACGTCCAACTCACGCAACCGATCGGCCGGCACATCGACGAACACCATGTTGGTGTGATGCCCCAGAAGTTTTAAGCCACCGATCTCGCGCAGTTCCGATGCCAGACGCTTCGCACGCGCATGATCGTCAGCCAGCCGTGCCACATGATGGTCGAGCGCATAGGTCGCCGCTGCAGCCAGCATCCCGGCCTGTCGCCAGCCGCCACCGGCGACCTTGCGCCAGCGTCGCGCCTTCTCGATCAAGGCGGCCGAACCGACCAATACCGACCCGACGGGCGCGCCCAGCCCCTTGGACAGGCATACCGAGACGCTGTCGAAATGCTGAGCAATCGCGCGTGCCTGGACGCCCGCACCGATCGCCGCATTGAACAGCCTCGCTCCATCCAGGTGAAACGCCAACTGGCGCGACTGCGCGAAATCTTGCGCAGCGCGCAGGTAATCCATCGGCAACACCCGGCCATGCCAGGTGTTCTCCAAGGCGAACAGGCGCGTACGGGCAAAATGCGGATCGACCGGCTTGATCGCCGCGGCGACCTTGTCGAGCGGCAGGCAGCCATCGGCATCATGCGGAATGGGCTGCGGCTGGATCGAGCCGAGCACCGCCGCGCCGCCGCCTTCGAACTTGTACGTATGCGCGTCGGCACCGACCAGGTACTCGTCGCCGCGTTCGCAGTGCGACATCAGCGCCAGCAGGTTCGACTGCGTACCGGTCGGCACGAACAAGCCAGCCTCGAAGCCGAGATCCGCGGCCAGTCGGCTCTGCAAGGCGTTGACCGTGGGGTCCTCGCCATACACGTCGTCACCGACATCGGCATCGACCATGGCTTGCCGCATCGCGGGGGTGGGACGCGTGACGGTATCGCTGCGCAGATCGACCCAGCTCATGGGATGCCTCGTGAAGTTCGGTAGAGCGCGTTAGCTTGGCCTGAACATCCGGGTCACACAAGTCATCGCGGAAATTCCGTCGCGGCCTCGTCGGAGGTAAGCTCTTGCCCATCGCCGCAAGGACTTGAGCAATCGTGTCGATTTTGCGCCTGTATGTACGCGTGCTGGGCCTGCTGGCTGCCGAACGCACGCTGGCGATCACGCTGGCGCTGACCAACCTTGCGGTTGCCTGCGTGTTTTTTATCGAACCCATGCTGTTCGGCAAGGTGGTCGACGCGCTGAGCGGCGATAGCGGGCGCGCCATGCGTTTGATTGTGCTCTGGGCCATCGTCGGTTTCCTGGGTGTCGCGGCGGGCGTATGGACGTCCTTGTACGCGGACCGGCTTGCGCACCGTCGACGGTTGGCCGCCATTGCGCTTTACTTCGAGCATGCCTCGGCGTTGTCGCTGGGTTTTCATAGCGATCACCACACTGGTCGGCTGGCACGCATCATGAACATGGGCGTGGGCAACCTGTTCGGCCTGTGGCTGAGCTTCTTTCGCGACCACCTTTCCACCTTGTTCGCGATCGTGGTGATGATCCCGGTCGCGCTGTGGATGAACTGGAAGCTGGCGCTATTGATGATCGCGCTGATGATCATGTTCGCCGTGACCAACGCCGTCGCGATCCGGCGCACGCACAAGGCGCAAGGTGAAGTCGAGGATCTGCACAATGAAATAGCCACGCGCGCGGGCGACGTGTTCGGCAATGTGTCGATTGTGCAAAGTTTCACCCGGCTGGCCGCCGAAGCGGTGGCGCTGAAGGAAATGATGGCGCGCGTGCTGGATGCGCAATACCCGGTACTACGTGGCTGGGCTCTCTTGTCGGTGCTCAACCGCGCGGCCAGCACGCTGACCATCGTGGCGATCTTCGCCTTGGGCAGCTCGCTGCATACGCAGGGCGAAATCACCGTCGGCGGGATTGTCAGCTTCGTCGGCTTTTCGATGTTGCTGATTGGCCGTCTGGAGCAGTTCGCCGCGTTTATCTCCACGCTGTTCTTCCAGACCCAGTCGCTGGAGGATTTCTTCGCCGTGCTGGACGAGCGCCCGGCGATTGTCGACAAGCCGAATGCCCCGGCCCTCACCGGCGTGCGCGGCGATGTGGTGTTCGACCATGTCAGTTTCGGTTACGACCCCGTGCAGCCGGCGTTGCATGATCTCAGTTTCAACGTCGCCGCCGGCAGCACCATCGCGCTGGTCGGCCCGACCGGCGCAGGCAAGACGACGGCGCTCAGCCTGCTTTACCGCGCCTATGATCCCAGCGAGGGGCGCATCACGATCGATGGCCAGGATATTCGTGAGGTCTCGCTGGAATCGCTGCGCAAGAATATCGGCGTGGTGTTCCAGGACCCGGGCATGTTCTACCGGTCGATCCTGGAAAACCTGCGCGTAGGCAATCCCGACGCCGACCTCACCCAGATCGAAGCCGCGGTCGCCGCGGCCGAGGCGACCGGGTTTATCGCACGCAAGCCGGAAGGTTTCGAGACCATGGTCTCCGAACGCGGTCGCTCGCTGTCAGGCGGCGAGCGCCAGCGTCTGGCGATCGCTCGCGCGATGCTCAAGAACGCACCGATCCTGGTGCTGGACGAAGCCACCAGCGCGCTGGACAACGCGACCGAAGTGCGGATTCAGCGCGCACTGAACGCGTTGACCAAGGGGCGCACGACCTTCGTGATCGCCCATCGCCTGTCGACGGTACGCCATGCCGACATGATCCTGGTACTGGACCAGGGCCGCCTGGTGGAAAGCGGTCGCTTCGATGAGTTGGTCCGACTGGGCGGCTTGTTTGCGCAGCTCGCGGCGGATGGCAAGTTTGCACCCGACGCGGAAGAGGCGACGGCGTGAGCCGGCGTTAGCCACTCCGCCGGAAATAGAACCACGCAAGCAACGCCAGAATCAGCGCCGGCAACAGATTGGCCAATAGCGGCGGCACGCCATACACCGTACCGAAATTCACCATCGCCTTCTGCAGGAAGTACCAGCCGATCGCCAGCAGCATGCCGATAAACATGCGCTTGCCCAGGCCGCCCGAACGCAATGCGCCGAATGCGAACGGCATCGCACAAAGCACCAGCACCAGCACGTTCAGCGGATAGAGCGCACGTGTCCAGAACGCTACGGCGTATTCGCCCGGCGCCTCGCCCAGGCTTTGCTTGTAGTTGATATTGCGGCGCAGGTCGCGCATCGACAGATACTGCGGTTGGATCAGCGACTGCTCCAGCACCTGCGGATTCAGGCGCGAATCCCACACCGACTTGGGCGCCAGCGTGGTGTGCGCACCGGCATCGTCCAGCGTCGTGGTGCGCACATCGTCCATCACCCATTGATGACCGTCGTGCTCGGCCGTCTTGGCCCAGTCGAAGCGGCTCAACTGGCCGTCCGTCGTCATGGTGAAGACGCGCACGTCGACCAGTTGCACGGTGGTATGCGTGTCGCCCTGGCGCGCCATCGCCGTCTTGGCATTGATGATGCGGTCGCCATCGCGCGCCCATAGCCCGCTATTGCCGGCCATGCCGATGTTGTTGGTCTTCATGCGCAGCTGCATCGCCTGCGCCTGTTGATCGCCCCACGGGGCTGCGGTCTCGCCGAGAATCACCACGCCCACGATCAGCACCGCGACGATGCCCACGGCCGAGGTGGCAATACGCAACTTGGACATGCCCGACGCGCGCAGCGCGGTCAGCTCACCGCTGCCGGCCAGGCCACCCAGGCCCAGCAGACCGCCGATCAGCGCCGCGTTGCCGAACATTTCATACATGCGGCGCGGTGTCGTCACCAGCACGTACACGATCGCATTGGTCAGCGTGTAGCCGTTCTTGCCGATACGGCCGATCTGGGTGATCAACTGAAACACCACGTCCAGGCCGGTCAGCACCAACCAGACCGTGACCAGGGAACTCAATACCGTGATGCCGACCAGCCAGTCGACGCGCTTGATGCGCAAGGCGCTCATCGTGCCACCGCCTTCGTCGCCTTCACTACCTTCGGCTTGCGGATCGCATACTGATTGCGGAACAACCAGACACCCAGCCCGAACACCAGGATGCAGACGATCCACATCGGCGTGGAATGATGCCACTTGCCCTTGATCAACTGGCTGCGGCACAGCGCCAGCAACAGGTAATAGAGATAGAACACGAGCAAGGCAATGATCAATCTGGCCGAACGGGCCTCGCGCGGCTGCTGACGCGACAGCGGCACCGCCAGCATGATCAGCACCAGCATCATCGCCGGCGCGATCGTGCGCCACGCCAGCTCGGCGCGCGCGTCACCGTTGTCGACGGCGAACAGCTGCATGGTGGTCAACGAGTGCGCCGGATCTTCGTCGTTGTCGTCGGACTGGATATTGGACAGCGACGTGTCGTTGCGCTCGTACTTCATCTTGCGCCAGTTGTCGGCGCCGAGCGGCATCTCGTATTGCCAACCGTCGTAGAGCGCCAGGAAACGGCCATCGCCATCGCTTTCCTGGTAGAGCTGACCGTGCTTGCCGGTGACGACCTTCAAGCGCCGGGTCCCATCGGTGGAATCGCGCTCGGTCGCAATGAAGGTATTGCCCAGCACGCTGCCGTCGCGGCTCAGGTTGTCGACGAAGATGATGCCGCCGCGTCCCGGCAACTCGGTGAAGCGGCCGGCATCGAGACCGGCGGCAATCACCGAACGGTTGGCGGCCGCGACCAGGCTATCGGAAGTACGTGCCGCCCACGGCCCCAGCCACATCGCCACCACGCCGACCAGGATGGCCAGCAGCACGGCAAGGATCGCCACCGGCCTCAGCAGGCCGGCAGGCCCCATGCCCGAGGAGGACAGCACGTGCATTTCGCTCTCGCGATACATGCGGCCCAGGCTCCACAGCACACCGACAAAGCCGGCCAGCAGCAGCAACGTGGACAGACCGTCGAGCATGTTCAGGCCCAGCACCTGGAACATCACGCTGGCGGGAAAGCTGCCGTTGGCAACCTGTTTGAGCACCTGCGCGAACGAGGTACCGGCAAAGATCGCCACCAGCACGATCGTCGTCGCGGCAACGGTCTGCGCCAGTTCACGCAAAAAGTAGCGATCGAGAATGTTCAGAACCGGACCTCGGCGAGAAAGCGCGCAGGCGCTACCAGGCAAAACCCGGCAACGGGAAAAAACGAATTCAAACGCGCAGTTGCGCTGACGGATGACAAAACCGCCCCCAACCCGGCTACGACAGCCCCGGGAACGCTCGGACGGTACGGCTCATAAGGACAGGTACTCGACATGCGTTAGGATACTTGGCTCCGCGCCGTGCCCCCAAGGCCTGGCCGGCAAACCTCAAGTTTAGCCGGTCCGGTGCCCTCCGGACCCCATGCAGGATGTACCCGATGACGCTTCAGTTCAGCCTAGGCTCCGCCGCCCCCGAAACCGTCGAGACCCCGTGCGTCGTGGTCGGCGTGTACGAAGGCGGCGTACTTACCAGTGCCGCTGCCCGCGTAAATACCGCCGCCCAGGGCGCGATCAAGCAGCAAATGGAAAGCGGCGACATTACCGGCAAGGCCGGCAGTACCACGGTGATGTTCGCGCCGGCCGGCCTGGCCGCCAAGCGTGTCCTGGTGGTGGGCCTGGGCGCGCAGAAGAGCTTCGACGCGGCGCGCTACCAGAAGATCTGCCTGGAATCGACGCGCGCGCTCGGCCGCCTGCCGATCGACAGCGCCGTGTCCTATCTTTCCGAGGTGGACGTCCCCAACCGCGACGCCGCCTGGCGCGTGCGCACGGCGGCCCTGGGCGCGGACCATGCCGCCTACCGCTACACCGCCACCTTCAAGCCGCGCGAAAAGCCCGCGCAGACCGAGCTTGGCGCGATCCAGTTCACCGCCAGCGACGATGCCGTCACCGGTCTCGATCAGGCCAAGGCCATGGCCGAAGGCATCCGCTTTGCGCGCGAACTGGCCAACCTGCCGCCGAATATCTGCAACCCGGCCTATATCGCCGAGCAGGCGACCCAGTTCGCCGAACGCCACGACAAGGTCAGTTGCAACGTGCTCGATCACGTCGAGATGGAAAAGCTCGGCTTCGGCTCGCTGCTGGCCGTAGGTCGCGGCTCGGTCAACAAGCCCAAGCTGGTGGTGCTGAACTACCAGGGCGGCAACGCGGACGACAAGCCGTATGCCTTCGTCGGCAAGGGCATCACCTTCGATACCGGCGGTATCAGCCTGAAGCCCGGCCCGGGCATGGAAGAAATGAAGTTCGACATGGGCGGCGCCGCCGGCGTGCTCGGCGCGTTCGTGGCCACGGTCAAGATGAACCTGCCGGTCAACCTGGTCTGCGTGGTGCCGGCCGTGGAGAACATGCCCGATGGCGACGCCTACCGCCCCAGCGACGTGCTGACCAGCCTGTCCGGCCTGACCATCGAAGTGCTCAACACCGATGCCGAAGGCCGCCTGATCCTGTGCGACGCGCTGACCTATACCGCGCAGACCTTCCAGCCGCAGGCGATCATCGATGCCGCCACGTTGACGGGCGCCTGCGTCATTGCGCTGGGCAAACACGCTACCGGTCTGATGAGCAAGCATGACGACCTGGCCGCGGAGCTGCTCGCCGCCGGCGAACTCACGCTCGACCGGGCGTGGCGCCTGCCGTTGTGGGACGACTACCAGACCCAGCTCGATTCCGGTTTTGCCGATGTCGCCAATATCGGCGGCAAGAGCGCCGGCGCGATCACCGCCGGCTGTTTTCTCGCCCGCTTCACCGAAGGCCAGCGCTGGGCACACCTGGATATCGCCGGCACGGCGTGGGATGAGGGCCGCAAGGGCCTCGCCACCGGCCGGCCGGTCTCGCTGCTGACGCAGTGGCTGATCGACAGAACGGCACCGAGTCACTAAGTAGCAAGAAACGTAGAGCGGCGCACCCGCTCTACGTTTTTCTCACTCCTATTCACTCCACACTGCTCTGTATGCCCCGCGCCGACTTCTACCTGATCGACAAGCCACGCTTTCGCGAACAGCCGCTACTGCTGGTATGCGAGCTGGCCAAACGCGCCTATGCGGCGCAAAAGCCGACCCTGGTGCTCACGCGCGATTTCGAGCAGGCCGAAGCGTTGGATTCCTTGCTGTGGGATTTCGACGAAGACGTCTACATCCCGCATCAGCTGGCGGGCGACGATGACGATATGCATACCGCGGTATTGATCGTACCGCCGGGAGTCGATACCGACGATCGCCCGATGGTCATCAACTTGCGCGACACCTGCCCACCCGGCCGTTACGAGCGTGTCTTGGAAGTAGTCGCAGCCGACCCGGCCGAGCGCGACGGCTCGCGCGTACGCTGGGCCGAATACAAACGCCTGGGCTTCGAACTGGCCAAGTTCGACATGTGAGCGCGCGAGCGCTTTAGTTTACGGGCTCGCCAACAACGCGGACCATGCGCAAGGCATGGGCGAGCTGCTCGCCCGTCAACGGCTTGCGCAGGAAGCCATCCATGCCCATCTCGCGCGCATGGGATTCCTCGTCGCTACCCGAACGCGCCGTCACCACGATGATCGGCAGATGCACGCCCTGCGCTTCGCGTTGCCGGATAAGGCGCGCCACCTGGAAACCGTCGACACCGGGCAGGTCCAGATCAAGCAGCACGACATCGCAGCCGCCCTGCGCCAGCTCGGCCAACGCCGCCAGGCCGTTATTGACGTGACGAACCTGGTGCCCCTGTTGTTCCAGCAAGCCTCGAATCACCGCCGCAGCGATCGCATCGTCCTCGATCAGCAACACATGCAGTGATCGCTCCTGCGTAGCGGCCGCCGGCGCCACCGCTGCGGGCGCCTCCGGCTCGACCTCGCGCAACGGCAAGCGCACGCGGAACGTGCTGCCCTGCCCGAGCTTCGACTCCAGCTCGATACTGCCGCCCATCAAGCTGACAAGCTCCCGGCAGATCGCCAGCCCCAGGCCGCTACCCGAATTGCGTTGCGGTCCATTCTCCTGCTCGAAGCGATGGAAGAGTCGCGCCTGCCCGGCTTCGGAAATACCCGGACCGGTATCGGTGATGCTGAACACGATGCCGTCGCTACCACGTTCGATACGCAATACGACCTGACCACGCTCGGTAAATTTCAACGCGTTGTTCGCCAGGTTCAACAACACCTGCCTGATGCGCATCGCATCGCCCTGCACATACTGTGGCAGGTCGTCGGAACAAGAAGCTTCAAAGCGCAGCCCCTTCTTCTTCGCCTGATTGCGCTCGAGCTTGGCAATATCGTCGACCAGCGCACGCAGATCGAACGGCGCCATGTCGAGCTCCAGACGACCGGCCTCGATACGAGCCAGGTCGAGCGCATCGTTGACCAGCTTCAACAACAAACTGCCGGAACGTTGCATCGCCTCGGTGTATTCGCGCTGCGGTGGCGACAGCGACGTGCCCATCAGCAATTCGGACATGCCGATGACGCCGGTCATCGGTGTACGGATTTCGTGGCTCAGCGTCGCCAGGAACTGCGTCTTCGCGGCACTGGCCTGTTCGGCCAGATGGCGGCGCTGCTCGGCGAGCTGGATGCGGTGACGGTTGGACAAACGGCGCTGCCAGATCAACAGCACCAGCCAGACCAGCAAGGCGGCAAACAGGCTGTACGCGCACCATGCCCACCAGCGCACCCACGGCGGCGCATCGACATGGATCTTCAACGGCTGGCGCAGACTGCTCCATTGCCCATCCGCGCCCGCGCCCATCACTTCCAGCGTGTAATCGCCGGCGCCCAGGCCGGCGAATTCGCGCACGCCTACGTTACCGGTATCGACCCAGTTGTTGTCGAAATCGGTCAGACGGAAACGATAGTGATTCGATGCCGTATCGACATAGGAAAATACGCGTGCGGTCACCGTCAACCCGCGATCCTCCCAGCCCAGATTGATAACGTCGTCGTGCAACGGCAGATCGACCTGCGCACCGTGACGCAGGATATGCAGGCCAGTGATCGCCAGCGGCGGTTCGTAGGGGCTGACATCGGGAAAGTTCGGATTGAACGCGACCACGCCGCCCAGGGTCGGCGAATAGATGTAACCGTTGGGCATGCGCGCGAAGCCGCGCGCGAACTCGCCGTTGATCAGGCCATCCTGCAAGCCGATGCGACGGAACTGATCGTCGGCAGGATCGAAGCGCCATAAACCGTCGCGGCCAAATATCCATACGCGTTGCTGCGCATCGACGGCCAGGTCATAGACGCCGATCGACGGCCAACCATGCGTGGCATCGACCTTTTGAACCAGGGTCAGGCCGTCCTTTGCATAAGTGTATCTTTCCAGTCCGTCGGGCCTGGCGAGCCATAGGCCGTCATCGGTGAAGTCGAAGGCATCGACGACGCGGTCGTTGGTCACTCCCGGTACCGGTTCGAAGTACTCGTGCGTGCTGTTCAGACGCAGCAGGCCACCATCGCTGGCGTACCAGAAAACCCCATTGCGCAGCGTAAGCTGACTACCCCAGCGAGCCTTCTCATCGGCCGGACGAATCGGCGCCGACGTAACCTGCAGGGTATCCTGATCGATCCGGTACAGGCCCTCGCCGAACGTGCGGGCATAAAGCTTGCCGTCCGGCCCTACTTCGACTTCCAGCGGATGCTGCATGCCTTCCGGGGCGGGTTTGACCTCATCGAGCTTGCCGTCGACATAGCGATAAATCGCGCCCTGCGTTACCACCCACAGGCGCCCCTGCGCGTCTTCGGTGATCCCGACCACGTCACCGCGCTTACCGCCGAGCACGTGCTCGGCGATGCCAGTGACTGGATCGAGCTTGTCGACGACGGAGGCGCGGCCACCGACCCAGATTTTCCCATCCTTCGAACGCGCGACCGCCGTAGCCTCCGAATCGCGCAGACTGCTGGGGTCCTCGGGAACATGACTGAATCGGCTGATTCGGCTCCACCCTGGTGCCAGATAGGCGATGCCGCCATCGAACAGGGTGATCCACATGCCGCCTTCGCGGTCCATAATGATGTTGAATACCCAGGTACCTGGCAGGTTGCCGGGCAACAGCGGTTGATCGACGATCGGCGTCATCGGCTGGCCGGTCCCGCCGTTCTGCAGAAACAATCCACGTTGCGTGCCGACCCACAGGCGCCCGTTGAGGTCGCGCACGCTGCTGAGCACATTGACGTTGGCGATCTTGTCCTGCGCGTAAGGACGCGCGATATCGTCCGGCCCGACGAAGAACAAACCCCTGACCGCACTGACGCGGACTTCGTCGCCATCGCCCTCGATGCGCCAGGCGTCGATCACATGATCGGAGTCCGCCCGATGGATCGCATGAAAGGTCCCGTCGGGGTCGCGGCGAAACACGCCCAGGTTGCTGCCGATCCACAAGCGATCGCGCGTATCGACATAAAGCGCAGCAATCATGCCGAACGCTTCGGGCTTGTCGCCGAGCAACGGGTTGACGATATGCGTAAAGCCTTTGCCGTCGGACTTCATGCGCTCCAGGCCGCCAGCCGTCCCGACCCAGATCACGCCATCGGATGTTTGTGCGATCGCCCAGACCTTTTCACTGGCCAGGCTGCCCGGATCGCTGGCGTTGTGACCCCAGTGCTCGAAGCGATCGCGCATCGGATCGTAGCGATTGAGCCCGGCCTCCAGGCCGCCGGCCCATAGATGACCGCTCTGGTCGACCAGTAGCGCCGAAATGCCGTTATTGATCAGGGAACCGGGGTCGCCGGCAACATGGCGAAAGACCCGGAACGCGAGGCCGTCGAAGCGTGCGATGCCGCCCTTCGTCCCGAACCACATCGCGCCCTCGCGGTCCTGTACGGCCACATAGACGCTACTGCTGGGCAGGCCGTTGGCGGTCCCATACCGACGAAACTGCGGCGTCAGCAAAATGGCAGGGGCACTCGTCGATGCCACCGGGGAGGGAGGCACCGGTTGGCTGGTTCCAACCAGCAGCCCGAGACTTAACAGCACTGACGACAGCATGTTCTCTCCCTAACGCGGCGATCATGCCAAAACGTCGGGGCAAGCACGAGCATTTATGTCGACGGCGTCGCGTTTTTTCGCTCGACCACCTCCGCCAGCATCTTGTGTAACTCACGCCCGCTCAACGGTTTACGCAGAAAACCGTCCATTCCGGCAAGCCGAACCCGTTGCTCATCGTCTGCCGCCGAACGTGCAGTAACGGCAATCATCGGGATATGCGATCCCGCACCTTCGCGCTTGCGGACCATGCGGGCAATCTCGAAACCATTGAGGCCAGGCAAGTCCAGATCGAGCAGGATGGCGTCGTAGCGCTCCTGTTCCAGCTCGACCAGAACGGCCAGCCCGTTGAGCACGTGACGAACGGTGTGCCCGTGATGCTCCAACAGCCCGCACACGACAGCCGCAACAATCATGTCGTCCTCCACCAGCAGCAATCGCAGCGACGATGAATCCGCCGCTGGCTTGTCCCAGCTCGAAGACGATGCCGCTTTGTCCGCCTCGGGGAGAGGCAGATGGACGTGAAAACGGCTACCCATGACCGTGGAAGACTGCAGAGAAAGTGTGCCACCCATCGAAGCGACCAGTTCGCGACAGATAGCCAGACCCAGACCACTGCCGTTCCTCCGTTCCGGGCTCAGGCCTTGCTCGAAACGCTCGAATATCCGCTCCTGACTTTCCGGCGGGACACCAGGACCGGTATCGATTACCGTAAAGGCCAGACCGTCGTCCACACGTTCTACACGCAAGACCACCTTGCCTACTTCGGTGAACTTCAGCGCGTTGTTGATCAGGTTCAGCAGAATCTGCTTGATACGCACGGCATCGCCCAGCAGATGCGATGGCATGGACCCGATCACATCGAGCTCGAACGCCAGGCCCTTTTTTTCTGCCTGCGGACGCTCCAGCTGCGCTACGTCGTCGATCAGATCCTCGACATCGAAAGGTGCCGACTCAAGTTCGAGCCGCCCGGTTTCGATGCGCGCCAGATCCAGTGCATCATTGACGAGTTTGAGCAGCAAGGCGCCCGAGCGGCGCATGGCCTTGGCATACTCGTTTTGCAACGGCGTCAGAGGGGTGTGCAGCAGGAGCTCGGCCATGCCCAGGACGCCGGTCATCGGCGTACGGATTTCATGCCCCAACGTCGCCAGGAACTGTGTTTTCGCGGCATTGCTCTGCTCCGCTAGAACGCGGCGCTGCTCCGAAAAAAGAATCTCATGACGTTCCGCCGCGCGCTGCTGTAACACTCTGAAGACCACCCAGGCCATCGACATCGCAAGGACGAGGTAGCCGCACCACGCCCACCAGCGACCCCACGGCGGCAGTTCCACATGCAGCCATATCGAAGCCTGTTGCAAGAAGGCTCCCGACGCGTCAAATGCAGCGGCATCCAGGCGATACATGCCAGGAGCAAGGCCGGAGATATCGCGCGAACCGTGCTTTCCGGTATCGACCCATTCATCGTCGAAATCGGACAGGCGGAATCGGTATCGGATACCGCCGGCATCCACATAGGAAAGCATGCGCGCCTGCACATGCAACCCACGATCGAACCAATGGATCGTCGCACCACCATTTTCCGGAATCAGATCGCGCTGACCGCGACTACCTTCGACATGCAATTGGGTAAATATCAGCGGTGGCGGCGATACAGGCAGATGCGCGGCATGCCCGGGACGAAACCCGATCACACCGCGCCGTGTGGGTACATACAACGGCTCCGTATTCTGCGTCACGGCCACGTTCACCGCGCCCGGCCCTACGGTCCCCTCCATAAGGCCCGTCTTGGCGCCAAATCGTTGAAGAGCGCCATTCTGCGCATCGAAGCTCCATAAGCCCGATTCACTGAAAATCCACAGCACATTGGACGAGTCCACGTCCAGATCCGTAATGGCCGAATCGCGCCAGCCGTCTTGTGCCGTCAGGTTGACCAGGGATGTGGCCTTGTCGCCGTCCCACCGATAACGCTGAAGTTGTCCCACCCGGGCCAACCAGAATCCCTGGCCATCGAAAGTCAATGCAGTGACCGGCTTGCCGCGCTCGACTCCAGGCACCCAGTTCATCCTGTCCTGGTGCAGATTCCAGTGTAAGAGCCCTTCGTGATTGCCATACCAGAGCCTGCCTTCATGTACGGCAAGCAGGCCAGGTTGCAGATCGACGTTCTGGATATCCGGCGCCATCGGTACAGCGCGTATTTTTTTGGAGTCGGGGTCAATTCCCACGACGCCGTGGCGCGCAACGGTAAGAAAAATAGTACCGTCGTCCCCACGCGCCAACAGTTCAGGCCGCGTGATCCACCGCCGCTCGGGGTCGATCTGCTCGATCTCGCCGTCCTTGAAACGCCGCAATTCACCACGCACGGTAAACCACAATGCATCGCCGCTATCGATGATGTGTATGACGTGATGCTGCAGATCGCCGATGACCCGTTCGGTCTTGCCGGTAGTCGGGTCGAATTTATCGATGCGGCCGTAACTGCCGACCCAGAGCTTGCCGTCCACACTCGGCGCCACCACAGACGGCGGATTGTCCGGCAAGCTGGATGGATCATCGGGTATATGCGTGTAACGCGAAAATCCCTCCCATCCCGGCGGTAAATAGGCGACGCCGCCCTCGTAAGAGGTAAACCACAAGCCACCCTCGCGGTCGCTTGTCACGCTCAGCACCCATTCGAAAGGCAGGCCGGCGATCACCGTCGGCTTTGCGTGAAAGCGATGGATTCTCGAGCGTTCGTCTTCCATCACCAGACCATGAATAGTGGCCAGCCACAGCCGCCCCTTCAGATCGCGCGCACTGCCAAATACATAGAAAGATGCTGGCAACTGCGTATGGGAAAACGCCGGACGCGCCTGATCGTCCGAGCCGACCAGGAAAAGCCCCTGCCGTGTGCTGATGCGGATGTCTCCCTGGCCACCCTGGATGCGGTGAATTTCATTGCTGTCCGAAGACTCGTAAGGCACGTCGATCGACTGCCACGATTCGCGTGGCGTACGTTTGAGCAATTTCCCCGAACGCGTACCGATCCAGAGCGTGCCATCGGGCTGCGCCATCAGTGCGCTCACGGTGCGGTCATCCGGTTGATCGCCATGCGGAAACGCTATGTGCTCGAAGCGCGAGCCATCCGGAAGCAGACGATCGAGCCCGGCCTTGGTGCCGACCCATAGGCTTTCGTCAGGAGCGAGCGCCAACGCAAGCACGCTGTCATCGGACAAGCTGCCTGGGTCATCACTGTGGCGCCAATGCTCGAAGCGATGATGGCGAGGGTCGTAGCGATCGACCCCACTATTGGCGGTAGCTACCCACAATCGGCCGTCCGACATCGGCGCCAATCGGGTCACTTCGTCGCTCGCCAACGTACTTGCGTCGCTGTGCTGATGCCTGAATGTGGCGAAGTCGACGCCGTCGTAACGCGTCAAACCTGCCGAGCCGCCAAACCACATATAGCCTGTGGCATCTTGTGCCACGGTATTGATGGCTGAACCGGGCAATCCGTCGGCTTTGTCAAAATGGCGAAACTGCGGCGTAGGGCGTGGCTCGGCGAACTTGGTCGACCCAGGTGCCGGCGGTTGTGCCCAAACCGCCGGTGCGGTTAACACCAACGTCAGCACAAGCCCTATAAACCATTGAAAAATCATGGAGGCTCCCTCTCCTTTACGCTCGCCAGCATAGCCAGGCTCCGCTGGCGGTAAGTCATCTAGACTCTATTTACTATGTAAGCCAAGAACTTGTCTTTCTGCACGACAACAAACTGGCTTGCTGCTTGGGAGTATCCGCCTGATATGACATTTCGCTTTCGTCTGGCTCTGGCCGCCATCGCCGCGCTCGCACTGATCTGGCTTTTTTTTGCCGTTATCGAGCGAGCGCTCGCACTGATGCAGCGCTACCTGGCGCTACCGGTGGCGTTGCAATGGCTGCTCGGCGCCGTGCTGGTCTTGTTTGCCTTGGCAGGGCTGATGCTGCTGTGGTGGCTTCTGCGTCCACGCCGCAGGCGTCGCGCATTGAAGGTCGCCGATCGTGCGGATGTGGAAAACCGGCTGCAACGCCTGCGCAAGCGCAACGTCGACACGGCAACGCTCGATGGCGAGCTGATCGAACTGGATCGGCGCAAGCAGGGCGACCGTGTCTATGTCGCATTGTTTGGTGAAATCTCCACAGGCAAGTCGACCCTGATCCGAGCCATCGCGCCCCATGCGCTGACTCGCAGCGATGCCCGCGGCGGCACCACGCGCGAGGTCCAACATATCGACGCCAGCCTGCCCGATGGCCGTCGGCTCACGTTGGCCGATGTACCAGGCAGCCGCGAAGCAGGCGGCGAGGCCCATGAACACATCGCACGGCAGGAAGCGCTGCGTGCACACGCTGTTATTTATCTCTGTGCAGGCGACCTTACGCGGACGCAAGTCGAGGAGGTACGTTGGTTGGGCGACTTCGGCAAGCCGTTGGTGTTGGCCTTGAACAAAGCCGATCAATGGAATGAGGGTGAACGCAGCTTGATTGTCAAACGACTGCAGCAGCAGACCCGGGACATCGCCGCAACCGTGGTCGCCATCAGCGCCGGCGGCAGCGAGCGCTTCGAGCGTCCGTTGGCTGACGGTGGCAGCGAACAGGTGGAACGCCAGCGTCGACCGTCGATCGAGCCGTTGCTCCACGCCCTGGTTCGGTTGACCGCGCCCGGCGCCAGCGGCCTCGAACCATCGCGCGAGCGGGCGGTATTGGCGGGACTGCATGAAAGCACCGGTTCGTTGGAATCGGCCACGCGCACGGCCGATGCCGAAAAGATCGTGCGCAAGTACGCCCGTCGCGCCGTCATCGGCGCGCTCGCCGCCGTCGCACCGGGCAGCGACCTGGTGATCCAGGGAGCCCTGGCCGCCGCGCTGACGCGGGAGCTGGCGACGCTTTACGACATTCGCGTCACCGATGTGCAGATCGAAGATTTCCTGCAGCAGGCGCGCCTCACCCTGCGTACCGGCAGCTCGATCGTGCTGGCGATTGCCGGCAACGCGCTAAAGGCTTTCCCGGGCTTGGGCACGCTGGGCGGCGGCGTTCTGCATGCGTTCGCCTATGCGCTGATCTTCGACAGCATGGGACGCGCGCTGGCCGCGTCGCTGGCCGAGCGCAAGGCACTGGACCAGACGGACGCCGGCGACAAATTGAAGGCGCTATTGACCGAGGCCAGCGCCGGACGGATACGCCAACTGGCTACCTTGACCGCCGATGCGTGGCGGGAGCGCAGTGATCTGGATGGCCAGTCTGAACGATAGCGTGACCACGGCAGCCGGGATTTGAACCGGGGGGTATCGCTGGAACTATTCACGGGAGAAACAATCCGTTTCAAGTTCGAAGCTTGGCGTTCCCCCTCTCATCGGCCAGACTTTCCCTTATGCCCATCAAAACCCTGCTTTGCTATGCGTTCCTGAGCCTTGGCTCGTTCGGTGCCGCCCAGGCGGCCGAGTCGAGCTATCGCTACGACACCGTGCACAGCCAGATCCTTTTCAGCATCGACCACAACGGTTACTCACGCCCTTTTGGGCGGCTGCACATCGCCAAGGGTGTATTGCACCTCGATCCTGCCAACCTGAGCCAGGCATCCACCGAGCTGGATATCGATCTGGCCAGCCTGGACATGGGCGACGCGGCCTGGAATACCGCCGTGCTCAAGCCCGATTTCCTCGATAGCGGGAAGAACCGCTACGCGCATTTCGTCAGTACCGGCGTCGAGCAGAAAGACGCCAACCACGGCGTCTTGCATGGCAATTTGACGCTGCGCGGTGTTACCAGGCCGATCGACATCAACTTCACCTTCAACCGCGCCGCCAAGACGATCTATGGACTGCACACGGTCGCCGGCTTTTCCGGCAACGTGATGCTCGACCGCACCGATTTCGGCATGACCGCATTCAAGGGTTCGATCGGACAAAGTGTCAGCGTGTGGCTGGAACTGGAAGCCATCAAGGACGATGATGCCGGCAAGGCGAACGAGGCTCCGGCACCGACTTCATCCACAGATTCGAACCCGAAGGAATCACCATGAGCCTGCGCAGCAACGACCATCAATGGGGCTCGGTCGCCAAGTTTTTCCATTGGCTGATGGCGCTGGCTATCCTTGGCAACGGCATCTTCGGCCTGTGCATGGATCTGGCGCATTCGCCCATGCAGAAGATCGGCTGGTTCGCCTGGCACAAGTCCATCGGCCTTACCGTGCTCGCGCTTTTCCTGCTGCGCTTGCTGTGGCGCGTAGCGGATCGTCGCCCGCCCGACGAACCGGGCCCGCGCTGGCAACATGTTTCCGCGCATGTCGTGCACGGCCTGCTGTATGTGTTGATCGTGGCGTTGCCGCTCAGCGGCTGGTGGTTCAATTCGCTGCGCGGTTTTCCGCTGCAATGGTTCAAGCTGTTCAACCTGCCGGCGATCGCGAGCAAGAACGAGGACCTCGCGCATACCGTGATCGGCATTCACGAGTATCTCTTTTACTTTCTGCTGCTGGTGCTGGTGGCACATGCCGGCGCCGCACTGAAGCATCACGTGTTCGACAAAGATAATGTCCTGCGCCGCATGTTGCCGTTCGGCAAACTGCGCGATACGAATTCACAAGGAGAAAAACCATGACCTCGTTCGCCCGCAAACTGCTCCCCCTGCTGCTTGCCGCAGCGATTCCTGGTGTTGCCGGCGCTGCCGACTACACCGTGCAACCGGCATCGAGCAAGCTTGGCTTTACCAGCAATTTCCAGGGACAGAGCTTCGACGGTACGTTCGGCAAGTGGACGGCGGCGATCAGCTACGACGCAGCCAAGCTCGCCACCTCGAAGTTCGATGTCGAAGTCGATCTGACCAGCGCCAAGACCGGCGACAACGATCGCGACGGCGCATTGCCGGGTCCGGACTTCTTCAACGCGGCCAAATTTCCCAAGGCGCATTTCGTGACCACGGCCTTTCGCCAGAACGGCGCCCAGGTCGTGGCCGACGGCAACCTGACCCTGCACGGCGTCACCAAGCCGGTCAGCCTCAATGTGACCTTCAAGCCGCAGGGCACCGGCGCCACGCTCGATGTCACCGGTAGCGTCAAGCGCCTCGATTTCGGCGTCGGTAGCGGCGAGTATGCCGACACGTCGGTCATCGGCCCCGACGTCAAGATCAACGCGCACCTGACGCTCACGGCAAAGTAAACTCCGGGCCATGGCGATGGACACGCTATGGCAACGCATGCGCGGCTGGCTGGGAACAGCCGGCCAGCCCGCTGATATCCCTCACCCCAGCGGCGGGTCGAGCACGAGCGCTCAGGGCAAGGTAGCCGACAGTCTGCGTCAGCTACTGGACGACCCGACGATTCCGCCGGCTATTCGCAGCGAGCTGGCCGGCGATTTCACCCGTATCGAAAACATGCTGGAGCGGCTCGATCGCGGTGAATTGCATATCGCCGTTTTCGGCCGCGTATCGGCGGGCAAATCGGCGCTCGGCAATGCCCTGCTGGGTCGCGAAGCGTTCGAAGTGGGCGTCCTTCACGGCACGACCACCCTCGCCGAACAGGCCACGCTCGATGAAGCCGAGCACGACGGCCTGGTCTTGATCGACACCCCCGGCATCAACGAACTGGACGGCGAAGCGCGCGAGCGTCTCGCCTTCGATGTCGCCGAGATCGCCGACCTGGTGGTGTTCGTCGCCGACGGCGACCTCACCCGCGACGAACTCGATGCATTGAAAGTACTGGCACAGACGCAGCGGCCGCTGCTGCTGGCGTTGAACAAAGCCGACCGTTATGGCGACGACGAGCGGCATTCGCTGCTTGCTCATTTGCGCGAACGCACCCGCGGCCTGCTGCTCGCCGACGATGTGATTGCCGTCGCTGCGCGTCCCACACCGCGCCAGACGATCGACACGGATGCCGCGGGTCATGAGCACACGCATACGCAAACCGTTCCACCGGATGTGGCCGCCTTGCGCGAACGCTTGCTGGACATCGCCCGGCGCGAAGGCAAGACGTTGTCCGCACTCAATGCCGGACTCTACGCCGGCCGGCTGACCGATCAGGTATCGACACGCATCGCCGAGACCCGCCGCCACATGGCGACGCGGCTGATCCGCAACTACTGTCTGGCCAAAGGCGTTGCTGTCGCATTGAACCCGATCCCGGTAGCGGACCTGCTTGCCGCCGCCGGCCTGGATGCCGCTATGGTGGTACAGCTTTCGCGTCTGTATGGCCTGCCGCTGACACGCGCCGAGTCCGGCCGTCTGGTCGCGGTGATTTCCGCCCAGTTGGCGGCGCTGATGGGTGCCATCTGGGGCATGCAGCTAGCAGCATCCGCATTGAAGGGCGTCAGCGCCGGTTTATCGGTGCTGGTCACCGCCGCCGCACAAGGCGCCATGGCCTGGTACGCCACCGTATTGATCGGTCGCGCGGCGGAGCGCTATCTGGTCGCCGGCAAATCCTGGGGCGAGCTCGGTGCCAAGCGTGCCGTGGCCGAGGTCGTCGCCAGCCTGGATCGCGACTCCATCCTGCGCGAAGCGCGCGAGGAAATTCTCAGGCGGCTGAAAACTTCGGCGGCCCGCTAAAGCTGCTGCAGTGCAGCAACAAAAGCCTGTACTGCGTCGGCATCGAAGGGCCAATCGAGCTCGCGGCCGTCGCGATTGTCCCGCAAGACCGGGACACGCGTACCGTAGCGGCCTTCAAGCACCGAGCTGTCGTCTACCCACACACTGTCGAAATCCGGCGCACGGGCTTGCGCCATCACTGCAAGCGCCTGGTCGCAGAGGTGGCAATAATCGCGTTGATAGAGGGTCAGGTCGGCCATGGCTGTTACCAGGATGCAGCACGCGTAGAATAGCCGGTTCCCCCATCGTCGCCCCTGAGCTGAAAGAAAACCATGGCTGTCAGCGTATTCGACTTGTTCAAGATCGGTATCGGTCCGTCTTCCTCGCATACGGTTGGACCGATGCGCGCAGCCGCTCGCTTTTGCGAGCACTGGCTGGAGGAAAAAGGCGTGCTCGATCGCGTGGTGCGCCTGCGCGCCGAACTGTTCGGTTCGCTGGCCATGACCGGCCGAGGCCACGGCACGGACAAGGCCGTACTGCTGGGTTTCGAAGGCGAACACCCTGACAGTGTCGACCCCGATCGGATTCCGGCGACGCTGGAGCGCATTCGTCACACGCATCGCTTGAACGTGCTCGGCAAGCACGAAATCGACTTCGACGAGAAGAGCGACCTGGTCTTCAACAAGCGCCAGAAACTGCCGTTTCACACCAACGGTATGCGCTTTTCCGCCTATGACGCCGATGGCAACGTGCTTGCCACGCGCGACTATTACTCGGTCGGCGGCGGCTTCGTGGTCAACCCCGACGAAGCGGCCGAAGACCGCATCGTTGCCGATACCACCGAACTGCCCTACCCGTTCTCGACCGGCGATGAATTGCTGGCGTTGTGCAAACAGCATCATCTGTCGATCGCGCAACTGATGCTGGAAAACGAAAAGGTCTGGCGCAGCGAGCAGGAGATCCGCGACGGCCTGATCACGATCTGGAAGGCGATGCAAGATTGCGTGCAACGCGGCCTGCGCTCGCCGGGCACCTTGCCGGGCGGCTTGAAAGTGACACGCCGCGCTCCGGCCATGGCCGAAGACCTGCGGCGTGAGCCGGAAGCCTCGTTGAAGGATCCGTTGACGATTCTGGACTGGGTCAATCTCTACGCGCTGGCCGTCAACGAAGAAAACGCGGCCGGCGGCCGTGTGGTCACGGCGCCGACCAACGGCGCTGCGGGTATCGTGCCGGCGGTACTGCATTACTTCGTGCGCTTCTGCCCGAAATCCGACGAGAAGGGCGTGATCGACTTTCTGCTCACCGCGGCGGCAATCGGCATCCTTTACAAGGAGAACGCCTCCATCTCCGGCGCCGAAGTCGGTTGCCAGGGCGAGGTCGGCGTCGCCTGCTCGATGGCAGCCGGCGGTCTTACCGCCGCGCTGGGCGGCAGCGTGCTGCAGGTGGAGAACGCCGCCGAGATCGGCATGGAGCACAACCTGGGACTCACCTGTGACCCGATCGGCGGCCTGGTGCAGATCCCCTGCATCGAACGCAACGCGATGGGCTCGGTCAAGGCCATCAACGCCAGCCGCATGGCGCTCAAGAGCGATGGCAAGCACCGCGTCTCGCTGGACAAGGTGATCGCCACCATGCGCGACACCGGCCGCGACATGAAGGATAAGTACAAGGAAACCTCGCGCGGCGGCCTGGCCGTCAATGTGATCGAGTGCTGATCGCAGCCTAGAGAAGGTCCATATTGCTGGGGTAGGCCACCACACCGGCCCACTGGGCCAGTTGGTGTGACATCCACTGGCGGGGTCTGTCATCATCCCAGGCTTATGCGGCTGGCGCTTGCCGGTCTTGATCCACCTGTTACAGGAAGCGTGCATGTCCTCTTCCCAACCCGCACAACGCCAAGTCGGCGCATTTGCCTTGATGCTCACCGGCCTGGGTTCGATTATCGGCTCAGGCTGGCTATTTGGCGCAGCGCGCGCGTCTTCGCTTGCCGGACCTGGCGCGGTATGGGCCTGGGTACTGGGCGCCGCGGTCATCATGACCATCGCCCTCACCTACGCCGAACTGGGCGCCATGTTCCCCGAGTCCGGCGGCATGGTTCGTTACAGCCACTATTCCCACGGCTCCCTGGTCGGCTTTATCGGCGCATGGGCGAACTGGATCGCGATCGTCTCGGTGATTCCCATCGAAGCAGTCGCTTCGGTCCAGTACATGAACCACTGGCCTTGGGAATGGGCGCAGAGCCTATCTACTCTGTCGCCTGATGGCCATGTCGCCTTGACAGACATCGGCAAGGGCCTCGCGGCCGTGCTGGTGTTTGTCTACTTCCTGCTCAACTATTGGAGCGTGAAGCTGTTTGCACACTCCAACACGGCGATCACCATCTTCAAGCTAGTGGTTCCAGCAGCGACTGGATTGTTGCTGATAGCTAGCGGCTTCCATTCGGAGAACTTCAATGTGGGCATTCATGGTGACGCCCACTCCATCGACTTCCCCTCCATCCTCACCGCAGTTACCACCGCAGGTATTGTCTTCAGCTTCAACGGTTTTCAAAGTCCGGTAAACCTGGCTGGTGACGCACGCAACCCAGGACGCAGCATCCCGTTCGCGGTGTTGGGGTCGATAGCCATTGCAGCGGTTGTTTACGTGCTCCTGCAGATCGCCTTTATCGGCTCCGTGCCACCTGACATGCTGGCCAAGGTCGGCTGGCATGGTCTGCATTTCCGCTCGCCGTTCGCCGACCTCGCAGTGCTACTGGGGCTCCAATACTTGGCGATCCTGCTGTTCGCCGATGCCGTGATCAGTCCAAGTGGCACCGGTATCACCTACACGGCGACGACCGCCCGCATGCTTTACGGCATGGAGCGCAATGGCACGCTGCCGAAGATCCTCGGTAAGCTGCATCCGAAATGGGGCGTACCGCGTCCGGCGATGTGGGTGAACCTGGCCGTGTCCTACATCTTTCTGTGGCATGCCGGCAGCTGGGACTCGCTAGCGGACATCATCGGTGTGGCGACGGTCATTTCCTACCTGACTGGTCCGGTTAGTGTGATGACCTTACGCCGCACGGCACCCAAGCTTCATCGCCCGCTGCGTATCATCGGCTTGCCGATCCTCGCCTGCATCGCCTTCATCCTCGCCACCGAACTGCTCTATTGGGCAACGTGGCCACTGACCGGATACATCATCCTGCTCATGGCTGTGGCCCTGCCGGTCTACCTCTACTATCAATACAAGCAAGGTTGGCAGGACTTCGGCCGCCAACTGCAAGGTGCTTGGTGGTTGATCTGCTATCTACCCGTTGTCGCCGCCTTGTCTTGGGCCGGTAGCGATAAGTTCAAGGGACACAACTACGTCCCCTACGGCTGGGATCTGCTGCTTGTCGCCGTGGTGGGCCTGATCTTCTACGTCTGGGGTGTCAAATCGGGTTGGAGTACACCTTCGGTCGAAGAGGCGCAGCTCGAAGCGCATTCGTAAACAAAAAGCCGGGCACATGCCCGGCTTTTTTTACGTCCACAAATCCCGCCAACCTCTCCTGCAAGCTTAGGTGGAGTTTCGCTCAGCCCAACGCGAGCACATCGCCCAACAACGCCTGCGCCGTCACCTCAGGACCCGCGCCCGGCCCCTGGATCACCAGCGGCTGGGTGTTGTAGCGCGTGGTCGTCAACGCAAACTGGTTGTCGGTCCCGTAAAGACGCGCCGCAGGATGGGTCACAGGCACTTCCACCAGGCCTACGCGTGCGCGACCGCGCTGATTGAGCCTTGCCAGGAAACGCAGTACCTGACCGCGCGAACGCGCTTCGTCATGGCGTGCTGCCAACGGCGCATCCAGTTCTTCCAGGCGATCGAGGAAGGCATCCGCGCTCAGATCACGCAAATGCTCCGGCACCAGACTCTCGACCACCACTTCGTCCGAACCCAGGGCAAAGCCGGCATTGCGCGCGAGAATGAGCAGCTTGCGCGCCACGTCCTCACCAGAAAGATCCGCGCGCGGATCGGGCTCGGTGTAGCCAAGCTTGCGCGCGTCGCGCAGCAGCGCGGAGAACGGGCGCGTGCCGTCGTATTGATTGAACAGGTACGACAACGAACCGGAAAACACGCCTTCGAGCGTAAGCAGGCTGTCGCCGCAATCGCGCAGACGGCGCAAGGTCGAGATCACCGGCAGACCGGCACCGACGGTGGCGGCATCGCCATAGCGCGCGCCACCGGCACGCGCGGCCTGCAAGGCGCGCCAACCGCTCAACTGGCCGCCGGCCAGCGACTTGTTCGCCGTCACGACGTGATAACCACGCGCCAGCCATTCGGTGTGGCGTGTGGCCAGATCGGCCGATGCGGTAGCGTCGATCACGACCTTGATCGATGCATGGCTTGCGTCGAGCGTTGCCAGCAGCGCCTTGTCGTCTCGCGCGGCGCCTTGCTGCTTCAAGCGCTCGCGCAGATCGCGCGCGGCCAGTTGCTCGGGCTCAACCTGCTGCCGACGCGAGTTGGCCGCCCCTACCAGGCGCAGACGCGCACCAGCGGGCGTACACAAGAGCTTGAGGAAAGCGCCACCGACCACACCCGTGCCCAACAGCACGATCGCGATGTCGTTCGATGCGGCAACAGGCGAAGAAGAGGAGGCCTCAGACTCCAGCACTGCGCTCATGCACTCACCCGGCGTTTGTTTTCACTTGCGGTCACCGCCTGCGCACGCTCCAGACCCAGGCTCAGGTCACGCAGCAGATCGTCGCCGTCTTCGATGCCGACAGAAAGACGAATCAGCGTATCGGCAATACCCGCCGCACGACGGGCTTCGGGCGCCATCGCCGCGTGGGTCATCGATGCCGGATGCGCTACCAGGCTTTCCACGCCACCGAGCGACTCGGCCAGGGAGAAGTAACTCAGGCCGTTGACGAAGGCTTCGATCTGCGCAAAGTCGCCTTCGAGTTCGACACTGAGCATGGCGCCGAAACCGGACTGCTGACGCGCCGCCAGCGCATGACCTTCATGCTGCGCGAGGCCGGGGTAGTACACCTTGCGTACCGCGGCATGACCGTCGAGCAATTCGGCGATGCGCAGCGCATTCTCCTGATGCTGGCGCAGACGCACGCTGAGCGTGCGCAGGCCGCGCAAGGTGAGGAAACTGTCGAACGGGGCACCGGTCAGGCCATTGCAGTTGCCCCACCACTTGAGCTGCTCGGCCACAGCCGGGTCGCGTGCCACCACCGCACCACCGACGACATCGCTATGACCATTGATGTACTTGGTGGTCGAGTGCACGACCACGTCGGCACCAAGCGTCAACGGTTGCTGCAGCGCCGGCGACAGGAAGGTGTTGTCCACGACAACCAGCGCGCCGGCGGCGTGCGCGGCATGCGCCACGTGACGGATATCGGTAATGCGCAGCAACGGGTTTGACGGTGTTTCCACCCACACCAATGCCGGCTTGCCGGCCAGGCCTGCGGCCAGGGCGTGGCTATCGGTAAGGTCGACGAATTCGACGCTGAAGCGCCCCTTCTTCGCCCATGCATCGAACAAGCGCCAGGTACCGCCGTAGCAATCGTGCGCGGCGAGAATCTTCGCACCAGCCGGCACCAACTCCAGCGCGAGCGCCACTGCCGACATGCCGCTGCTGGTCACCACCGCGCCCGCGCCCTGCTCCAGATCGGCCAGTGCTTCGCTCAACAGATCGCGCGTGGGATTGCCGCTGCGCGAATAGTCGTACGCGCGCTTCTTGCCCAGCCCTTCGAAACTGTAGTTGGTCGATAGATGCAAGGCCGGCACCACCGCGCCATGCTGCGTATCCGATTCGATGCCGGCGCGCACGGCGCGGGTACAGGGGGCGGTGGTGTCGCTCATGAAGGTAACTCCGGATACTCGTTTCTTGGGTTCAAGCCAGCGCTTCGCGCAGCAGCGGCGCGAGGCGGTCGGATTCTTTGAGAAAGGCGTCGTGGCCGTACGGCGAATCGATCACTTCCAGCGATGCCGGCCCTTGCAGGCGGCGCTGCAATTCGCACAGATCAGCCAGCGGCACGAGGCGATCGGACGGCGTGCCGATCAGCGTAGTGCGCGTCGGCACCTGCTCCGGCCGCACGTCGTGCAGATCGATCGACTCGGACAAGGCAAGATAGCGATCGATATCGAAGCGTGCGACGAACTGGCGCCCAGCCTGTTCGAGATAATCCTCGACCGGGAAATGAAAACGACCGTCGCGATACTCCGGTGCGGAGGCAAAACGGCGCACGAATTCTTCGCTGCCACGATACGTGGTCATCGCCAACTGACGCGCCAGCGCGAGCGCCTGCTCCGGCTGACCGCTTTCCACGCCCAGGCGCACGATGCTGCGTTGCACGGAGCGCTGTGCCGTCGCCAGCGGATGCGGACGATGCGCGCTACCCAGCAGCACCAGCCGATCGAGTACATACGGATGACGTGCGGCAAATGCCAGGCCGGTCATGCCGCCGTACGAGTAACCGATGAAAGCGTGCACGCGGCCGATCCCGAGCGCATCGACCAGGGCCGCCAGCGCATCGGCCTGATCCTCGCTGGAGATGGCCTGCGCATTGCCCAGGTCGGCGGGCGTCAGCCAGTCGATCGACAACACCCGATAACGATCGAGATCGACGGTACGGCCCGCACCGATGAATTCCTGCCACCAACCGGCGGCTTGGTCGCCGAAGGTCACCGCGTCGCGATCGGCGGAAATGCCGCCCTGCACGATCACCGTCGGCGCATCCGGCGCGCCACACCAGAGATAGCGCACATCGACTTCGCACGACGTCGCGCCGTACTTTGGCGTCAGCGTGACGCGTCGGGTGCTGCGCTGAGCGGTGAGATCCCCACGTGCAGCTGCAGCCGGCAACGAGGTTGCGGCGAACACTGGCGGCGGCACGGGATTGGCTTGGCTGGGCATCTGAAACGCTCTCCGGTTCGTCCATCGCCCTGCGGACCTAAGAGAGGTTTGAAGCCCTTGCCACGCAGAACGCGCGGCATAAGGAATTCAACCCATCTCTCGTCGGCGTTTTTGGGGAACGCCTCCGCAGGAGTTGGCACCGTTGCAGGAAATCTGCAGGTTGCCCCGGCTTCAAAGGGCCTGTCCCTCAGCCGGTCTCGATGAGTGCAGCAGACTTTAGTGACCATCCATTCGTGTGTCAATAGACGTCTAAACGTCTAGGCGTATATCTTTCCATCTTGTAACGAAATGTCATAAGGCCAGTCACGGCGCGGGTTTGCGCCGCATTCGCAAAAACATGAAGCGCTGCCATCTCATGGCGCAAAGGCATAAGCTGACGGCTTCCGAGACCTTCAAAATCCGGCTATCCGATGAGCATTCGCGCCGACTTTCCCGCCACCGTGGGCCACACGCTGCTACTGCGCCTGCGCGGCCCGTCCGAGCTCACCGGCTGTCACATTCTTGCCAAGGCCGAGTTCCTGAACCCGGGCGGCTCGATCAAGGACCGCACCGCACTCGGTCTGCTCGATGACGCCGAGCGGCGCGGCCTGATCCGCCCCGGCGGCACCATCGTGGAGGGCACGGCCGGCAATACCGGCATCGGGTTGGGGCTGCTTGGCGCCAGCCGGGGCTACCGCACGCTGATCTTCATGCCCGAGACGCAAAGCCGCGAAAAGATCGACGCGCTGCGCCTGACCGGCGCCGAGGTGCGCCTGGTGCCCGCGGTGCCTTACAAGGATCCCGGCCACTACGCCCACCATGCGCGGGCACGGGCCCAGGCGATGAACGAGGCCGACCCGGGCAGCGCCTGGTTCGCCAACCAGTTCGACAACACCGCCAACCGCGATTTTCACGAAGCCACCACCGGCGTCGAGATCTGGGAGGAAACCGCAGGGCAACTCGATGGCTTCGTCTGTGCCGCCGGCACCGGCGGCACCCTGGCCGGCGTGGCGCGCGCCCTGAAGGCACGCAAACCCACGATCCGCATCGCCCTGGCCGACCCGGCGGGCTCGGCCCTGGCGCACTACGTACGAACCGGTGAGCTGGTCGCCGAGGGCAATTCGATCAGCGAAGGCATCGGATCGAGCCGGATCACCGCGAATTTCGATGGTGCGCCGATCGACCAGGCCTGGTCGATCCCGGATGGGGAGTCCGTGCCGATCACCCATCGCCTGCTGCACGATGAGGGCTGGTGCGTCGGCGGCTCCAGCGGCGTCAATGTCGCCGGCGCCATCCGCCTGGCGCGTGAGCTCGGGCCTGGCCATACGATCGTCACCGTGCTGGCCGATGCAGGAACGCGCTACCAGGCGAAATTGTTCAACCCGGTTTTTTTGCGCAGCAAAGGCATTCCGGTACCCGAATGGCTGGACCAAGCCTTCCCTCCCGCTCCCTGAGCGGCAGCAGCCCCTTCGTTATTGCGGTGCTGGCGTGTAAAACTGCGCCGAATACAAGGGGAGCACCATGTCCATCGCCGCAAGCATCGTCATTGCCATCGTCGCCCTGCTGCACGTCTACTTTCTGGTGCTGGAGATGTTCCTGTGGGACAAGCCCACGGGCCGCCGGGCGTTCGGCCTGACCGCGGAATTCGCCGCACAATCGAAGACGCTGGCGGCCAATCAGGGGCTCTATAACGGCTTTCTCGCCGCCGGACTGGTATGGGCGCTGGCCGCGCATCGCAGCGATGTGGCGATGTTCTTCCTGGGCTGCGTACTGATCGCCGGCATCTATGGCGGCTTTACCGCCAGCCGGAAGATTCTCTATGTCCAGGCCTTGCCTGCGGCCATCGGGCTGATATTGCTGTTCGTCTGAACGGCTCAAGAAAAAGTCCCCTCCATACTCCGTCATCCCGGCGAACGCCGGGATCCAGTGCCTTACGCTCAACGTGTTAAAGACGCTGGGCCCCGGCGTTCGCCGGGGCGACGATGACAACTGAGGTTGTTTGACCTACGCGCCGGCATGGTGCTCCGCCGCATGCATGTCATCGACCGAAGTGGCAGGCTTGGGGTGTGCGCGACAAAAGGCCGCAGGCCTCGCGCATTTATGTCCCCAAGCCGCAAGCGAAACAGCCCCTTTGAATGCAGTAGCTCCCCAACGAGAAGCCGTCGGTACACGCTTTGACCCTGCCCTGATGCAGCGGGCGCGCGAACTCTCCTGGCAGGCATTGCAAGGCATCCGTGAACGGATGCGCCCCGGCATCAGCGAACCCGAGGCACGTACCGAAGCGGCCGCCGTTTTCGAAAGCCTCGGCATGGAACGGCTCTGGCACCCGACGATCGTCCGGATCGGTGCCAATACCACCAAGATTTATCGCGAGCGCTCCGACGACAGCGTGCGGCTCGGCGAGAACGACATTTATTTCATCGACCTGGGCCTGGTTTTCGACGGCCACGAGGGCGATGTGGGCGACACCTTCGTGACCGGACACGCACCCGAACGTCAGGCCTGTGCCGACGCCGCGCGTGAGCTGCATCGAATCGTCGCCGAGGCGTGGCGCAGGGATGGCATCAGTGGGCAGGCGCTCTACGCGTTTGCCGAACAGCAGGCTGAGACGATGGGGTGGCGGTTCAATCATGCGATCAAAGGTCATAGGGTTAGCGATTTTCCACATTCGATTCATAAGGCTGGCGATCTTGGCGAACTGGATGCCACACCGTCCTCTGGACTGTGGATTCTGGAAATCCAGATTGCGCATCCGACTGAACCTTACGGGGCGTTCTACGAAGACCTGCTGCTCGGTTAGCGGGCTGGACGAACGCCGCGCCAGGGCAGCTGCCTATGCGGCGAGCGCCGAAGGCCGGGTGGCCGCCTATCGGCCGCCATTGCGACGGGCCGAGGGCGGGCAAGTGGTGCGGATGTAGTGCGCCAGGGCTGGGGAAGAACCTGACGCGCCTCAAGTTTTCCCTTCCCGGCTCCAACCGGCTGGTATCATTGGCGGTTCGCCCATCGCATGCCCGCCCTCCATGTCCACGCATCTCGAAGAAACCCGCCGTCGCCGCACCTTCGCCATCGTCAGCCACCCTGACGCCGGCAAGACCACGCTGACCGAAAAACTGCTGTTGTTCGGCGGCGCCATCCAGATGGCCGGCTCGGTGAAGGGACGCAAGGCGGCGCGGCACGCCACCTCCGACTGGATGGCCCTGGAAAAGGAACGCGGCATTTCGGTGACCTCGTCGGTGATGCAGTTCCCGTATGAAGGGCGCATCGTCAACTTGCTCGATACCCCAGGCCACGCGGACTTCTCCGAAGACACCTACCGCGTGCTCACCGCGGTCGACTCCGCTCTGATGGTGATCGACTGCGCCAAGGGCGTGGAGGAACGCACGATCAAGCTGATGGAGGTGTGCCGCCTGCGCGACACGCCGATCATGACCTTCATCAACAAGCTCGACCGCGAGGGCCGTTCGCCGATCGAGCTGCTCGATGAAGTGGAGTCGGTGCTGGGCATCGCCTGCGCGCCGCTGACCTGGCCGATCGGCATGGGCCAGCGCCTGAAGGGCGTGTATCACCTGTTGCTGGACGAAGTGCACGTGTTCGAGCAGGGCAAGAATTTCACGCGCCAGGATTCGACCATCTTCAAGGGTCTGGACGCCCCCGGTCTGGAAGCCCTGGTCGGCGCCGAGGCCCTGGCCGAGCTGCGCGACGAGCTGGAGCTGGTGCTGGGCGCGTCCAACCCCTTCGATCTCGAACTCTATCTGGCCGGCAAGCAGACGCCGGTGTTCTTCGGCTCGGCGGTGAACAACTTCGGCGTGCAGCTGCTGCTGGATTTCTTCGTCGAAAACGCCCCGTCGCCCAAGCCCCGGGCCACCCTGGGCCGCACGATCGAGCCGGAGGAAGAAAAGCTCACCGGTTTCGTCTTCAAGATTCAGGCGAATATGGACCCGGCCCATCGCGACCGTATCGCGTTCATGCGCATCTGCTCGGGCACCTATAGCGCAGGCATGAAGATGGTGCAGGCACGCACCAACAAAGAGGTCCGCATCGCCAATGCACTGACCTTCATGGCAAGCGATCGCGAAATCGTCGAGTCGGCCTATCCGGGCGACGTCATCGGCCTGCACAACCACGGCACCATCGGCATCGGCGACACCTTTACCGAAGGCGAGCCGATCAGCTTCACCGGCATTCCCAACTTCGCCCCGGAGCTGTTCCGCCGCGCGCGCCTGCGCGACCCGCTGAAGATGAAAGCGCTGCAAAAGGGCCTGGCCCAGCTGTCCGAAGAAGGCGCCACGCAGTTCTTCCGCCCGTTGATGAGCAACGATCTGGTCCTGGGCGCGGTCGGCGTGCTGCAGTTCGACGTAGTCGCCTACCGCCTCAAGGACGAGTATGGCGTGGATGCGAGCTTCGACACCGTCGGGGTCGTCACCGCGCGCTGGATTCACTGCGATGACGCCAAAAAGCTGGCCGAATTCCGCGAAAAGAATGCCTTGAACCTCGGCATCGATGCGGCCGGCGAGCTGGTCTATCTGGCCCCGTCACGGGTCAACCTGCAATTGGCCCAGGAACGCTGGCCCGATGTACGCTTTTCCGCCACCCGTGAGCACGCCACTTCGCTCGACGTCTAAACGTGATCTCCAAACTTGGGTAATCTGGCCATAGACCGCGGCCAGACAGGGGAATATATGCAGCCGGGAGAACTTGCCTTCACGACACCGGCTGACGCTCCGGAATGGCAGCGCTGGGTAGTGCTGTCGCCTGTGGGGCGGATCGTGTTCTTCACGATCACGATGATTGTCCTGATCACCGTCATTAGCCTGGGTCTGACCGGAACGGGATTCGGCGATCCCAAGGCCGCACCGGTAGAGCGGGCGCTCGTCAAGATGCTGGGCCAGGTTCTCCCCGCGGTCATCGCCTACCTGCTGTTGGTGCGCCTGATCGAGCGGCGTAGCCCGCGTGAGCTATCACCGCGCGCCCTACCCCTGGGCGGCAGCCTGGGCATCGTTATCGGCACCGTGCTCTTCAGCGCCGTCGCTGGCGTGCTGTGGCTGCTTGGCTCGTATCACGTGACCGGTACCAATCCCCAGGCCGATTGGCTACCCGCACTGCTGACCGCTGGCCTGAGTGCAGGCATCTCCGAAGAAATCATCACCCGCGGCGTGCTGTTTCGCATCGTTGAAGAAGGCATGGGAACGGTCTGGGCGCTGGTGATCTCGGCGCTGTTCTTCGGCGCGGCGCATATCTTCAATCCTGGCGCGACGCTGTGGAGCTCGGCGGCGATCGCCATCGAAGCCGGCCTGATGCTGGGTATGCTCTACCACGTCACCCGCTCGCTATGGCCTTGCATGGGCATGCACGCGGCCTGGAACTTCATGCAAGGCACCGTCTTCGGCGTCCCGGTGTCCGGCACACACGCCGACGGCTGGCTGGTGTCCAACCGCACCGGGCCGAGCTGGCTGAGCGGCGGAGTCTTCGGCGCCGAGGCATCGGTTGTCGCACTGCTGATCTGTTCGACATTCACCACGGCGCTCTTGATCGTAGCTTGGCGCCGACGCTCGTTCATTGCACCAAGCTGGCATCGTCACTGAAGTTTCACTCGCGACCGACTGGGATGGCGGACGCAGACAAAAACCCGACGGTGCAGCCTCGAGCGAGGCTCCCGTTCAAAACCAAAGACGGTTTGCATGGCGGCGGATACCAAGAAAGAAACCTGGCTTGCCGATCAACCTATCCAGCGCAAGATCCTGCTGGCCATTGGCTTGCTCGTCGGCTTGTTCCTGCTGGCCAGCGTCGTCACGCTCTCCGCGCTGAACAAGCAGGACCAGAATCGCCAATGGGCCATTCACACCTATAACGTCCTGCTCGAACTGGATCAGGTACGCCTCGCCATGCAGACCGGCCAAGTCGGCGTCCGCGGCTATGTGCTCAACCAGCATGACGAGGAGCGCACCGCCTTCCGTACCGGTGTCACCGACAGCACGACGCATCTGGACACGCTGCGCAACCTCACCATGGACAACCCGGTGCAGCAGACACGGATCGATCGCATCCAGGGCCTGATCACCCAATGGCAACGTGAAGTCAGCACGTATGCGGTCGACCCCATCGGCAAGATGACCGAATCCGATCCGACCAAGGCGACGCAGGAACTGCAGCGCATTCGCAACGACTATATCGCCCATCGCACGGTGCGCATCGAAGATGCGTATGCGCTGATCGACCAGATGGCGCGTACCGAAAACGATCTGCTGACCAAACGCAATGCGACGCTGACCAGCACCCTCAATGCCACCCGCATCGTCAACATCGCATTTGGGTTGCTCGGCCTGATCTTCGGACTCGCGGTGATCAGCCTTACTTACCGGCTGATCACGCGCCCCTTGCGTCGCATCACCAACCTGATGACCCGCCTGTCGAATCACGACCACGATATCGAGGTAGGCCAACTGGCCCGCAAGGACGAAGTCGGCGAGATTGCCCGTGCGCTACAGGTATTCAAGCGCATGTCGATCGAAACGCAGGGGCAGACCTGGCTTAAAACACAGGTTTCGGATATCGCCAGACGTCTGCAGCAGACGGCCAGCCATCGCGACTTTGCGAGCGAACTCACCTCGTCGCTGGTACCCCTGCTCGGCGCCGGTTTGTCCATGTACTACCTCTACGACAACCAGCGCGAACAACTCGATCTGCTCGGCAGCTACGGGCTGCGCCAGACCTGGCAGGGCCCTGACAGCTATATGCCCGGCGAAGGCCTGGTCGGCCAATGCCTGATCGAACGCCGGGTGATCGTGTTGGATCAGGTGCCGGAGAACTACGTACGCGTCCATTCGGGCAGCGGCGAAGCACTGCCTCGCTGCATCGTCATCATGCCGGTCATGGTGCGCGACGAACTCTGCGGCGTGCTTGAACTGGCCAGCTTCGGCCCGCTCGCCCCGCTGCACCGTCAATTGCTCGACGAGTTGCTACCGATCGCCGGCCTGACACAGGAAAACCTCACTCGCGCCATCCGAACGCAGGCCTTGCTGGAACAGACCCAGGAGCAAGCCGACGACCTTCGCACCTCCGAACTGGTCATGCGGCAACAGAAAGAGGTGCTACGCGACAGCCACGACGCCCTGCAGGCCAAGACCGCCGAACTCGAAGAGCAATCGCAACGCCTGGTCGCTTCGGAAGAAGAGCTGCGCGTGCAGACCGAAGAACTGCAGGCATCCAACGAAGAACTGCGGGAAAAAACCGAGACGCTCAACGAGCAGAAGAGCGTACTCGAATCACTGCAACGCGACACGCAACACAAGGCCGAAGAACTGGCGCGCGCCAGCCAGTACAAGTCAGAGTTCCTCGCCAACATGTCGCACGAGTTGCGCACCCCGCTCAACAGCTTGCTGATTCTCTCGCGTAGCCTGTCCGACAACCGCGAAGAGAACCTCAACGACGAGCAGGTCGAATCGGCGCGCATCATTCACGACTCGGGCAGTAATCTGCTGCGACTGATCAACGACATCCTCGACCTGTCGAAGATCGAAGCCGGCAAGATGGAGCTGGATCTGGCCGACTTCCCCTTGAGCAATCTGATCCGCACGCTCAAGCGCACCTTCGATCACGTCGCACAGGAAAAACTGGTCGGTTTCAACGTGGAAGTCGACCCGACCCTGCCCGCCGTCGTACGCACCGATTCGCCCAAGCTCGAGCAGGTCATCAACAACCTGGTCGGCAACGCTTTCAAGTTCACTCAGCAGGGGACGGTCTCGGTGCATATCGGCCGACCCGCCGCCGACATTGCACTCCCCGAGCGATTGACCGGCAAACCGGTCATCGCCATCGCCGTCAGCGACACCGGCATCGGCATTCCGGCTGACAAGTTCCAGAAAATTTTCAACGCCTTCGAGCAAGTCGATTCCGGCACCAGCCGCCAATACGGCGGCACCGGCCTGGGGCTGGCCATTTCGACGCGCATTGCCGAACTGCTGGGAGGCTGCATCGACCTGCGCAGCCGCGAAGGGCGCGGCAGCACCTTCACCATCTTGCTGCCTGAGGTTACCCAAGCGGTTAGTGCATCCGCGGAAAAGCCGCCAAGCACGGCCGACGCGGGCTACTCTCGCGCCCCGGTGACGAATGCCCTGCTGCCCGAAACCATCGAAGACGATCGTGCGCACGTGACACCGGACGACAAGGTCGTCTTGATCGTCGAGGACGATCCGATCTTCGCTCGCATCCTCGCCGACATGGTCCATCGCAAGGGTTACCGCGTGCTGGCCGCGGCGGAGGGCGAGTCTGCACTGCAACTTGCACAGCGTTACAAACCCGCCGGCATTCTGCTGGACGTGATGCTGCCGGGCATGGACGGCTGGACGGTGATCGAACGTCTCAAGGCGGACAACGTCACCCGTCATATCCCCGTGCATTTCATCTCCGCCGTCGACGAAGCTCACCGCGGCCGTGAAATGGGCGCCGTCGGCTTTTTGACCAAGCCGGTCAGCCGGGAGGCGATCAATGGTGCCTTCGAACGCCTGTTGCATTTTGCCGAAGGTGGCACCCGGCATCTGTTGATCGTCGATGACGACGAGGATTCACGCACCGCCGTCCGCACACTGCTCAACGACGATGGCGTGACCATCGACGAAGCGGCCAGTGCGGAACAGGCACTGGAGCGTATCGCTCACGCGGACTACGACTGCGTGGTGCTCGATCTTGGTCTTCCAGGGATGTCCGGCATGGAGCTGCTGGAGCAACTTTCCAGCCGAGGCCAGATTCCACCCGTGGTGATTTATTCCGGGCGCGATCTCAGTCGCGAAGAAAACCTGAAGCTGCGCCGATACACCGATAGCATCGTGGTCAAGGGTGTGCGCGCGCCGGAACGCCTGCTCGACGAAGTAAGCCTGTTCCTGCACAGCGTGCGCCATGATCGCCGCCATGCCGCGGCGGCCAGCCAGCGCACGGCGATCGACGACGAGCTGCGCGGGCGCAAGATTCTCCTGGTCGACGACGACATGCGTAACCTCTTTGCGCTGTCGAAGGTGCTGCGCGAATGGGGCCTCACCGTAACCATGGCGCAGGATGGCCAGAAGGCACTCAAGGTACTCTCGGAAAACGACGATATCGAGCTGGTGCTCACCGATATCATGATGCCGGTGATGGATGGCTACGAGACCATCAAGGCGATCCGCGCGCAGCCTAAGCATTTCAAGCTGCCGATTATCGCGCTGACGGCCAAGGCCATGCGCGGCGATCGCGAGAAGTGCCTGGAAGTGGGTGCCAACGATTACCTGTCCAAACCGATCGACATCGACAAGCTATCGTCGATGATGCGTGTGTGGCTGCATCGCTGACCGCCATGGCTGTCACGCCGGACGACATCGAGATCGAACTGTTCCTGCGCGCACTGCAGTTGCGCCACGGTTACGATTTCAGCCAGTACGCGCCGGCTTCGTTGAAGCGGCGCATCGTGCAGTTGTCGCATTCCCAGGGCATGCGCACGGTCAGCGGCCTGATCGAGCGGGTGCTATACGAGCCGGGCTTCATGTCGGTCGTGCTGGAAGGCTTGTCGGTGCCGGTATCGGAGATGTTTCGCGACCCACCGGTCTTTCGCGCACTGCGCGATCATGTCCTGCCGGTGCTCGCGTCGTATTCGCAGATCAACATCTGGCTGGCTGGCTGCGCGCATGGCCAGGAAGTCTATTCGTTGGCGATCCTGCTCGAAGAAGCCGGGCTTTACGATCGCTGCCAGCTATACGCCACCGACTTCAACGATGCCGCGTTGTGGCAGGCGCAGGAGGCGATCTATCCGGCACGCGAAGCGCAACTATGGTCGCGCAACTATGCGGCGGCTGGCGGCGCTCATTCGTTGGCCGATTACTACAGTGCACGCTATGAGTTGATCAAGCTCGACGAGCGCCTGCGTCGCAACGTCATATTTGCCAACCATAACCTGGTCACCGATGACGTCTTCTGCGAAGCGCACCTGGTGCTGTGCCGCAATGTGCTGATCTACTTCGGCGACGTCTTGCAGGACCGCGCGCTCAACCTGTTTCGCGACAGCCTGCGCCGCGGTGGTTTCCTTTGTCTGGGCATTCGCGAAAGCATCGACTTTGCGCCCTCCGCACGCGACTTCTCGGCTGTGGATGCCAAGTTGCGCATCTACCAGCTCGGCAACAAGAGTTGACATGATTGCACCGCGCGCCATCGCAATCGGATGTTCGGCAGGTGGCCTCACCGCACTCGAAGTCCTGCTCGGCGGGCTCGATCCGCGCATTCCATCGGCCATCCTGGTCTGCTGCCACACCGGCTCGAGCGATGTCGAAATACTTTGCGAACTGCTGGCACGGCACACGTCACTGCCGGTGGTCGAAGCGGCAGAGCGCGAAACGGCACGGAACGGTACAGTGCATGTCGCCCCCAGCGGCTATCACCTGCTGGTCGAACACGACGAGCGCTTTTCGTTGTCGGTCGATCCGAAAGTCAATTTCTCGCGACCCTCCATCGATGTTTTGTTCACCTCCGCTGCGGAAGCGTATCGCGCATCGCTGATCGGCATCGTCATGACCGGCGCGAACCAGGATGGTGCGCGCGGCCTGGCCGACATCCGCCGCCATGGTGGCCTGAGCATCGTGCAGGACCCAAACGACGCCGAAGTACGCACCATGCCGCAGGCCGCGCTGGATATCGCCGGGGCCGACTACTGCATTCCGTTGGCCGCCATGGCCCCTTTGCTCAATCGACTTTGCCTTAGCTGAAAAGCCCATGCTCCCGAAGATTCTCGTCGTCGACGACACCCCTGCCAATCTCGTAGCGATGCGCCGCCTGCTCGCCGATTGCGGCGCGCAGCTGATCGAGGCCACCAGCGGCAACGAAGCCCTGGCGCTATGCCTGGACCATCGTTTCGCATTGATCCTGCTCGATGTGAACATGCCGGATATGGACGGCTTCGAGGTCGTGCAGCTGCTTGCCGAAACCGACCAGTTGCGCGATACGCCGGTGATCTTCGTCACCGCCGCCTACGCGGACGACATGAATCGGCTCAAGGGTTACCGCTTCGGTGCAGTCGACTATATTTCCAAGCCGGTCAACGATGTCATCCTTCAATCGAAGGTGCGCGTATTCCTGGAACTCTACAGTGCACGCGCGCAGTTGCAGATGGCGATGGATGAGCTTTCTGCGCGCAACCAGCAACTGGTCGAAGAGGTTGCCGAGCGCGAACGCGCCGAAGCCCAGGTGCGCCACCAGGCGACCCACGACATGTTGACCGGCCTGCCCAATCGCACGCTGTTCCATGATCGGTTGCGCACGGCGATTCAGCGGGCACCGCGACACGGCATTGGCTTTGCTCTGGCTCTGCTCGACGTCGACGGCTTCAAGCAGGTCAACGACCGCCATGGCCACCCGGCCGGCGACGCATTGCTGATCGTTATTGCCGAGCGCCTGCGCCAACACCTGCGGGTCAACGATTCCGTCGCGCGGCTGGGTGGCGACGAATTTGCCTTGATCCTCGAAGACATCAGCGATACCAGCAGCCTGCTGGACCGCTGCCGCTCGATCGGCGCCATGCTGGCCGAGCCCTATCCATTGCTGGGTCGAAACGGCGACTTCGTCGCCAACGTGAGCGCCAGCATCGGCATCACTTATCACGACGACAGTGTGGGCAATGACGAAGCCTTGATCCAGGCTGCCGACCGTGCGCTGTATCAGGCCAAGGAAGGCGGCAAGAACCGCTGCGTTCTGGTGGTCTGATACTCGGCGGGGTTTTGCGGTCGCGACTGAAGGGAACTTCGAAAACCTCAGTTTTCATCGTCGCCCCGGCGAAGGCCGGGGCCCAGCGTCTTCAGCACATTGTGGTGTAAGGCGCTGGGTCCCGGCCTTCGCCGGGACGACGAATAGGAAAGGTTTTCGAGGCTCCCTTCAGTCGCGACCGCCCGCAGCAACCGAAGGCTATAAAAAAAGCCCGCTCGATCAGGAGCGGGCTTTCATGGCACGGATCAAGCCGGCTTAAGCGGCGTCAGCCAGCTTGCCATCCGGTTTCTTCGCGCCGCTCGCATGCGCCGAACGTAGTTCTTCCGGCTCGAAATCATCCACCGAAATGAACTCGAATACGCCTTCGCGCACGCGCTTGAGCAAGTCGAACTCGGCGTCGGTGATCACGCCGGCCTGTTTGGCTTCCGCCAACTGACCCAAGTAATCCAACGCCTTGAACTGGCCCGACTTCTGCGCTTTTGCGAACTTGCGCTCGACCGGCTCGGCGGCGATCACATCCGGCAGCAGTGCATTCATGCGACCGACGACGTTGTTGGCCGTCGGCGTCATGTAGGTCCACTGCAAGAGGCGATCGCGTGCTTCGCCCGGTGCGGTGATGATCGCTGCAACGCGGCGGCCCAGGCGATCGGACGGCGGCACTTCGCGGCGACCAAGCGGGAATACCAGGGCGCGCAGCAGCCAAGCCACCGGGCGCACGGGGAAGTTGCGGATCGCGCCGTCCAGTGCGATCTGGATCCGCCACATGCACTCGTGGAACGCCCAGGCCAGCAACGGCCGGTCGGCTTCCGGACGGCCACTGTCTTCGTAGCGCTTGAGCATGGCGCTGGCGATATACAGGAAGCTGAGCACGTCGCCCAGACGCGCGGAGAGCTTTTCCTTGAACTTCAGCTTGCCGCCCAGCACGCCCATGAAGGTATCGGCACACAACGCCAGCGCCGCCGAATAGCGGTTGAGCTTGCGGTAGTAGCGGCGTACGTAGGCATCGCCCGCCGATTCGCCGATACGCGCACCGGTGATGCCCAGCGCGAACGAGCGCACCGCGTTGGAGATGCCAAAGCCGATATGACCGAACAACAGGCGGTCGAACGTCTTCAGGCGATCGCCATAGTCGGCGATCGACAGCGCCTGCATTTCCTTCAGCACGTAAGGATGGCAGCGGATCGCGCCCTGACCGAAGATCATCAGGCTGCGCGTCATGATGTTCGCGCCTTCCACGGTGATCGCGATCGGCACACACTGCCAGCCACGACCGGCGTAGTTCTTTGGACCCAACTGCACGCCCTTGCCGCCGTGCACGTCCATCGTGTCGCCAGCGACGATGCGCGCCCACTCGGTGGCGTGATACTTGGCGATCGCCGACGGCACCGCCGGCTTCTCGCCGCGATCGACCGCTGCCGCCGTGGCACGCGACAGCGCTGCTGTCGCGTAGGTGAGACCGCCGATGCGCGCCAGGGCTTCTTCCACGCCCTCGAAACGCGCGACCGCCAGACCGAACTGCTTGCGCATGCGCGCATACGCGCCTGTTGCTGCGGCAGACATGCGCACCGCACCGGTCGCGTTGGACGGCAACGAAATCGCGCGGCCGACGGACAGGCATTCGACCAGCATGCGCCAGCCGTGACCGGCCATATGCGCCCCGCCAATCAACGTACTCATCGGCGCAAAGATGTCCTTGCCGTGCACCGGACCGTTCTGGAACGGAATGTTCAACGGGTAATGGCGACGGCCGATTTCCAGGCCCGGCGTCGAGCGCGGCAGCAAGGCCAGGGTGATGCCAAGGTCTTCGACATCACCCAGCAGCTTGTCCGGGTCATACATGCGGAAGGCCAGGCCGACCACCGTGGCAATCGGCGCCAGCGTGATATAGCGCTTGTCGAAGGTCAGGCGGATGCCCAACGTTTCCACGCCGTCGACCACCTGCTTGCAGACGATGCCGTAGTCGGGGATCGAGGTCGCATCGGAACCGGCATACGGGCCGGTCAGCGCGAAACAGGGAATCTCTTCACCGATCGCCAGGCGCGGCAGGTAATGGTTCTTCTGTTCGTCGCTGCCGTAGTGCAGCAGCAATTCGGCCGGGCCGAGCGAGTTGGGCACCGCGACGGTGGAAGAAACCGTTGCCGAGATCGTCGACAGCTTCTGCAGCACGGCCGAATGCGCCAGGGCGGAGAAGCCCAGGCCGCCGTACTGCTTCGGAATGATCATGCCGAAGAATTTGTTCTTCTTGATGAAGTCCCAGACTTCCGGCGGCAGGTCGCCCAGCTCATGCGTGATCTGCCAGTCGTCGATCATGCCGCACAACTGCTCGACCGGGCCGTCCATGAAGGCCTGCTCTTCGACGCTCAGCTCGGGCTTGGGCTGCTTGAGCAGCTCGTGCCAGTCCGGCTTGCCTGAGAACAACTCGCCTTCGAAGCCGACCGTACCGGCCTCCAGCGCCGTCTGCTCGGTGGCCGACAGCTTGGGCGTCACCTTGGCAAACAGCTTCAGCAGCGGCGCGCTGATCTTCTTGCGGCGGAAACCGATCATCAGCAACGGCACCGCGATGAGGGCCTCGATAATCAGCAGGATCACCGTCGTCCAGGGCGCTTGCACGATCACGCCGACAATCAGCGTCGCCAGCGTGGTGACAATGGCCCAGGTCCGCAGGCTGCTGCGATGGTAGGCGCAGGCGCCTGTCGCAATCAGCGCCGCCAGTAGGGTCAGTAGAACGGACATCTCAACACCTCACTCTTACGTTACGCAGCACCGGCGTTATGCCGAACGCCGGCCGATTCCAGATCACGCACGAAGCGTGCGATTTCACGCGTGAATGCGTCGTTCGCGTCGCCCGCCAGCATATGCGTAGCTTGCGGCAGCTCGACATGCCGCGCGTGCGGCACCAGTTGCAGAAACTCATTGACGGTAGCGTGGGACACCACATCGCTGCGTCCGCCGGAAAGCAGCAGCAGCGGAACCTGCAGCTTGGCCGCGGCCGAGAACAGGCGTGGCTGATAGCGTTCGCTCTCGCTGACCAGACCATCGAGCAGAGCGGGGTCCCAGTGCCAGCGCAAGCGCCCGTCCACACCTTCGCGCAGCAACGGCTTGAGCTGCTCTTCCGACTTGCGCTCGCGGCGCTGCGGCAGGTATTGCGCAATCTGCTCGGCGGCCTCGGCGTAGTCGGCAAAACCGTCCGGATGGGCTTTCATGAAGGCCAAAATGCGCTCGACGCCGGCGGACTCCCAGCGCGGGGTGATATCGACCAGCACGAGCGCACGAAACGCCCGGGGGTCGAACTCGCCAGCCACGACCAGACCGAGCAGACCACCCATCGAAGCACCCACCAGTACCGGCGGCTCCGGCTGCATGCGCGCCAGCGTGGTCAGGTCTTCGACGAATTGTTCCATGTGGTATTCGCCGCCAGCCACCCGGCCGCTTTCGCCGTGACCACGCGCATCGAATGTGACGCAGCGATAGCCCGCCTCGGCAAGGGCTTGCGCGGTACCGCCCCAGGCGCCTCGGGTCTGGCCAAAGCCGTGGGCAAACAGTATCGGTGGCGTGCCATCGGCGTTGAAAACATCGGCACACAGCGTCAAGCCATCGCGCATGGCGATAACGTCCGTGTGGCGGTCAATCGGTGAATGGGTTACCATACGGGCGAGTATGGGTTGAGCCGTGACGATCGTCAACTACCCCGCGGCTCATCCTTCGCCTTTTCAAAGACACCCTCAATCAACCACTTACCTGCTCCCTCCCTTGCAATGCCCGGGACTGCGGCTACCATGCCACGATGAATGCCAGTAACAAGACCGAACGCAGCCGCCTGTCCGCGGAAGATTGGGAAGACGCCGCCCTTGCCCTGATCGCCGAACAAGGCGTCGGCGCCGTTGCCGTCGAAGCGCTGGCTCGCCGGCTTGGCGTTACCAAGGGAAGCTTCTACTGGCACTTCCGCACCCGTGAAGCGCTGCTGCAAGCCTCGCTGGAGCGCTGGGAGCAGTACGGCGAACGCGAAGTGATCAACCAGATCGAAGCGATCCCGAACCCGCGCGAGCGATTGCCCGAGCTGTTCCGCCGCGTTGCCCACGAGCTGCAACCGCATCGCGTGTATGCCGCCCTGCTCAAGGCACTCGATCATCCACAGGTCGTGCCGGTCATGGCCCGCGTGTCGCAGCGGCGCATGGAATTTCTACACACCGCCTATCGCGAAGCGGGCATGCCGCCCGTCGAAGCGCTCAACCGCGCCCGCCTCACCTATGCTGCCTACGTCGGCTTTTTGCAGCTCAATTTCACCCTGGGCCTGCCCCGCATCAGCCACGACGAGTTCGACGCCTATGTCGAGCACATGATCGCGACGCTGATCCCCGCCTAAGAGCAGAAGTGAGTTTTCAGGAGTGAAAAGTAAGCTGAGCCGCGCTACGCGCTGAGCTTTTCTTCACCCCCTGAAGACTAATTTCGCTGTGCCCGGACATGGGCGCCGGCGGCATCTACGCGTTTCTCATTGCACCCCTCAGCGCTCGCTTGCTGCGCCGCGCCTTGCAATGCCAGTGATCGTAAACTAGCGTTTCTACAATCATTTGCCGCAAGACCAGAGAGGAATCCATGGCGAGCACACTGGAAGCGCTGCAGCGCTGGGTCGACGACGTCGCAGCCTTGACCCGACCCGCACACATCCACTGGTGCGATGGCTCCGATGTCGAATATCAGACCCTGGTCCAGCAGATGCTCGCCAGCGGCGACCTGGTCGAGCTCAACCAGGACACGCACCCTGGCTGCTACCTCCATCGCTCTCATCCTTCGGACGTCGCCCGTGTAGAACACCTGACGTTCGTCTGCTCCAGGGACGAACAGGACGCCGGCCCGAACAATCATTGGATGGCTCCCGCCGAGGCGCACAGCAAGATGGATGCGTTGTTCGACGGCTGCATGGAAGGGCGCACGATGTATGTGATCCCCTACTGCATGGGGCCGATCGATTCGCCGCTGGCCCGCTGCGGGGTCGAAATCACCGACAGTCCTTATGTCGTCATCAACATGCGCACGATGACCCGGATGGGCGCGCCGGCGCAGGCGCGCGTCGAGCGCGAAGGGACGTTCGTCAAAGGCCTGCATTCCACCGGCGAACTCGATCCGGAACGCCGCTTCATCATGCACTTCCCGGAAGAGCTGACGATCAAGTCGTACGGCTCCGGCTACGGCGGCAATGCGCTGCTCGGCAAGAAATGCCATGCACTGCGCATCGCCAGCTGGCAGGCAAACCAGGAAGGCTGGCTGGCCGAGCACATGTTGATCGTGGGTATCGAAAACCCCAAGGGCGAAACGCATTACGTCGCCGCTGCATTCCCATCCGCCTGCGGCAAGACCAACCTCGCCATGCTGATTCCGCCGGAAGGCTATCGCCGCGACGGCTGGAAGGTATGGACCGTAGGCGACGATATCTGCTGGATGCGCCCCGGCGACGACGGTCGCCTTTACGCAATCAACCCGGAAGCCGGTTTCTTCGGCGTAGCGCCGGGAACCAGCAACGACAGCAATCCCAATGCGCTCAATACGATCGCGCGCGACACCATCTTTACCAACGTTGCGGTCACCGCCGACAACCAGCCCTGGTGGGAAGGCCTGCCCGGCACGCCTGTCACCGATTGGCAGGGCCGCCCCTACGATCCGGCCAACGGTCCCGCGGCGCATCCCAATTCACGCTTCACCGTCAGCGCCAAACAGTGCCCGACCTGGTCGCCCAAGGCGGAAGATGCCCAGGGTGTGCCGATCAGCGCGATCGTTTTCGGCGGTCGCCGTCCATCTCTGCTCCCGCTGGTCATGCAGGCGAACGACTGGACCCATGGCGTCTTGATGGGCGCGGCGATGGGTTCGGAAACGACCGCCGCTGCTACCGGTGCCGTCGGCGTGCTGCGTCGCGACTCGATGGCGATGAAACCGTTCTGCGGCTATCACTACGGCGACTACTTCAGTCACTGGCTGTCGTTCGATCGCCCGGGCGCCAAGCTGCCGAAGATTTTCCATGTCAACTGGTTCCGCAAGGGTGAGGACGGAAAGTTCCTGTGGCCGGGCTTCGGCGAGAACCTGCGTGTGCTCGAATGGATGATCGAACGTATCGATGGCTCGGCCCATGGCGTCCATTCGCCGATCGGCACGGTGCCGGCCAAGGGCGAACTTCGTACCGAGGGCCTGGCCGTATCCCCGAACGCACTGACCGAACTGCTCGATATCGACCTCGCCGGCTGGCAGGCCGAGCTCACCGCCATCGGCCAGTATCTGGAAAGCTTCGGTGCTCGCCTGCCGCAACGCCTGCGCGCGGAGCAGCAACGCGTGGCCCAGGCCCTGGGCGAAGCGGCCCAGCAGCCATCGCGTCGCGCCGTCGCGTCCTGATTCTCCCAGTACTTCTGCCTCTGGACGCAGCGGGCAACTCCATGCATTTTGTTCCGACACGGGCAGCCTGGCTGCCCGTTTTTTTTGCCCATCATCTAAACCTTCAACGCATCAGCCGCATCAGAACCAGCAAGATGATCGCTGCCAGCCCTACATCCGGAAACATCCCGCCGCCCGCGCATGTCGCGGACCGGAGCGATGCGGATGACGTGAAGGCAGCGGCAGCGGGTGATCGGCAGGCGTTCCAGCGGTTGTATCGCCAGCATGTCGACCGCATCTACGGCGCCGTCTATCGCCTGGCCGGTTACGACCATGCACGCGCCGAAGATTTGACGCAGGAAGCCTTTGTGCGTTGCTGGCAGAAACTCGCCGGGTTTCGTCACGAAAGCGCCTTCAGTACCTGGTTGTATCGCCTGGCGGTCAATGTCGCGTTGATGGACATCCGCTCACGTGGTTCGGACCCGGTTTACATGATGGACGAGGAGCTGGTACCCGATCACGGCGAAACGCCGTTCTGCGCCGCCGAACGCGACGAACTGGAACGCGCCATCGCCAAGCTGCCACCTCGCGCTCGTGCTGTGCTGGTGTTGCATGACGTGGAAGGCTGGAAGCACGAAGAGATCGGCGAAGAACTAGGTATGGCTGTTGGATCATCCAAAGCACAATTGCATCGTGCCCGTGGATTGCTGCGAAACGTGTTGGGAGAAGGCTCATGAACGAATTGGAATGGCACCGTCAGATGCGCGCCCTGCGCGAGCCGGTCGCCCCGCAACGCGACCTGTGGACGCAGATTGATGCGGCCCTGGATGCCGCGCAGCCAACGGTTTCAACGCCGCCGGCACGGCGCCGCCACCATCGGGTGTGGCTGCTCGCGGCCAGCTTTGCCGGCCTGGTGATCCTTGCCGGCGGTGTGGTCTTTCATCTTAGGCAACAGCAGGTACACAACGGCACGGAACTGGCGAACACGGCGACGCCGACGGCCACGACGCCCGACCTGACCCGCTGGAAGCCGACCGATCCACGTCTGGCAGGCGCCGCGATTGAACTGGATGCCGCGCAACTGGAACTACGTCAGGCACTCAAGCAGGCGCCCGATTCGGTCGCACTGCAGCGCTTGCTCGACCGCACCGAACGCCAACAGTCGCAATTGCGCCACATGGAAAACCAGGCAGGCTGAGCTTGCAGGAGCCTCATATGAAAATCATTCGCTACACGCCACTGCTGCTCTGCTTCGCGATTGGCCAGGCGCTGGCCGACACGCCGATCAATATCAGCCATGATGCCGCCGCCAACGCGCGTATCGAGATCACCAACATCAAGGGCGCCGTCACCGTCACCGCCTGGGATCGCAATCAGGTGCAGGTGTCCGGCCGATTGGGTGAAGGCGCCAAGCCGTTGACCATCGACGGCAGCGACAGCGACATGTCCATCAAGGTAGAACCGCAGGGCGGCAAGGCCGGCTGGTTCAACTGGAACAGCGACACCTCGATGCAACCGAGCACGCTCGACCTTCGCGTCCCCAAGGGAGCCTCGCTCGAAGTCGAAGTGGTCAGCGCGCCGCTGGGCATCGACGGTATCGAGGGCGGCAAACTCAAGGTCAGCAGCGTCAGCGGCAAGATCCGTATCAATGCACGCACGCCATCGCTCGAGGCCAATAGCGTCAGCGGCAGCATCGAACTGGCCGGCCACGCCGATAACGTGGATCTGCAGACTGTCAGCGGCGACATCCTGGCCCCCAGCGTGGGCAACGCTGCGGAGCTGCAGACCGTTTCCGGCCGCATCCACGTCAACGGTGGCCCCTGGCACAAGCTCAACCTCAGCACCGTCTCCGGCGATGTCCAGCTCGGTGGCGGCGTGGCCGGCAGCGGCAGCTACAGCATCGACAGCATGAGCGGCGACGTACAGTTGCAGCTACCTGCCGACCTCTCAGCCACCATCCATGCCACCAGCTTCAGCGGCGACATGCGCAGCGACTTCGGTACACCGAAGAAGAACGACAACGGCCCTGGCAGCGAGCTCAATACAACCGCAGGCAACGGCGGCGGCAAGATCACGATTGAGACGTTCAGTGGGGATTTGCGGCTTAAGAAGGGCGGCTAAGCCAACTCGCTGTCCGCAAACTGCGCCATGCAAAAAGCCGGCTCGCAGGCCGGCTTTTTCTATGGGGCATCATGTAGCGAACGACTTTCCCGTCCGCCGCCGACCCGACTTACAGATCCTGGTGATACTGCACGTACGGAGTGCGCGACTGATCCGGCTCGGGGCCTGTCGGTGTATTCACGCCATTGCCCGAGGACCACACATTCTGCGCGCCGATGCTCAGTTCGCCCTGCCACGGCAGGCGCCAGGTCACGCCCAGATCGATGCTGTTCCAGCGGCGGTCCGGGTTGTAGGCGCCCGGAATGCCCGCCTGCGGCTGCAGCGAGCGGCCGATGATGGCGCCACTCAACGGACCGCGGTCGACGCCGAAACTCAGGGCCTTCTGGTCCAGCGTGCTGACCCCGAGCAGATTGCCCGGCAACAGGCGCACCCGGCCCACGCTGGCACCCAGGTCGATGCCGCTCTTGCTGTCCAGGGCGAGACGGCCCCGGGCATTGAGCTGAGCACTGCTGTCGAAGCTGGCCAGACCGTTGACGTTGCCAAGCGCACCGCCGGGCAACAGGCGCGGCAGTGCTGCGCTATTGGGCGTGCCGTTGGCGCTGACACTGAGGCCTACGCTGTAGCGGTCGACGTTGTAGGTCGCGCCGAGCTCGCTGCTGACCACTCGCGGCGTAGCGGCGCCATTGGCCCAGGAGTGTTCACTGACCGAGGCATGCGCCTGCAGGTTGGGACCCAGGCCGTACTGCGTGTCAGCGGTTTTCGATTTTGCGTCCGGACGCAGGACTAGCGGCGAGGCACCCTGCTGGGCTGCGCCCGTGCCGGAGCTGAAGCCGTTGTTGGTGCTATCCGGGTTGGTGGCAGGGAACTGGTCCGACTGCTGTAGCAGCAGGGGCCGCGACACCTGATCATTGGCCACGACCTGCCCCGCCGCAGCAAGCGGCATCAGCAGAATCGGCAATGAAAGTAGAAGGCGACGCATGGCGCTCGATAGGTTCCGTTGGCCATCCCTCCCCCGAGGGATTTGCGAGGTGAGCGTAGCACATTTTACTTTTTAATAACAACCGGTTTACAGCCAAACCGAAGGATTTTTTTTCCCTTTCCCTGAAAAGACTTACGCCATTTCGGCCGCCGCTTAGAACCGCTTCAGCCTGCATGGTTCCCGGCCGATAGACACTGGGCGACAAAGCTGAATCGACAAGATATAAAGTTGCCCTATCAGCCACCTTTGAAGTCTGGCCGCGACCGATGAATTCCGCGCCAATCAGCAGTGCGCCCCTGCTCCTCTCCGAAGAGGGGATCGCCGTGGTGCGCGCCGCAGCTGAACGGCTGTTCAGGGCTTCCGACGCCGCCAATGTATTCGAGATCTGTGACACGGCCTTGAAAGAGCTGAGGGTCGCCGGCCTGCTGCACTGGCAGGCAGTCACAGATACCGCCACAGCCGTCAGCAGCCATCGCATCGAGTTGGCGGACGATCCGCAGGGACTGCGCACGCTGGTGCTCGACGTCTGTCCCGATGGCCCCGCCCTGCCGGACATCCTGCGCGAGCAAGTGGTCTGGCTGGGGCGCTTGGCGTCCGCCCGCTTGCGCCAGCTCGCCGAGACCTCACGGCTGTACGAAGCGATCTCGCGGCTGGCACTGGCCGAACGTCTGCAGCGCGCCCTGTACGCGATCGCGGAGCAGGCCGGTGCCGAGCACAACATGACCGAGATGATGCGCTCCCTGCATGCCATCCTCGGCAGCCTGATGTACGCGGAAAATTTCTACATCGTGCTCCACGACGCGGCCACCGGGAATGTGCGCTTTCCCTATTACGTGGACACGGTCGACAAGGATCCTCCCGCGCCGGACGCAAGCCAGCCCTTGCAGGAGATGCGTCACAGCCTGACCTGGCATCTGTTGCAGGGCGGCCAGCCGATCATGGGCTCGATCGAGGAACTGACCCATCAGCTTGGCGAGCACCTGCGGCCGGTGGGCCCCAATTGCGAACACTGGCTGGGCGTACCGCTCTTGCGCGAAGGCCATGTCGTCGGCGGCATCGTGATGCAGAGCTATCGCGAAGACACGCACTACACGCAGCATGATCGCGAACTGCTCAGCTACGTCGCGCAGCACGTGCAGACCGCCCTGGAACGCCGCGAGGCGCATGCCGAACTCGAACGCCGCGTCGCCAGCCGCACGGCGGCATTGCGCGAAGCCAACCGCGTGCTGCGCCAGCAGGTATTGCAGCGCCAGCGCGGCGAGCGCCTGCAGGCTGCGCTGTTCCGCATTGCGGAGCTGGCCAACGCCACCGAAAGCCTGGATAACTTCTATGCCGCGGTCCATCGCGTCATCGGCGGCCTGTTGTATGCGCGCAACTTCTACATCGCGCTGCTGGATGACGAAAACAAGCAGCTGACGTTTCCTTACTCGATCGACGAGCTCGACAGCGTGCGCCTGCCGCGCGCGCACGGCCGTGGCGCCACCGAATACGTGCTGCGCCACGCCAAACCGCTGCTTGCCGATCCGCAGGAGATCGACCGCCTGTGCCAGCTCGGCGAAATTGGGCAGTTCGGCACGCGCTCGGTCTGCTGGCTCGGCGTGCCGTTGATCTGGGGCGAGCGCGCCATGGGCGTGCTGGCGGTGCAGAGCTACTCACCCGAGCATACCTACGACGAACGCGACCAGGAGCTGCTGACCTTCGTCGGCTACCACGTTGCCAACGCACTGCAACGCAAGCACACGACCGAATCGCTCAAGCAGGCTTACGCCAGCCTGGAACGCCGCGTCACTGAGCGCACGCGCGCGCTGGCATTGGCCAATCGCGACCTGCGCGAACAGATTGCCGAACGCGAGCGCGTCGAGCGCCGGCTCAAGTACGAAACCTTGCACGACTCGCTCACCGGCCTGCCCAACCGCACGCTACTGTTGCAGCGGCTCGAACAGGCGCTGCAGCGCTATCACAACAATTCGCAAGAACTCTTTGCCGTGTTGTTTATCGATCTGGACCGCTTCAAGGTCATCAACGATTCGGTCGGCCATCTGGTCGGCGACGACCTGCTGTTCCAGGTCGGCGGCCGCATTCGCGCCTGCCTGAAAACGCGCGACGTGGTAGCGCGCCTGGGTGGCGACGAGTTCGCCGTGCTGGCCGAGGGCATCACCGATATCCGCATGGCGTCGTTGATCGCCGAGCGCATCATCGACGAACTGCAGGCACCCTTCCGCCTCGGCGCCAAGGAAATTTTCACCTCCGCATCGATCGGCATCGCGCTGCCCGGCCAGCATTACCAGCGCCCGGAAGAACTGCTGCGCGATGCGGACGCAGCGATGTATCGCGCCAAGGACGAAGGCCGCCATCGCGCCGCCGTGTTCGATGACCGCCTGCGCCGTGAAGCGTTGTCGCTCCTGGAAATGGAAGGCGACCTGCGCCGCGGACTGAGCCGGAACGAATTTGTTCCCTTCTATCAGCCCATTGTGGCGCTCGAAACCGGCCAGACGGTCGGTTACGAAGCCCTGTTGCGCTGGCGCCACCCCGAGCGCGGACTGCTCACGCCGAGCGATTTTCTCGCCATCGCCGAAGAAAGCGGCTGCGCGGAAAGCATCGACTGGCAGATTTTCGAACAGGCCTGCGCGCAGGTGCAGGCGCTGGTCGGCAACGAAGGCTTCGTCAGCATCAACGTGTCAGGCCGGCATTTCCGCTCGCCGGATTTAGACAACCGCCTGCTCGAACTGCTTGCTTCGCACCGGCTGCCGCCTCAGTCGCTGCGTATCGAGGTGACCGAGCGCGCGCTGCTGGAGAACCCGACCCAGGTCAAACGCATTCTGTCGAACCTGCGCGAGCAAGGCGTCGGCATCGCGCTGGACGATTTCGGTACGGGCTACTCGTCGCTGAGTTACCTGCATCAGTACCCGATCGACACGTTGAAGATCGACCGTTCCTTCATTACCGAAATCCCGCGCGAAAGCAGCAACGGCCTGGCCGTGGTGCGCGCGATCCAGGTACTGGCCGATTCGCTGCAGATGCAGGTGATTGCCGAAGGCATCGAAGAGGAACCACAGCGGCAGGCCTTGCTACGCGTCGGCTGCCGATTCGGGCAGGGTTTCCTGTTCGCCACACCAAGGCCTGCCGAGGTGTGGTTGCAGCATGAGAAGCGGTTTGCCGTGCCTTGAATAAAGGGGCGCTATAGCGCCCCTCACTGCGACGTTGTCGACGCCTCAGCGTTATGACTGGCACTCAGCAAGTGCTCCGCGTCGATACGATCGAAGGTATAGCGCTGCGCGCAGAACTCGCAGATCACTTCGATCTCGCCATCGCGTACTTCCAGTGCCGCCTCGACTTCTTCGCGGCCCAATGAACGCAGCATCGACTCCACCCGATCGCGCGTGCAGCTGCAGCCGAAGGCCAGCGGACGCGGCTCAAACAGACGCACGGACTCTTCGTGATAGAGCCGATAGAGCAATTGCTCGGGCGAGGTGTTCAGCAGCTCCTGCGCGCCCAGCGTCGCCGTCAGATGTTCGATACGATTCCAGCCGTCCTCATCGTCGGCCGCGCTATGGCCGCCTTCGCCGGGCAGGCGCTGCAGCATCAGGCCCACCGCATGCTCGCCGTTGGCGGCAAGCAGGATTTTCGCCGGCAGCTGTTCGGACTGGCCGAAGTAGTTTTCCAACGCTTCGCTCAGGTTCGGGTGGTTCAGATCGACCAGCCCTTGATAGCGCTGACCGCGCTCGGCATGACCGATGGTGATGGCCATCACCGCACCGGGCAGATCCGAAACGATCAATGGCTCCGGCAACGGATCGCTCCAGCGCGCCAGGCCACGCAGGCGACCCTGGTCGGTGCACTCGGCGAACAACAGGCGTAAGGCACCGGAACTCTTGAGTTCGATCGACAGCGCACCTTCGAACTTGATGTTGCCGGTCAGCATGGCGCTCGCAGCCAGGCTCTGGCCGAGCAACGTGGCAACGGCCTCCGGATAGTCGGCACGACCCGCCACCTCGCGCCACGAGGGGCCCAGGCGCACCAGCACGCCACGCACACCGGCGCGTTCAAGCAAAAAGCGATGCAATACGTCGTCGAGCAACACGGTTTCCACGTCCGAACCTCTTGAACAGCAATGGGCCACCAACGGCCAAGCGGGAGAAGATGGGGGCGTAGGCCGCCCGCTGCAACCGGCACCGGCCCCACGTCTCAGGGCCACGCGAGAGCCTTATATACTGCAACGAACCTCAAGCCCGCGTTGCCATGGCCCAAACACGTTCGCTGCCCGTCCGAATCCTGCGATCCGTCGCCATCCTGATAGTCGCCTGGCTGGCGCTGAGCTGGCTTGTGGTGCTGATCCTGCGCTTCGTACCACCCTGGACCTCGGCGGTGATGATGGAGCGCCGGCTGAGTGCGCTTGTGCACGGCCAGTCGGGGTTTGAAATTCATCAACGCTGGGTCCCCTGGGAAAGGGTCTCACCTTATGTGCCGCTGGCGATGGTTGCCGGCGAGGATCAGAAATTCCCGTTCCATCATGGCTTCGACGTCGACGCCATCCAGGATGCCATCGACGCGGCCGACGACGGCAAGCGCCTGCGCGGCGCCAGCACGATCAGCCAGCAGACGGCGAAAAACCTGTTCCTGTGGAACGGGCGCAGTTTCGTGCGCAAGGGGCTGGAGGCGTACTTCACCGTACTGATCGAACTGACCTGGCCCAAGCAGCGCATCCTCGAGGTCTATATGAACATCGCCGAGTTGGGCGATGGTATCTATGGCGTGGGCGCGGCCAGCGATGCGTATTTCGGCACGCCACCAGCGCGCCTGGGCCCCGCCCAGGCCGCACGACTCGCGGCAGTGCTGCCTAACCCGCGGCGCTTCCGGGTGGACAACCCCAGCGCCTATGTGCAGCGTCGCGCCAACTGGATCCAGCAACAGATGGGGCAGTTGGGCGGGCCCGGGTATCTGCAACGCCGACGTTGACCGGCGTTAAAGCTTTAAGATGCGCTGATTTTCACCTTGGCAGATGAGTCCATGCAGAAACTCGCCGTCGTCGTGCCCGCATACAACGAGTCTTCGGTGCTGGAGGCTTTCCACGCACGCTTGGGCACGGTGTTGGCTGGGCTGCCCCTCGAGTGCGAGGTGCTCTATGTCGATGACGGCAGCTCGGACAACACCTGGGAGCTGATCAAAAGCCTGCGCACCGGTGGCGTGCACGTCAGCGGCCTGCGTCTGTCACGCAATTTCGGCAAGGAGGCAGCCCTGACCGCCGGCCTGGACAAGGCCGACGCCGATGCGGTCGTGGTGATCGATGCCGACCTGCAGGATCCGCCCGAGTTGATCCCTGAATTGGTCGAGCAATGGCGGGCCGGCTACGACGTGGTCTACGCGACACGCAGCGTGCGTGAGGGCGAGACCCGCTTCAAGCGCTTCACCGCGGCGGCGTTCTATCGCGGCATGGAGCGACTGTCCAATACCCCCATTCCACGCGATACCGGCGACTTCCGCCTGCTTTCGCGCCGCGCGCTGGACGCTCTGCGCCAGTTGCGCGAACGCCAGCGCTTCATGAAGGGACTGTTTGCCTGGATCGGCTACCGCCAGACCGCCGTGCTTTACCAGCGCGAGCCGCGTCAGGCTGGCACCACCAAATGGAACTACTGGCGCCTGCTGCAGCTGGCCATCGAGGGCGTGACGTCGTTCTCGACCGCGCCGCTGCGACTGGCGACCTGGGTGGGCCTGTTCTCCGCCCTGCTTTCCTTTGTGTATGGCCTCTGGGTGCTGACCAAGTCGATCATCTACGGCGATCCGGTCCGCGGCTATCCCACACTGATGCTGGTGATCCTGTTCCTGGGCGGGGTGCAGTTGCTGGCACTGGGCGTGATCGGCGAATACCTCGGCCGCAACTATGCCGAGAGCAAGCAGCGCCCGCTGTACTTTATCGACGAAGATTTCCGTGCCTGAGCCCGGCTCGGCAGGCTTCACAAACGGGCTACATCTGCCATCGGGGACAGCGTTAGACTGATCCGCACGCGGCCGGCCCGCGGCCGGAGGGAGAGCGATCAGCATGCGTCAGGTGAAGCATCTTCTGGAAAACAAGGGCAGCGATATCTATGCCATCGCGCCGGAAGTACCGGTGCTCGAAGCGATCAAGCACATGGCCGAGCGGCGCGTCGGCGCCTTGCTGGTGATGCGCGGAGAAGTTCTGGTCGGCATCCTTTCCGAACGCGACTATGCGCGCAAGGTGATCCTGCAGGGACGCTCATCCGCACAGACGGCCGTGTCGGAAATCATGAGCAGTCCAGTGCTTACCGTATCGCCCGATACCGACGTGTTCGACTGCATGCGGCTGTGTACCGATAGCCGCATCCGCCATCTGCCGGTGGTCGACAAGGAAACCGTGGTAGGCGTCATCTCGATCGGCGACCTGGTCAAAGAGGTCATCGGCGAACAAGCCGAGCAGATCGAACAGCTTCAGCGTTACATCGCCAGCTGAGGAAGGAAGGCTTTCAGGCGCGCCGCGCAACGGGTGGTTGAGCGGCGGCTTCCGGTGCCAGGTCAGGTGCGCGCCCGATCTGGCGCGCCACCCAGGTCGCAAGCACCGAAACGCCCACACCGACGCCCGCCATGCCGGCGACACTCACGCCCAGCGTGCCGAACAGGCTGACTCCGCTGGTGACCAGCACGTCGCCCAGGCGCCACACCGCAGTTTCGATGAAGTTCTTGCCCTTGTAGCGGGTCTCTCGTGGCACGCGCGTGTAGAGCGCGTCAGAGGCCGGCTTGGTCATGCCATAGGTAAAGCCACGCGAGCCGATCGTCAGGATGGCCAGCAACGGCAGACCCAGCGCTATTCCAGACACTTCGCCCGGCCCCCATACCACGATGGCGGCCAGCAGCAGCAAGTTGATCAACGAGGTAACCACCAGCGCAGCCACCGCGCCGCGTCGAATCATCAACCAGCGGGTGACGGTCAACTGCAGCGCCACGCCCAACAGGTTGGTGTAGAGATCCAGATCGTTGTAGAAGGACGTGCGCGCGACCTTGTCGGTAAAGTGCGCCTTGCTGTAGTCGGCCAGCAGAGCATAAGCCAAGGTACCAATGCCATCGCCCAGCAGCATCAGCACGGCCATGTAGCGCAGGAACGGTTTTGTCACCAGCTCCTTGATGCCTGCCCATAGCGAACCGCCGACCGGCTCGCCCTGTCGGTCGCCGGATCGATCCTGTTCGCCCGAAAGAAACAGCAGCACACCCAATGCCAGCGCCAACGTCACAGCCGAAACCACCAGCAGCGGCGCGACACCGAGTGTCTGCACCAGGGCTTTGGTCACCAGCGGGCCGAAGATCGCACCCGCCATGCCGCCCAAGGCAATCAACGGAAACACGCTCCGTGCCTGCGGGCCGTTGAAGATGTCCGCCATGAAGCTCCAGAACAGCGACACCACGAACAGGTTGAAGATGCTCACCCAGACGTAAAACACCACGCCCAACGAACGCGCGCCGATCCGGTCCTGCGCCATGAAGGCAGGCACGAAGGCCAGCAGGCAGGCGATGAAGAAACAGTAGCTCCAGCCCAGCAATTGCTTACGGCGAAAACGTGCGGCCAGGACGCCGAAGACCGGTGTCAGCGCCAGCATCACTACGAAAACGACCAGATAGAACATGGGCAGCGACTGCGAACCGACAGCACCGCCGAGCTGATCGCGCACCGGGCGAATGATGTAGTACGAGGTCATCAGGAAAAAAAATGCCAGCGCAGACAACGCAGGGGCGGCATTCGCAGACGCGGCGGTGGGGCGAGCGTTCAACGGCGTGAATCCGGCGTGGGTCGCGGCAAGACTAGCACGCAAACTTTGTCTGTTGCTTCGCAGCAAGCGACAGGCCGCGAACCTTCACGCAGCGCAAGTTGTCGAAGCTCGCGCGGTCGCGGATGCGCGTCGGCTGAACCCTGGTCTGACGATCGACGTGATGGGTCTGCATTTTTCGTTGTAGGCCACCAGGAAGTGCACGACAATCGGGATATAAGCAGCACTCGCCCTCCCCTTTCTGCCAAGGCGTTCCCCGCCGCCGAGACCTTTGTTGAGCAGCATGCCGTTCCGCAATCTTTTTCTGTTGATAGCCGGCGCAGTGGGCCTTGCCAGCACGCCCGCCTTCGCCCAGGTCACCGGCAATGCCGAGACCACCGCCGCACACCCGGTAACCTTCCCTCGCGAAGAACTCCCGCCCGAGCGCGTCAAGGAAACGGTGTCCGCGTACCAGGAGTGGCTGAGCAAGCTCGAAGAGCGCGATGCCGTCGCCGGCATGGCCACCGCAGTAGTCGTCGACGACAAGGTCGTGTTCGAGCACACCCTCGGCTACGCCGATGCGGCCACGCGCGAGCCGGTCACGCCCGATACGGTCTTTCGACTTGCGTCGCTGTCCAAGGCCTTCGCCACCGCCGTCACCGGCGTCATGGTCGAGGACGGCAAGCTGGGCTGGGACACCAAGCTGGCCGACGTGCTGCCGTTCTTCAAGCTCAAGGACGCGCAGGCCTCGAGCCAGGCGACCGTACGCGACATTCTCGGCCAGCGCCTAGGCCTGCCGCGCAACACCTACGACAACATGCTCGAAGGCAACATCTCCTACGAGGAGCTGGTGCGCAAGCTCGACGAAGTCGATATGGCCTGTGGCGTAGGTCAGTGCTACGGCTACCAGAACGTCGCCTTCAGCCTGATCGGCGACGTGCTCTATGCGCAGACCGGCGACTTCTTCTATCGCCTGGTCGACAAGCGCATCTTCTTTCCGCTGGGCATGAAAACCGCCAGCTATGGCCGCGACGCGCTGGAGTCGAGCAAGAGCTGGGCGCGCCCTCACCGCGCTGCAGGCAGGGGTTCGTGGGTACCGTTCGAGCCGAACGAAACCTACTACCGCGTTGCGCCGGCAGCGGGTGTCAATGCGAGCCTGCACGATATGGAGCAATGGCTGATCGCCCAGATGGGCGGCCGGCCAGACGTGCTGCCGCAATCCCTGCTCGACGTACTGCATGAACCGGGCGTACCCACGCCGGTCGAGATGCATTCCACGCCATGGCGCCGCGCGCGCATTACCGACGCACACTACGCGCTCGGCTGGCGTGTGTTTGAGTACGGCGGCGAGACGCTGATCTTTCATGCCGGTGCGGTCGAAGGCTATCGCACGATGATCGGCTTCTTCCCGAAATACCACGCCGGCGTGGTCACGATGTGGAACTCGGCCGGCCCTGTGCCTTCAGGCCTGATGCCGATGGTGCTCGACAGCATGCTGGGCCTGCCGCATGTGGACTGGGCCGACGTCGAAGGTGCCGCGCCGGTGGCTGCTGCGCCGGCCAAGGCGAAGAAGGCGAAAGGGAAGAAGGCCACGCCCAAGAAGAAGCGGCGCGCGGCACAGTGAGGACGGCGCTCCGTCGCCTCTCAACTGTATCAGTGAAGATGTCGCTCTGTAGGAATCACGTCAGGGAAGCTCGAAAAACCCTTCCTACACGTCATTCGGCGCAGGCCGGAACCCAGTGACTTTGCGGTCGGTTGTCGCGACAGCTCTCAACAAAGTCAGTGCTATCGCGAAAACTGAAAATTGATGCCACTGGGTCCCGGCCTCGCCGGGATGACGATAGGAAAAACCGAGGTGATTCGAGGCCCCCGAAAGGGAGCCCCACACCGACCTGATTAGTTCAACTTGAACTCGATCCGCTGCTGCCGGTCCGATGCCACCGGCGTGCCCGCCTGCGTCGCCGGCTCGTACTTCCAGCGGCTCACTGCGTCCATCGCCGCGCGGTCGAATACGTGGCGCGGCTGTGCGTCGAGCACCTTCACATTACCGACGGTGCCTTCAGGCGAGATCGTAAAGCTCACCTCCACCCAACCTTCCTGCGCCGACCGCATGGCTGCCGTCGGATAACGCGGCTGGCCACCCTTGATCAACACCGGACCATGCGTGCCGGAGCCACCGCCTTCACCCGCGCTGGCACCACCGGTACTGGCCGTCTGGGTTGCTGCCTGCTGCTGTTGCTGACGCGTCGCCTCAGCCTGTTGTGCCGCACGCGCCTGCGCGGCGCGCTGCTGTTCGGCCAATGCCGTCTTCTGCTGTTCGGCAGCCACGCGGTCGGCTTCGGCCTTGTCCGTCACCGCCTTCTGCGCAGCCAGTTGCTGCTGACGCTCCTTATCGGACGCCAACTGCTGTTCACGATCCTGTAGCTTGCGCTGCGCGTCGAGTTTGGAACGCAGAATCGTCAATGTGTAGTTGGCCGGATCGGCCTTGGCCAGCAGATCGATCTGGCGCTGGGCTTCACCGAAATCACGCTGGTTGATCGCCTGCTCGGCCGAGTTCGCGCCGAACGGGAAGGTCTCGCGCAGCGCATCGACGGCCACCTGGTTGCCGGGCTGCTTCTCCAGCACCTTCAGATAGAACTCGAATGCGTTGTTGCCGGCCGGGGTAAGCATCCGCTGCTCGTTCATCGCCTTGCGGGCTTCGGCGAGCAGTTCGTTAAGACTCATCGCGCCGACATTGACTGGCGCCGGTGCTGCAACCTTGCTGGCCGTGACCGGCGTCGACGGATGACCGCCGGAGTCGGACATCACCAGGTCTTCGTGCGGCTTGATGATCAGGAACCAGGCGCATGCGGCAAACAAGGCAACAACCGCAACGATGGCGATGGCGACAGGGCGTATAGCCCCGCGCGCGTAGCGACGCGCATGACGAATATTTCGGGTATCCATGGTCTCTCGCGTAAGTCTGAACCAGATACCCGCGCTTTTTCCCCCTGTGAATCCAGGAGCGGAGGCCTCCCCAGGCCACCGCGGCGCGGATAGTGAGAAAGGTACCCGCAAAGCAGCAGCACGGCAAATCGCCAGACCCGTCACAGTCCATCGAAAGGGATTCACGCTATGTACGGCGCCATCTAACGGGCGGATAAGAATTTTTCTTACGTTTCCGAAGCCCGGAAACGAAGCGTCCCGACCATGGGCCGGGACGAATCACTTTCGAAGTACTCCCTGCGCTGGGCACCGCAGGGAGAGAAAATCGAGTCTTATATAATTGCTTGAATTACTTCTTGGCGGCCTTGGCAGCCTTCGGGGCCTTGGCGGCGCGGGTGGCCTTGACCACCTTGGCAGCAGCGGCCTTCTTCACGGTGCGCTTGGCGGCCTTCTTGGCAACCTTCTTCACCGCAACCTTCTTCACCGAAGCCTTCTTGGCAGCGGCAGGACGCTTTGCAGCGGCCTTCTTCGCGGTCTTGCGGACAGTCTTCTTGGCGGCCTTCTTGGCAGCCGGCTTACGGGCGACCGGGCGCTTTGCAGTCGACTTCTTAGCGGCGGTCTTCTTGGTGGCTTTCTTTGCAGCTTTCTTGGTGGCTTTCTTGGCAGTGGCCATAGTTCGTCTCAGCTCCTCATCAGTTGGCAGTGGTTGCCCAGTAAAAGCGTGCAGGAACGCCTCAACCAGCAGATCGCTGTTCGTGGCGTGCCTTAAATTGTTCACCTGGCGACGGGTGCGTTCATCGGACAGCAACCTCAGTACATGCAACGGAATCGAGACCGTGATCTTGCGTACTGCGCCGGCTTTCTCTCCGTGGTCGACGTAAGGCCTGATGAATTTCGATGACGTCATAACACCTGTTCCCCGTGATCTGAAGCGAAAGCTATTCCTGAATATTTCTACTGTCAATTGATTTTAGCTGTGAAATCAGTGCGTTTCACCTACCTTGTGACACCCCCAAAAGCCCTGCCCCACAAGGGTTCGCGGCCTTCCGGAGGCATTTTCGTTTGGACGTCCATACAGCTAAAAACGCAATTGATAAAAACACGCAAAAACGCCAAAAACCCCTAAAAACAAGTAGTTTTAAGCACGGCAAGGAATTATTTTCCTTGCATATCAACTAGATCAACACATCATCCAAAACCATGCCGGCGACACCGTCGGACCGGCCGATTTGGATGAACGAAAGTCGACTGAGAGACCCGAAAAAAAAATTTCCGGAGCACCCTTCCGAAGGGCCTTCAGCACCCCTCAATCGACCGCTGAAAGGGTCGAAGCACGGTTCGACACCAACGCTCGCACCCCCATCTCGCTCTCGTCGAGTGGTCGATGTGGACGCAAATCCATCCACATCGGCGCGATCGAAATCACCTTCTTCAAGCCGATCGATGCGACAAAAAAGCGGTACCGCCGCAACAGAAAAATCGACTCGTGCATGCCACCGAATACACATTCACCGGCGCGTCGAACCATAAAAAACGACGGTCGCCGTAGCGACCGCCGTCCGTAAAACGGAGTGCCGGAAAACGCTCAGTGATCGTCGTTTTCCATCACTTCGGCGTACTCGTCCGCGCTCAGCAACTCGTCGAGCTCAGCACGGTCGCTGGGCTTGACGGCGAAGATCCAGCCCTTGCCGAATGCGTCTTCGTTGATGGTTTCCGGGTTGTCGTTGAGCTCTTCGTTGATCTCGACGACTTCGCCCGTCACCGGCGAATAGATGTCGGAAGCGGCCTTGACCGACTCCACCACGGCAGCACCTTCGCCCGCCTTCACCTGGCTGCCGATTTCCGGCAGTTCGACATAGACCAGGTCGCCGAGCTGACCCTGGGCATGGTCGGAGATACCCACGCGCACCAGACCGCTGTCTTCAGCGCGGGCCCATTCGTGGGACTTGAGAAATTTCAGATCGCCGGGGATCTCGCTCATGTTGGGCTCCTAGGTAAGCGCTTGTGGGGGCAGATAGGCACGATGATGGCCGATTGTAGCGACAGCCGGATGCTACGGAAACGTCAAATGCCAGGTTGCGGCTTGCCGTCACGAACGAAGGGATATTTCACGATGCGCACCGGCACCTCGCGGCCGCGGATGTCCACGCGCACATCGCCCGACTCACCGACGGGAATACGTGCAAAGGCAACCGCCTTGTTGAGCGTGGGAGCGAAGCTGCCGGAAAGAATTTCGCCTTCGCCGTTCGCGGTCAGGACCTTTTGCCCGTGGCGCAGCACGCCCTTGTCATCCAGCACCAGGCCGACCATCACGCGCTTTACACCCTCGGTCTTCTGCTTCTCGAGAGCGGTGCGGCCGATGAAATCGCGGCCCTCGTCCAGGGCAATCGTCCAGCCAAGATTGGCCTCCCACGGCGAGACGTCCTCGTCCATGTCCTGGCCGTAAAGATTCATGCCCGCTTCCAGACGCAGCGTATCGCGTGCGCCCAGGCCGGCCGGGCGAACACCGGCGTCCGCCAGCGCGTTCCACAAGGCAACGGCATGCTCGTTCGGCACGATGATCTCGAAACCGTCTTCGCCCGTATAACCCGTGCGCGCCACGAACAGCGGCATGCCGCCCGGACCCTGGCCCGCGGCCGCCGCGAACTTGCCGAGCTTCTCGATGCGCGGACGATCGATGTCATGCAACAGGCCGAGCACCTTGGCACGGGCCTGCGGGCCCTGCACTGCAATCATGGCGAAGTCCGGGCGCTCCTTGACCTCGATGCCGAACGCCGCCGCCTGCTGCTGGATCCAGGCCAGATCCTTGGCACGCGTGGCCGCGTTCACGACCAGGCGAAAGTGTGCCTCGTCGAAGAAATACACGATCAGATCGTCGATGACGCCGCCGTGCTCGTTGAGCATGCAGGTATACAGGGCCTTGCCCTGCACCTTCAGCTTGTCGACGTTATTGGCCACCAGATGCCGCAGAAAATCGCGCGTGCCGTCGCCGTGCAGGTCGATCACGGTCATATGCGAAACGTCGAACATGCCGGCGTCCTGGCGTACGGCGTGATGTTCCTCGATCTGCGAACCGTAGTTGATCGGCATGTCCCAGCCGCCAAAATCGACCATGCGCGCGCCCAGGGCGCGGTGGGTCTCGTTGAGTACGGTCTTATCGGTCATGGCGACGTGCTCTGGGGAAAGTCACCGATTATCGCCGCCGGGCGGCGGCAATCCAAGCCTTGCCGTCATATGCGTGAAGGCGTGGGCTATTGAGCCACGTCGCCCCCATGTCTGGTTTGCCCCTCGAGCAAATACGCAACCACCTCTTCCGCGAGTTGCTCCGCACGACGGCCGCCGGCCACCAGACGCACTTCCGGGTGCTCAGGCACTTCATAGGGCGAATCGATGCCCGTGAAATTGGCGATGTCGCCGGCCCTGGCCTTTCGATAAAGACCCTTGGGGTCGCGTCGTTCGCACTCGTCCAGCGGCGTATCGACGAACACCTCCACGAACTCGTTTTCGTCAAAGAGGTCGCGTGCAAACCTCCGCTCGCTCGCGAACGGGGAGATGACACAGGCGAGGACGATCAGGCCGGCATCCACCATCAGATGCGCCACCTCCGCCACTCGACGCACATTCTCCACACGCGCCTCGTTGGTGAAACCGAGATCCTTGTTCAGTCCGTGTCGAAGGTTGTCACCATCGAGCAGATAGGTGTGATAGCCCAGGGCATGCAGCCGTCGCTCGACCAGATTCGCGATCGTGGATTTCCCCGCCCCGGACAGCCCGGTAAACCATAAACACCGGGATTGCTGCCCCTTGCTCAGGCTGCGGACCTGCTTGTCGAGATCGATGTGCTGCCAGTGCACATTGGAAGCGCGGCGAAGCGCGAAGTCCAACATGCCGCAGCCCACGGTGGCATGGTTCTGCCGGTCGATCAGGATGAAGCCGCCCAGGGCGTGATTGGTTTTATACGCTTCGAAAGGGATGGCGTGATCGAGATCGATGTTGCAGTACCCGACTTCGTTCAAATCGAGCCTGCTCGCGGCCAGCTTGGCCTGTGTATTGACGTCCACCTTGTGCTTGATGGCGGTGACCCGGACATTGACGGTCCGCGCCCCGACCTTTAGCCAATACGTACGATTGGGAAGCAGCGGGGCGTCACCCATCCAGAGCAGATGTGCCGCGAACTGGTCCGCTATCGGGGCAGGCTTGGTCGCGCTGGCAATAACATCCCCACGACTGACATCGATCTCACGGTCCAGGGTGAGAGTGACCGCCTGGCCAACGGAAGCCTGCTGCAAGTCGCCATCGGCAGTGACGATGCGTTCCACGGCAGCCTGACGCATGGCGGGCTGTACGACGACCACATCACCTACCGCAATCTCTCCCCCGCATATGGTGCCCGCATAGCCGCGGAACGATGCATCCGGGCGATTGACCCACTGCACGGGCATGCGGAACTCCCCTGGCTGGGGAATCGCGATCGATGCCGTCTCCAGGATTTCCAACAGACTGGGGCCGTCATACCACGTCGTCAGGCGGGAGCGGCTGCCGACATTGTCGCCGTTGAGCGCCGCCGTAGGCAGACAATCGATGTCGACGATGCCGAGCTGGTCGGCCAGCTGGCGGTACTCGCGTACGATGCCGTCATAGATGTCCTGCCGGTAATCGACCAGATCCATCTTATTGACGGCCAGAACAATCCGACGAATTCCCAGCAACGCACATATATATGTATGGCGACGCGTCTGAGGCAGCAGTCCCTTGCGCGCATCGACCAGGACGAGCGCAAGATCGGCCTGCGACGCGCCCGTGGCCATGTTCCGGGTGTACTGCTCATGTCCCGGGCAATCGGCCACGATGAAACTGCGTTTCGCGGTATGGAAATAGCGGTACGCCACATCGATCGTAATACCTTGCTCGCGCTCGGCATCGAGGCCATCGGTAAGCAGGGAAAAATCCAATACGTCAGGGGCGTCCGCATGCAGCTTTCGACTGTCGCGGACCAGCGCGGCTATCTGATCGTCGGGCAGCATGCCTGCGTCGTAAAGCAGCCGACCCAGCAATGTGCTCTTGCCGTCGTCGACGCTTCCGCACGTAATGAAACGAAGCAGACCGGACACTTGAGTGCCATTGCCCTGATTGGCATCGACCGTCGTCATCAGAAATAACCTTCCTGCTTCTTGCGCTCCATCGAGGCATTTGCATCGTTATCGATCATTCGCCCCTGCCTCTCCGAGCTGCGCGACATGCTCATCTCATCAATGATCTTGTCCAGCGTATCAGCCTGCGAGGTGATGGCACCGGTCAGGGGATAGCAGCCAAGGGTGCGAAACCGGACTTCCTTCATCTGTATCTGCTCACCATCGCGCAACGTGAAGCGCTCGTCGTCTACCATGATCAGCGCGCCATCGCGCTCGACCACCGGCCTGGACTTGGCGAAGTACAAAGGAACGACGGGAATATTTTCCCGCCGAATGTAGTGCCAGACGTCCAGCTCGGTCCAATTGGAAAGTGGGAACACTCGCACACTTTCGTCTTTCTGGATAAACGTGTTGTAGTTGTTCCAGAGCTCTGGACGTTGATTTTTCGGGTCCCAGCGATGCTGGGCATTTCGAAACGAAAAGATCCGCTCCTTCGCGCGCGATTTCTCCTCATCGCGACGCGCGCCACCGATCGCCGCATCGAATGCGTATTTGTCCAGGGCCTGCTTCAACGCAACGGTTTTCATGATGTCGGTATGCACCGCCGATCCATGCGTGAGGGGGGAAATTCCCTGACGCACGCCGTCCTCGTTGATGTGGACCAGCACCTCCACATCGCCCTTCGATGCAACCTGGTCGCGAAACGCAATCATCTCGCGGAACTTCCAGGTCGTATCCACGTGCAGCAGAGGCATGGGCGGTGGCGCCGGGAAAAACGCCTTGCGCAACAGATGCAGTAATACGGAGGAATCCTTTCCGATCGAATAGAGCATCACAGGGCGCCGGAAGGACGCGGCGGTCTCGCGGAAAATATGGATGCTTTCGGCTTCCAATGCATCAAGCCGTGACATGGAGAACATAGGAGTTTCGCTATATCGAATGAGAGGGCCGCTGCCGGCAGCCATAAAAGTGAAATTTAGCCGAAAACCGCCTCCCATACACCGCCAGGCCCTCTGCACCGGACGGCGGGTCTTCAGATTTCTTTCGATAGCCCGCAAACATCGGCCATCTCCCATGTAATATCGCGATTCATGAGCACATCGACCGCGACGGGAAGTGCCAATCTCGATGTCACGGCCCAGCCGCCCTGTCTGCGGATCGCGGGGGATTGGACGCTTGCCGATTACGCCACCCTCGAACAGAGGGTCATTGCGCTCAAAGGTGAGCTGCGCGATGACATCGCCGTCGATCTGGACCGGCTCGGCGCACTCGATACTGCCGGCGCCTACCTGCTGGTGACTCTATTGGGCGCCAAGCGAATGGCCGATCTCGCCCATGAAGCGCCTACGATGACACCGGCCCGACGCGCCCTGCTGCAGACAGTCGGCAACGCGCTGGATACCTACTGCAAGCCGCTCAAACCGCCCAAACGATCGTCCACCGTCGATGTACTCGAACGCATCGGCGCGGCGGTGGAGAAATTCTGGCAACAGACGATCGAGCTGCTCGGGTTTATCGGCCTGACCCTGGAAACGATCGCGCGGACCCTGCCACGTCCCAAACGCTGGCGCGTCACGCCACTGGTCGCGCATATGGAGCAGACCGGGCTGGATGCGGTGCCAATCATCGCACTGCTGACTTTCATGGTCGGCGCGGTGGTGGCCTTTCTCGGCTCGACCGTGCTGGCCGATTTCGGTGCCACCATCTACACGGTCGACCTGATCGGCTTTTCGTTCCTGCGTGAGTTCGGCGTACTGCTGACCGCCATCCTGATGGCTGGACGCACCGCCAGCGCCTTCACCGCGCAGATCGGCTCGATGAAGGCCAACGAGGAAATCGACGCGATCCGCGCGATGGGCCTGGACCCGATCGAATTGCTGGTATTGCCGCGTGTGATGGCACTGCTGATATCACTGCCGATGCTCACCTTTATCGCGATGATGGCTGGCCTGATCGGCGGCGGCGTGGTCTGCGCGGTGACCCTGGGTATTTCGCCGCCGATGTTCCTGTCGCTGCTCAAGGAAGATATCGCCGTGCGGAATTTTCTGGTCGGCATGGTGAAGGCACCGTTCTTCGCCTTCCTGATCGGCGTGATCGGCTGCCTGGAGGGCTTCAAGGTAGCCGGCAGCGCGCAGTCGGTGGGCGAGCACACCACCTCCAGCGTGGTGCAGTCCATCTTTGTGGTGATCCTGGTCGACGCTCTGGCCGCACTGTTCTTTATGGAGATGGGCTGGTGAGCGCCGCGCCCGCGAACGCCGTGCAGGACGTCATCCAGGTCCGCGACCTGACCAATCGCTTCGGCAGCCAGGTCGTGCATGAACATCTGAATCTGGATGTGCGACGCGGCGAGATACTTGGCGTGGTCGGCGGCTCCGGCACGGGCAAGTCGGTCCTGCTTCGCAGCATCATCGGCCTGCAGCGCCCCACCTTCGGCCGCGTCCATGTGTTCGGACAGGATTTGCTGTCGCTGCCACCGGAGCAGCGCTCCCGGGTCGAACGCCAGTTCGGCGTGCTGTTCCAGAACGGCGCCCTGTTTTCGTCACAGACCGTGGGCGAAAACATTGCCATGCCGCTGGTCGAACATGCGCACCTGAGCCGCGACGATGCCGCCCATCTGGCCGGCGTAAAGCTGGCCCTGGCAGGCCTGCCGCTGGGTACGGAAATCAAGTATCCGGCGCAGCTTTCCGGCGGCATGATCAAGCGCGCGGCACTGGCCCGCGCTCTGGCGCTCGATCCGCAGATTCTGTTCCTGGACGAGCCTACCGCCGGCCTCGATCCGATCAGCGCGGCGGCTTTCGATCAATTGATCGTGACCTTGCGCAACGCGCTCGGCCTTACCGTGTTCCTGGTCACACACGACCTGGATACGCTCTACACCACCTGCGATCGTGTCGCCGTGCTGTCGCAGAAAAGGGTGCTGGTATGCGACCGCCTGGAGGTGGTCGCTCAAAACGACGATCCCTGGGTGCAAGCCTATTTCCACGGCCCGCGCGGCCGTGCCGCCATCGATGCCGCCGAGCGGCATGCCGATGGCTCTACGCACGAGGTGAAGTGAGATGGAAACCCGCGCACATCATGTCCTGATCGGCGCCTTCACGGTGATCGTGGTCGCCGCCGCGCTGCTGTTCGCGCTATGGCTGGTCAAATCCAGCGCGGACCGCCAGTTCGAGGAATACGACATCGTCTTCAACGAGGCGGTCACCGGCCTGTCGCAAGGCAGCGCGGTGCAATACAACGGCATCAAGGTCGGCTCCGTCACCCATCTCAAGCTCGACCCGGCCGATCCGCGTCGCGTGCTGGCGCGTATTCGCCTGCGCGGCGATACGCCGGTACTGCAGGACACGCGCGCCAAGCTCGCCCTCACCGGCGTCACCGGCGTGGCGATCATCCAGTTGAGCGGTGGCACACCTGGAAATCCGCCGTTGACGGCACCGGACGGGTCCGTCGCCATCATCGTGGCCGATCCCTCGCCGCTGACCCAGTTGCTAGCCAACGGCGAAGACCTGATGACCAATATCAACGAGGTCGTGGCACGGGTGAGCAAGCTGCTCTCGACGGACAACATGGCGCATATCGATAACACGCTGGAACATCTGGACAAGGCCACCGGCGTGATTGCCGACCAGCGCGAGGATATCCGCGAGCTGTTGCGCCAGCTGGCCATCGCCAGCAAGCAGGCCAATGCGACGCTGGAGCAGTCGCAAAAGCTCGCCAGCAATGCCAATGGCCTGATCGACGGCCCGGCACGCGAGACGCTCAACAGCGCAAAGAATGCGATGGCCTCGCTCGAACGCGCCACGGCGAATATCGACCGGCTGCTCAACGACAACCGCGATGCGGTGAATGGCGGCCTGCAAGGCCTGAACGAACTCGGCCCAGCCGTGCACGAACTGCGCGACGCCGCCGGTTCGCTACGCGGCATTACCCGTCGCCTCGACGAAAACCCGGCCGGCTACCTGCTTGGCCGCGACCGCAGCAAGGAGTTTGTGCCATGAAGATGCCCCGCATCGTCGCCCCGCTGCTGCTCGCATGCATTACCGCCTGTTCGGTCCTGCCCAAGGCCGAAACGCCGAGCATCTATCGCCTGCCCGCATCGCCCCTGCCCCACGCCCAGGGCGACGCTGTGCATTGGTCCTTGCGCATCAATACGCCGCAGGCCGGACGCATGATCGATAGCCCACGCATCGTGGTGCTGCCGGAGGGCGATGTCTTCAGCGTGTATCAAGGGGCGCGGTGGAGCGATAGCGGCACGGTGCTGTTCCGCAACCGCCTGGTCGATGCATTTCGCGACGATGGCCGCATCAATGCCTTGAGCAACGACGATGCGGCGCTCCAGGCCGATATCAGCCTGACCGGCAGCCTGAGCGCCTTTCAGTCCGAATATCGAAACGGGCAGCCGACGGTGGTGATCCGCTACGACGCGCAACTGGTCCGCACCAACGGGATGCGCATTGTCGCGGCGCGCAGTTTCGAGGTGGCCGAACCGGTGACTGGCAAGGCCGTGCCCGAGGTGGTTGCGGCGTTTGGCCGCGCTGATGATGCGCTAGCTCGGCAAGTCGTGGATTGGACGTTGCAGCAGAGTATTTCGAAAAGCCAGTAGCCCCGGTTTTTCGTCATCCCGGCGGAGGCCGGGATCTATGCCTCCGTTCCGACTTGTCAGGAAACATGTGGCAAGCATCGACGTTGAGGAATGGATCCCGGCCTCCGCCGGGATGACGACTAGGAAGTGATCTTTCGAACTCCCTTAACTGCGCGGCCCTATATGACGAAACGTCAAATTCAGCCGCGCATCGCCCAGGCCGCGCCGTTTCGGTAAATCGTGCTGATACACACGCTGTGTGTTGCCGGCCATGCACAGCAAGCTGCCAGACGGCAGTTCCAGCGAACGCACCGTCCGCCTGTCGTCGCGCGAGCGGAATCTGAAGCTGCGTGCCGCTCCCAGGCTCAATGAGGCGATCACTGGCTGGGATCCTAGCTCCGCCTCATCGTCGCTATGCCAGCCCATCGAATCGTTGCCATCTCGATAGAGGTTGGCCAGCACGCTGTTGAAACGAGTTGCGCAGGCCGCCTCGATACGTTCGCGCAACGTGCTCAGCGGTGCCGTCCACGCATGCGGCTCGAACCGGGTGCGCGAATAGGTATAGCTGGCATCCGCATCGCCGATCCAGCAACTCAGGCGCGGCGAGTCGACCTCGCGACCGAAGATGCGAATCCGATGAACTTCCCAGGGAATCGCATCACGTAAATCAGCCAGCCACTGGCTCGCCTCATCCGGTGCCAGCCAGTGGGGCATCCAGCGCAAGTCGGCACCCGGGAGCTCGATACGCTCCCAGGCCGAACCACGCGACTGGCCGAACAAATCCACTATCAGGCTATCGCCGGATACACCGGTTCGGTGTCCAGAGTCATGGCGCAGACAGCGGCCAGCTCGAGCAGGCGCAAATCCGAACCACGCGCACCGATCAACTGCATGCCGATAGGCAGGCCGTTGGGTAGCGTACCCATAGGAATGCTCACCGCCGGGCAACCGGCGAGGCTGGCAAAGCTGGTCAGATCCGCTTGCGAGTCCGGCACCGGCTCGCCCAGCGGGAACGCACCCTGCGGCGTGGTCGGCATCACAAGTACGTCGACCTGCGCGAACAGGCGTCGCATCTTCAAGGTCGCCGCATCGAGCACACGATCGGCCACGGCATAGTCCGCCGCACTCTTCGTCGCTGCGTAACCGAGCATGCTACGAAAGCGATCGGACACTGATGGCCCTGCGCTTTCCAGATCGGCCGCGAACGTGCCCAGCATCTCCGCTTCCATCAAGAGCAAGCCGGCGCGCCGCGTGCGGGCGAAATTCCAGTCCGAGAAATCCACCGTGCGCCGCTCACCAAGCTCGCGTGGCAGCTTTTCCAACGCCGCCTCGAACACCTCGATCACTTCAGGCTGCACCCCGACACCCGCCAGATCACCCAGCAGGCCGGTACGCAGGTTGCCCGGCTCCCAATCGGGCGGAGAGAACGCCACCCGGCGTCGACGCGATCGGGCGTCATCGGCGTCGTAGCCGGCCAGGACCTGCAGCAATACGGTGAGGTCGTCCACGCTGCGAGCCAGCAGGCCGACGGCATCCAGTCGGCGTGCTGCCGCCACCATGCCACGCGTGGAAATTTCCCCATGCGTGGGTTTCAACGCGAAGACGCCGCAATAGCTCGCCGGGATACGGATCGAGCCCAGGCTGTCCGAGCCGACCGCAGCCACCGCCAGGCCGGCCGCCACCGCAGCGGCCGCACCGCCGGACGAACCACCGGCGCAATAGCCGTGCCGGTAGGGATGCTGGGTCGCGCCGTAATGCGGGTTGTCGGTCGCAGCGCCCAGGGCGCCCTCGTCCATATTGGTCTTGCCCAGCAGGACAGCACCGGAGGCGCGCAGGCGCGAGACCACGTGGGCGTCGTCCTGGGCCGGCTGTGTCCGCCCGGCCAGACCCGCCCGGGTGGGCCAGCCGGCGACGTCGAAATTGTCCTTGAGCGCGATCGGGATGCCGTCCAGGCGCCCGATCACCCCGTCGCGACGGCGATGCTGCGCTGCCCGCGCCTGCTCCTGCACCAATCCCGGCATGACATCCAGGTAGGCATTGAGCTGCGGGTTGATCCGTTCGATGGCGTCCTGGTAGACCTCGGCCAAGGGCTCCGGCTGCACGCGCCCGGCGGCCAGCCAGTGCAACAGCTGGCAAAGACTGGCGCGGCGCATATCCAGGTCGGCGATCGGCGGCAATGTATTCATAAGCTCTCCTTGCAGGCTTGGCCCGATTATCGCTGTCAGACGTGAAACGTTTGCAAGTCCTTTCTGTTTTGGCATGTTGCAGCACGCGTTGCCCCAATCGCTTCGAAAACGGACAATGGCGGATTATCCGTACCCGCCAGCACGGTTCTCCGTGTCAGCCTGATTGGAGTCCGCCATGAGCGAACGCGAAACGATGGAATACGACGTGATCGTTGTCGGTGCAGGCCCTGCGGGCCTGTCCTTCGCGATCCGCCTGAAGCAGATCAAGCCCGACCTCACCGTATGCGTGATCGAGAAGGCTTCGACCATCGGCGCGCAGATTCTCTCCGGCGCGGTGATCGAACCGCAGCCGCTGGATGCCCTGCTGCCCGGCTGGCGCGACAACCCGCCGCCGATCTGCGTGGCTGCCAAGGAAGACGAGTTCTGGCTGCTCAGCAAGACCGGCGCTCGCAAGCTGCCGATCCCGCCGGGCATGCACAACAAGGGCAACTTCATCGTTTCGCTGGGCGCCATGTGCGCCTGGCTGGCTCCACAGGCCGAAGCGCTTGGCGTCGATGTCTTCCCTGGCTTTGCCGCCTCCGAGAACATCTATAACGACGACGGCTCGGTGGCTGGCGTGCGCATTGGCGATATGGGTATCGCGAAAGACGGCACACACAAGGCCGGCTACACCCAGGGCATCGACATCAAGGCCAAGCTCACCGTGCTTGCCGAAGGCGCTCGCGGGCATCTGACCAAGCAGCTGATCAAGCGCTTCGCGCTGGACAAGGACAGCGACCCGCAAGGCTACTCCATCGGCATCAAGGAGCTATGGCAGCTCCCGGCCGGCCGCGTTGACCCGGGCAAGATCGTGCACAGTTTCGGCTGGCCAGCCGACAATCAGACCTACGCCGGCAGTTTTCTCTATCACCTGGATAAAGATCGCGTCGCACTCGGCTACGTCAGCGGCCTGGACTACAGCGACCCCAACTACCAGCCGTGGGAAGCCTTCCAGCAGTGGAAGAACCATCCGTCGGTGAAATCCCTGCTCGAAGGCGGCACGATCCTCTCCGCCGGTGCCCGTGCCATCGTCACCGGCGGCTACCAGTCGCTGCCCAACGTGGAAATGCCCGGCGCCCTGCTGATCGGCGATACCGCCGGCCTGCTCAACGTGCCCAAGATCAAGGGCACCCACCAGGCGATCCGCTCGGGCATGCTTGCTGCCGAACACATCGCCGACTCCCTGAGCAGCGCGGGCTGGAACGCCAAGCTGCGCGGTTCGGATGTCATGGCCGAGCTCAAGCAGGTGCGCAACATCAAACCCGGCTTCAAGAAAGGCCTGTGGTTCGGCATGTTGAACGCCGCCTGGGAAACCGTCCTCAAGGGCGCCTCGCCGTGGACGCTGAAGAACAAGGCGGATTGGTCCTCGCTGCACAAGCTAGGGCAGCAGGAAGAACCCAAGCGCGACTACGCGCAGCGCGACCTCGCCCCGCGCGACCGTCTGGCCGGCGTCTATTTCGCCGCTACCGAACACGACGAAGACCAGCCCATCCACTTGCGTGTCGCCGACACCACGATCTGCATCGATCGCTGCACCGTCGAATACGGAAACCCTTGCCAACGCTTTTGCCCGGCCAACGTCTACGAGATCGTTCAGGACGAGTCCGGCAAGAGGCTGCAGATCAATGCCGCTAACTGCGTGCATTGCAAGACGTGCGATATCAAGGACCCGTATCAGATCATCGACTGGGTGACGCCTGAGGGCGGATCGGGTCCGAATTATCAGAACCTTTGATACAAAGAGGGTGCCGTACTGATCGCGAACTTCCAGTGGCGCGTAAAACGCCTTAGTTACCTGATGCAACGCCTGCGCGGGAGCATTGCGCTGCGTGGCTGGCGCGGCACGTTCGCGCGAGTGCGTCAGGAGTTCGAAGCACGGCCGGTGCTGGATGAATCGCTGGATGTCGAACCGCTCGATGTCGTGTTCGCGCCGTTCGCCATTCCTCGTTCGGCGAGCCCGCTGGTCTCGATCGTCATACCGGTCTACGGCAAACTCGAATACACCCTGGCATGTCTGCGCTCGATAGTACGCCATGCGTCGAAGGCATCTTTCGAGCTGATCGTTGTCGACGACGCGTCGCCTGATGGAAGCGTAGTAACACTTCGCAAGGTCGACGGCGTAAAAATCATCGTCAACAAGAAAAACCTGGGATTCATCGGAAGCTGCAATGCCGGCGCCGCTGCAGCTGTCGGCGAATACCTGTTGTTCTTGAACAACGACACCCAGGTAACTGCTGGCTGGCTGGATCAGTTGCTTGAATGCTTTTACGACCGAGCCGACTGCGGAATTGCCGGTAGCCGCCTTGTCTACCCGGATGGCCGGCTCCAGGAAGCCGGCGGACTGGTGTTCAACGACGGAACATCCTGGAACGTCGGTCGCTTTGAATCACGCGATACGCCGGCGTTCCGCTTCCGCCGGGAAGTCGATTATGTTTCCGGCGCCTCGTTGATGATCCGTCGCGACATGTTTTCCAAGGTGGGCGGTTTCGACAGCCGTTACGCGCCTGCCTACTATGAAGACACCGATCTCGGTTTTGCCGTTCGCGATACCGGCATGCGTGTTTATTACGAACCGACCAGTGTCGTGGTGCACTACGAAGGCATCAGCTCCGGTACGGATATCGAAAGCGGCGCCAAGCGTTATCAGGCCATCAACCAGGCGACGTTCGCCGCCAAGTGGGCGTCCGTGCTGAAAAGCCATCCGGCACGAACGGTATCCGCGGACAAGGCAACGCGCTGGCGTCAGCGTGGCCGCATTCTCGTCGTCGACAACATAACGCCCGAGCCCGCGCGCGACTCTGGGTCTTTAAGGCTCTCGGCGATACTGAAACTACTTGGCGAGCAAGGATGGAGCTGCTGCTTTCTTCCCGACGATGGGCGAGCTACCGCGAACGAGATCGCTGCATTGGGCGCCCTGGGCGTCGAGGTTCTGGCCAAGCCTTGCGTGAACGGGCTTGCATCATGGCTTGCCGAGAACGGCTCCGAGCTTCACGCCGTGATGCTTTGCCGGCACAACGTGGCTGGGCAGTACATCGATCTGGTTCGCCGCCATGCGCCTCAGGCCATCGTACTTTTCGATACCGTCGACCTGCACTTCGTTCGTGAACAGCGTGCGGCGGAACTCAACGGCAGCGCGTCCATGGCGCGCCAGGCGCAGGCATCGCGCCAGAGCGAACTCGCTTTGATCGAACGTTGCGATGTCAGCCTGGTAGTCAGCGCGGACGAACAGGAATTGCTGAAAGACCTGGTTCCGCAAGCTCGCGTCGAATTGCTTTCCAATATCCATGAGATTCATGGGCAGAGACGGCCACACAACGAACGTCGCGACCTTGTCTTCATCGGCGGACATGGACACCCGCCGAATGTCGATGCCATGCGCTGGATTGCCAGCGATATCCTGCCTGGCTTGCGCCAAGTCTCGCCCGAAACGCAGGTTCACGTTCTTGGTGACGTGCCCGATAACTTGCGCACGGAATTGAACACGCCGGGACTCGTGTTTCATGGCCGCGTCGCCGACCTGGCACCATGGCTCGACGGTTGCATCGCTTCCCTGGCCCCGCTCCGTTTCGGCGCTGGAGTGAAAGGCAAGATCAACATGTCGATGAGCTATGGGATGCCGGTGATCGCGACGACGATGGCGGTGGAAGGCATGCATTTGACCGATGGGGACGATGTCCTGATTGCCGATGAGCCCCAGGCATTTGCGGACGCGTTCCTTCGGCTGCAGCGGGATGCGGCCATCTGGCAGCGGATTTCCGAGCATGGCATCGAAAATATCCGGAAGCATTTTTCCGTGGAAGCTGCTGCCGACGCTCTTCGGCGCATACTGCCCTGACCATGTCCAAGCACAATTTCTGGAAACAACTGGCTTTCACGATGGCACGCGCCGGCTTTCGCGTCGTGCCGATGTCGGTTGCCACACGCGACCGGCTGCGCCAGCGTTTTCTGGCCAATCATGCTGACTGGGTACCATCCGCGCCGAAAGGTCGCCTGCCCAGCGGGAACGCCGCCTTGCGGCCCCTCGCGCAATCGGGCGGTGCCGCGATCGGCTACACGCCCTACATCGCAGGTGACACACCAACAACACCTCCCGCCACACTCATTGCCTTCTATCTGCCGCAATATCACCCCATTCCAGAAAACGATGCCTGGTGGGGGGCCGGATTTACCGAGTGGCGTAACGTAACGCGCGCACTCCCCCAATTCGAAGGCCACGAGCAACCACGGCAGCCGGCTGACCTGGGGTATTACGATCTGCGCCAGTCAGGCGTCATGAAGAAGCAAATGCAGTTGGCGCGCGAGTACGGCATCGGTGCGTTCTGCAGTTATTTTTACTGGTTCGGTGGCAAGACACTGCTTGAGCAGCCGCTCGGGCAATGGCTGGCCGACCCGTCGCTCGATCTCCCGATCTGCCTTTGCTGGGCTAACGAAAACTGGTCACGCCGCTGGGATGGCCGCGCGGACGATGTACTGATCGGCCAGCAACATAGCGCGAGTGACGATTTGGCCTTTATCGAGCATGTCGCGCGTTATTTGCGCGATCCGCGCTACCTGCGTGTGCAAGGCAAGCCGATGCTGCTCGTCTATCGCCCAGGCCTGTTGCCCGAACCCAAGGCAACGGCGGCCCGTTGGCGCGAATGGTGCCGTCAGGCGGGAATCGGCGAGATTCATCTTGCCTATGTGCAAAGCTTCGACCGGGTCGACCCACGCGATATCGGTTTCGATGCGGCTGTAGAGTTTCCACCCAATAACGCCACACCGGCTTCGATCGCCCAACACCAGCAACTGATCAATCCGGACTTCCACGGCGACGTCCTGGATTGGCGAACGCTGGCACATGCTTCGATTCACCAGAGCGATCCCGGCTACCCGCTCTATCCCGGAGTCAACCCAGGCTGGGACAACGAGCCCCGCCGCAGCGGGCGTGGGCGCGTTTTGCTGCATGCATCACCAAGGCGTTATCGCGACTGGCTAGCCAAGAGCATTGCCACAGCCACGCACCGCGACCCCGCAACTCCGCTGGTTTTCATCAACGCCTGGAACGAATGGGCGGAAGGCGCCGTGCTCGAGCCTGACACCCGGCTCGGTCACGCTTGGCTTGCCGCCACTCGGGCTGCACTTCAGACGGCTGGTGCCCAGGTGCCGGCAAACGACACCCGGCCTTGCGCAGTCATCCACGTCTGGTATGTCGAGGTTCTCGATGAACTGATCGCCGCACTGGGTGCGAGCCGCATCGACTGGAGAATTATCCTCACGACGGCACCGGAACACGAGGCGAACGTTCGCGCATATATCGCGCGATCGAATGTCGTGGCAGACATCGAAGTTTTCGAAAACCGTGGCCGCGATGTCCTGCCCTTCCTCCGCGTTGCCGATCGGTTGCTCAACGAGAACGTCCCGTTAGTGCTCAAGCTGCATACCAAGCGATCGACGCATAGAGACGATGGCGCGAGCTGGCGCAGCGACATGGTGGCAAAGCTGACGGCCGGGGACCGTGCGATGCACATCGTCGACGCGTTCACGCACCGCCCCGAGCTGGGCCTCGTCGCTCCCGAGGACCACCTGCTCGACCTGGACAGTTTCTGGGGCGCCAACAAGGCAAATGCCGATCGCCTTGCGATACGCCTGGGCTTGCCGAACGGCACGCTGGATAGAACCTACGGGTTCATAGCCGGCAGCATGTTCTGGGCACGACTGGAGTCCTTGCGACCCCTGTTGGACGCCCATCTGGGGCTTTGGGAATTCGAAGCGGAAAGCGGCCAGACCGACGGTACGCTGGCTCATGCCATCGAACGCATCATCGGCCCAAGCGCCGCTAGCGCCGGGTACGTCATAGACGACGCCGCGGCCGTATGCGGGCTCCGCCCGAGCGCAGCCCCCGAAAGGAACTACCCCTACGCCAGGCCCAGCGGCTGAATGCCGCGCCCGACCCGATTTCATACAAATGTTTGAAGCCGGCTAGAATAGCGGCTTCCGCCCGCAAGGGCGGCCAACCATGAAGGACCCGCAGATGAAGATTCTTGTTGGTTACAAGCGCGTCGTGGACTACAACGTGCGCATCCAGGTCAAGCCGGATGGCACGGGCGTCGTGATGGACGGCGTGAAGCTTTCGGCCAATCCCTTTGACGATATCGCTCTCGAAGAGGCCTTGCGCCTGCGCGAGAAAGGCATCGCCGAAGAAGTGGTCGTCGTCGGCATCGGCCCCGCCGATTTGACCGCCCATCTACGCAATGGCCTCGCCATGGGCGCCAATCGCGCCATCCATGTGCAGACCACCGACACGGTTTCGCCGCTGACGGCCGCTCGCGTCCTTCTGAAGCTGGCCGAAAAAGAACAGCCGGGCCTGGTCATCGTCGGCAAGCAGGCGATCGATGACGATGCCAATCAAACGGGCCAGATGCTGGCGGCGCTATGGGATCGCCCCCAGGCGACCTTCGCGAGCAAGCTTGAAGTCGCCGACGGTAAAGCCACCGTGACTCGCGAAGTCGACGCCGGTCTCGAGACCATCGAAGTCGATCTGCCCGCCGTGGTGACTACCGATCTGCGTCTCAACGAGCCGCGCTTCATCAAGCTCCCGGACATCATGAAAGCCAAATCCAAGCCGATCGATGTGATCGAACTTGGCTCGCTGGCCGTCGATGCCGCCGACCACGTAAAAACCACCCACTACGCGGCCCCGGCCAAGCGTAGTAAGGGTGTCATGGTGAAAGACGCCGCTGAGCTGGTCGCGGCCCTCAAGCAGAAGGGCCTGCTGTAAGGCAGCGCACAGGAGATATTGAAGATGAGCAAGATCCTCGTTATCGCCGAGCACCTCGACGGCAAACTGAATAGTTCCACGGCCCGCGCCGTAAGCGCGGCGGCCGCCGTAAAAGCCGATGCCATCGATGTCATCGTGCTCTCGGACGCGCCGGATGCGATCGCCGCCGAAGCAGCCAAGATCGATGGCGTGAGCAAGGTCCTCACTGTTGCCCGCGCCGAGAACGCCCATCCGCTGGCCGCGGTCTACGCACCGCAGATCGCCAAAGCCGCCGCCGGATATAGCCACGTATTTGCACCTTCGACGACCTTCGGCAAGGACCTGGCCCCCCGTGTGGCGGCCCTCCTGGGCGTATCTCAGGTCAGCGACGTGATGACGGTGGAAGGCCCGCACAGTTTCAAGCGCCCCATTTACGCCGGCAACGCTATCGTGACGGTAGAAGTCGACGCCGCTTCGATCGTGGTGGCCACCATTCGCACCGCCTCCTGGTCCGCGGCGGGCTCATCGGGTTCCGCCGCGATCGAAGCGCTGGCTATCGATGCAGCCTTGCCGGGTCACACCCGCTTCGTTGGCCTTCAACAGGGCAAGAGCGACCGCCCGGACCTTCAGAGCGCCAGCAAGGTCGTGTCCGGCGGGCGCGGTGTCGGCTCGAAGGAAAACTTCGACGTCATCTACAAATTTGCCGACAAGATCGGCGCAGCCGTGGGCGCTTCGCGCGCGGCCGTGGATGCGGGCTATGTTCCCAACGAGCTTCAAGTGGGGCAGACCGGCAAGATCATCGCACCGGAGCTGTACATGGCCATCGGCATTTCGGGCGCCATCCAGCACCTCACCGGCATCAAGGACGCCGGTACCATCGTGGCCATCAACAAGGACGGCGAAGCGCCGATCTTCGAGATCGCGGACATTGGCCTGGTGGGGGATCTGTTCAAGATCATTCCCGAGCTGGAAGCCGCCATTGGCTGAAGCCAGGCCAGGGCGGCGCCTCGCCGCCCTAGCCTCTTGCAGCGCAAGCCTTATGCTCGATTGGCTGTTGCGGGTTGAGGAGCACTTCGCGCAGCGACTGGTCATGCGGGTGATCTACCAAGTTCCACAAGCTATTTATTGGAAGCGATCTCTTTGAAGCGCGGCGAACGAGGCATCGTGAGGCCCAACATCGGGGCCACCATCACCATCATCCCCTTCGTCGTGTTCGCGCTTATCTTCGTCGGCCTGGCCATCGTCGGAGCGGTTCGGACGTATACGCCCATTCCCATTGCGGACATGTGGGATGGGAGCGTCGATTTCTTCCGGAAGGTGAGCGACGGCGACTGGAGTGCATGGTGGGCGCCACATAATGAGCACCGCATCGTCCTCGCGCGTGTTTTGTTCTGGATCGATATGGCGCTCTTTTCGGGAAACGCCATTTTCCTCATCCTCGCCAACTACGTCCTTGCAGCATGCTCGCTGTGGGTCTTTTGGCGGTTCCTTTCCGAGGCAATACCCGAAGAGGCGCATGCAACCTTCCGCCGCTGTATCGCCGCGTTCCTGACGGCCTGGCTTTTCTTCTGGTCGCAAGAGGGCAATCTGACCTGGGCCTTCCAGAGCCAGTTCATTCTGGCCCAGCTCCTGCCACTGGCTGCACTCTTCGCGATTTATCGCGCGCGCATCTCTACCTCGGGTGGCCATCTGGCCTTCGCTGCTGCATGCGTGCTGGGTGTGGCATCGCTAGGCACCATGGCCAATGGCGTGCTCGCCCTTCCGATCCTGACCGCCTACGCTGCGATCACACGCATGGGATGGCGCCGCATCACGTTGCTCGGCATGCTTTCCCTCGTCCTTGGCTGGGCCTATCAGCAAGGTTTATCGAATGGTGGCGGCTCGATGCTGGCCATTCTTCGTGATGACCCGTGGGGTTGCCTGCGCTTCCTGTTGCTTTATCTGGGTAGCCCCTTCTATTACGTCGCACGCAACATCGATCCCGTGCACGCACGCAACGTTGCCGCAGGATTCGGCGCCCTGCTCGTCCTGAGTGCGATTGCGTGGGCGGTGCGTGAGGCGGTCCGTGATGAGTTACGCCCCCTTTCCTGGGCACTTATCTCATTTATCGCCTACATCGGCGGCACCGCTGCCGGAACAACCCTGGGGCGAGCAGCCACCGGTGAAGCTCACGCGTTCGACAGTCGTTACACAACGCCAGCCATCATGACCTGGGCAGCGCTGCTCATACTGTGCTCTCCCGCTATCGCAAAGATGCGGCACATAACCCGCTATCTGGTGCTTGCCGCGTTGTTTGCACTTTTGCTGGCAGCACTGCCCGAACAAAAACGCGCCAAGGAATCACACCGCGAAGAACGCTTCCAACAGGCCGTCGCCGTTGTGGCACTGGACCTGGGAATCCGTGACGAAACTCAGATTCCCGTCATTTATCCGTTCGTCGATCAGGCCCTCGCTTTAGGCCGCATGGCTGCGGAACGTCATCTGTCCATCTTTTCCCACGCGCCGTTCGACGAAGCGCGGAACAAGCTGGGCACAACGCTGGCAGCACTCCCCTCGGACATATGCCACGGCGCGATCGAAGAGGCGACCGAGGTTCGGGGCGATTCGCGGTTCGTTCTGGTACGTGGATGGCTGGTGCCATCCAACAAAAGCCCCATGCCACGTCCCGTGATGTTCGTGGACGGCAAGACCATCGTGGGTTACGGATTAATCGGGCAGAGGCACGGTGATGTGATGGACATGCCGGGCCCGGATACGCGCTATTCTGGCTTCACAGGCTACCTGCAAGCCCAGGCCGCGCACCGCGAATTGTCAGTGGTCACCTCCGATCTCTCGTGCCGCTTCGTCGCAATCCCGCCGGCAGCTCCATTCCATATCACCTGGGTAGCGCCGGCCCGCGAGCTAGCTACGATGACAGCTGCGGACGTCCAGGCTGAAAATGCCTGGGCAGGTGGCGATTTCGACCATTCGGCCTTCCCCGGTATGCACGTGTATGGCAGCGTCATTGGGTCCCACACAGTGACCGGAAGCATTGCGCTGATCGCCCACCGGGGCGCGACCCTTTTCTACCGTTCAGGTCCAACCACCGGCCGCCAGAGATTCAAGATTGACGACGGCAGGCTCGCCTCGGGCGTTATGCCCTTGGCCAACCAGTGGTTGCTGTTACGGTTTGACAGCCCGCAGCTCCCGGAGACATTCACGGTTACTTTCAGCACCGAGAGTACTGGCTGGGGCGAATGGTCGGCCATCGCCGTGTCCGATGGTGGCACACAAGAACGCTAGCTCAACATCGGCATGGAGCCCGCACGCATGCGCACCCGGCATGAAAAGATGGTATTCACCGCTGCAGCCGGCCCCGCCAAAGCCGGCCAGGGCTGAGCCAGGACACACTGCGACGGCGACCACTGACACCGTCAGCGTCTCGGGCACGCCCCTACGGCCAGCATGGAGGACGGCGGACCATACTCGCAAGCCCGTCGTAGTAACATGATGAACGCATATTTGTACGCAGGCGTCGGACGGGGCGGATCGTCATCTCCGGCATAGAATAGAATCCAGGGGCGTTAATGGAAGGCTTGTCAGTCAAAGTTGGAGCGGGCCGCTCCGAATCGGAGAGTGTGCCGCTTTGCGTCGACTTGGACGGTACCCTGATCCATTCAGACTTGCTGGTCGAGTCTGCGCTGGCCTTGCTGTCGCGCAACCCGCTATTGCTGTTCTCGATGCTTGGTTGGCTTCTGCGTGGCAAGGCCCACCTCAAGCGTGAGATCGCCACCCGTGTGACGCTGGACGCCGCTCATCTCCCTTACAACACCGATGTCGTCGCCTGGGTACGCGAGCAGCAGGCGCTGCGTATCGTCGCATTGTGCACGGCATCGGACGAAGGCCTGGCGCAGGCAGTCGCCAATCACGTGGGCGGCTTCGATGCCGTCCTGGCCAGCGATGGCGAACGCAACCTCTCTGGTAGCCAGAAGGCCCAGTTGCTGGTCGAACACTATGGAGAACGCGGCTTCGATTACGTCGGCAATGCGAAAGTCGATCTGAAGGTGTGGAAGCATGCCCACGCGGCCATCACGGTGGAGTCCGGCTCTTCGCTCAGCAAGGCTGCTGCGGGCGTAACGACGGTCGCCAAGCGCTTCGAACTGCCCCGCGCAAGCGCGCGCCATTGGCTCAAGGCACTCCGGGTTCATCAGTGGGTGAAGAACGCGCTGGTATTCCTCCCCCTGCTTGCCGCGCATCGACTCTTCGACATCGACGCCGTGTTGGCCACCCTGCTGGCGTTCGTCTGTTTCAGCCTTTGCGCATCCAGTGTGTACATCACCAACGATCTGCTCGATCTCGCCGCAGACCGCCAGCATCACCGCAAACGCAAGCGCCCCTTTGCGGCGGGGCATCTGCCCCTGATCGTCGGACCAGTCGTCGCAGCCGGCCTGCTGATCGTCAGCTTCGGGCTCGCCTTGCTGCTGCATGAGGTTTTCGTCGCGGTGCTTGCTGGTTACTACATCTTGACCACGGCCTACTCGCTGCGCTTCAAGCGCGTCGTGATGCTCGACGTGGTCGTGCTGGCCACGCTCTACACCAGCCGCATCGTCGCCGGCACGGCAGCCGTCCATACGAAGCCGTCGTTCTGGCTGCTGGCGTTCTCGATGTTCCTGTTCCTGAGTCTTGCCATGGTGAAGCGCTACATCGAACTGCTGGCCGCACAAAAGGCCGGCAAGATCAATGCGAGCGGGCGCGGCTACGACGTGGGAGACATTCCGCTCATACAGTCTCTGGGCGCCGCCAGTGGCTATCTCTCGGTGCTCGTGCTTGCGCTCTACATCGACAGTCCCGACAGTCGCGTCCTGTACCACCACCCGCACTATCTGTGGCTGCTTTGCCCGCTGCTTCTGTACTGGATCAGTCGCACTTGGGCCATCGCACACCGCGGCATCATGCATGACGATCCGGTAGTCTTCGCGGTTACCGACAAGCTCAGCCGAGTAGTCCTGGCGCTTGCGGCCGTCGTCATCCTCTTCGCCATCCAATGAGCAGGGTCGGTGAATCCTGGGGCCGCTACCCTGGTGCGGACCAGACTGTCATTGCGCTGACCGACCGCCACGCGGGACTTCCGGCCCCGGCAAGCTCCATGCTGCCCTATGGCAATGGCCGCAGTTACGGCGACAGCTGCCTCAATCACGGTGGCGCGCTGCTGCACGCCCGGCACATGGATCGCTTCATCCGCTTCGATGTCCAGAGCGGCGTACTGGAATGCGAAGCAGGGGTTCTCTTTTCCGAGATCCTTGATTTAGTCGTACCCCAGGGCTGGTTCCTGCCTGTGACGCCGGGTACCAAGTTCGTGACGGTTGGGGGCGCCATTGCCAACGACGTACACGGAAAAAATCACCACAAAGCGGGCACGTTCGGGCGCCACGTGCTGGAATTGGAGCTACTGCGCTCCGACGGAAGTCGCCGCACATGTAGTTTGCAACAGCATCCGGAATGGTTCGCTGCCACTATCGGCGGCCTTGGCCTGACCGGCGTGGTAACCCGCGCGACGATCCAGCTGCGTCGCGTGGCCGGACCTTGGATGAGCGCGGAAGTCTATCGCTTCCACGATCTGTCTGAATTCTTCCGCCTCTCGCAGGAATCAGATCGCGACTACGAATACACCGTGGCCTGGATCGATTGTGCAAGCCGAGGCAGTGCACTGGGACGCGGTATCTTCACTCGCGCCAACCATGCTCCGTCCCATCCGGACAGCCGCCCAAACGGACCTTCGCGGCGCCTGCGCGTGCCCATGACGCCGCCGATATCGCTGATCAATCCGCTCAGCCTGCGCGCATTCAACGCGCTGTACTACCACCGGCAACGCGAACGCGTCAGCCACGTCACCATGCACTACGAGCCTCATTTCTACCCTCTCGACGGCATCGGCGACTGGAACCGCATCTACGGTCCGCGCGGTTTCATGCAGTACCAATGCGTGGTACCGCCGGGCGTATCCCTCGATTGCATGAGTACACTGGTAAAGACCATCGCCGCATCCGGCGAGGGCTCATTTCTGGCGGTGCTCAAGCAATTCGGCGATGTCGCTTCGCCCGGCATGCTGTCCTTTCCGCGCCCTGGCGCCACTCTGGCACTGGACTTCCCCAACCGGGGCTCCGGCACATTCGCGCTGCTCGATCGACTGGACGACATCGTGGCGGCAGCCGGGGGCGCGGTCTATCCGGCGAAGGATGCACGCATGCCTGCAAAATATTTCAAACAGTATTTCCCCGCCTGGGAATCCTTCAGCCACTACATCGACCCGAAGTTTTCGTCCAGCTTCTGGCGCCGGGTCACGGAGTAAGCATGCAAAAGGTCGTCATCATCGGCGCCACGTCCGCCATTGCCGAAGCCACCGCGCGCCTGTACGCCGCGCGCGGGGCCCAGCTATTCCTCGTCGCCCGCAACGAAGCACGCCTGCAGGACATCGCTGCCGATCTGCGCGTACGCGGCTCGCAAGATGTGTCCTTTGCGTCGCTCGATGTAAATGACACGGAAAGGCACGCCAGCATCATCGAGCAGATCTGGTCGTTGCTGGGGCAGGTCGACGTATTGCTAGTGGCCCATGGCACGCTGCCAGACCAGGCGCAATGCGAGGCTTCCGTGGAGGTGGCGCTGAAAGAGTTCGCGACCAACGCCACCTCGACGATCGCTCTGCTGACCACGGCGGCACCTCGCTTCGAGGCACAGCGTGCGGGTGTCATGGGAGTCATTTCCTCCGTTGCCGGCGACCGCGGCCGTCAGAGCAACTACCTCTACGGCGCCGCCAAGGCAGCGGTCACCGCATTCACCAGCGGTCTGCGTCAGCGCATGGCCAAGGTCGGCGTCAACGTACTCACCATCAAGCCAGGCTTCGTCGATACGCCCATGACGCGCGACTTCAAGAAAGGCGCGCTATGGGCCAAGCCTGATGCCATCGCCAAGGGCATCGTGCACGCAGCCGATCGCGGACGCAGTGTGATCTACCTGCCGTGGTTCTGGCTGCCGATCATGTTGATCATTCGCCATATCCCGGAATTTGTTTTCAAGCGCATCAAGCTCTGATACCGACGTCGACGATGCTGTGAATTCACCGCAGCAACATACGAAACGGCCACCTTGGCGACCGCTTCAGATTCAATAGATTAGAACATTCTTAGAGGAACTCCATTGGATAGCACCTTAGAAGCGGTCAAGTCTGGTGATAGCCATGTCGCTCAGTGGCAGCCTCCGCAAACGATCAATAACATCCAGGCAATGCGAGGCATCGCCTCGATCATCGTGTTTATCGGCCACGCGCTGCTATTGAAGCCAGGCCTTGGGTTAGATCGATACTTCACTTTCCTCGGCGTCGCTGCATCCAGCGGCGTCGATATCTTCTTCGTCATCTCGGGCTTCATCATCACGACAGTAGCCATGAAGAGTGGCCGCCAAACCACCCAGGGACGGGGCATTACGGCGTGGAACTTTGGCATCAAGAGGGTGACAAGAATCTATCCAGTGTATTGGGTGGTCCTGGCACTGGCAGTGATATGTACACCGATGGTCATTTATTCAGCCGAGTACAAACCAGGAGTGTCCCTTCTCAGGAACGCGTTGCTGCTGACTCATCACAACGCATTCATCATGGCAGCCTGGTCACTGTGCTTTGAGATCTATTTCTACGGCGTGGTCACGTTGGCGTTGTTCATCTCGCCACGCCATGTGGGTCGTGTACTAGCTGTTTGGGCATTCGGCATCATTGGCGTCATTTATTATGACCTGCTGATCGGTCAACGCAGCTGGATCGCCTACGTCGCTCTATCGCCACTCATCTTAGAGTTCATTTTCGGCATGGCGGTTGCGTATCTGATCAACCGGCGCATTACCGCTTTTGCCGTGACATCAGGCGTGATCGGTATTGTCACCTTCCTCATGGGCCTGGAGGTGATGCGACATGAAGGATGGTCTACCCTTACGCCGTGGTGGCGCACCTTCTGCAGCGGATTGCCCTCCGCGTTTATCGTCTATGCAGTGGTGTCTCTTGAATACCGAAAGATGTGGACCTTCTCACCATTCTGGGTGAAATTGGGCGATGCCTCGTATTCCATATACATCTGGCATCAGTTCATTTTTTATTCGCTTCTTGCGGTCTTCCAATGGATGGGTTTAATCGGCCGCGTACCTACACCGATACTCTTGGCAGGATGGATGGTTCCGGCCTTCTTGTTTGGGCTATTTAGCTACAAGAACATCGAGCTACCCATACAGAGCAAGCTCAACAGCCTCCTTCTAATCAAGCGAAGAGATGACCACAAAGTGACGCCCTGATTTGTTCCTTTCTGCGGCATCATAGTCAATAGATCAGAGCACCCCTAACGTCATGAACAAGATCGACAAGCACTCAAAACTCGTGCTGACCGGCGCCGCTGGCCTGGTCGGACAAAACCTGATCGTGGAACTCAAGGCACAGGGCTACACCAACCTCGTCGCGATCGACAAGCACGAGTACAACCTCGGCATTCTTCGCCAGTTGCATCCGGACGTCCAGATCATTCACGCCGATCTGGCCGAAGATGGCCGCTGGACGGAGGCCTTCGACGGTGCGGCGTGCGCTGTGCAACTGCATGCGCAGATCACCGGCAAACATGCCGAACTGTTTACACGCAATAACATTGAAGCAACCGTACGGGTACTGGAAGCCATTCGTCGGCACAATGTGCCCTACCTCGTGCATATCAGCTCGTCGGTAGTCGTTTCGGTTGCTGACGACGATTACACCAACACCAAGAAGGCACAGGAAAAGCTCGTCGTCGAGAGTGGCATTCCACATTGCGTGCTACGTCCGACACTGATGTTCGGCTGGTTCGACCCCAAGCACTTGGGATGGCTGTCGCGCTTCATGGCAAAGACGCCCATATTTCCGATTCCTGGTGATGGGCGATATATGCGCCAGCCATTGTATGAGCGCGACTTTTGCCGCTGCATTGCAAGCTGCATAGAAACTCAGCCAAGTGGCGACATCTACGATGTCGTCGGCGATACTCGTATCGACTATGTGGACATCATCAAGACCATAAAGCAAGCCAAAGGCCTGCACACGATGATCTTGCACATCCCATACGGCCTGTTTCATTTCCTGCTACGCGTGTACGCGGCATTCAGTGGCAAGCCCCCCTTCACGGCAGACCAGCTCAAGGCCCTTACAGCTGGCGATGAGTTCCATGGCATCGACACGCAGAAGGTATTCGGCTTCCGCCAGACACCCTTCGCTGACGCCATTAAGGAAAGCTACTGCGACCCGCGATACGCTAAAATTGTTCTAAAGAGATAGAACAATGGCGTCCACTCGGACACTGGATATCGCTGAATCAGCGCACCATTCCTAGCGATCCCGAATTAACACTTCCCTTCGAAAAAACTTCCCATCTTCGGAATCGGTTATGAACCAAGTCACTCAGGCGCAACATTCATTGACCGCTCGAACTGGAGTGCGCCTAAGCATTGTAGCCGTCATCATTATTGTCGCCGTAGCCGCATCCCGCTCCATTTGGGTATCGCTATATGGCGTCGACATTCCGTTCTGGGACCAGTGGAATCAAGTCACTTCGCAACTGGCTCCCCTTAAAGATGGCACATGGCATTTCAGTGACTACTGGGCGCCACACAATGAGCACCGCATATTGTTTACGCGCCTGATTAGCATGGCGTTATTCAAAATAAATGGCGGCGTCTGGAGCAATCTGGTCGAAGCTTACTTCAACACTGTCATCTATGGCGCCACGTTAGCTCTATTCTATGTTTTCGCTTGCCGTGGGGCCAATCGACTCTCTTGCCTAATTCTGCTGTTCGCCGTAGTCATACTGGCTGCCCTACCCTACGACTGGGAGAATAGCCTTGTCGGGTTTCAAAACCAGTTTTACATAATGATCGCGTTTGCCATCGCACTGGCAGGCATTTCGATCTATCGGCGCCCGGACTGGACTACATTCGGCCTGCTCGCCCTTCTTGCGGTGGCCAGTTTGTTTACAATGGCATCCGGCCTTTTTGGAGCTGCCGTCGTCTGCGTCGTGGTCGTTTTCCGTGCTTGGCGCGGGCCTCTACCAAGAGCCTTCACCGTATCCGTAATCTTAACGATGATGCTGGTTCTACTGTGTGGCCTATTGCTGCTGACCAACGCACCTGGAAACGACGTCTATAAAGCCCACGGAATTGTCGACCACATTCGCGCCGTCGCAACAGCACTAATCTGGCCTATAGTCTCTACTAAGCCAAAATATTTCCTGGTCGGACTGGTCATTTGGGCCCCAAGCATCCTTTGGATGATTAAATTTCTTAGAACAAAGGCCGCGAGTGATCGAGAAATTTTTCTCATGGGCTTAGTTGCCTGGGTAATCTTCCAGGCCATAGCCATCGCTCATGCCCGCGGACACAACATCACATCAATACCAACGCGCTATTCTAATATTTCTTCACTTGGATTGCTTTCCAACCTTGCGCTTGCGTTGTCCCTTGCTTCCAGCCAACGATTGAATGCCTTGGCAAAATATCTGGGATACGCCGCCACCATTTTGGGTGTCGGGACAATTGCGCTCGTTTTTATCAAACGCACCCCAAGCGACCTGGACGATATGCAGCAGCGGTACGATTTCAGCCGAATGGAGACTTTCTATACCCATTCTTATTTGATTTCGAGAGATCCGACGTTCCTCCAACACTCGTCGCTGACTATTCCGTTTCCCAGTGCCCAGCTATTGAGAACCTTTCTCGATTCTCCAGTCGTTGATAGTTTGCTGCCACCAACCCTTCAGCAAGCAAGCATCGACCCTGCCGTGAACGCGATCCACAAAAGCAACTCGCTAGCCCAGGCCGCGCTTGATGCGCAGGAGTCCACTCAGCATTTCATGGCCAGATTCGGCGTGAGTACTCCGTCGATATTCTTTCAAGAGGTGGCCAGCGACGCTGATGCCGGGACTGAAGGCTCCCCGATAGGCTCGTGCTCAAATACCAATGTGAATGACGCTGAGATCACAACAGGCCCCCTTCTCGCGAAGAGCGGGGATCCCCTTCGCTTTTATGGCTGGATCGTCAATCCTCAAAGCCATATTTCGAACCGTTTTCTCCTCGTACTATCCGGCAGCAAACGCTACAAGCTCGAGGTCGATCCGTTTCTTAGGCGCAAGGACGTTGTGAAGGTCATGCATTCCAATCCTCGCGATACTTATGCGTTCCGCGCATCCAGCATTCTTCTCAATGTCGCCCCGGGTACTTACACCGTTCGATTGACTACGCCAGCGGATCACGGCCAAGTGATCTGCACCCTGCCGTATCAATTAGTGGTCTCTCCATAGGAACAACCGCATACCAACCTACTTTTGCCATGGTTCGCTCATTTATACGAAGCAGTGAAAAGCGACACGAGACCCTGCCTGTACGAGCGGGGTCTCTGACGCTGTATACGGCGGTAGATTAGGTGTGTTTGATTTCCCATCCTGGGCGTGACATAAGTGCCCGCCCCCCCCATAGCCATCTCGATCACGCGTAACCATGCGGCTGCCATGCTCCGGCGCCCTCTAGAGAAACTCCATGAATAATCAACGAATTATCATTCTCGGCGCCGGCCCCATGGGCCTGATGGCAGCCATGGAACTGCTCAAGCGCGGCCATGAGGTCGACATCTACGAGCGCGACGATCGCATCGGCGGTATGTCGGCCAACTTCCATTTCGATGGCCTGGACATCGAGCGTTACTACCACTTCATCTGCAAGACCGACTTCCCATTGTTCCAACTGCTCGACGACCTGAAGCTGGCCGACAAGTTGCGCTGGACTGACACGAAGATGGGCTTCTACTACAACGGGAAGCTCTATAAATGGGGAACGCCAATGGCTCTCCTCACCTTCGACGGATTGGGCCTGATCAGCAAGTTCCGTTATGGCCTGCATGCCATGTTCACCAAGGGCATCAAGGACTGGCGCCCGTATGACCGCATGAACGCCACGGCCTGGATACGCAAGTGGATTGGCGAGCGAGCATACAATGTGCTCTGGAAAAGCCTGTTCGAACTGAAGCTGTTCGAGCACACCGAGAACATTTCGGCAGCCTGGATCGGCACGCGCATCAAGCGCGTAGCCCTGTCTCGCCGCAGTCTCATGCAAGAGACCATGGGCTACCTCGAAGGCGGCTCTGCCGTACTACTGGAAAAGATGGAAAAGTTCATCCTGGAACACGGCGGGCGCATCCATTTGAAATCGGGAATCGACCGCGTGGCCGTCCGCGACGGCAAGGTCACCGGCATCATCGTCAATGGGGAGTCGATCCCCTGCGACACTGTCATTTCCACGGCACCCATACAGTATGTGCCGCGACTGGTCCCCGACTTGCCCGCCGATTTCGTCAAGCGCATCGAGGCGATCAAGAACATCCCTGTCGCCTGCGTCATTCTGAAGCTCAAACAGCCGCTGAGCGAGAACTTCTGGATGAACATCAACGACGCCTCGATTGAAATCCCAGGCGTCATCGAGTACTCCAACCTCAACAAGATGTCGCCATCGATCGTATATGCCCCCTTCTACATGCCCAAGACGCATCCGAAGTGGTCCCAGAGCAACGAAGCGCTGATCGATGAAGTGATTGGCTATCTGCACAAACTCAATCCGGCTTTCCGCCCGGAATGGGTGCTGGCAAGGCATTGCCATCGCTATGAGTTTGCTCAGACGATCTGTCCGCCCGGCTTCTACGACATGCTGCCCAGCATGACTACGCCCGTGGCGGGATTCTTCATGGCCGACACGGGTTACTACTACCCGGAGGACCGGTCGATCAATGAAAGCATCGAAGTCGCCAAGACTCTGGTGGGGGCCGCCATAAACGATCGGACAGCCTGAAATGAACCGGCAATTTGTTCTATTCGTCCTGGCGGGCGGCTTGGCAGCCTGCGTGAACTTCTTCTCGCGCATGCTGCTCAGCCACTGGCTGGCCTATAGCGCTGCGATCGTCGTCGCCTATCTGCTGGGCATGATCACTGCGTTCGTACTCAATCGCCTGTTTGTCTTCAAGCAGGTGAGCCACTCCATGCGCCACCAGATGTTCTGGTTCACCATGGTCAACCTGGCGGCGGTACTGCAGACACTGGCTATCAGCCTGCTGCTGGCCGAATGGCTGTTCCCTCGCACCGGATTCGTTTGGCACCCGGAAACGGTCGCCCATGCCTTCGGTGTCGCGGTGCCTGTCGTGACCAGCTTCGTCGGCCACAAGTACCTGTCCTTCAAAAGCGCCTGACCAACCGGCACCGACACCCTCGAAACCCCTTCCATACTGACGGAGGGTCCAGTAGGGCTATCGCCCCCGCCCGGGTCATTTAGCGGCTCGAACGCTCGAAAATTCAGCCATTTAGCTTGGGTTCGACTGCTTTTGGCATTATAATCGAATGTTTCCCGAGAGCGCCCTGGGGATGCATTAAGCCCTCATTTCGAGTGTCATGCAGAAACGCTCCGGGTTCCACGCTGCCGCCGGTTTTGAGGAATAGATATGGCTGAAGGCCAGGCCGATTTGTCGCCATCCATGCGCCGACTTTGCATCTTTTCGTTCCAGGACCGCGACGGCGTGGTCGACGACTATGTAACCTACTTCCTCAAGGAACTGGGTCGCCATGTCGAACGCATCCTGATCTACTCCAACGGCCCCCTGTCGCGCGACTCGGAGATCACCTTGCGCGGCCTTGGCCACGAGGTCTTCGAGCGACCCAGAGCAGTCACCGATGTGCTCGCGTACAAAGATGGCCTCGAACACATCGAGTTCGATCGGGAAGGTCATTACGACGAAGTGCTGATGGTCAACCATACATGCTTTGGTCCCATCTTTCCGTTCGAGGAGTTGTTCTCCACCATGGATGGGCGCGCTTGCGATTTTTGGGGCATCACGGCGAGCCGGGATGCATCAGAGTCGTTGGCCGGCCCCAGTGAAAGCCAACCCTGGGGTTATCTCAATACCCATTTCATCGCAGTTCGCGCAAGTCTGCTTCGCTCCCTGGCGTTCCAGAACTACTGGAAAGCCATGGGAGATTCGTCCAATCACGAGTGGACGGTCGCAAAGCACGAAAAGGTCTTTACCGGATACTTCTCCAGGCTCGGCTATTCCTGCGAGTGCTACCTTGATTGCACCAAGTACGGCACGCGGCAACCGGCCATCTACGATGTCGATGAGACGATCATTGATCGCAGCCCCATCCTGACGCGGAGCGTCGTCGTGGGTGATCCCCGGATGCTTGAACACCATGCCGTGGATCTTTCTCGCGCGCTCAGAATCATCGAGCAGACATCTACATACGATCGGTCGCTGATCTGGAAGAGCGCAGTCCGAACCGCCGAACTGCGCACCCTCAACGCCAATGGCGGCCTTACCAGCGTGCTGCCGGACGTCAGGCTTCATCAGGGCGAGTATCCGCGCGGTCGCGAGCGCATCGCTGTCTGCGCGCATGTCTACTACACGGACATGCTCGATGAGATCTTGTCGCTGACCGATACCATTCCGGGCGAATATGACTTTATCGCCACAACGGAATCGGCCGAGAAGAAACTGGCCATCGAAAACAAGGTCCGTGGCCGAAAAAACGTTGCCAACGTGATCGTGCGAGTCGTGGAGCAGAACCGTGGTCGCGACATGTCCTCGCTGTTCATCACCTGCCGCGACCTGTTCCTCGAAGATCGCTACGACCTCGTATGTCGTCTGCATACCAAGAAGTCGCCGCAGGTGGCGGCCGGCCAAGCCAACAACTTCAAGCGACACCTGTTCGAGAACCTGCTGAACAGCCCGGGCTACACGGCCAACGTGCTGGACATGTTCCAGGACAACCCGTGGATCGGTGTGGCGGCGCCTCCTCTTGTCCACATCGGCTATCCCACCATGGGTCACGTGTGGTTTACCAACCGCGCGCGCGCCGACGAGCTCGCCCGCATGTTGGGACTGAGGGTCACCATGGACAGGGATACGTCCGTAGGAGCCTTCGGCACGATGTTCTGGTTCCGGCCCAAGGCACTCAAGCCGCTCTTTGAACATAGGTGGCAATGGTCGGATTTCAACGCCGAACCGCATCACGTGGACGGCGGGCTGGCCCATGTACTGGAGCGCCTGATCTGCTACGTGGCGCAGAGCGAAGGCTATATCACGCAACAGATCATCAGCTCGCACCTCGCATCGCGCAATTACGCGATGCTCGAATACAAGCTGCAGCGCCTGGCTGCGTCGCTGCCTAACGGCGATTTCAGCCAGCAAGTCGACATCCTCGACGCGTGGAAGCGCGCCGGATTTCGCGACCCGGTCCAGACTGCCCCCGAGATGTTCACGATCGCTACGTCGCAGCGACCAACGATCAGGCAAGCGTCGCGCGAGGTGGTGCTGGCTATGAAACGATCGCTTGCGCATCGGTCGCCCGGTGTAACCCGGCTCCTGCGCCCCGCTTATCGCGGCCTGACCGGAAAGAAATGACGGTCCGCTCTCGACCTCCCCTTTCGGACACCTGGCTACCCGCGAACAGATGACCCATGCCCAGTAACGAAAAAACACCGATTCCCATGGCGCCCATCATGCGCCGGCTCTGTATTTTTTCCTTCTATGACGCCGATGGCGTCGTGGACGACTATGTTGTCCATTTTTTGCGGGACATGGGCCGCCACGTCGAGCGCATCCTGTTCTACTCCAACGGGCCGCTGACACGCGACGCAGAGACTGCCTTGCATGGCCTGGTGCACGAAATAATCCTTCGACCCAACGAAGGCTTCGACGTACTGCCCTACAAAGAGGGTTTGCAGCACATCGATTTCAACCGCGATGGCCTGTACGACGAAGTATTGATGGTGAACCATACGTGCTATGGGCCCATTTTTCCGTTCGAGGAAATGTTCTCGGACATGTCACGGCGCACCTGCGATTTCTGGGGCGTCACCGCGCACATGGAGATGACGCCGAACCCGTTCACGGGCACCGGCACACTCCCCTATCACCTCAACTCCAACTTCATCGTGGTACGCAAGGACATGCTGCGCTCGCAGTCCTTTCGCCACTATTGGGAAAAACTCGGCGGCAGTCTCACGTACGAAACTGCCGTGCAGAGTCACGAGACCGTCTTCACGCAGCACTTCACCAAGCTTGGCTACGTATGCGAGTGCTATCTCGATTGCACGAAATATGGCTCGCACTATCCAGCTTTCATCGATATCGATGAAACCATTGCCGATCGAAGTCCTCTGCTGAAGCGGCGACCGTTTTTCCACGATCCACGTTTCCTCGAGCACTATAACGTCGACCTTCCGCGGGCCATCGGCCTCGTCGAGAAGACGTCGGACTACGATCGCTCGATGATCTGGAAGAACATCGTCCGTTCCTCGGAACTGCGTACGCTCAACACCAATGCCGCGCTTACGAGCGTGCTGCCTGATGTCCGGCTGAAGCAGACTGCGCCAGCCCCGTCATTGCGCGTCGCCTTGTGCGTGCACTTGTTCTATACGGACATGCTGGAGGAGATACTCGCCCTCGGCGACACCGTGCCGGTACCCTACGACTTCATCGCTACGACCGAAAGCGAAGAGAAGAAACAGCTCATCGAGGCTGAAGCGCGAAAGCGCAGCAATATCGCCCATGTCATCGTGCGCGTAGTGGAGCAAAACCGCGGACGCGACATGTCGTCCCTGCTCATCACCTGTCGCGACCTGTTCCTTGAAGATCGCTACGACCTGGTATGCCGCCTGCATACCAAGAAGACACCGCACCTTACCTCCAGCCGAGCCGGCGGCTTCAAGCGACACATGTTCGAGAACCTGTTGAACAGTCCTGGCTACACAGCCAATGTGCTTGACCTGTTCCAGGACCAACCATGGATTGGTGTCGCCGTGCCCCCGATCATCCACATCTCATACGGCACGCTCGGCCACGCCTGGTATACGAACAAGGGGCGCGCCGAAGAGATCGCACGCCAACTGGATCTGAACGTCCGTCTCGACCCCGACACGCCCGTCGGCGCGTTCGGTGGCATGTATTGGTTCCGCCCCAAGGCCCTGCGCAAGTTGTTCGCGCACCCATGGAAATGGACCGATTTCGATCCCGAGCCCTATCCGCTCGACGGAACCCTGGGCCACGCGCTGGAGCGCCTCATCACTTACGTGGCGCAAGACGCTCGCTACACCACGCAGCAGATCATCTGCTCGCATCTGGCCAGCGTGAATTACGCCATGCTCGAATACAAACTGCAGCGCCTGTCGGCGTTGTTGCCCAATGGCGAGTTCAACTCGCAGGCGCACATCCTCGACGAGTGGAAGCGGGCGGGCTATCGGGCGATGCACATGCCGGACTCGGCCAGGCAGCCGCTCGCGCTTGGCCAGGCGATCGGCGAGTTGAGCTTTGCCATCAAACGTTCCCTCGCCCATCGGGTGCCACGCCTTACCCGTGCTCTGCAGTTGTTCAAGCGCGCAGTTACTGGCAAACCCACCGGTGCGCCATGAAAATCGTTCTGAGGAGTCATGCACGTGTCTAAAACCTGCCTGGTCACTGGCGGCGCCGGTTTCATCGGTTGCGCTATTTCCCCTTTGCTTGCGGCGCATTTCGATCGCATCGTAGCTATCGACAATATGCACCCGCAAATCCATCCCACCTCCACACGCCCAGCGGCGCTGCATGAAAAGGTGGAGCTGGTGGTGGGTGACGTGGCCCAGCGCGAAACATGGGACGCCCTGCTGCCCGGTGTGAAGCCCGATGTCGTGATCCATCTCGCCGCCGAGACAGGCACCGGCCAGTCGCTGACGGAAGGCTCCCGCCACGCCAATGTCAATGTGGTCGGCACGACTCAGATGCTTGATGCCTTTGTGCGTCACGACGCCATTCCCAAGCGTGTCGTGCTCACGTCCAGTCGCGCCGTTTATGGTGAAGGTGCGTGGCAGGATACGGAGGGCCGGATCAGCTACCCCGGCCAGCGTTCGCGCGCCCAGCTGGAAGCCAAGCAGTGGGATTTCCCCGGCCTCACGTGCCTGCCCTTCGAGGCAACGCGCACCGAGCCTCGTCCAACCAGCATCTACGGTTCTACCAAATATGCCCAGGAACTGATCCTGAAGGCATGGGCCCTATCGTTCGACGTCGAGGTGGGCCTGCTGCGCCTTCAGAACGTCTATGGCCCGGGCCAGTCGCTAAGCAATCCGTACACCGGCATCGTGTCGCTATTTGCACAGTTGGCCAAGGCGGGCAAAGTCATTCCGCTTTACGAAGATGGGGAGATCGTTCGCGATTTCGTATTCATCGACGATGTCGCCAGGGCTGTCCTGCGAATCGCTACGGGCATCATCCCTTCCGCTGATGCCTATGACATCGGTTGTGGCAGCGGCACGACGATTCGCGAGCTGGCTGAAATCATCGCGTCGATCTATGGCGCACCGGCTCCCGTTGTTAATGGCGCCTATCGCAATGGCGATGTGCGGGCGGCATCGGCGGACATTTCGCGCAGCCGAAAGGCATTGAGCTGGGAACCCGAGTGGGACGTCCGCAAGGGCGTCACCACATTGTGCGGCTGGATTGACGGCCAACTGTAATTGGACCACCGGCGCGGCGCGCTCATCGCGCGCCGCGCACCAAGCCGACCGTTACCGGCCGCCTTTCTGCTGCAAGGTTTTACGCTTGGTCGTAACTTCCCAGAAGCGGCGAACTAGCCAGCGACGACTGAATGTCAATTCGACTGTATCGGAAAGACTCTTATCGAGTTCGATACAACGCTGGGACAATGCTTCGCTCGTCTTCGCCTGCACTCCCTGCCTGGCCGAAAGATCCGCAGCCATTCCCCTCACAGCCTCAAGCGCGCCTTCCAGCTCCTGGAGCCGGACATCACGCTCGGCAACGGCCCGCTCGAGTTGTTCTATGTGCGCCTGCCGTTGCGCCGCGACACCGATGATTTCATGGTGTTGTGTGGCCAGCAGCTGCAGATGATTGCTTCGCTCCGTAGCCAAGCTTGCGACGGACTGCCATTCCCGCTCCAGCAAGTGAATATGGTTGATGCGCTCCAATGCGATCCGATCAAGCTCATGCTTCTGCTTGGTAACCTCACGGAACAAATACGCGCTTTCAAGATAGCGAGCATCGAACTGAGCCAACTGCGACCAGTTGGCCCGGCCGGAAATCACATCGAGGCATAGCGCGTAAAGCTTCTGAGGCACTGTCAATGTGGCGGCTGTGGCGCCAGAAGCCTCGTCCTCTGCATGATGATGCCGGTCCTCGGGGGCAAGAAACGAGTCGATCTGGTCACTCGTTTGCTCGGTCAGCGCTGGCCATTGAATGCCAAGCTCCTTGCCAACGCGATCCACGACGGCACGCCAATCAGCAAGGAGCTCGTCATAGCTCGTGATAAGGCGCGGCATGGCACACGTATGGCGAATAGCCTCAAGCGTGTACTGCGTCCACATGAGGTCCGAATGCCCTTCGGCCCACCCCTCTCGCGCATGCAGTGAACGAGCAACTTCCTCGGGCTTACGCACCACGATCAGCGCGGTCGCCCGTACGCCGACACGCTCTAGCGCGGTTACCCAGATCGGCAGCAATCGGCACATACGAGGGTCCTTGACCGCCCACAGCATCTGCCCCTCAAATTCCTCGCGAATGAGCCGCACGATCCGGTCGATGGCTGCATAACTGGCAGGCTGCTCCAGCCAATCTTCAGGCATCTCGCTCACGTCGTGCCAGGTGCGCCCCAGCGCAGCGAGTAGTTCCTCATGAATCTGCACCGCCCTGGCGTTTTCCCAGAAGCCTCTCGCGTTATCCGCCTGGGCTTCCAGGAGATCCACACCCAGCTCGGCGCCAAGCAAGTTCAATACCCGCGTCGTAGCCGATGTTCCGCTGCGATGCATGCCCAGCACGAGGATTACGCTGGCGCCTGTCTTTTGGGATGCCTCACTTGGACTCATGGCTCAACTCCAACTGGTTGTCGACCATCTCAACGTCCGAAAGGACATGAAAGTCTACAAACCCGGTGGCCAATCGACCCGGATCAGGCGGAACACGAAACAATGCCGCATCGATCACACGATCCAGGAACGTCTCCTCCTCATCGACGCGCCCGCGCACACCCGCATTCAGGAAATAGGTCCCCGGGGCCAGCAGGCAGCGGAACCTGAACCTCACTCTGACCGTCGAACCCGCGTTCACTACGTCGATGGCGTCGACCGGAGTCGCTGACGTTGCCCCCCCCAGCTCCACTCCGGAAATGGTCTTGATGAGCATCCCGAACGTTACCGCGACCGCCGTTCGATCAAAACGCACGGTGTAGGCGTAGTAGAACTCGCCACCTGGCTTGAGTACGTTCACCCGCTCGCCGCCGAGCGTCTCGACGTGCGGATCCTCGATCACCGCGCCATGCGTGGCAAAACGAACTGTGCTCTGGGAAACAAGGCCAGGATCGAAGTACGCGCCATCGGCCGTATCTTCAATCGATGCCGGTTCCGGCGAATGACTCGCCGCTACCTGCTCCGGCTGGAGCTTCTCCGATGTCCGTCCTGTCGTCGCGCGCCGGCTCAGCGCAATTTCCTGCTGCAACCTCGCGCGAATGGAAGCGACCATGTTCGCCGGCGCATAAAGCATCTTCTGGTAGCGCGAAATCACATGTTTGGGCGAGCCCATCGCCAGCAGCTCGCCACGATCGAGCAGGATCGCCCGATTGCATAGCTCCAATACCGTACTTGGCGCATGCGACACGAACAGCACCGTGGCGCCGGCGTCGCGGATCTTCTCGATGCGCGCGAAACATTTTCGCTGGAACGCTTCGTCACCCACGGAAAGGGCTTCATCCACCACAAGGATGTCGGGCATGACGTGGATTGCCACGGAAAATGCCAGGCGCACGTACATACCACTGGAATAGCTCTTGACCGGCTGTTCGATGAACTCGCCGATGTCCGCGAACGCTGCAATCTCGTCAAAACGCGCGTCGATCTCCGCACGCGTCAATCCCAGCACGGTACCGTTGAGATAAACGTTCTCGCGTCCAGTGAACTCCGGATTGAAGCCCGCTCCAAGCTCAAGCAGCGCGGCGATGCGACCATTGACCTCAACGGTACCTTCCGATGGTGACAACGTGCCACATACGATCTGCAATAACGTGGATTTGCCCGAACCGTTGCGACCGACGATGGCCACGGTTTCACCACGATGAATCTCGAAATCGATGCCGGTAAGTGCATGGAACTCGCGAAACCAACGGCTCTTGGCCGCTCCAGGCGAGAACATCTGGAACAGGCGATGATGTGGTTTGGCGTAAACAGGAAAGCGCTTGTGCAGTCCCTTTACCCGGATCGAGAACTCAGAGGACATCGGCAAATCCCCGTCGGGACGCGGCGAACGCGCTATATCCCAGGTAGGCCACGCCCACCGAAGCGATCGTATAGAGACCCAAGCCCGACCAATCCGGCAACTGCCCCCACAACGCGACGGCACGAACCTGATCGATGATGAAGGTCAACGGATTGATCTGGAAAATCCATCGTACCTCCGGCGCCACGGCAGATAACGGGACGATAGCCGAAGAGGTAAACAGCAGGGCCGTGGTGAGCACTCCGGTCACCTGCGCGATATCGCGAAAATACACACCAAGCGCTGCCAGTCCCCAGGCAATTCCCAGCGACAGGACGAAAAGCGGGGCAATGACGACCGGAAACAACACGACCGTCCAGCTCAGTTGCCCCGTCAGCGCAAGCTGCAACACGAGGAACGCCAGCAGGTTGGTGAACAGATGGAACAGCGCCGAAAGCGTCATCGGCCAGGGCAATATCTCCAGCGGAAAGATGACCCGCTTCACATAGTTCACATTGCCAACGATCAAGCCTGGCGCACGGTTGATGCACTCGGCAAAAAACGCGTGGGTGATAAGGCCAAGAAACAGGATCAGCGAAAAGCTGCCGTGCTGGTCGCCGGCCTGGGGCCAGCGACTCTTGAGAATGCCTCCAAAGGCAAACGAATAAACCGCCAGCATCAAGAACGGACTGATCAACGACCAGAGCAGACCAAAACTCGCACCACGGTAACGCCCGAGGATCTCGCGCTTGGTCAACTCCACCGTCAGCGAACCATGCCGCGCCAGTGCAGAAAGCGGACTGACTACGAATGCCAGCGGACGTGTCGGGACTGATTGCATAATTTCTCTCGGTGGGATGCACGCCACGAGGCGTGCTCCAACATCAATCCAGTGCGGCAGCGAGTTCAGCCTTGAGGTCGGCAATGTCTTCCACGCCCACCGACAGGCGAATCAGGCTGTCACTGATCCCCAAACGCTTTCGGTTCGCGGGCGGAATGGAGGCGTGGGTCATGATGGCCGGATGTTCGATCAGGCTCTCCACGCCACCCAGCGATTCAGCCAGGGCGAATAGCTTGCAGCGCTCGAGAACCCGCCGGGCCTTTTTCAGGCCGCCATCGACTTCCATGCTGATGATTCCGCCGAAAGCATCCATCTGTCGCTTTGCGAGGGCGTGCTGCGGATGACTTTTCAGTCCCGGATAAATGACCCGCTGCACGCGGGGATGCTTCTCGAGCCACGCCGCCAGCACCATGGCGCTGCTGCAGTGCTCGCGCATGCGCAGATGCAACGTCTTCAACCCGCGCATCGCCAGGAAGGAATCAAAAGGCCCGGCAACCGCTCCTACGGAGTTCTGCAGGAAAGCCATCTGCTGCGCCAGTTCCTTATTGTCGCCAGCCACCACGATGCCACCGACCATATCGGAGTGACCGTTCAGGTATTTGGTGGCCGAGTGCAATACGAGATGCGCTCCGAACTCCAACGGCCGCTGCAGCATCGGCGAGCAGAAGGTGTTGTCCACGACCAGGATCAAACCATGCTTCTTCGCAAACTCGCCCAATTTGGCGAGATCTACGAGCTTGAGCATCGGATTGGTGGGCGTTTCCGCCCAGATCATGCGCGTATTGGGACGCAGAGCCGCTTTTAGCGCACCCACGTCGTTCAGGTCGATAAAGCTGAAATCCAGGCCAGCCGAACGCCGGCGCACCCGTTCGAACAGTCGGTAGGTGCCGCCATAGAGGTCATCCATGGCGATCACGTGGCTACCGCTATCGAGCAGGTCCAGCACGGTACTTGCCGCAGCCAGTCCCGAGCCGAAAGCGAAACCGGCCGTACCGCCCTCCAGTGCGGCAACGCACTGCTCATAGGCCATCCGGGTGGGATTTTGCGTCCGCGAGTACTCGTACCCCTTATGCACCCCGGGGGAGGATTGGACATAGGTCGAGGTGGCGTAGATGGGCGTCATGATGGCGCCGGTGGCCGGGTCCGGGTGCTGCCCGGCGTGGATAGCCAGAGTACCCAGCCCAAGTCCTTTGTTCTGCTTTTTTGCTGCCATAAGTCACCGCCCGTAAGCCTGCCGATAACCACAGGCCGGTTGTCAAAAAGAAGACATCTTACTGGCAAGCTCGACAGCCACGAAATCTGGCGTTCAGGCTCGGTCTAAATCTGAACCAAAGCCGAATTTCAGGGACTTTACGCCCCCGTCACATGACTCGAAGCGAGTGATTTGACGAGTTTTTTCTACTTCCAAAGCATGACAGAATGGGCGGACTGCACCTAGTGAAATAGGGTTTTATGAAGACATTGCTAGTCACCGGCGGAGCCGGCTTTATCGGCGCCAATTTCGTTCTCCAGGCGGTAGCCCAGGGCCATAAGGTCATTAACCTGGACAAGCTCACCTACGCCGGGAACCTCGACACGCTGTCTTCCCTGGAAGGCAATTCCCTGCATGAATTTGCGCAAGGCGACATCGGGGACCGCCAACTGGTGGCTCAATTGCTGGCTACGCATCGCCCCCAGGCCATCGTCAACTTCGCTGCCGAGTCTCACGTGGACCGGTCTATCGACGGCCCTGCCGCCTTCGTCGAAACCAATGTTGTAGGCACGTTGGGGCTGCTTGAGTGCGCGCGCGACTATTGGCGCAGCCTCGACGGCGATGCCGCCACCCATTTCCGGTTTCTGCACGTCTCCACCGATGAAGTTTACGGATCGCTGGGCGCAGAGGGCATGTTCACCGAACAGACCCCTTATGCACCCAACTCCCCCTATTCGGCGTCGAAGGCTGCCTCCGATCACCTGGTGCGCGCGTTCCACCATACCTATGGCCTGCCGACACTGACGACCAATTGCTCGAACAATTACGGTCCGTATCAGTTTCCCGAAAAACTTATACCGCTCATCATTCAAAAGGCACTCGCGGGCGAGGCATTACCCGTCTACGGCGATGGGCGCAATATCCGCGACTGGCTGTTCGTCGGCGACCATTGCTCTGCGATCCAGCGAGTACTCGAAGCGGGCCGGGTGGGTGAGACATACAACGTCGGCGGCAATGCAGAGCGCGAGAATATTCAGGTCGTCAAAGCCATTTGTGCGCTCCTCGACAGCCGTCGCCCTTTGACCGACGGCAGCAAACGCGAGTCGCTGATCACCTTTGTTAAGGACCGCCCAGGGCATGATCGCCGCTACGCGATCGACTCGAGCAAGCTGCAGAACGAGCTGGGCTGGAAGCCGTCGCAGACCTTTGAAAGCGGTATCGAACAGACCGTCGACTGGTATCTGAACCATCAGGCGTGGTCCGATCGAGTTCTCGATGGCAGCTACCGGATGGAGCGACTGGGCACATGACGACCAAGGGCATCATTCTCGCGGGCGGCTCCGGCACGCGCTTGTATCCCATTACCAAGGCCGTGAGCAAACAGCTCCTGCCGGTATACGACAAGCCGATGATCTACTACCCGCTGGCGACGCTGATGCTTGCCGGCATCCGGGATGTCCTGATCATCAACACGCCGCACGAACAGGAGCTTTTCCAGCGCCTCCTGGGCGATGGCAGCCAGTGGGGCATCCGCATCACCTATGCCGTGCAGCCGTCACCGGATGGTCTTGCACAGGCTTTCCTGATCGGCAAGGAGTTCATCGGCAACGATCCCAGCTGCCTGGTGCTTGGTGACAATATTTTTTACGGCGTCGGCTTGACCGAGCGTATGAAGCGCGCGGCTGCGCGAGATCGCGGTGCGACCGTGTTTGGCTACTGGGTCCGCGACCCGGAGCGCTATGGCGTTGCCGAGTTCGACGCAAATGGCAAGGTGATCGGTCTTGAAGAGAAGCCGACCACGCCCAAGTCCAACTACGCCGTTACCGGCCTGTACTTTTACGACAATCGCGCATGTGATTTTGCGGCAGAATTGAAGCCCTCGCCGCGCGGCGAGCTTGAAATCACCGATCTCAACCGTTGCTATCTCGATGATGCCTCGTTGCATCTGGAACAACTGGGCCGCGGCTATGCGTGGCTGGATACCGGTACGCACGAGTCGTTGATGGAGGCGGGCGAATACATCCAGACGATCGAGAACCGGCAGGGCCTCAAGGTTTGCTGCCCGGAAGAGATCGCCTACGTCAACAAGTGGATCGATGCCGAACAGCTTTTGCGCCTGGCCGAACCACTCGCGAAAACTGGTTATGGCCAGTATCTACAGAACCTGATCAAGCAAGGCTACGTCGGATGAAGTTTATTGAAACATCGTTGCCGGGCTGCGTAGTTATCGAGCCGCAGGTATTCGGCGATGCACGTGGCTTTTTCTACGAGAGCTACAACGAGGCAAAATACCGCGAGGCCGGCATCGACCGCCGCTTCGTGCAGTCCAATGTCTCCCGTTCGGCGCGCGGCGTGCTGCGTGGCCTGCACTATCAATGGCCGCATCCTCAGGGCAAGCTGGTCAGTGTGCTTGAGGGCGAGGTTTACGACGTTGCCGTCGACATCCGACACGGCTCTCCGACGTTCGGAAAGTGGGCGGGCGTCATGCTCACTGCGGAAAACCACCGGCATTTCTGGATACCCGAGGGTTTTGCCCACGGATTCTGCGTCGTCTCCGAGCACGCCACGTTTTCCTACCAGTGCACCGATCTTTACAACCGGGAAGCCGACGGCGGCATTCGCTGGGATGATCCCGCAATCGGGATCGACTGGCCGATTTCCTCGCCCCTGCTTTCCGAAAAAGACGCCAAAGCGCCGTTGCTGGCCGAAGTGGCGGAAGACCGGTTGCCGGAGTATCGGAAGTGAGGATCCTCCTGCTTGGAGCCAATGGCCAATTGGGTCAGACCTTCCTCATGGACGGCGGTCTGGCTGCGCGTGGCGAACTGATTTCGGCAAGCCGTGACGGCACCCTGGTTCAGCCGGGGCATGGTGCCGTCGGAGACCTGTCTGATCTGGCTGCACTGAAAAGCCTGCTAGACGCAGAGCGACCGGCCATCATTGTCAATGCCGCTGCCTACACTGCCGTCGATAAGGCCGAGCAGGAAACCGAAGCCGCTGATCGGATCAACGGCGAGGCACTGGGTGTCATCGGACGTTGGGCCAAAGCGCATGATGCGCTCGTAGTGCACTACTCCACAGACTATGTGTTCAGTGGCGACGCCGATAAACCTTATCCGCCATCTTCGCCCACCGCGCCGCAAGGCGCTTACGGTCGCAGCAAGCTACGGGGCGAGGAAGCACTGCGCAACAGCGGCGCCTCGCATATGATCTTCCGCACCGCCTGGGTCTATTCCCCGGTGGGCCACAATTTTCTGCGCACCATGCTTCGCCTGGGCGCGGAGCGCGATGAACTGCGTGTCGTGGCCGATCAACGCGGCACGCCAACGACGACTTCGCTCATCGTGGCCGGCACACTTGCCGCGCTGGACAAATATCTTGCGGCATCCGGCGACGAACAAAAGGTGCTCGAAGGCACGTTTCACCTGACTGCCAACGGTGAAACCACCTGGCACGGATTTGCCGAAGCGATCTTTGCGGAGGCGACGACCGCTGGGCTGCTCGTCAAGGCGCCCATCGTCCATGCCATCGGAAGTGCCGAGTTTCCGACCCCTGCCAAGCGTCCGAGCTATTCGGTTCTCGACAACACCAGTTTCAGCCATACCTTCGGTCACGCGCTGAAGGACTGGCGCGAAGGACTCCGCGAAACCGTGCGCACGCTTTCCAAGCAGTGAGACATTCATGCTGATCCCACTTATTCTCAGCGGCGGCAGCGGCACCCGGCTCTGGCCGGTGTCGCGTAAAAACCTCCCGAAGCAGTTCCTTTCGCTGACGGGACACGAAACGCTGTTCCAACAGACGGTGACACGCACCAGTCTTCTGCCTGATGTGGGTGCACCTATCGTCGTCGCCAGTGACGATCATCGCTTTCTGGCTGCCGAACAACTGCAAGAGCTGCGCATCAGTCAGGCAAGCATCTTGCTGGAGCCGGTCGCTCGCAATACCGCGCCTGCGATCGCAGTCGGCGCACTTTGCGCTATGGAGCGCTCACCCGATGCCGTTGTACTCGTGCTGCCCGCCGATCATCTGATTGCCGATACCGACGCTTTCACAGCGGCTGTCGCGCAGGCGCGCATATTGGCCGATCAGGACTGGCTCGTTACCTTCGGTATCAAGCCGGATCGCGCGGAGACCGGTTTTGGCTACATACAACGCGGCGAGGCACTTGGACAACACGCCTATCGCGTCAATCAATTTGTAGAAAAGCCGACGCTCCCGGTTGCCGAGAGCTACCTGGCGCAAGGCACCTACGATTGGAACTCCGGCATGTTCATGTTCCGGGCTTCGCGCTATCTCGAAGAACTCGGCATACACGCGCCCGCCATGCTCGAAGCAGCTCGCGCAGCCTACGCCAAGGCCAAGATCGATCTGGACTTCATAAGGCTGGATGCCGAGGCTTTCGCAACGTCGCCGAACAACTCGATCGACTATGCGGTCATGGAGAAAACCACTCATGCCGCTGTCGTGCCGGTCAGCTGCGGCTGGAGCGACATCGGCTCGTGGGACGCATTGTGGCTCGCTGCCGACAGAGACAGTGATGGTAATCGCCTGGAAGGCGACATCATTACCCTGGACACCAGCAACTCACTGGTCCGCTCACATCCTCGCCATCTCGTTGCCACCATCGGGCTGGACAACGTCGTCGTGGTCACCACACCCGATGCCACGCTGGTCGCGCGACGCGATGCGTCACAAGACGTAAAGAAAATCGTCGATGCGCTGAAATCCGCGGATCGGACCGAGCATGATTTGCACCGTGTCGTGCGCCGCCCATGGGGGAGTTACGACTCGCTGGAAAGCGGAGACCGATTCCAGGTGAAGCGCCTCGTCGTGAAGCCTGGCGCCGCGCTTAGTCTGCAAATGCACCATCACCGTGCGGAGCACTGGATCGTGGTGAAGGGTGTCGCGGAAGTCACCTGCGATGACAAAGTTTTCCTGCTCGCCGAAAACCAAAGCACTTACCTGCCCCTGGGCAGCAAGCACCGTTTGCGAAATCCGGGCAAGGTGCCGGTGGAATTGATCGAGGTCCAATCCGGCAGTTACCTGGGCGAGGACGACATCGTTCGATTCGACGACGTGTACGGCAGGGCCTGAATAAAAAAGGAGCCTTGCGGCTCCTTTTTTTTATTCCTTGATCAGCTTGGAGAGCTCCGCAGTCTTCTCGCGCATGAGAGATTCATCACCACGCGATTCGACATTCAGGCGAAGCAACGGCTCCGTATTGGACGCCCGAAGATTGAAGCGCCAGTTGGCAAACGTAACGCTGAGGCCATCGACACGATCGATCCGCGGTTGCTGCGCAACATAAAATTCGAGCACCCGGGCCACCGTCGCGCCAGCATCCTGAACGACGAAGTTGATCTCGCCGCTGCATGGATAAGCCGCCATGCGTTCGGCCAACATAGCGGCCAGGCTCACGCCCGTATGGGAGATGCGTTCGGCGACAAGCAACCAGGGAATCATTCCCGAGTCGCAATAGGCAAAATCGCGAAAATAGTGATGCGCGCTCATCTCGCCGCCGTAGATGGCGTCCTCCAGACGCATACGCTCCTTGATGAACGCGTGCCCGGTCTTGCTTTCGACAGGTACACCGCCTGCAGCTTCAACCATCTCGACCGTATTCCAGGTCAATCGCGGGTCGTGGATGATCCTGGCGCCCGCGTGCTTCTCCAATAGCTGAGCAGCAAGCAAACCTACGATGTAATAGCCTTCGATGAAATTTCCCTTGGCATCAAAGAAAAAGCATCGATCGAAATCGCCGTCCCAGGCGATACCGAAATCGGCCTCATGTGCGATCACCGCATCTGCCGTGGCCTGTCGATTTTCGGGCAAAAGCGGGTTGGGAATGCCGTTGGGAAAGCTGCCGTCCGGCTCATGGTTCACTCGGACGAACTCAAAAGGCACATGCTCGGCGAGCAGATCGACAATCGCGCCCGCGCCACCGTTACCTGCATTGACGACAATCTTCAGCGGGCGTAGCGCCGACACATCGATATAGCCAAGCAGATGGCTTATATAGGCCGACTTGTCGTGATCGAGGATCACCGTTCCGCGATCCATCACAGGGGAGCCAAAGGCGCCTTCTTCCACCATGCGCTCGATGTCACGCAACCCCGTATCGCCACTTATCGGGCGAGCGCCTTCGCGGACAAGCTTCATGCCGTTGTAGTCGATCGGGTTGTGACTCGCTGTCACCATGACCCCGCCGGCAGCATGTCGATGAAATGTCTGGAAATAGGACTCCTCGGTGCCACCAAGGCCTATATCGATGACGTCGCGGCCTTCGTCGTTGAGACCGCGTGCGACCGCTCGCGCAAAGGAAGGGCTATCGCGACGAATGTCGTATCCAACCACCACCGGACCCTCTCCGACCGTGCGCGCAAAAGCGCGCCCCAATCGATAGGCGATGTCTTCGTTCAATTCGTCAGGGACGCGGCCACGAATATCATAGGCCTTGAAACACTTCATGGAAGCGTATCTCGTTGGTCGGGCCGCTCATTCTGGCCGAGCCCCCCTGAATCCTCAACGGGTCCCTGATAAGGGGCGATCCAGATCCGGTGCAGTCATTCCAACCCGCAGCACGCCGCCACTAGGCCGCATGGAGCGCATGAGGCACGACCCCGAAGTAGGCGTCCGTCACCGTCTGGGCATCGCCCATCATGCGAATCTTCCCGTGCTCCAGCCAGATGACGCGATTGCATGTGTTCATGATGAGCTCTCGGGAGTGCGACGCAAGCACGAGAATCTTGGTCGCCTCGACCATGCTGGCCAGTCGCGCTTCCGCACGATGCTTGAATCCCTCGTCGCCCACGGAAAGCCATTCGTCCATCAGCAGAATCTCGGGACGCAGGATGGTCGATACAGCAAAGACAAGGCGCATATGCATACCCGTCGAATAGGTACGCAACGGCATATCGATGAAATCGCCGAGCTCGGAGAACTCAATAATCTCGTCGATATGCTGTTTCATGCTTGCTCGCGTGATGCCAAGCAGCGCGCCACGTGTATAAATATTCTCGCGCCCGGTCGCTTCATGATCGATACCGAGCGAGATATCGATAAGCGAACCGACTTTTCCCTGGATACGCGCACTCCCAGCCGAGGGTTCATACACCCCACTGAGCATTCGCAACAAGGTGCTTTTACCTGCGCCGTTATGGCCAAGCAACCCGACCCTGTCACCATCGCGCAAGGTAAACGTCAGGTTTTCGAGCGCGCGTACGACGACACGACCGCGATCATCAGAACCGATCTGCCCGCCCGTCGCCACCTGCAGGAGTTGCTTTTTCAACGAACGCCCTGTGGCGTTGTATATCGCAAACTCGACGGTCGCGTTTTCAAATTCTATGAGTGCCATGGGATCACTTCGGTCAATGCAGAATGGTTGGGATGACATGCGTCTTCGATCGTTACAACCAGTAAGCGATGCGTCGCCGAAAGCGGCCATAGAAGAGCAGAGCCGCCGCCCAGCCAATGGCTGACAACAACCCTGATACGGCCCAGTTCATCGCAGTCGGCGCGTGGCCAACCAGCGGAGCGCGAACGATTTCCAACAAGTGATAAGCCGGATTGAAGTCCAGCAAATAGGCGAACACGTTCGCTGGCAGGCTCTTTGGCAACCACATGATGGGCGTCAGATAAAATACGACCTGCAAGACGCTGCCTACCATCTGGGGCAAGTCACGAAAACGCGCGCACGCCACGCCCAGGATCAGCGCTATCCACAGAAGGTTCATCACCAGCAAGGCAAAGCCGACGACGGAAACGAATATGATGGGATGAACGGCCTTGCCGACGGCAATAAACACGATCGGCAATATCACCAGATTGTGGCCAAGAATGATCACGTTGCGCCACGTCATGCGAAGCACGTGAACGAACAGCGGAATGGGCAGCTGCCTGATGATCGCGTCAGAGGCAATGAAGCTGACACACCCTTCATTGATGACCGTCGATATGAAGCCCCACAAGATGATGCCGCTCGCCAACGAAGGCAGAAACTCTGTCATCGGACTATGAAAGAGCGAGCCGAAGACGATTCCGATCGTCGCGATCATCACCCCCATGCTGATCGTCAGCCATAGCGGCCCAAGGGCAGACCTTCGATAACGCTGACGAACGTCCTGCCAACCGAGAATGCCGACAAGCGGCATGCGCCGAGTTGCTGCCGCGATGTCAGACATCGCAGCTACGGTTGAATACTTGAGCATGGATTCAGGAAATCCGAATAGAGTTGTTAAAGATCCGATCAGCGTGAGACGCATTCATCGAAGTGACATTATTGATCATGATCATGACCCTTTTACAAAAGGACCCTTGCAGGCAACTTGCGAACCATCGGCTTGCTTCACCGTCAGGACGCCATAGAGAACAAAGACGTTTGACGACGCTCCGATTGAAATACCGCAGTAAAATTCTCCAAAGACGGCTTCACGCAAGCTTCGTACGAGCCCTGTCGTTGTATAGGATCAATAGTTTGATACCCACAGAACTGATGCGATAAACGCCATACCTCTTGCCCCAAGCGAGCAATGGGCACGCGTATCAAGTCTATTGACCGGAGTTCGGCGCGGTGCTGCGCCCTTGAATGCCAGTCCTGAGGAAGGGACCAGCATGCCTGCAAGGCAAGCCAATAGAAGGCATGGGTGCCGGGCATACGCGAAGCACGGCAACGTCTGATCGTCGACCAGTTGCGCCATCGGCAGGCCGCGCTAATAGAGACGGGTCTGCCGGACCGCATCACCTACATGTGCGTTCGGCCTGCGAAAGGCCTCGAAATCTCAGCAGGCTTGGCGATCAGCTGAACCAGCTATTCCACTGTCACCGATTTGGCCAGGTTACGCGGCTGGTCGACATCCGTTCCGCGCAAAACCGCCACGTGATAAGCCAGCAACTGCAACGGCACCGTGAAGACAGCAGGCGCAACGAAGTCGCCGCCGCCATCGAGGCGAAGCATCGCACCACGGCTTACGCCCTCGTCCATCACGGCATGGGAATCGGCAAAGACCAGTAGCTCGCCACCACGTGCACGGACTTCCTGCAGATTGGACTTGAGCTTGTCGAGCAATGGACCGCTGGGCGCCACCGCGATGACGGGCATGTCTTCGTCGACCAAGGCCAGGGGGCCGTGCTTCAGCTCGCCCGCCGGATAGGCTTCGGCGTGGATATAGGAGATTTCCTTGAGCTTGAGCGATCCTTCCAACGCCACCGGATATTGCGCACCACGGCCGAGGAACAGCGCGTGCTGGCGGTGCATAAGGTGTTCGGCCAGCTCGACGATTTTCGGCTCGAGCTTCAGCGCCTCTTCGATCAGGCGGGGCAAGCGCTGCAATTGCGTGCAGAGATCGGTGTAGCGCGCGTTATCCAGACCGCGGTGGCGCGCCAGCTGCAAGGTGAGCAACGCCAATGCCGCCAGCTGCGTGGTGAACGCCTTGGTCGACGCTACGCCGATTTCCGGGCCTGCACGCGTCATCAACTTGAGATCGGACTCGCGCACAACTGACGACTCGGGCACGTTGCAGATCGCCAATGTCCCAAGGTAGCCGCGGCGGCGCGACTCGCGCATCGCGGCCAGTGTGTCGGCGGTTTCGCCGGATTGGGAAATGGCGACGAACAACGTGTCGTTGGAGACGACAGCTTCGCGGTAGCGGTACTCGCTGGCAACTTCGACGTTTACCGGCAGGCGGGCGTAGTCTTCGATCCAGTACTTGGCCACCATGCCGGCGTGATAGCTGGTACCGCAGGCGATGATGTGCACCGCCTTGACCTTGGCCAGCAATTCATCGCCACCGACGCCGAAGATATTCGGCAGCACGCCGTGCGGCCCGATGCGCGCCTCCAGCGTGTCACCCACCGCGCGCGGCTGCTCGAAGATTTCCTTCTGCATGTAGTGGCGATACTCACCGCGTTCGACAGCATCGGCGGAGATTTCGCTCTCGTGCTGCGCGCGTTCGACCAGCGCACCATCGAGGCCATAGATCTGCATGCTGTCGCGGGTGATATCGACGACGTCATCTTCGTCGAGATAGACGATCTTGTTGGTGACCTGGATCAAGGCCTGCGCATCGGAACCGAGAAAGTTTTCGCCGATGCCCACACCGACCAGCAAGGGTGCGCCACGACGCGCGCCGACGACGCGGCCGGGTTCGTCGCGGCTGATCACGGCGATCGCGTAGGCGCCTTCCAGATTGCGCACCGTCGCGATCACGGCCTCGCGCAGGCTCAAGCCATCCTTCAGGCGCGCTTCCACCAGCGCCGCCATGACTTCGGTGTCGGTCTCGGATGTGAATACATGACCGCCCTTGCGCAGATCTTCACGCAATTGGGCGTAGTTTTCGATGATGCCGTTGTGTACCAGCGCAACGCGGCCGGCCACATGCGGATGTGCGTTCGCTTCGTTCGGTACGCCATGGGTGGCCCAGCGCGTATGCGCGATACCGGTACCGCCAGGGAACGGATCGGCCTGATACAGCGCCTCCATTTCACGCACCTTGCCCTTGGCGCGGACGCGCTGAATCTGTCCGTCTTCAAGGACGGCGATGCCCGCCGAGTCATAACCACGGTATTCGAGAGCCTTCAGGCCCGCGATCAACAACGGGGCAACATCACGCTGGGCGGCGGCCGCGACGATTCCACACATGGGCAGTAATCCTTGCAATAACAGACCGCCACTTTCGCGGCGATCCATTTCAACAGACTTTCGCCACACCCAGACTAGCGCGGCACTGGGTGTTTAGTGCACCTTGCGTCGGAGATAGTTCAAAAGGTCGATACGCGTAATCAGGCCCAGGAACTGCTCGCCATCGACCACGATCGCCACATGCCCACGCTCGAATACCGGTAGCAGCGACTCGATCGGCGAGCGCACATCGAGCATCTGCAGATTGCTGATCATCGCAGTGGCGACTGAGTCACGGAAACGCGCTTCATCCGCGTGTACATGCATCAGCACATCCGATTCGTCGAGGATGCCGACCAGGCGACTGCCGTCCATCACCGGCAGCTGCGACACGTCGTAGAGCTTCATGCGCGTGTATGCCGTCATCAGCAGCTCATTCGGGCCAACCACCACGGTGTCTCGCTGCGAGAACGGACGCAGCAGCAGATCGCGCAGGTCGCCGTGCTGCTCGCGCTCAATAAAGCCGTTATCGAGCATCCAGTAGTCGTTGTACATCTTCGACAGGTACTTGTTGCCGGTGTCGCAGACAAAGGTCACCACGCGCTTGGGTGTGGTCTGCTCGCGGCAATAACGCAAGGCGGCGGCAAGCAAGGTGCCGGTGGACGAACCGCCGAGCACGCCCTCTTTCGACAACAGCTCGCGCGCGGCCAGGAAACTTTCCTTATCAGGAATGGCATAGGCCTTCTTGACCCGCGTGAAGTCGCTGATCGAAGGCAGGAAGTCCTCACCGATGCCTTCGACCATCCAACTACCGGATTTGGTCGAAAGCACGCCCTCGTTGATGTACTGGGCGAGGATCGAACCGACGGGGTCGGCCAGCACGAAATCGGTGTTCGGCGACGCCTCGGCAAAGAACTTGGACAGGCCACTCAACGTGCCCGACGACCCGCAGCCGACCACGATGGCGTCGACCTTGCCATCCAGTTGCTCGAGAATTTCCGGACCGGTGCTGGCGATATGCGCGGCGGGATTGTCCGGATTGCCGAACTGATTGATGAAATAGGCGCCCGGGGTTTCGCGCGCAATCCGCTCGGCCATGTCCTGGTAGTACTCGGGGTGACCCTTGGCGACGTCCGAACGGGTCAGCACCACTTCGGCGCCCATCGCCTTGAGGTTGAAGATCTTCTCGCGGCTCATCTTGTCCGGCACGACCAGGATCAGGCGATAACCTTTCTGCTGCGCCACCAGCGCCAGGCCAAGGCCCGTATTGCCCGCGGTGCCTTCGACCAGGGTCGCGCCGGGCCTGATCTTGCCGGCGCGTTCGGCGCCTTCGATCATCGACAGGCCGATGCGGTCCTTGATCGAGCCGCCGGGGTTGTTGTTCTCCAGCTTCAGGAACAGCTCACACGGCCCTACGTCCAGGCGCTGCGCGCGTACCATCGGGGTACGTCCGATCAGTTCGAGGACACTTTGGTTGACCGTCATGAGGGGCTCCGTTTTGAGACTGCGCCGGACGGCAACATGGCTCGCCGGCAAGATGAGCATGATAACCCGGCATGTTTGCATCGCCCTAACGACTCGGCCCCGGCAGCGCTTGCGCGCCCCGGGGCCGATGCTCGTGCGAAAACTCGCAGCGTCAGTGAGCTAGTTGCTTGGTGTCCCACATCCGTTGTAATCGCTCCTTGGCTTGTAGCTTTTCCCTTTTCATACAACGAAGCGTGATGTCGTCGATGGGAAGAACACCGATCTCGGCGTCATGCACTTTGCTGTCGAGTTCCTTGTGATGCAGGTAGAGCCGACGGAATTCGGCGTCGGCTTTCATCAAGGCTTCGACATCGTCACGCTGCTGGTTTTCGAACATAGTCCGACCTCCTCGTTAGGGGCTGCAGGCGCGTGACCGGAGCGCCTGCCAACGGTGATGTGCACGCGCGCACTCGCGCACCGTCCATCCGCGACGGCGGAAGGAAGCGACGGTGTTAGGAAGAGTGAGCGCATGATTCAGGTCAGTGACCCATGGCGCGCTGATGCCCCATGGGAACTTGACCCTACTCCCGGAAAGAAGGTCATGCAAGCGCGTCCGGAAATATCTTTTGTCACACGGACTTAAAGCAAAAAGCCTGTCGAAACAGGCTTTTGCGTGTTGGGTAAGTCGGCCACTGCGTGGCCTGTAAAGTCGCGCCTGCGGCGCTGTAAACGGTCAACGGAAAGAGCTGGACACCAGACGCTGCCTTTTCCTGTTTACCATTGACCATTTACAGGCCACACAGTGGCCGGACTCACGCCTCAAACGTCAGTCGCCCTTGGAATTCTGCTGCTGGGCGCGAAGGGCGCGCGCGGCCTGGGCCGCCAGGTCCGCCTGGCGCTTGGCGGCGTTGGCGACCTTGCTCTGGGCGGCAGCCAGCTTGCGGGCCTGTTCGGCTTCGGCCTTGGCCTGCTCGGCGGCGGCGGCGGAGGCCTCGCCCTGCTGCTGCAGGCGCGCGGCCTCTTCCTGGGCCAGCTGATACTGCAGGCGCTGGCGTTCCAGTTCGCGACGTGCCTGTTCGGCATCGAGGCGGCTGCCCTCCAGCTGGATCTGGTCGTGCTCGCGATCCAGCTCGTTGAGCCTCAGCTGCGCCACCTGGAACTGGGCCGACGCCCGTGCCAGATCGACCTGCCGCTCGGCGATGTACAACGCGTGGGGGCGCTCCTTGGACTTGACCTGGGACAGACGGCTGACCGCGTCACGGGCACGGGCCTGCTCGGCCTGGGCATAGCTGCCGAGGTTCGGGTCATTGGATAGCTGGTTCAGGCTGTTGCTTAGCCGGTTGACGTCCAAATCGTCTTTGGCGGCATGCGCCACACCAACGGTGGCCAGAGCCAGTACGAGGGCGCTTAGGGTGGTGGCGAGTCGGCGCTTCACAGCTGGCCTCCCTGGTGGTTCGGATCGGGCAAGGTCTGGTCCGGCAGCGTCTGGGTGCCCTGGCCCTGATCCTGCGGCGAGCTAAGCTGCGACGAGGGCGGAGCCGGCAGGTCTTCCATCGGCTGGGCCGGCGGCAGGCCGTTGCTGGACGCGGGGGCCGGCGCGGCGACAGGCGGCGGCGGATCGTTGTCGTGAGCATGCGCCTGCTCGATCTGCTGGCGCAGGTGTTCGTTGTCGTCGGATTTTTGCTGGATCTGCGCCCGGGCAGCGGCCAGACGAGCCTTGGCACGGGCCAATTCGGCATCGGCGCGGGCTTCGTCAGCCAGCTGGCCGGCCACGTCGTACTTGCGGCTGGCCATGGCCGACTGGGCCTGCTGGAACTTGCTCTGAGCAAAACCCAGGTCGACCGGCGCATAGTCGGCCGCGCCGGCATCGCGTGCCGCCTGCAGCTGCGATTGCGCCAGATTCATCGACCCATCCGGCGGCGGCACGCTTGCGCAACCGGCCAGGGTGGCCATTACCGTGGCCAGCGCCAGGGTCGAAACCGCTGTCCGAAAGCGCCTGGAGCGCCCGTTCAGCGGGGAAAAGATGTGCACCATCACTCATTCCTCTCGGAGTGTTGCAGCGTATTGTGGGCGGGCATAATCCATGATTGCAACGCGCACTTGGGGTCGCCTACACGTAGGGCGAGCGTTGTCTTCGATGGACTTGGACGGCGCGCGGACATCACGAGTGTACATGTACGTACACCACGATTCCGAGCATCGGCCATGCGTCGAAGCGCCACGCGGTCGATTTGTTGGCTACCCTTAATAAAACGCACGGCCCGGCCGATGGATAGACCGGAGCCATGTAACGGGTCTTATAGGGGAAGAATGTGGATATCGGTTATTTCCTGAAGCTGATGGTGGACAAGGGCGCGTCGGACATGTTCCTGACGACTGGCGCACCGGTGAACATCAAGGTCGAAGGCAAGCTCTACCCGCTAGGCAACACCGGGCTACCCAGCGGCATGGTCAAGAAGATCGCCTATTCGCTGATGGACGAAGGTCAGGTACCGCAGTTCGAGCGCGATCTCGAGCTGAATATGGCCCTGGCCGTGAAGGAGGCGGGACGCTTCCGTATCAACGTGTTCAAGCAGCGCGGCGAAGTGGGCATGGTGATCCGCGCCATCAAGAGCGAGATCCCCAGCATCGACCAGTTGCAGCTACCCGGCATCTTCCGCGACCTGATCATGGAACCGCGCGGGCTGATCCTGGTCGTCGGCGCCACCGGCTCGGGCAAGTCGACCACCCTGGCGGCGATGATCGATCAGCGCAACCAGAACTCGTCGGGCCATATCCTGACCATCGAAGACCCGATCGAGTACCTGCACCGCCACAAGCGCTCGATCGTCAACCAGCGCGAAGTCGGCCTGGACACGCACAGCTATCACGAGGCGCTGAAAAACGCGATGCGTGAGGCGCCGGACGTGATCATGATCGGCGAGATTCGCGACACCGACACCATGGAAGCGGCCATCGCGTTCTCCGAAACCGGCCATCTCTGCCTGGCGACGCTGCATTCGAACAACGCAGACCAGACGCTGGAGCGTATCCTCAATTTCTTCCCGGAATCGGCGCACAAGAACGTGCTGATGAACCTCGCGCTCAATCTGCGCGCGGTGATCAGCCAACGCCTGGTGCTGGGCAAGGACGGCCGCCGCATCCCGGCAACCGAAGTCCTGCTCAATACGCCGCTGATCCGCGACATGATCCGCCGCGGCCAGATACACGAGGTCAAGGAAGCGATGGATCGCAGCCTGCAGGAAGGCATGCAGACCTTCGATCAATCGCTGTATCGACTTTACAAGGAAGGCCGCATCGAGTTGGAAGAGGCGCTCAACAAGGCCGATTCGCGCGACGGCCTGGCGTTGAAGGTGCGTTTGTCCGAAGGCGGTGGTGTGAACAACACCGAGCTGGTGGGCAATGATCCGTATGGGTTGGGGTTCTGAGGGCTTAAAGCCTTCCTCATCCCTGGCTCACCAGGGGTGAGGAGGCGCTCTAGTCAGCCCGCAACAGGCGCATCCCCCTGCGCCTCAGGCTCCGCGCGGCGAAACGCATCGAGCTCCTGACAAGCGGCCTGAATGCGCTGCAGCGTCGGATAGACATCCAGCGGCAGATTCCACCGTACCGCGTTGTACAACTGCGGAATCAACGCCAGATCCGCCAACCCCGGCGTGTCGCCGTGACAGAAGCGGCCCGTATCCGGATGGTTCGCCACCATCGCCTCGAACGCCTCCAGCCCCTTGGCAATCCAATGTTTCGACCATTCGCCCTTGCGGGCCTGGTCGCCGTACTGGGCCTCGAGGTACTGCAGCACACGCAGGTTGCCGATCGGATGCACGTCGGAAGCGATCACGTGCGCCAATGCACGCACCCGCGCACGTCCCAGCGGGTCGGCCGGCAGGAGTGGCGGCTCGGGATGGATTTCATTGATGTATTCGACGATCGCCAATGACTGCGTCAGCACGTTATCGCCGTCGACCAGCGTGGGCACCAGCTCCTGCGGGTTGAGCACACGATAATCCGCCCGATGCTGCTCGCCCCCGTCATTGACCAGGTGTATCGGCCTGTTCCCATACTCAAGACCTTTGAGATTCAAGGCGATACGAACGCGATAAGCGGCGCTGGAACGCCAGTAACCGTAGAGCGTGAGTGCGGGCATGGGGGCCAAGGCCTGGGATGAAAAGAGCAGGATAACCCGGCCCATGGTTTGCATCGTTCCCGAGGCGGCGGGACAATAGGCGGTTCGCGCCGCCCAGCGGCGCCGCCTGTCCTTCGAAGCCTTAAAGGGAAAGCCATCGTGTCCGTCACCCGTATGAGCGACCTGGATCTGCGCGGCAAGCGCGTATTGATCCGTGAAGATTTGAACGTGCCGATCGAAAACGGCCGCATCACGTCCACCCAGCGACTGGAAGCCTCGCTACCCACGATCGAGGCCGCTCGCGACGCCGGCGCCAAGGTCATGGTGTTGTCTCATCTGGGCCGCCCGAAGGAAGGCAAGTTCGACGAAGAGTCGTCGCTGGCGCCGGTCGCTCAATGGCTCGGCAAGAAACTCGGCAAGGACGTTCGCCTGGTGCGCGACTACCTCGACGGTGTCGATGTCGCCGACGGCGAAGTGGTGGTGCTCGAGAATTGCCGCATGAACGTCGGCGAAGGCAGGGACGACGAAGCCCTGTCGAAGAAATATGCCGCGTTGTGCGACATCTTCGTCATGGATGCCTTCGGTACCGCGCATCGCGCGCAGGCTTCCACGCACGGCGTGATCAAGTTCGCTCCAGTCGCCGCCGCCGGCCCGCTACTGTCGGCCGAGCTCGATGCGCTGGGCAAGGCGCTGGAGCAGCCGGCACGCCCGCTGCTTGCCATCGTCGCCGGCTCGAAGGTATCGACCAAGCTGCAGTTGCTGGAAAACCTGATCGACAAGGTCGACCAGTTGATCGTCGGTGGCGGTATCGCCAACACGTTTATCGCCGCCAGCGGTTACGGCGTCGGTAATTCGCTGTACGAACCGGACTTGCTGGACGCGGCCAAGAAAGTCATCAACGCCGCCAAGCGCCGCAACGCGGACGTACCGCTCCCGATCGACGTCATCGTCGCACCGGAGTTTTCCGCGCATGCCCCGGCCACGATCAAGCCGGTCGATCAGGTCAAGGACGGCGAGATGATCCTGGATATCGGCCCGGAGACGGCCAAGCGCTACGCCGAACTGATCGCCAAGGCGGGCACGGTGGTGTGGAACGGCCCGGTCGGCGTGTTCGAGTTCGACGCCTTCGGCCACGGCACCGAAACGCTGGCGCGCGCGATCGCCGCGTCCAACGCATTCTCGATTGCCGGTGGTGGCGATACGCTCGCCGCAGTGGACAAGTACGGCATCGAAAAAGACGTGTCGTATATCTCCACCGGCGGCGGCGCCTTCCTCGAATTCCTCGAAGGTAAGGAGCTACCGGCCGTGGCCGCGCTCAAGGCTCGTGCGGCAAAGTGAGCGCAGGCAGGATGCTTTGCCTGTTCGATCTTGACGGTACGCTGATCGATTCGGAAGAAGGCATCGTCGCCTGCGTGCGACATGCCTTGATCCAGATGCATGTGTCGGTGCCCAGTGACGCGGACCTGCGCCACTGGATCGGCCCGCCGCTGCGCCATAACTTCGCGCCGCTGCTCGACCACGATGCCGAGCGCATCGAGGCAGCCGTCGAGCACTACCAGGATCGCTTTCAGACCCATGGGCACCGCGAGTATGCGGTGTATCCGGGTATCGACGCGCTGGTGCGCAAGCTGCACGCTGCTGGGCACACGCTGGTCATCGTGACCAGCAAGATCGCCCGCAACGCCGAGCCGATCATCGCCGCCCTGCCCTTTGGCCATTTGTTCGCGCGCATGTACAACCCGGACGCGCGTAGTGCGGTGAGCGAGAAGGCGTCGATGATTGCCGCCGCGCTGAGCGATTTCGCCATACCCGCAGCGCAGACCGTGATGATCGGCGATCGCAAGTTCGATATCGAAGGCGCGGTGGCGAACAAGGTGCGTGGGATTGGCGTGCTTTGGGGCTTTGGCGATCGCAACGAGCTGGAAGAAGCTGGTGCCGATGCGATTGCGGCCACGCCCGAGGCGCTGGCTGAATTGCTCGCCTAACAACCTTGGAGAACCTCGAATAACTTCCTACTCGTCATCCCGGCGTAGGCCGGGATGACGATGGTAAAAACTGAGGTTCGAAGCAAAAAAAACCGCGGACATGCCGCGGCTTTTTTGCTTCGCTACAACATCATCAACCGATGACGCGCTTCACCGTATCGACCACATTCGGCACCGTAAAGCCGAAGTAGTCGAACAGCTTGTTTGCCGGCGCCGAGGCACCGAACGTCGTCATGCCAACCACAGCGCCGTCGAGGCCGACGTACTTGTACCAGTAGTCGGCACTGGCCGCTTCCACCGCCACGCGCGTGCGGCACCAGCCAGGCAGCACGCTTTCGCGGTATTCGGTCGGCTGCGCGTCGAACACTTCGGTACAGGGCATCGACACCACACGCACCGGCACACCTTGCTGTGCCAGCGTGCGCGAAGCTTCCATCGCCAGTTCCACTTCCGAACCGGTGGCGATGAGGATCGCCTTGAACTTGGTGTCCTGCGGATCGGACAGTACATAGCCGCCGCGAGAGATATCGGCCACCTGCTGCGTGCTGCGCTGCTGATGCTTCAGAGTCTGGCGCGAGAAAACCAGGCAGGCCGGGTTGCCCTTGCGCTCGATCGCCACCTTCCACGACACAGCCGACTCGACCACGTCGCAAGGACGCCACAGCTGGTTGTTCGGAATCAGGCGCAGTGACGCGAGATGCTCGACCGGCTGATGCGTCGGGCCATCTTCACCCAGGCCGATCGAATCGTGCGTGTAGACGTGGATGGTGTGCGCCGGGATCAACGCACTCATGCGCACGCCGTTGCGCGCATAGTCGGAGAACACCAGAAAGGTGGCGTCATACGGAATAAAGCCGCCGTGCAGCGCCAGGCCATTGCCGATCGCGGTCATGCCGAACTCGCGCACGCCGTAATGGATGTAGTTGCCGTTACCTTCGCTGGAGTTGCCGACCGCCGCTTCCAGGCTGCCCTTCCACTTGGTGAGGTTGGAGCTGGCCAGGTCGGCCGAGCCGCCCAGGAGTTCGGGCAACAGCGGGCCGAACGCATCGAGCGACATCTGCGACGCCTTGCGCGAGGCCACGTCCGGACCTTCAGCCTGCATCTTGTCGACGAAGGCCTGCGACTTCTCGGCCCAGTCCTTGGGCAGTTCGCCAGCGGTGCGGCGCTTGAATTCGGCAGCGAGCTGCGGATGCGCGGCAGCGTACTTGTCGAACAGCTCGTTCCAGGCCTGCTCGGCAGCGGCACCTTCTTTCTTGTGATCCCAGGCGGCATAGATATCGGCGGGGATTTCGAACGGCGGATATTTCCAGCCGAGGTATTCGCGAGCCGCGGCAACCTCATCCTTGCCCAGTGCCGCGCCGTGGCTTTCTTCCTTACCTTGCTTGTGCGGTGCGCCGAAGCCGATCGTGGTCTTGCAGCAGATCAGCGTGGGCTTGGCATGCTGCGAGGTCGCCTTGGCGATCGCTTGCTTGACCGCATCGGCGTCATGGCCGTCGACGTTGCGAATCACTTGCCAACCATAGGCCTCGAAGCGCTCCGGCGTATTGTCGGTAAACCAGCCCGGCACTTCGCCATCGATCGAGATGCCATTGTCGTCGTAAATGGCGACCAGCTTGCCCAGCTCCCAGGTACCGGCAAGCGAAGCGGCTTCGTGCGACACGCCTTCCATCATGCAACCGTCGCCCATGAACACATAGGTGTGGTGATCGACGATGGTATGACCGGGCTTGTTGAAGTGATTGGCGAGAATCTTCTCGGCCAGCGCAAAACCCACGGCGTTGGCAAAACCCTGACCCAGTGGACCGGTGGTGGTTTCCACGCCGGGCGTTTCACTGGCTTCCGGATGACCGGCGGTCTTCGAATGCAGCTGACGGAACTGCTTGAGCTGCTCGATCGGCAGGTCGAAGCCGGTCAGGTGCAGCAACGCGTACTGCAGCATCGAACCGTGCCCATTGGAGAGTACGAAGCGATCGCGGTTAGGCCATTTCGGGTTGGTCGGGTTGTAGTGCAGGAAATCCTTCCACAGGACCTCGGCAATATCGGCCATGCCCATGGGCATGCCAGGGTGGCCGGAATTGGCCTGCTCGACGGCATCCATGGCAAGGGCACGGATGGCGTTGGCAAGTTCGCGACGAGAGGGCATCAATGTTCTCCAAAGGGGCAACGCGAAAAACGGCATTGTCGCCGATCCCACGTGAAACTGTCGCCATTTCGTCAAGACGGCGTTGTTGCGGCGCGCAAGAAATTAACTTGGCCTTAATATATTTCTGCCGACTTTGAAACCCTTCAGGCATCGGCCTATCTAATAGCTCACGGTGCTGCAAACCCCTGCATGCACCACATCGGATGGCTTCCCCTGTTCACGGCCGCCCGATTGCTTTCAGAAATAAAAAAATTAGGAGTACCCCGATGAATAAGACACTATTTGCTGTGGCCATCGCGGCCGCTGGTCTCGTTGCCGTCCCCGCGGCATTCGCACAACAAGCCAGCTCCGGCTACACCCCCACCTACACTGGCCCCGAGCAGGACAACTTCCAGCCTGGCCAGGCGGTCGGTTCGGGCAACTGGTTCATTGACGCCAATGCCGGCCGCACCGGCGGTGGTAACGGCGGTTTCGGCAAGAACCTCGACACCTTCAATTTCTCCAAGGGCGAGCGTGACCGTCGCACGGGCTATGGCCTCACGGGCGGCTACCGCTGGAAGGTGGCGCAGGACTTCGGTCTGGGCGTGGAAGCGGGTTATGTCGATCTCGGCAATTTCCGCGTAAAGAACGTCTTCAACTCGCAGCCGGTCAACCAGTCGAGCAGCACCAACGCCCTGCGCGGCTGGCTGGTCGGTGTGAATGGCCGCATGAACCTCATCCAGGGCTGGTACCTCAGTGCCCGTGGCGGTTATTTCCATGCGAACAACTACGATCACCAGTTCACTGCCGACGAATCGGCTGCGCTGGGCGAAACCACCGGCGGTCGCGCCGGCCGTGGCAGCTGGTACGCCGGTCTGGGCACCGGTTGGGATATCAACCAGCACTGGGGTGTGGGCGTGTCCTATGACTACTTCCATGCCAACGCCGGCAAGCTGATCGACACCACCACCGGCGAAGTCACCTCGGACCTGAAGCGTTCGACCGGCATCGTTTCGCTGTCGGGCGAGTACCGCTTCTAAGCACTCGTTTCCAAGTGAAACTCAAGGACGGGCCGTTCGCGGCTCGTCCTTTTGTTTTTCAAAGACTTGAAGCAGGCTCATTCATGAAAGTTAATGGATTCTTAATACTGCACTGACGAGTGTTGAATTTAAGCAAGCCAGAGCCATCTAAGGGTCAGCGCATCGCAATTTGCATGTGCGCGGAGGAACCGGCTTCCCCCTCTCGTGCCGGAACCCCGCCTTGGTATAACAGGAGAATCTCCATGAAAAAGACGCTGCTTGCCCTCGCTTTCGCTACCGCCGGTCTGTTGACCGTTCCCGCCTTCGCCCAAGATGCCGGTACCGGCAACGGCGGTTGGTTCGTCAACGGCAATGTCGGTCGCACCTCGATCGACAAGGGTCCCTATAACGACAGCGATACCGGTTACGCCATCAATGGCGGCTACCGTTGGGCGGTCAATCCGTCGCTCGCGCTGGGCGTTGAAGCCGGCTACAACGACCTGGGCAACATCCACGCCAAGAACATCTTCAACAGCCGTCCCGTGATTGATGGGACCAAAACGCAGCTGCACGGCTGGACCGCCGGCGTGAACGGCCATTTCAACCTGACGCCGAACTGGTATCTGAGCGCGCGTGGCGGCATTTACGGCTGGAAGGGTCATGGCTTGTCCAATGACGACCTGCCGACCCGTCATAACCTCAACGACACCAGCTGGTATGCCGGTGCCGGCGTGGGCTATGACTTCACCAGCCACATGAGCGTGGGTCTGAACTACGACTACTACGATGCGAAGAAGCACAACGTGGACCTGAGCACCGACATGGTGTCGATCAGCGCCGAGTATCGTTTCTAAGAGCGTAAAGCCGGCCGCTAGCGCGGCCTGTAAAGTCGCTTCGCTGTAAATAGTAAATAGGAAAGCAGAAAGGGCGCCTCTCGGCGCCCTTTCTTTTGCTCTCTCCGTTGACTGTTTACAGCAAGCGAAGCGAGCGACTTACAGGCCACTGTAGGTGGCCGGATTTACCCAGCAGATCAGCCGTTCCACTGTCCCAGCGCCGCCAGGCCATTTTCCTTGGCGCGCGCGTGGACGATCTTCTGGGCTTCGGCAGTGTTCGTCTTGATGTCCTTCGACCATACCTTCAACGCGGCCTGCTGCATCGCGCGACCGTAGGAGAACGACAGCGGCCAGGGGTGCGGGCCCATGCGGTTCATCGCATTGAGGTGGGCGGTGGACTGCTCGTCGGTCTGGCCGCCGGAGAGGAACACGATGCCCGGCAAGGTGGCCGGCACGGTGGTCTTGAGCACGCGAACGGTGGCTTCGGCGACTTCTTCGACTTCGGCCTGCTCATCGCAGTCCTTGCCGGCGATGACCATGCTGGTCTTCAGGATGGTGCCTTCCAGCAGCACGTTCTGCTCGTACAGGGCATTGAACAGGCTGCGCAGCACGGCTTCGTGCACTTCGTAGCTGACTTCGATGGTGTGGTCGCCGTCCATGATCACTTCGGGCTCGACCATCGGTACCAGACCGGCTTCCTGGCACAGCGCGGCGTAGCGGGCGAGCGCATGGCAATTGGCTTCGATCGCGGTCGAGCTGGGGTTGTCTTCGCTGATATTGATGACCGCGCGCCATTTGGCGAACTGGGCACCCAGCTTGGCGTATTCCTGCAGGCGCTCGCGCAGGCCGTCGAGGCCTTCGGTGACCACGTCGCCCGGGAAACCGGCCAGCGCGACCGGGCCCTTGTCGACCTTGATGCCCGGGATGATGCCGTTCTTCTTCATCACCTGGGTGAACGGCACGCCGTCCTTGGTCGACTGGCGCAAGGTTTCGTCATACAGGATGGCGCCGGAGATGTGCTCGCCCAGACCCGGCGTGGTCAGCAGGAGCTCGCGGTAGGCGCGGCGGTTTTCTTCGGTGTTGTCGATGCCAACGGCCTCGAAACGCTTCTTGATGGTGTTGGTCGATTCATCGATGGCGATGATGCCCTTGCCAGGCGCGACCATTGCCAAGGCAATGCTTTCGAGATCTTCGATGCTCATGACGACTCCGTAGAACGAGCGTGGCCCGGTAGCCACGCAACATGACGAGATGCCGGCCTTCAAAGGACCGGCAAGGCTTAAAGTGCTGGATTATAGCCCGATCGGCCCGGCCGGTCTTGGCCGGGCGCAGCAAGGGGCTCAGAACCGGTCAGCTGGAATAGCCCGGCAGCTTGCAGGCGTCGGTAATCCGCTTGGCCTGGGCCGGGTCGGCCGGCAGGTTGAAGGAGACCACGTAGTAGGTGCTGACCGGCGTGCTGTCCTTGTTGGTCAGCGACGGGCCGTAGTGGAAGCGGGTCACCACGCTCTTGCCGACGGCGCCCAGGTCGCTATCGGGAACGACCTTGGCCACCTGGACGTTCATCGTGGCGCCATCCGAACCGATGCTATAGGTCACCGCGGCGCAGACCGGCTTGTCCAGATTGCGGCCGGAGTTGGGAACGTCAGCGTCGACCTTGGTATTGAGCAGTATCCAGTAGCTGTTGAGCGACTCCGGCGCGACCTTGTGCTCGGCTTGAGCCATCACCGGAGCGGCACAGACCAGGGCCAGGCCGAGCAGGAGGCCGCGAGCGGCCAGACGGTTTTTCTTGTGCATGACAGCGGCCTGCTAGCAGTGGAGATGCGCCGAGTGTAAGGCAGAGGCCGCCCACTCGGCGTAATCGTCACCGAACCGGCTCTTACAGATCGCGCAGGCTTTCCACCATGCCTTCTGCACCGACCGAAAGCAGCTTGACCGTATTGGTGCCACCGCCGCGACCGACATGATCGCCATGCGTCACCACCACGCGGTCGCCTTCGGCCAGCTTGCCCTGGGCGAACAGCTCCTGCACCGCCTGACGGGCCGATGCCGCCATGGTCTGGCCGGCATGAGTGAACTCGACCGGCTGCACGTCACGTAACATCAGCATGCGGCGACGGGCATCGGCAAACGGCGACAGCGCGTAGATCGGCACGGCACTGCGATAGCGCGACAACCACTGCGCGGTCGCACCCGATTCGGTCAGCGCCACAATCGCGCGGCAACCGACCTCACCCGCCAATACCATCGCGGCCAACGCAATGGCCTGGTCGGTACGGTCGATGCGATGGCCGGCCGTGGCGAGATCTTCCTTCGGCTCGAACTGACGCTCGGCGCCCAGACAGATACGCCGCAAGGCAGCCACCGCCTTGTCCGGATGCGCACCGGCTGCGGATTCTTCTGACAGCATCACCGCGTCGGTGCCGTCGATCACCGCATTGGCGACGTCGAGCACTTCGGCACGCGTCGGGATCGGCGAGCGCACCATCGATTGCAACATTTGCGTTGCGGTGATGACCGCGCGATTACGCTGCACGGCTTCGCGAATGATCTTTTTCTGCAGACCGGGCAGCTCGGCGTCGCCGATTTCCACACCCAGGTCACCGCGCGCCACCATTACCACGTCGGATGCATCGATGATTTCGCCCAGCACCGGAATCGCATCGGCGCGTTCGATCTTGGCCACCAGCGCGGCATTACCGCCCGCTTCGCGCATCAATCGACGCGCCTGCTCCATATCGGCGGCGGAGCGCACAAAGGACACGGCAAGAAAATCGGCGCCGATTTCCGCGGCGAGCTTGATGTCGGCCTTGTCCTTGTCAGACAACGCATCGACCGAGAGGCCGCCGCCCTGGCGATTGAGGCCCTTGCGGTCGGACAGCTTGCCGCCGATCAGCACGCGACAGCGGATTTCGCTGCCAACGACCTCTTCCACGGTCATCGCCACCAGGCCATCGTCAAGCAGCAACACGTCGCCTGGGCTGACATCTCTGGGCAAATCGTAATAGCTCACGCCGACACGTGTGTTGTCGCCCGGCGGCGTACCGGGGCGGCAGTCGAGCACGAAGGGATCGCCCTCGCGCAGTTCGACCGGACCGTTACCGAAGCGCTCGACACGGATCTTGGGGCCTTGCAGGTCGGCAAGGATGCCGACTTCGCGCCCTACCGTAGCGGCAGCCTCGCGCACAGCATTCGCACGCGCACGGTGATCGTCCGGCTGGCCGTGCGAGAGATTCAGGCGAACAACGTCCACACCTTCGGTGATGATCCGTTGCAACATGCCCGGCGCGTCGGTCGCGGGGCCCAGGGTGGCGACAATTTTGGTGCGCCGCGTGAAGGTTTCATTGGTCATCCGGGGAGACTACCAGAACTTTTATGGCCGTCTAAACCTCTGCATACGAATGTATCGATGGGACCTCATTCCTATCCCTGCCGGCGCAACCTGTCATGGGAGGCCAAACCTTGCGCTAGCATGACCGGGACGTTACCGCCCACCCGCTCGCCTTGTGGAAGTTACTGCATGTCATGGAATCGGTTTGCCGTCGTCGCCTTATTCGTTTTTCTGACCGCAGCGTCGCTCAGCCAGGCGGACCCCGCCGAGTCGACATCGACTACCCCACCGCATAGCCCGTCGCTGAAAGACTTTGTCCGCGCGGACGAATTCACCCAGGTGCGGATTTCTCCGGACGGCAACTATGTCTCTGCGGTCATCCCGATGCCCGACAGCCCCTATGAAAATGTTCTGGCCATCATCGATACGCATACCAGCAAGCTGATCTATAGCTTCCCCTCGGGAAGCCGCGATCAGATCTATCACCATTTCTGGGTAAGCGACCGACGCCTGGTCGCCAGCCTGAGCACGCGCTTGGGCTTTCTCGATACGCCGGTACCCACAGGCGAGCTGATCGCCACCGACGTCGACGGTAAGCATGGCATGTACCTGTTCGGGGTCCGTGGTTCGTCAAAGAACGACGCCACGGTCAACCGGCGTGGCGGTGAGCAGCGCATAGCGGCAGCCACCGTGATCGATACGCAACTGCTCGACAACCATGACATTCTGATCGCCGCGCGCGAGTTCACCACCAGCCGCAAGGGCGCGGTGCCGACGATCGAGCGACTCGACGTCGACACCGGCAGAAGCCGCCGCATCGACACTTCCCCGGCGGCCGACGCCTATTTCGTTGCCGATCATGCCGGCCGGGTACGCCTGGCACTGGGCAGTGGCGACTACCTGGGTTTACGACTATGGGGTCGCGACCTGGAAAAGGATAAGAACTGGTGGCTGCTCAACGACTCGGACAAGTCGCGCATCAATATCGAGCCGATCGGCTTCAACCGCGATAACAGCCGGGTCTACGTTCGCGTGTCGCATGCCACTGGCCCGGACTCCATCGAGTTGATGGATCCGGACAACGGCAAGCGCGAACTCGTCTATCGCGGCCAGTTCGCCGACCCCGGCGAGTTGTTGCCTTCGGCCGATGGCAAGGACTACTACGCCGTCGTTACCCGGGACGGCATACCAGGCCTGCATTACATCGACGAGAACAGCCCCGAAGCGCTGATGAACAAGGCGCTGAGCGAAAAATTTCCAGGGCGCCTGGTGGCCTTCAGCAATTTCACCCGTGACGGCAAGCAGGCCATCCTCAGTGTCAGCAGTGACCGCAATCCCGGGGACTATTTCCTGTTCGATTTCGAGACGAGGAGCGCCAAGTACCTGCTGAGCCGGCGCCATTGGATCGAGGCGCCGCAGATGCGCCCGATGCAGCCAATCACGGTAGAGGCACGCGATGGGATGACGCTGCACGGTTTTCTTACCGAACCGGCTGGCGACAAGCCCCACCCACTCATTGTCATGCCTCACGGCGGCCCGCACGGCATCGACGACGAATGGGGCTACGACGGCGAAGCCCAGCTGTTTGCCCATCACGGTTATGCCGTGTTGCAGCTCAACTACCGTGGCTCGGGCGGCTATGGGCAGGCATTCCAGCAAGCCGGCTACCGGCAGTGGGGTCAGGCCATGCAGGACGACCTGACCGACGCGACGCAATGGGCAATCAAGCAAGGCTATGCCGATCCCAAGCGCATCTGCACCTATGGAGCGAGCTATGGCGGCTATGCAGCCGTCGAAGCGACCGTGCGCGAGCCGTCGCTCTATCGTTGCGCCATCGGCTATGCCGGCATCTACGATCTGCGCATCCAGCTGGACAAGAGCGATACGCAGCGCTCCAACAGCGGCACCAGTTACCTCAATACGGTGCTCGGCGATGATCGCGACGACCTGTTGCGGCGCTCGCCGCTGAGCGGGGTCGATCGCATCCAGGCGGCCCTGCTACTGATCCATGGCGGAGCAGATGAGCGCGTGCCTTTCGCCAATTTCCGCGAGTTCACGCGCGCATTGGACAAGCAGCACAAACCTTACGAGTCATTGACCGAACCAGACGAGGGGCATGGCTTTTTTCTGGAGGAGCATCGTCTGGAGGCGTATCAGAAGATGCTCGACTTTCTGGACATGCATATCGGATCGAAAGAAATTTCGAACCTACCCTGACTTATTGGATATTCGCAAAGGTTTCCGAAAAGCTAGGATGAAGCAGGACCGAGGGGTCGGTTCCGCGTCGCTGTGTTAGTTGGGGGCTGGGAGATCGCGTCGACCGTGCCTGAGGCACGCCGACGCTACAGACACCGATTGACCGCCGACGCCTTGACGCATTGTCATGAGTCGCAACAGGGGAAGGGACAAACTATGTATGCCAGGACGCGGCTATGGGCCGTCTTATTATCGTGTGCCATCGGTAGTGCCGCAGCAGCGGATACACCGACCGCAACCAGCACACAAAAGCCAATCGCTGATTTCGTGAAGCAGGCTGACTTCACCGATGTGCAGCTATCGCCCAGCGGTAAATACATAGCGACCGTGATATCGATGCCGGACAATCCACACGAGAATGCTTTCGCCATTCTGGATGGAAAAACCGGCAGCATCATCCGGTTCATTCACTCGGGTAAAGACGCACTCATCGCAAACTACTTCTGGGCGAACGACGAGCGACTGGTCGCTTCGCTGTCTGTCAAGTTCAACAAGCTGGACACGCCGTATTCAACGGGCGAGATATTTGCCATCGATGTGGATGGGAACAAGCAGCTTGACCTGTTTGGAGCCCGCAAACATCTCATTCATATGAATGACGGCGATGGCGGAAGAGCCAGGGTCATCGAGAGAAAGCTGGCAACGCCTGACGAAATTCTCGTCGAAAGCGATGCTCTTCAGCGCAGCGGCAATGCAGCGCCATTGATCCAGCGCGTCAATGTAGATACTGGCCAAGTGACTCAAGTTGGCAAAGCGCCGATCGAGGGCGCCAGCGTGCTCAGCGATCACGCTGGACAAGCACGCGCCGCCTTCGCCAGCGCGGATGCCTACCACGTTTCGCTCTGGGTACGAAAAGACAACGACTCGGAATGGTCGCTTGCCAACGATCCGGCAAAAACCAATATCAACATGACTCCGGTGGGATTCAACCGAGATAACAGCAAACTCTATGTGCTTGTCTCGGAGGGAAAGAAGGCTGACGCCATCGAATTGATGGATATGACCTCGCTCGCCCACACCCCGGTTTACCGCGGAGAGTTTTCCGACCCGGGTGAGATGCTGCGCACAGCCGATGGCAAGGACTTCTATGCAATCATTACGCAAGACGGGAAAAGGTCCTTGCATTTCCTCGATGAAAATAGTCAGGAGGCAAAAATCACCAAAGCGCTCCAGGCCAGCTTTCCGGGGCAGCTTGTCCTTTTCACCAGTTTCACCGACGACGGTAAACGCGCCGTGGTGTCGGTGAGCAGCGATCGCAATCCTGGTGACTTTTACATTTTCAATCTGGATACGATGCAGGCTGGCCATCTCGTGAAGGTCATGCCGCAGATCGATCCACAGCAGATGCATGCGATGGAGCCCGTGAGCCTTACCTCGCGTGACGGCCTCCCGTTGCACGGCTTCATTACGCTACCCAATGGCAACAAGCCTTATCCATTGATCGTTTTGCCTCATGGCGGTCCGCATGGCATCTCCGACGAATGGGGCTTCAACCGCGAAGTGCAGCTGTTTGCCTCCCGTGGCTATGCGGTACTACAGATCAACTACCGGGGATCGGGTGGTTATGGCGGGTGGTTCCAGCAATTGGGTTACCGCAAATGGGGACTCACCATGCAGGACGATTTGACCGACGCCACGCATTGGGCGATCGATCAGGGTTACACGACGCAACAAGGCGTGTGCATCTACGGCGCCAGCTACGGCGGTTATGCGGCACTGGAAGGCGCCGTGCGCGAGCCCGATCTCTATAAATGCGCCATAGGTTATGCAGGGGTTTATGACTTGCGCGTGCAATTGGACGATAGCGATACGCGAGAGAGCAAGGTAGGACGCAGCTATTTGAGTCTGGCGCTGGGCGACGACAGGGACGATCTGCTTGCTCGGTCACCACTTGGCGGCGTATCCAAGATCAAGTCCAACGTGCTCCTTCTGCATGGCGGCAAGGACCCGCGCGTTCCTATCAAGAACTTTTACGAGATGACCAAAGCGCTCGACAAGAACAACAAACGCTACGAGCAACTGGTCATGCCCGACGAAGGTCACGGCTTCTTCGTGCCGGAGCACAGCCAGCAAGCTTATGAAAAGATGCTGGAGTTCCTGGACCGCAATATCGGCCACGGCCAGGCCACAACGGTAGCCAACGCCTCGCCTTGAGCCATGATGGGTCGCGGCTTCAGCCGCGACCCATCTTCGCGTCACGGCCGAATCAATTGCTCAACGCAATATTCAACACTTCCGCCAAACGCCTGCCGGCATCGCGCAGGCGTTCTTCGGCCAGCGGCAACTCGGCTTTTACGTAAGCGTCGTCGATCTTGTGCCCCTTGGGGTAGAAGCCCGGCTGCGCCGTAGCGCGGCAGGATTCTTCCGCCCATTGAGCAAAGGAGTTGTCAAATGGCGCGATGCTCGGCGGCAGGGTTACCATGCCGCGCTTGTCGAGTTCGTCGGCATAGGCTTTCCAGTCGTTGCTATGGGTGAGCAGCAGACTCGAATCCCATACGCGATGCAGGTTGCTGCCCTTGCCGTTCATCTGCACCTGGTAGTCGTTGCCGCCCTTGTCGTCGCGGTAACCTGCGTGCAACGGCTGATGCTCGTCGCCGATAAAGTGCACGACGAACTTCAACGCTTCCAGACGCGTCGCGTCGGACTGTTTCTTGTCGGCCAGGATTTCGGCGTAATGATCGATGGCGGCGACGACGCAGTGGCCGTCCGGGCAGTCGCGCGGCGGCACGTAGTTGCATTTTTCGCTGGTGAAGTTGATGTAGTGCAGGCCGCGCGTGTTCTTCCACAGGTCCTGCTGATTCGCATCGTTGCGGATTTCGTCCGCCCAGCTGGAGACGTCGGCCAAACTGGTCTTGTTCTCCAACGACAGCAAATGCTCGACCTCGGCCTTGGCGGCCGGACTCAAGTGGCGCTGAGCCAGTTCAGCGACCACGCTATGGCCGAGCGGCCCCCAAGCCTGGGCCAGGGGCGCAACGCCCAGAAAAGCAAGCACAGCAACGGCCAGGCGGCGATGAATCGTCATGAAGTCGGTTCCCCTGCGAGTGAACCTGGGATTCTGCCATAGGGTTCGACGCTTGTTTTTGCGACATCGGCCCCTGCCGGCTGGGGTCCGCCCCCGGTTCGCGCTAAAATGCCTGCTTTGGCGGCCCGAGCTGGGCCGCTTTTGCTGCCCCCATCACTGTCGGAGGACGCTGTCTCATGGCCATCAAGGTTGCCATCAATGGTTACGGTCGTATCGGCCGCAATACGCTGCGCGCGCTGTACGAATCCGGCCGCACCAACGAGTTTCAGATCGTCGCGGTCAACGATCTTGGCGACGCCGAGACCAATGCGCATCTCACCCAGTACGACACCGCCCATGGCCGCTTCCCGGGCCAGGTGTCGGTGGACGGTGGCGACCTGATCGTCAACGGCGACCGCATCAAGGTGCTGGCCGAGCGCGACCCGTCCAAGCTGCCCTGGGGCGACCTGGGCGTGGACGTGGTACTGGAGTCCACCGGCTTCTTCACCTCCAAGGCCAAGGCCAGCGCGCATATCGCCGGCGGCGCCAAGAAGGTGATCATCTCGGCCCCGGGCGACAAAGATGTGGACGGTACGTTCGTCTTCGGCGTCAATGACGACCAGCTGACCGCCAAGCACCAGGTCATCTCCAACGCCTCGTGCACCACCAACTGCCTCGCCCCGCTGGCCAAGGTGCTGCACGAAAAGATCGGCATCGTGCACGGCCTGATGACCACGATTCACGCCTACACCAACGACCAGGTGCTGACCGACGTCTATCACCCGGACCTGCGCCGCGCCCGTAGCGCCACGCACAGCCAGATCCCGGCCAAGACCGGCGCCGCCGCGGCGGTGGGACTGGTGCTGCCGCAGCTCAACGGCAAGCTGGACGGTTTCGCCATTCGCGTACCGACTATCAACGTGTCCGTCGTCGACCTGACCTTCGTGGCCGCACGTGAAACCAGCAAGGAAGAAATCGACGCCGCGATCAATGAAGCGGCCAACGGCGCGCTGAAGGGCATCCTGGCCGTCAACACCAAGCCGCTGGTATCGATCGACTTCAACCACAACCCGGCTTCCTCCACCTACGACGCGACGCAGACACGTGTCATGGGCGGCACGCTGGTGAAGGTGCTGAGCTGGTACGACAACGAGTGGGGCTTCTCCAACCGCATGTTGGATATGACCAAGGCGTTGATGGCTGCCAACAAGTAAGGGCTGTCGTTCGTCTGATGTTTTTGAGAAGCCGGGCCTTGTGCCCGGCTTTTTAGTTATCTCGACGCCTGTCTTCCTCGCCGTCATCCCGGCGTAGGCCGGGATCCAGTGTCGGTGACCGCAATTGAGCAACGCCGCGAAAATCGAGCGTCAAGTCACTGGATCCCGGCCTGCGCCGGGATGACGGTGAGGGGGAATAGCGCGACGAAGAGATTGAAACAAATGGTCGCCATGAAGCGTCAACCACTCGCCCCTCACTCTTGACGACTCTTTACTTCAAAGCAGCCAAGGCCGCCTCATAGTTCGGCTCGTGCGCGATCTCGCCCACCAGCTCGGTGTGCAGCACCTTGTCATGCTCGTCCAGCACGACGACCGCACGCGCTGCCAGACCGGCCAGCGGGCCGTCGGCGATGGCCACGCCGTAATCCTTCAGGAAAGCGGCACCACGCATGGTCGACAGCGTAACGACGTTCTCCAAGCCTTCGGCGCCGCAAAAACGCGCCTGGGCGAACGGCAGATCGGCGGAGATGCACAGCACCACGGCGTTATCGAGGCTGCTGGCATCCTGGTTGAAATGACGCACCGAGGTAGCGCAGGTCGGCGTGTCGACGCTGGGGAAAATATTCAGGACTTTGCGCTTGCCGGCGAAGTCAGCCAGCGTGACGTTCTTGAGATCTTTGGCGACCAGCGAGAATGCCGGTGCGGTAGCGCCGGTGCTCGGCAGGGATCCATCGACGTGGACGGGATTGCCTTTGAGAGTGACTGTAGACATGGGGGGCTCCTTACAGGGCAGGGGTGGAAAAGGTTGGCAAGCGATCAATGAGGCTGGTATTGCAGATACCAATCGACGAACTGGCGAACGCCCTCTTCCACCGACACCTTCGGGCGATAGCCCACGGCGTCGATCAGACTGGACACGTCCGCTTCGGTATCGGGTACGTCGCCGGCCTGTAGCGGGAGCATCTCCATGCGGGCCTTCCGCCCCAGGCACTCTTCCAGTACTTCGATATAGCGCAACAGTTCTACCGGCCGCTCGTTACCGATGTTGTAGATACGATACGGCGCGTTGCTGCTGGCCGGATCGGGCGCGGCACTGTTCCAGTCCGGATCGGGACCGGGGACTTTATCCAGCGTGCGAATCACGCCTTCGACGATATCGTCGATAAACGTGAAGCTTCGCTTGTGCTTGCCGTGGTTGAACACCTTGATCGGCTCGCCCGCGAGGATGGCCTTGGTAAACAGGAACAGCGCCATATCCGGGCGGCCCCAGGGACCGTACACAGTGAAGAAGCGCAAACCAGTGCTGGGGATGCGGTACAGATGCGCGTAACTGTGCGCCATCTGCTCATTGGCTTTCTTGCTCGCGGCATACAGCGTCAACGGATGTTCGGCCGACTGGTGTTCGGAAAACGGCATCGTCGTGTTGGCACCATAGACCGAACTGGTCGACGCAAACACCAGATGCTCCACGCCGTGATGGCGGCAGCCCTCGAGCACGTGCAGGAAGCCGGTAACATTGCTGCTGACGTATACATGCGGGTTCTGCGCCGCGTAACGCACACCCGCCTGCGCAGCCAGGTGCACCACCCGCTGTGGGCGGTGCTCGACAAAGAGTTTTTCCATGGCCACGCGATCGGCGAGGTCAGCATGCACATGCGTATAACCGGCACGGCCTTCGAAGCGTGCCAGTCGCGCCTTCTTCAACGACACATCGTAGTAGTCGTTGAGATTGTCCAGGCCGATCACTTCGTCGCCGCGCTCGAGCAGCTTGAGCGCCACATGCGATCCGATAAAGCCGGCCGTGCCGGTAACCAGGATCTTCATCGCTTACAACCTCCCGTCCACCGCATCGCGCGGCAGCACGTATTTCACATCGTAAAGAACGGATTCGGGTTTGCCGAACGCACGTATGCCTTCGGCGCCAAGTGCAGCAAACTGCTTGTGCGCGACGGCAATGATGACCGCGTCGTATGTGCCCTTCTGAGGTGCATCCACCGGCTTTAGCGCGTACTCGTGTTCGGCTTCGACCGCGTCGACCCATGGATCATGTACATCCACTTGTGCGTTGTATCCGCGCAGCGCATCGACAATATCGAGCACGCGCGTATTGCGCAGATCCGGACAGTTTTCCTTGAACGCCAGGCCCAGCACGAGGATGCGCGCCTGTATCGGATTGATGCGTTTGCGCACCATCAATCGAATCACCTCGTTGGCCACATGCGCACCCATGCTGTCGTTGGTGCGCCTCCCCGCGAGAATGACATCCGGGTGATGGCCGACTTCCTGTGCCTTGTGCGTGAGGTAATACGGATCGACGCTGATGCAATGGCCGCCGACCAGGCCCGGCCGGAACGGCAGGAAATTCCACTTGGTGCCGGCGGCCTGTAGCACTTCCAGCGTATCGATGCCCAGCTTGTTGAACAAAATCGCCAGGTCATTGACCAGGGCAATATTCAAGTCACGCTGTGTGTTCTCGATCACCTTGGCCGCCTCGGCCACCTTGATGCTGCTGGCGCGATGCGTGCCGGCTGGAATCACGCTGGCATAAAGACGATCGACGAAGTCGGCAGCTTCGGCCGTCGACCCCGAGGTGACCTTGAGAATGGCCGTAAGCCGGTGTTGTTTGTCGCCAGGATTGATGCGTTCCGGGCTATAGCCGACGAAGAAATCCCGATTGAAACGCAAGCCCGACACGCGCTCCAGTATCGGCACGCATACCTCTTCGGTGCAGCCGGGATAGACGGTCGATTCGTAAACCACCACGTCGCCGTGTTTGAGCACGCGCCCGAGGCTCTCGGTGGCGCCGATCAGTGGACGCAGGTCGGGGCGCTTGGCGCTGTCGATCGGGGTCGGCACGGTGACGATGAACACCGTGCAGTCGCGGATATCGTCCAGCGACGCGCTGTAACCAAGCCGCCGTGCTTCGGCCAGTTCCGCCGCTTCGACCTCCAACGTGTTGTCGCGACCGGCACGCAAGGCCTCTATTCGCTCCGCGCGGATATCAAAGCCAACCGTGTCGTAACGCTTGCCAAACTCCACCGCCAACGGCAGGCCGACATAGCCCAAGCCGATGACGGCGATCCTGGCGGTTTCGAGATTGAGCATTCCCAGCTTCCACGACGGGCGAAGCGGTAGTTTGGCATGACGCGAGGGCTAGTTGAGAGCGATCGGGAGCGAGAACCGGGTAAAGGCCACATGGCCCAGCTTTGTTCTCACTCCTGGGTACGCTTAACTCGCCCGCGTGATCGTCTGCTCGATCGAGCCGAAAATCGACTTGCCCGTACGGTCCGTGACATCGATCTTCACCCGGTCGCCGAACGCGAGGAACGGCGTGCTCGGCTTACCGTCACGCAGGGTTTCGACCGTGCGCTGTTCGGCCAGACAGGAGGCGCCCTTGCTGGTGTCTTCGTTGGCAATCGTGCCCGAGCCCACCACCGTGCCGGCAGTCAAAGGCCGTGTCTTGACCGCATGCGCCACCAGCTGGCCGAAGTCGAACTGCATGTCGACACCGCACTCCGCCTCGCCGAACCATTGCTCGTTGATCCACGTGCGCATCGGCAGGTGCAGTTTTTCACCCTGCCATGCGTCGCCCAGTTCGTCCGGCGTCACCAGGACGGGCGAGAGCGCCGAGCGCGGCTTGGATTGCAGAAAACCGAAACCCTTGGCCAGCTCGCCAGGAATCAGCCCGCGCAAGGACACGTCGTTGACCAGACCGATCAATTGGATATGCACAGCGGCTTGCGCCGGGGTAGCTGCCATCGGGACGTCGTCGGTAACGACGATCACCTCGGCTTCCAGGTCGATGCCGTAGTCCTCGCTGGTAACCATCACAGGATCGCGCGGGCCAAGAAAACCGGCACTGGTCGCCTGATACATCAGCGGATCGGTGTAGAAACTTTCCGGCACTTCCGCACCACGTGCGCGACGTACACGCTCCACGTGCGGCAGGTAGGCGCTACCGTCGACAAACTCATAGGCGCGCGGCAACGGTGCAGCCAATGCGGTCATATCCAGGTCGAACGCATCCGCGGCCTTGCCGTCGTTGAGCTCGGCATAAAGCGCATTCAAGCGCGGTGCACTGCTGGACCAGTCATCCAGAGCCGCCTGCAGCGTCGATGCAATGCCCTTGGCACGTACGGCACGAGTCAGGTCGCGGCTGACAACGATCAGGCTGCCGTCGCGGCCGCCCTCTTTGAGACTACCCAATTTCATGCATGGCTCCTCAGCCGCAACCTTCTACGTAATCCACTTGTGGCGGCAGACCCACGCGCCATGCGTTGACCTTACCGCTCTTGTCCGCCTGAAACAGCAGCACCGCACCGTGGTCGCCGGGCACGCGCATATCGACCGCGTCCGCATCGTACTTTTGCGGCTGCTTTTCTGCGGCCGGATAAAGCGCCGCAATCTGCTCCACGGTCATGCCGACCTTGCCGCCGCCGGGTGCCGCTTCTTTGGCCGTCCTGACATCGAAGCGCACGAACTTGTCGTCTTCGAACATGAAACCGATGTCCGGCGGCATCTGCTTGATCCAGATCGGATAGAGAACCGTGCAGGTGGAACCGGCAGCCGCGGAACCGCCTTTGAGATCGCCCCAGTTCTTGCGGAAATCCGCTTCGCTCAAGCCGAAATGCAGGTCGCCATAACCGCTGTAGCTCGCCGCCTGCGGCGGGCTGGCCAGCGTGCTCGCCGCTGCCGCGGGCTTGGCGACATCAGATGTCGGCCCGGAGGCGAGAACGGCTTGGGCATGCTGCTGTGCCGCTGCCGATGAGGCTGCCGCCGGCTGATCCACCGGCTTGTCATGCCCGTTGCAGGCCGCAAGGCCAAGGCTCAAAAGAAGTAACGATAGTGCGCGCGTCATGCGCCAGGCTCCTTGAAATGCTTGGTGATGCCCTGCCAGCACTGATAGTAATCGCCTTGCAATTGCGGCGCTGCCAGCGCCTGCCGGGTCGGGCGGATCACTTTGCGCGTCTCGAACATGAAAGCCATCGTACCGGTCAGGTGATCGGGCTTGTCCAGCGGCGCGTTGCTGGCTTTTTCGAACGTACCCGCATCCGGACCATGGCCGCTCATACAGTTATGCAGGCTGGCACCGCCTGGCGCGAAGCCGCCGGCCTTGGCATCGTAGACGCCCTCGATCAGGCCCATGAACTCGCTGGCGATATTGCGATGGAAATACGGCGGGCGGAAGGTATGTTCGGCCACCAGCCAACGCGGCGGAAAGATCACGAAATCCATATTGGCCGTGCCGTGCGTATCGCTGGGTGAGGTCAGCACGGTAAAGATCGACGGATCGGGATGGTCGACACTGATCGAACCGACCGTATTGAACCGCGTCAGGTCGTACTTGTAGGGCGCGTAGTTGCCGTGCCAGGCCACCACGTCCAGCGGCGAATGATCGATGCGCGCTGACCACAGGCTGCCCTGGAATTTCGCCAGTAATTCGAAGTCGCCTTCGACGTCTTCGTAAGCTGCGTGCGGCGTGAGAAAATCGCGTGGCAGCGCCATGCTGTTGGCGCCGATCGGCCCGAGGTCGGGCAGGCGCAGCAGCGCACCGAAGTTTTCGCAGACGTAACCGCGTGCGTGGCCGTCGAGCAGCTCCACGCGAAAACGCACGCCACGCGGAATCACCGCGATCTCCAGCGGCTTGACGTCGAGCACACCCAGCTCGGTCGCCAGACGCAACCGACCCTGCTGCGGCACGATCAGTAATTCGCCATCGGCGTCGTAGAAAAAGCGGCCCTGCATCGAGCAGTTGGCAGCATAGATATGGATACCGCAGCCAGCCTGTTCGGCGGCGCTGCCGTTGCCGGCCAAGGTGATCAGACCATCGATGAAATCGGTCGGCTGCTCGGGCATCGGCCACGGGTCCCAGCGCAGCTGGTTCGGGGTGGCGGGAGCCTCATCGAAACGGTTGTGAAAACTGGCATGGTCGCGTGCCGCAAACGGCTTGTGCATCGCTGCCGGGCGGATCCGATACAGCCAGCTGCGCCGGTTGGTCGGCCGCGGGGCGGTAAAAGCGCTGCCGGTCAGTTGCTCGGCATAAAGGCCATGGGCGACTTTCTGCGGCGAATTCTGGCCTGTCGGCAAGACCCCCGCGATAGCCTCGCTGGCAAACTCGTTGCCAAACCCGGATTGATAACCTGCCTGCTCGCTCATCATCGCTTCCTTTTGAATTTGCCCGGCGGTCTTACCAGTCTGCCGCCGTTTGCTGCTACCTTCGCCATACCGCCGCAAAGACGGCGGTCTTATTCATGCATGAAGGGGAAAATCATGTCGTCTCAGTTTAATCCTCCGCCGTTTGGAAACGGCGGCGTCAGTGTTTCCGAACTCATTGACCCGTTGGCACAGGGCAAAGGCTGGATCAAATTTCTGGCCATTGTCCAGCTGGTCTTTTGCGGGCTATACGTACTGATTTCGTTCGGCCTCGGGCTGTTGGTGATGTGGCTGCCCATCTGGCTGAGCATCCTGTTGCTGCAAACGGCCAATGCGCTTGAACAGGCCCAGCAGCGCGACGATGCCATCGCCGCGAAAACGGCACTGGGCAAGCTCAGGCTCTACTTCATGATCCAGGCTATTGCCATGATCGTGGGTTTTGGCCTTGCCATTATCGGCATCATTGCGGCATTGGCCCTCGGCTTCAGCATGCACAACCTGCCGGGCGCGCACCTCCCGACTTGAAGAACGCAGGAGCGCGCCGGCATGTGCCGGTGCGCTCCTGATATTTTAAAGCACGCCGCGCTTCATCTGATCGCGCTCGATCGACTCGAACAGCGCGGTGAAGTTGCCTTCGCCGAAACCTTCGTTGCCCTTGCGCTGGATGATCTCGAAAAAGATCGGCCCGATATTGTTCTGCGTAAAGATCTGCAGCAGTTTGCGCTGCTTGGTCTCCGGATCGGCGTCGATCAGGATCTTGTTCCTGGCCAGGCGCGGCACGTCCTCGCCATGATCGGGAATACGCATGTCGATCACGTCGAAATAGGTATCGGGCGTGTCGAGGAACTCCACGCCGCGCTCGCGCATCGCTTCGACAGTGTCGTAGATATTGTCGGTAAAGCAGGCAATGTGCTGAATGCCCTCGCCCTTGTAGCTGTCGAGGTATTCATTGATCTGCGATTTCGGGTCGCTCGATTCATTGAGCGGAATACGCACGATGCCGTCCGGCGCGGTCATCGCCTTGGACACCAGGCCGGTCTTGACGCCCTTGATATCGAAGTAGCGAATCTCGCGGAAGTTGAACAGTCGCTCGTAGTAGTCCGACCACTTCTGCATGTTGCCGAAATACAGGTTGTGCGTCAGGTGGTCGATGAAGGTCAGACCGAAGCCCTTCGGATGCTGGTCGACGCCCGCGATCGGCAGGTAATCGTCGCCGTAGATGCTGCCCGCATCGCCATAGCGATCGATCAGATACAGCATGCAGTCGCCGATCCCCTTCACCACCGGCGCGTTGACCGCCTTGGTGACTTCTTTCGCACTGATCGCCTCGCCACCGTTGCCGAGCACAGTCTGGTAGACCTCGGCACCGGGCTTCTTGAAGCGGATGGCAAAACCCGCCGCGCAGGGGCCGTGCTGACCGGCGAAGTCGGCAGCGAACGAATCGGGGTCTTCGTTGACCAGGAAATTCACGCCGCCCTGGCGATAAACGGTAATCGCCCGGCTCTTATGCTTGAGCACGGCAGTGAAGCCCATGCTGCGGAACAGCTGGTGCAGCTCTTCGCCGCGGCCGGCGGGGGCGGCAAATTCGACGAATTCGAAGCCGTCGATCCCCATCGGGTTCTCGAACGTGGTGACTTGCATGCCAAGATTGGGCTGCGCGCTCATGATGCTCTCCGTCGTCGGGCTGTACACGATGGCCGGCACCTTCAAGCGTGCGACCATCCGGATAAGCCTCACGTTATAGTTACATTTGAAACCATTTGCAAGGACCACCGCACCAGTGCCTGACACCAAGACGCCCGACCACGCCCCCCTGGAACTCGAACGGTTCCTGCCCTACCGCCTGTCGATCCTGTCCAACACGATCAGCCAGGGGATCGCCGACGACTACCAGAAACGTTACGACCTCAGCGTGACGGAATGGCGTGTCATGGCCGTGCTTGCCCGTTTCGACGGCCTGTCGGCACGCGAGGTGGCCGAACGCACCGCCATGGACAAGGTGGCCGTCAGCCGCGCCCTCGCCCGCCTGGTCGAAGCAGGCCGGGTCAATCGGGAAACCCACAACGGCGACAAGCGCCGCTCGGTGCTGGGCCTGTCCGAGGCCGGCTGGAAGTTGCATGACGAAGTCGCGCCGATGGCCCGTGCGCGCGAACGTGAAGTGCTGGCCAAGCTCGACCAGGAAGAACGCGTGTGGCTGGAGCGTATTCTCGACAAGCTGTTGGACCTGCCACGCTAGGCATGGCCTGTCGTGGGACAATGCGTGCAGTCAAGGCCGTGAGTCACACCGAACCATGCAAGACCTCGTCGATGGCGTAAAGCGGTTCCAGCGCGATGCATTCCCGGAGCGCTCGGCGCTGTTCCGGCGCCTGGCTGCCGGCCAGAACCCGCAAGCGCTCTTTATCGCCTGCTCCGACAGCCGCGTGGTACCGGAGCTGATCACCCAATGCGAGCCGGGTGAACTGTTCGTCGTGCGCAACGCGGGAAATATCGTGCCGCCCTATGGACCCGAACCTGGCGGCGTATCGGCATCGATCGAATATGCCGTAGTCGCGCTTGGCGTCAGCGACGTGGTGATCTGCGGCCATTCCGATTGCGGCGCCATGAAGGCGATCGCCACCGATGCCGACCTGACCGCCATGCCCGCCGTGCGGCGCTGGCTGCGTTATGCCGACACCGCCAAGGCGATCAACAGCGCTCACGCGCATACCTCAGAGTGCGCGGCCATCCATGCGATGGTGCATGACAACGTCGTCGCACAGCTCGTGAATATCCGCACGCATCCCTGCGTTGCGCTGGCGCTGGAACAGGGGCGGCTCAGCCTGCATGGCTGGGTGTATGACATCGAGAGCGGCATGGTGGAAGCGTACGACGGGCAAAGCCGCCGCTTTGTTTCGTTGTCGGATCAGCCGTCGGCTTGTGCTACCGAGTAGCACATCGCAACCTCAGGGAACCTCGAACTAACCTCTGTTTCCACCGTCGCCCCGGCGAAGGCCGGGGCCCAGCGTCTTCGCACATCGAAGCGTAAGGCGCTGGATCCCGGCCTTCGCCGGGACGACGGATAGGAAAAGTTCTAGGGGCACAATCACGTCGCTTGAACCGGCCCCTCAACCATCACTTCACCCCATGCATCAACCGATTGATCAACGGCGAGATCAGCAGCAATAGCACGCCCGCACCGGCCAGCAGCCAGAAGCTGAAAGTAAAGCCGTCCAGCGCCGAAGCGGCAGTCATGCCGGTCGCGCCACTGATATGGCCAGCCAGCAGGCCCGACAGATTGCCGCCGACAGCCAGCGACAGAAACCAGCCGCCCATTGCCAGGCCCACCAGTTTGGGCGGCGCCAGCTTGGTCACCATCGACAGGCCGATCGGCGACAGGCACAGCTCACCGACGGTCTGCAGCACATAGCAAGCGGCCAACGGCCAGAACGGAATCAGTCCCTGCGGATCGATCAGTCGCGCCAGCGCGTACACCAGCACCAGGAACCCCAGGCCGTTGAAGACCAGGCCCAGGCCGAACTTGCGCGGGATCGAAGGCTCCTTGTGCCGACGCGCCAGCAAGGCCCAGATGATGCTCACGCCCGGTGCCAACACAATGATCGCCAGCGGACTGATCGACTGGAACCAGCCGACCGGGAACGACCAACCGCCGAACATCTTGCGATCGACCATCGTCTCGGCCAGGAAGTTGAACGACGTGCCGAGCTGGAAGTAGAACATCCAGAACAGCAGGTTGAAGGCGAAGATGATCAGCATCGCCACCACCCGCTGCACCTGCACGCGACCCTGCCGCGCGGCCTCGCCCAGTAGCATCACCGCCACGCCGATAAACAGCAGACCGAGCAGCCATTGCAAGCCGATCGCGCCGATCTGCGCCAACACGAAGTAGATGACCGGCACGGACAGCGCCATGCCACCAATCACCCACAGCACGCGCTGCTTGCCCTCGGCGCCCTGCGGCGGCCGGCCGACCCCGCGCAAACCGCGACGGCCGAACCAGAACCACAGAAAGCTCAACACCATGCCGGCGCCCGCGGCGCCGAACACGATCCGATAGTTCTCCACCAGCGGCGTGCTGGTGAAGTAACTGGCCATCCAGCCGGTGACCAGCGGCGCGGCAAACGCGCCCGCGTTGATTCCCATATAGAACAGCGTAAAACCGCGATCCCGCCTTTCATCGTCGGGACGATAGAGCTGCCCGACCATCGAGGAGATATTCGGCTTGAACAGCCCGTCGCCCACGATGACCATGGACAGGCCATAAAGCATCGCGTCGCGCGAGGGCAGCATGACGGTGAACAGGCCGATCGCCATCACCACGGCGCCCAGCAGGATCGACCGCTGGTAACCGATCACCTTGTCGGCGATATAGCCGCCAAAAATGCCGGTGGCATAGACCAACGCGGTATAGGCGCCATAGATTTTGCTCGCCCACGCCTGCCCGGACGGATCGCCGTGGTAGAACTGCGCCACGATGTACAGCGCCAGCGCCCAGCTCACGCTGTAGATCGCGAAACGCTCCCAGAACTCGGTCATGAACAGCATCCACAAGGGACGCGGATGGCCGAGGGTATCGGGAAAATCGGGCACGCCCGGTGCCACGGCTTGACTGGCGTTGTTCATGCACCCCTTCATCGGTCGGCTGACCGTGCGCGAAAACACCGACATTTAGCCGTGACGGCGACGTTCGTCAATGGCGGCGTAACTGCCGCCCCATCAAAACTGACGCTATTTCACACCATGCATCAGCTTGTTGATCAGCGGCGCGATCAGGAAAAGCAGCACGCCGGCCCCCATCAGCGACCAGAAGCCAAACGTGTAGCCGCTCAGGGCCGACTGCGTGGTCATGCCCGTCTCACCCGACACATGGCCGGCAAAGATACCCGACAGGTTGTTGCCGATGCCGGTAGAAAGGAACCAGCCACCCATGCCGAACCCGACCAGGCGCAGCGGGGCCAGTTTGGTCACCATCGACAGGCCGATCGGCGAAAGGCACAGCTCGCCCACCGACTGGATCACATAGACCATGAAGAGGGTCCAGAACGGGATCTTGCCGTTCGCGTCGACCATGCCCGACAACGCGAGCATCAGCAACGCAAAGGCCAGCCCGTTGAAGATCAGGCCCAGACCGAACTTGCGCGGAATCGAAGGATTGCTGCGGCCCATGCGCACCCATATCACGGCCAGGATCGGCGCGATGGTGATGATCGCCAGCGAATTGACCGACTGGAACCAGGCCGTGGGGAAATTGAAGTCGCCCAGCTGGCGATTGACGATCTTGTCGGCGAGAAAGGTGAACGAACTGCCGGCCTGCTCGAAGAACATCCAGAACAGCACGTTGAAGGCGAAGATGATCAGCATCGCGATAACCCGATCGCGCTGCACCTTGCCTTCGCGAATGCCTTCGACCAGCAGCAACAATGACAGCACGATAAAGAGCGCACTCAGTACCCACTGCAGAAAGCCCGCGCCGGAAGCCAGCAGGAAATACATCACCGGCACCGCAGCGGCCGCGCCCAGCAATACGTACACCACGCGCATCACGCTCTCGCTGCCGGGAGGCGCCACGCCGACCGACTTGAGCCCGCGCCGGCCCACCCAGAACCAGCACAGGCTGATCAGCATGCCCACACCCGATGCGATGAATACGTACTTGTAGCTCGGCATCGCGTTGCTGCCGAACACTGCCTTGGCGAGATACTCGGTCAGCACCGGCGCGATCAGCGCGCCGAGATTGATGCCCATGTAGAAAATGGTGAAGCCACTGTCGCGCCGCTCGTCGGTGATGCCATAGAGCTTGCCGACCATGGTGGAGATGTTGGGCTTGAACAGGCCATTGCCGGCGATGATCGTGGCCAGCCCGATCTCGAATATCTGCTGATTGGGCACCGCGATCATGAACAGGCCCAGCGCCATCACCGCCGCACCGACCAGGATCGAGCGCTGATAACCCAGCACCCGATCGGCCACATAGCCACCGAAGATCGCCGCCGCGTAGACCAGCGCGAGGTAGGCACCGTAAGTTCGGCTGGCCGGCTGTTCACCGGTCGCATCGCCACCGTGGAACTGCGCCACGATGTACAGCACCAGCGCCCAGCGAATGCCGTAGAACGCGAAGCGCTCCCAGAACTCGGTCATGAACAGCATCCACAGCGGACGCGGGTGCCCCAGTGTCTTGGGAAAATCGGGCGTCGTGGCTGCGCTGGAAGTGGTTTCGGTCATGCGTTCCCTCGTTTCATCCGGTACTCGCAAGAAATTGCGATCAACTCAAGAGAAACATGTCGCTACCGGGATCGTCAATTGCCACAGAGGGCAACACGCTCCCGGGTTGGGCCGTGAAGGCCATAGAGGTCATGGACGACCAGACATATAGCAGGAATCCGGCAGGCCCGCGGCGACAGGTTGCTTAGAGTCGCTCATGCGACCCCTGGACGTGCCGCATGTCAGGCGCGAGCAGGCGCTCAACCTCACTTCTGCACCCGGTGCTCTATGTCCTTGCGATATCGCCTCTTGACGCTGTCTTTGCTGTTGCTCACGCCACTTCTGGGAATAGCCCAAACGCCCGCAATACCTTGGCAGGATTGCCCGGACTACACCGATGCCTTTCCCGAACTGACCAATCGCCTGCAATGCGCCACGATCGAGGTCCCCAAGGATCACGCCGCGCCAGCTGAAGGTGTCATCAAGATCGCCCTGATGCGTGTGTCCGCTCGCGATCCGCAGAAGCGCCGCGGCGTGCTGTTCATCAATCCCGGCGGCCCGGGCATTCCCGCAGGATTTTATACGGCGTCATTGGTCGCCGATTGGGAGTGGGAAGGCAGCAGCTCGCCGGAAAAGCGTCGTATCAGCGAACAATTCGACCTTATCGGCATGACGCCGCGCGGCATCAAGGGGAGTGAAGACAGTACGGCCCTGCTTTGCCAATCGGATGAATGGTTGCAGCCCTACGACAACATCACCGACAACCGCAGCCCGGCGAACATCCTTGCGCTCAACGAACATGCACAGGTGTCGGCGCGCGGCTGCCAATCGAATCCTCTGGCGCCCTATATCACCAGCGAACAAACGGCCCATGACATGGATCTCGTCCGCCAGTTGCTCGGTGAGGAGAAGATCAGCTATTGGGGGGTGTCTTATGGCACCGAGCTTGGTGCCTGGTATGGCGGCATGTTTCCTCAACATGTCGACCGGATGATTCTCGACTCCAACGTCGACTGGACTCGAGATCTTTACCAGAACGCCTTACCCAAAGCCTCCAGCCGCCAGGAAATCTTCGAGCGATTCGTTGTCGACAAGATTCTTTCCGCACCGGAAAACTACAGCTTGGGTGCGACCGGCGACGAGATACAGCAGCGCTTCATCGCTCTGGATAGCAGATTCAGGGAAATCGTGCGTAAGTCGACCGGCTCCCCGGAGGCGGTGATGGCCGCGGCGTTTTTCCAGGAACAATTCAGGCAACAGCCTCGGCTGCAGCTTGAACAGCTATTGGACACTATCCGAACGCATCGCTTCAGCGCCGATCAGATGGTGGATCAGGAGGCGCGGACACTTGCCCGACTCTTCGCCCCAGGCCTGTTCACACCTCCAGAACAACCCTCGCGACTGGACATGAACAACGCCAGCTCGGTTTTGTGGACCGTTCAATGTCAAAACACTTCTCCTATTCCCTCACCGTCCGAATGGGCGCAATGGGGAACCGCTTTCGCACATCAATTCCCGATCGGCGGAAGCGATGAAACCTATCCACTATGCGCCTATTGGCGGCAACCCAGCCCTCCGCGTCCACCTATCGAGCACTTGTCGCAAATCGAAAATCTTGTACTGGTCCAGGCCGAGTTCGACCCTTTCACACCGCGACAAGGCGCCATGAAGGCGTTTGCCCAGGTCCCCAATGCCAGCATGATCTATGCGCGTGGCCTGGTAGCGCACGGCTTCACCTACAACCCGGTATCGAGCTGCGTCAATCGAGCCGCGGGCGCATTCATGGCCGAAGGGGTCAGACCTCCGCGTGTGCTCGAGTGCGTTGACACGACGGGATTTGCGCCAACCCTGATGGAATCGATGGAGGCCGATCGGGCAAACAGACGCGCCTCGTTCTAAAGCGCTATTGATACTCCAAGACCGGGAGCCACGGGCTCCTGGTCTTTAACGGCCCAGCACCGTGCGCACGTCGAGCAACTCCGGAAAGAATTCCAGGTCCAAGGCCTTCTTCAGGAACGACACACCGGACGAACCCCCGGTACCGCGACGATGGCCGATGATGCGCTCCACGGTTTTCATATGGCGGAAACGCCAAAGCTGGAAACTTTCCTCCATGTCCACCAGCTGTTCGCACATGTGATATTCCGGCCAGCACTCTGTGCGATGCTCGTAGATATGCTTGAACACCGGCAACAGCCGTTCGTCACGCTGATGCGGCTGCGTCACGTCACGGCTGAGCAAGTCCGCCGGCACGTCGTGGCCGCGGCGCGCGAGATATCGCAAGAATTCGTCGTACAGGCTCGGCGCTTCAAGTACGTCGCGCAAGCTCGCTTCGGCGACCGGGTCATAGGCAAACACCTTGAGCATCTGCGCATTCTTGTTGCCGAGCAGAAATTCGATCTGCCGATACTGCAGCGACTGGAAACCGGACGAAGGGCCCAACACGTCGCGAAACTCCAGGTATTCCGACGGAGTAAGCGTCTCCAGCACCGCCCACTGCTCGAACAACTGGCGCTGCACCTGTTTCACGCGCGCCAGGATTTTCAGGCAGGTATCGAGCTCGTCGCGCTGCAGGCACACGATCGCCGCCTTGAGTTCGTGAATGAGCAGTTTCATCCACAGCTCGGCCACCTGGTGCTGCACGATAAACAGCGTCTCGTCGTGATGCGGCGGATCGCTCAAAGGCCGTTGCGCGGAAAGCAGCACATCCAGACGCAGGTAGCCGCCGTAGGTGAGCCGTCCATCCAGGTCCAGTTCGATACCGGCTTCGAGATCGCGTTGGTTCGTGGTCATTCCGAATCGCTGATGGCGCAAAGTGGCGATGGTAACGGTTCATGGGGATGGGGGTGGCCGGACGGCTGCTCAAGGACACCGGCCAGGATGAGCGAGAGCCCAACCGACGCTTCGGCTCTCCGGTCGCCCATTCGAGCCGCCCGCTTGCAACTCCCTGTAATGCAAGGCTTCCGGCGGAAAAACACGCGCATTCATGCTGCACCGTACCTTGCGGCGCAACATAAGAGCCTGTTATCAAAGGCGGTCTTGGGAAAGCCTCACCCCCGCTGGAAGGGGTACGAAGGCTGAGGAATCCCCGCGTGACGGCCTCACTGGATAGGCCGCACCTCCCCCACAATTATTTCTACCTTACCCGTTTTGGGAGCAAGTCGTGTCCATCGCAGCCAAATTCGAAATCGAATACCTGCAATACCTCGACGCCGAGGGCAAGCAGGTCCGTGACGATCTGCCGGAGTTTGCCAAAGACCTCAACCATATGGTCGAGCTCTACAAGCTGATGCTGTCCACCCGCGTGTTCGATGCCAAGTCGGTCGCCTTGCAGCGTACCGGCAAGCTCGGCACCTACGCCTCGTGTCTGGGCCACGAAGCCGCGCATGTCGGCGTCGGCAGCGCCATGAAGCCCGAAGACGTGCTGGCGCCGAGCTATCGCGAGTACGGCGCCCAGCTGTATCGCGGCGTGCAGCCGCGCGAGGTCTATATGTACTGGGGCGGCGACGAGCGCGGCAACGACTACCAGAACGAGCCGGCTCGCCATGACTTTGCCTGGTCGGTGCCGATCGCGACGCAATGCCTGCACGCCGCCGGTTCCGCGCTGGCGTTCAAGATCCGCAACGAGAAGCGCGTGGCCGTGTGCATGATCGGCGACGGCGGCTCGTCCAAGGGCGACTTTTACGGCGCCATCAATATCACCGGCGCACAGAACCTGCCGATGGTGGCGGTGATTGTGAATAACCAGTGGGCGATCTCGGTGCCGCGCAAGATCCAGTCCGGCGCGCCGACGCTCGCACAGAAAGGTATCGCCGCGGGCCTGTTCTCGATCCAGGTCGACGGCAACGACATCATCGCGGTGCGCAAGGCGATGGAAGATGCGCTCGATCGCGCGCGCAACGGCGAAGGTGGCAGCGTGATCGAGGCGGTCACCTATCGCCTCTCCGACCACACCACTGCCGACGACGCCCGCCGTTACCGCGGCGAGCAGGAAGTGAAAGACGCCTGGGCGAAGGAGCCGATGGTGCGCCTGCGCAACTGGCTGGTCGCCAAGGGCGTGTGGGACGACGCGAAGGAAGAAGCGTGGAAGGCCGAGTGCGACGACTGGATGGATAACGAAGTCAACGCCTACCTGGAAACCAAGACCCAGCCGGTCACCGCGATGTTCGACTACACCTTTGCCGAAGTACCCGCCGATCTCGCCAAGCAGCGCGATCTGGTTATTTCGCTCGACAAGAAGGCCCACTGAGCCATGGCACAAATCACTCTTATCGAAGCCGTCACCCAGGCGCTTGCCTATGAAATGGCTCACGACGATTCCGTCGTGGTGCTGGGCGAAGACGTCGGCGTCAACGGCGGCGTGTTCCGCGCCACCCAGGGCCTGCAGGAAAAGTTCGGCGAATTGCGCGTACTCGATACGCCGCTGGACGAAACCACCATTGCCGGTGTCACCGTGGGTCTTGCCGCGCAAGGCATGAAACCGGTCGCCGAAGCGCAGTTCGAAGGCTTCATCTATCCGATGATGGAGCAGATCGCCTGCCACGCCGCCCGCCTGCGCAACCGCACGCGCGGCCGCATCACCGTGCCGGCCGTGTGGCGCGCACCGTGGGGCGGTGGCATTCGCGCGCCGGAGCATCACTCCGAGGCGAACGAGCACCTGTTCACCAATATCCCGGGCCTGCGCGTGGTGATGCCTTCGTCGCCTGCGCGTGCCTATGGCCTGTTGCTTGCCGCGATCCGCGATCCGGATCCGGTGATGTTCTTCGAGCCCAAGCGCATCTATCGCCAGTACAAGGAAGAAGTGCCGGACGACGGCGAGGCGTTGCCGTTGGACGTGTGCTTCGTGCTGCGCGACGGCACCGACGTCACCATCGTGACCTGGGGTGCGCAGGTCAAGGAAGCGCTTGAAGCCGCCGACGCCTTGGCCGAGGAAGGCATCAGCGCCGAAGTGATCGACGTGGCCACGCTGACCCCGCTCGACTTCGACACCATCGCTGAATCGGTGCAGAAGACCGGTCGTTGCGTGATCGTGCACGAGGCGCCCAAGACCGCTGGCTTCGGTGCCGAGATCGCCGCGCGCCTGGCCGAGGAGTGCATGTACGACCTGCTCGCGCCGGTCGAACGCGTCACCGGTTTCGACACGCACATCCCGCTGTTCCGCCTGGAGATGAAATATCTCCCGAGCACGGAGCGCGTGGTGGAAGCGGCGAAGAAAACATTGGCTGCGTCCTAAACTACCTACAGGGAAGCGTCATCCCCGCGCAAGCGGGGACCCAGTGAAAGATGGCGTGCGAAGCACACAAAACCTTCCCGCACACTGAAAGACACTGGGCCCCGGCCTTCGCCGGGGCGACGCTCCAAGAACATTCAAGCCATACCTAGAGAACCAAACTCATGGCCGACATCAAAACCTTTTACCTCCCCGACCTCGGCGAAGGCCTTCCCGACGCAACCGTCGTCGAGTGGCACGTCAAGGTAGGCGACACCATCAAGCTCGACGCCCCGCTGGTGTCGATGGAAACGGCCAAGGCCGTGGTCGATGTACCCTCGCCCTATACCGGCAAGGTCACCAAGCTGCACGGCGCCGCCGGCGACATCATCGAGACCGGCGCCGCACTGGCCGAGTTCGAGCCCGACCCGAACGCCAAGCAGCGCGCCGAAGCCGAGTCCACCGGCCACCATCACGGCCCGAAGAAGAGCGTCGGCAGTGCCGCGTCGGACAACAGCGCCAAGGTCGTCGCTTCCGACGAAGGCGGCGAGATTGCCGAGTCCAAGGGTGATCGCGAAGACGAAGGCACCGTGGTCGGCGCAATGGTCAGCGGCAATCATGTGCACGTCGAACAGCTCAGCTCGGTCGGCGGTGTGAAGGCCGTGCCGGCCGTACGCGCGCTGGCCAAGAAGCTCAAGGTCGACCTTAGCCGTGTGCGCCCCACCGGCGACGGCGGCGTGGTCACCATGAAGGACGTCAAGGACGCCGCTGCCAACGGTTCGGCTCCGCTGGGCGCCGCACCTGCACGCGCCGTGCACGAAGACGCCGGCCGCCACCTGGCTCCGCGCCTGCCCGAGCCGGAACCGGCACGTGGCCCGACCTCGCTCGCAGGCAAGCCGGTACGCACCTCTTCGCCGAGCGTGCACGCCAGCGGCCAGCCGGAGCAGCTCAAGGGCGTCCGCCGCAACATGGCCCGTGTGATGGCCGATGCGCATGCCCAGGTCGTGCCGACCACCCTGGTCGACGATGCCGACCTGCATGCCTGGATCGGCAAGCAGGACATCACCGCTCGTCTGATCCGCGCCATCGTCACCGCTTGCAAGAGCGTGCCGGCGCTGAACGCGTGGTTCGACGGCAAGAACCTCACCCGCACGCTGCATCCGCACGTGGACATCGGCATCGCCGTGGACACCGAGGAAGGCCTGTTCGTGCCGGCGCTGCGCAATGCCGACGTACTCGACGGTGCCGGCGTGCGCGCCGCCATCAAGCGTCTGCGCACGCAGGTCGAAGACCGTTCGATCCCGGCGTCGGAGCTTTCCGGCTACACCATCAGCCTGTCCAACTTCGGCATGTTCGCCGGCCGCTACGCGACGCCGGTCGTGGTGCCGCCGTGCGTGGCGATCGTCGGTGCGGGCAAGCTCAGCCACGATGTGGTCGCCGTGATGGGCGGTATCGAAGTGCATCGCCGCATGCCGATCTCGCTCACCTTCGATCACCGCGCTGCCACTGGCGGCGAAGCCGCGCGCTTCCTGAAGGCTCTGCTGGACGATCTGGCACAGCCGAACTGAGAACGCGCTTCATCCAAAAATAAAGGCGCCCAACGGCGCCTTTATTTTTGGATGCGCATCAGACTCGGCCAATATCCCATGACTCTCTGATGCATCGATCAACCCCGTTACATCATGCAACGAGCGTATACCGTTGCCGGTACTTCCGTGTAGTAATACGCGAGGCCCGTAACGCTCCAACCGTCCCCGGCGTCGGTCGGTACGCTGGCAATAACCGTAAACGAGGGGCTTGCGACGAAACCCATGACATTGTTGACTGAAACGACCGGCATATATTCGCCAGAATATTCGTTCCCCTTGAATCCACCGCCTGTAACCACGTAACCGGGTGGGCATTGCGCGGTAATTGTCGTAGCCCAAGCGCCCGTGCTTCCCGCCGGAACCGTCGCAGACTGGGTAACGGTTACAACGTTAGTTGCCGATGCTCCTACACTGACAAATGCGGCACACGCCATAGCACATGCGATGATCAAGCGCTTAAATATATGAGTTCTACCCATTGCACTTCTCTCCATGATTTCAATGCGACAGGAACAAATGCCCGCGCCGATGTCGCTTGCGGTGCGAGATGGTCGAAAAGGTGATTTCCCCTGTGACCACAGCATTGTTCCAAACGTCCATCGCACGGGTTGCGACTGCACCGAATCATCTTTGCTGTCTCCCGACTCACGCCGGTAGATGTTTTATATCGACTTCGCTTTGATGCGTAGCCATAGCGTCTGCAACACCAGCACCGCCGCCACGGCCACGACCGCCAAAGCCATCGTCGGCGCACCGGCCAACGTGCCGATGGATTGCTTGAGGTAAATCGCCGCCAAGGCCCATGCCGCTGCCAGTGCATAGATCACATTGCCGCCCATGCGTGCGTTGGCGATCAGCAGCAACAAGGCCGCCAGCACCAGCAGGCCGATGCTCCACGGCAGCATGTCGTCCAGTGGCAGCAGACGAAAGGCCACGATCACCTGGGCGGTATTGAGAAACGCTGCCAGCGACACCCAGCCTGCGTGCAACGACAGCGGCAGCCAGGCGCAAAAACTCAGCGCGTCCGGCGCGGGGCGTTGCCGCGACAGCCAGTACGCCGCATAGACCAGGCAGACCAGGCTGGCCCAGATCGCCGCCAACGCCAGCCAGAACTGCTGCTGCGAAAACACCACCATCCACACCGACGTCAATGCGAACGCGATCAGCGACGCGATACGTACGCGCAACATCGCCGAGTCGTGCCGGCGGTTACTGCATTGCCAGATCGCGAACACGATATTGAACAGGAAAATCGGACCCCAGATGGCGAACGCATAGCCAGCGGCTCCCAGCAACGTGGGGTAACTGTCGGAAATCGTGCCAATGTCCGGGCCAAATGCCCCGTGCTGGGAAAACCATGCCACCACAGGCATGCACAGTGCGGAAAGCAGGACCAGCCAGGGCATTGCCTTACTCCTTCGATATCGTTGGTTAGCGATTTGACGACGGCCACGTCGATTTCTTCACCCGGCCCGGCGGACACTGCCCGGCCTGACCGGAGGAGATTCTCTTATGCACCACAGCCGATTATCTACCCTGGTGCTGGACTGCCAAGCCGGGGACCTTAAAGAAGCCGCCGAATTCTGGAGCCGCGCGCTGGGCAAGCCCATCGTCACGCTCGACCAGGACGGCGACGGCAAGTACGCCGAACTGCGGACCGCGGCCGACGAGCCGATCATCTTGCTGCAAAAGGTGACCCACGAAAGCCGGGTGCATCTGGATATCGAAACCGACGATATCGAAGCGGAAGCCTCCCGACTGGAAAAGCTCGGCGCCAAGCGCGTCAACCTGGTACGCGACCGCTGGTGGGTCATGGAAGCGCCCAGCGGCCACCGCTTCTGCGTCGTCCGGCAACAGCGTGAGCCGTTCGGGCCGCATCTGAATGCATGGGATGGAACGGACGGCAATTGAATCGGGGGGAGCCAGTCCATACTTCCCACTAACCTTTTGGCGGAGAAAAGCGATGCGTATCCTGGTTGTCGGCGCGGGCGCCACCGGCGGTTACTTTGGCGGGCGCTTGCTGGAAAACCAGCAGGACGTGACTTTTCTCGTACGCCCGGCCCGTGCCGCAAAGCTGGCCGAAACGGGTTTGACGATACGCAGCAGCACCGGCGACTTTCATCGCGACGCACCGCCGACCGTCACTGCCGCAACATTGAACAGCCATTACGACCTGATCCTGCTGAGCTGCAAAGCCTACGATCTGGATCAGGCCATCGCAGATATCGCACCGGCGGTCGGGCCGGACACGGCGATTTTGCCGCTATTGAACGGCATGCAGCACATGGATCGCCTGGATGAGCGCTTCGGTGCGGATCGCGTGCTAGGTGGCCAATGCGTGATTGCCGCGACTGTCGATGCCGACGGCGTGGTACGCCATCTCAATACTTCGCATAGCCTCACTTACGGGGAGCGCGACGGCAGCGCATCGGCGCGCATGGCCGCCATTGCGCAAGCCATGCAGGGCGTCAAGTTCGAGGCCCGCGCCAGCAATACGATCCTGCAAGACATGTGGGACAAGTGGGTATTTCTGGCCACGCTTGCGGGAATCACCTGTCTGATGCGCGCCGCGGTAGGCGACATCATGCGTGCGCCGGGTGGACGCGAAACGACGCTGGCCTTGCTCGAGGCGTGTCGCAGCGTTGCCGAGCACGCGGGTCATGCGCCGCACGACGCCGTACTGGCCAAGGCTCGTGGCGTGTTGACGGAAGAAGGCTCGACGCTGACTGCGTCGATGCTGCGCGACCTGGAAGGTGGCAAGGCGGTGGAAGCCGATCATGTGGTGGGCGACATGCTTGCGCGCGGCGCGGGGGGCGCAGATGTCACGCCGTTGCGTACGGCTTATGCACATTTGAAGGCGTATGAGGCGCGGAAAGAGCGGCAGGCTCAGGGCTGAGAGCGCCCCCTCACCCCAACCCTCTCCCCCGGCGAAGTGTATGGACCGGAGACATAGGTAACAGGTGTTCGGGGACATGGGTTACACCTCGCCGAGGTCGAAGCGAGGTGTCCCATGCCCTGGAACGCGAGGAATCTCATGTCTCTACGAGCCGAGTTCGTGGCCCTGGCCCGACAACCGCAAGCCAATGTCAGTGCGCTGTGCCGGTGCTACGGGATTAGCCGCAAGACGGGATACAAGTGGTTAGGTCGCCCGGAGGTAGGGGACCTCTCTCGCCGTCCCCATCAGTCGCCCGGTCGCTGCAGTGATGCGGTGGAGCAGACGGTGGT